>NZ_JBGONY010000071.1:0-24020 GCF_041439375.1 Vibrio crassostreae | reverse complement strand
TTGTGCTGGAGAAATCCAGAAAAGTGAGGACTGTCGTTGGAGGAACCTCTGGAGAGAACCGTACTACTTTTTTTGTAGCAAGCGGTCGCCGAAGGAGCAAGCTTAGTGCCCGTTACTTATCTATAAGTGATTCGCTAAGTGAAACTCTCAGGCAAAAGGACAGAGGAGTGGAAAGCAACAGCCTTAATTAACAAAAGAATTCTATCTAGAAATCCGTATGTATTAAGTAGTGCTATCGATCCCTGTGATCTGCACTGCCTTCCCTCTTCTCCTTAAATTTTTAATTTATTAAGGGGAAACTATGAACCATCTACAAGCTACACTTCAAACCATCAACCAATTCGTTTGGGGACCACCACTGCTTATTCTGCTAGTGGGAACGGGGATCTACTTTACTTTTCGCTTAGGCTTACTCCAGTTTAGATATCTCCCAACCGCGCTAAAAATGGTGTTCACCAAAGACAAATCCGGTACGGGTGACGTATCGAGTTTCGCCGCTTTGTGTACAGCACTTTCCGCAACTATTGGTACAGGTAATATCGTAGGTGTAGCGACCGCAATCAAGATTGGTGGCCCTGGTGCCCTATTCTGGATGTGGCTTGCCGCTGTATTTGGTATGGCGACCAAATACGCAGAATGTCTACTTGCCGTTAAATACCGCAGAACCGATAGCAATGGCGAAATGGTTGGCGGCCCAATGTACTACCTGCAATACGGTGTCGGCTCACGAATCTTAGCGGTAATGTTCGCTGTCTTCGCGTTAGGTGTTGCCTGCTTCGGTATTGGTACCTTCCCACAAGTCAACGCTATCTTAGACGCAACTCAAATTTCATTCGGAGCTTCTCGTGAGATGTCTGCTGTCGTTCTTACGATATTGGTGGCAGTTGTAACCCTTGGTGGTATTCAATCTATCGCGAAGGTGGCAGGAAAAGTGGTTCCAACCATGGCAATTATGTACATCGTCGCCTGTTTGAGCGTGCTGATTTCAAATGCAGACCAACTACTGAATGCCATTACCCTTGTGGTTACCTCTGCGTTTACCAACACCGCTGCAACTGGTGGTTTCTTTGGTGCAAGCATCATGCTTGCTATCCAATCAGGTATCGCTCGTGGTGTATTCTCGAACGAGTCTGGTCTAGGTAGCGCGCCTATGGCAGCAGCAGCGGCTAAAACGGACTCGTGTGTGAAGCAAGGCCTTATCTCGATGACAGGTACCTTCTTTGACACCATCATCATCTGTACGATGACAGGCTTGGCGCTAATCTTAACGGGTGCTTGGCAAACCGACCTCTCTGGTGCTGCGATGACCACTCATGCATTCGCTGTGGGTTTAAACGCCGATACTCTAGGTCCAATGTTAGTTTCGATTGGCTTAATCTTCTTTGCGTTTACAACGATTTTAGGCTGGAACTACTATGGTGAGCGCTGTGTTGTTTTCTTACTAGGTACCAAAGCCGTACTGCCTTACAAAATCATCTTCATTGCGTTGGTTGCCTCTGGTGCATTCCTAAAGCTCGACATGATCTGGCTGATGGCGGATATCGTGAACGGCCTAATGGCTATCCCTAACCTAATCGGTCTTATCTTGTTACGCCACGTTGTCATCGAAGAAACAAAGCTATTCTTCAAACCTTTAACCTCTTCAAATGATTGTGAAGCCGTTAAAGCATAACTTGAATTGATTGAATACAAAGCCCGCAATAAATGCGGGCTTTTTTATTGATTCAACACTTAAAGTGACTACATTATTACTTGTCCTATATACCCACAAATATAATAAGATATTTATTCGGCGACTGTTCTAATTAAAATAATGCAAAGACTAATAAAAAGGCCACTAATAAAACCAACGCTTAATTAGATGTTACTTATATTTAACAGATTGTGTCTAAATAGCGTCATTTTTATCATAAACGAATAAGAAACATTTTGTTCCAACCACACAAAAAGACACCATAATAAAATATGTGACTTTAATTCACATATCAGTCAGTTTATAGTCATCTACACTCTTGAGAGAATTATAATAAAAATAAAATGTTGGCTATATGATCAGATTTGACCCAATTAAAAACCGTATTTATAACGACGAACGTTCTATTAAAATAGGATATCGTGAGACTCGCGTTTTAGAGTTATTACTTAAAAAATCGCCCGAAATTGTGCGCAAACAAGATATTATTAGTTTCGCATGGGGAAGCGAATTCATTGGTGATACGTCACTAGCGAAATGTATCAGCTTGCTTCGCCAAGGATTCGTTAAGCTCGGTATCAAAGAGACGCCAATCGTGACTGTGCCAAAGGTTGGTTACCGCCTTATCGATGGTTGTGTCTTGATCGAATCGCAACCACAAATTGGAGCCACTATTCCTCTCACTCCAGTGAGCGACCACATATCACTATGTCATACCAGTTCACTATGTCATACCAGTTCACTAGGTCATAGCAGTACACTAGGTAATCGCTGTTCACTAGGTCATGACAGTTCACAAGGTCAAAGCAGTACTGCGCTCTCTCTTGCAAGTAGCCATGAATCTGAACCCAAACAGACAACACCTGCTTATCATCAAGTCGGCTCATACCAAAATAGACTGTGTTATTTCACTACTGGATGTTTGCTGCTGGCATCTGCGTTGTTGGCTTTCGCTAAAGTTAATGAGAGAAACCTCAGTGATATCAACCCTGTTAATCGACTCAACGAGCAGTGGATTGGTCAAGTACAAGTTTTCCAAGATCCTGAAATGGCGATGACTCCTGAGCTAGAAAGCATCCTCTATCAGTATCAATGTGATTGTGTGGCGTACGTTAGCGAAGAGCCCGGCTATTCAGAACTCTCCGTACTCAACAAAGCAACACGCCAGTCTGTCAATATCTTTTACACGTCAACACAATTGGATCAAGCCAGCACCGAGCTGGCACTATTCTTAGAGAGAGGCCAGCTATGATGCCATTCGTTGCACTCATTTCCGCATTCGCTTTATTAGTTGGTATATGGAATATCCCTTCGCCCCAACCAAAAGAAGAGCATCGCTATCAACATAGCGTGGTGGACTTCATAGTGGATGACAATGTATTACGTACCGATGGATTAACAAAAATAAGTAACAACGAAGTCCTGCACCTTATGTCAGTCCAGGATGACAACATGCCTAACCCGATTGTCCTGAGATTCAAAGGAAAAGCTAACCCTTCTCAATCATTTTTCTTTTCTATATCTGGCACCATCGACTTAGTCTCTGTACAAAAAATAAATAAAACAATGAATGACAGCCTATTGTCGCCTTATCTTTTAATCAACAATGACCCATTAACGGTAAAGATTGACATCTTAAGTTCAAATGATTTATTTGCCATAATAAAAACGTGTAATACCGGCCGAACACAACTTCTGGCTAAGCGATAATTAGGAACAGTTTGGCCACCAGCAACCGCTACTTTATTATCAAATGACGATCCTTGTCGATATTACACATAGAAAACGGATGGTTATTTTTATTCATCTATCAGTAATACAATGACGACTTGATCCTGACTTAAAGTGTTTCAATGTTAAAAAGGTCGCACATCAAGATATCCAATCTAGATTTAGACTCATTATGGCTAAATACCCGCCTTCAAGTTACGAAAATTGTGAATGGTTATATCTAACTTTCTACTTAACCATTCACATCAAGCGTAACGAAATAACATCAAAGCGTTTTGACGTTTATGCCCAAATAATAACACTCTATTTTTCTAAAAACGGTTTGAGCCTCATCAAATAATTTCCTTTGAGTTGCATACACTTTCACCATATAAACACATTCAACAATACAACCCGATGAATTTAAAGGGTAAATTAATTCAAGGCTTTTCAGTATCTATCTATTTATCAACATGAAAAAGTGAACTTGTCTTGTTAACTACACGGCACACAAAACATTATCAAAATAGAAAAATTACAAACGAGGGAATTGTTAATGATTAGTATAAACAGAAGTCTCTTAGCAACCGCAGTGTTGTCTGTTCTATCAACCGGTGTAAACGCAAAGGTGTACCCGGATCAAATAGTGTTTGACCAACTTGGTGAAGATGTATGTCGCTCTGGTTATCGTCCTTTAGACCGTTATGAAGCCGAAGAGCAGAAGAGTGCTTTGGTCGCTCGTATGGGCACTTGGCAGATTACCGGGTTAAAAGGAAACTGGGTAATCATGGGGCCTGGTTATCATGGCGAAATTAAACAATCAAACAGCGGGTCGACGTTCTGTTATCCGAACAATGACCAATCTGAAATACCCAATTACTCTGCTAAAGCCGTCACAGAAGGCAGCGAGATAGACGTTGAATATGACTTAGTGAACAACCGCAATGATTTTGTACGCCCTCTTAGCTATCTAGCTCACAACCTAGGTTATGCATGGGTTGGCGGTAACAACAGTCAGTATGTTGGCGAAGACATGACGATTAAACGCTCGGGTGACTCTTGGATAATACAAGGTAACAACAGTGGTTCTTGTGATGGTTATCGCTGTAACGAAAAGACTAAGATCACCGTCGACAACTTCACCTACACCGTTAATGACAATAACTTTTGGCACGGCGATGTCGTCGAGTCCGATCGTGAACTGGTTAAAACGGTTTACGCAACCGCGAGAAACAGAAGCGACATCGCGCAACAAGTCGTTGTCGACCTAAAAGTCGATGAGTCTACAAATTGGTCGAAAACGAATAGCTACGGGTTCTCCGAAAGTGTTCAAACAGAGAATACATTCAAATGGCCTTTGGTTGGCGAGACTAAGCTAACGATTAAATTAGAAGCGAATCAGAGCTTCGCTGAAACCAATGGTAACTCCACGAGCGAGCAAGTCACACTTCAAGCTCGTCCTATGGTTCCAGCGAATTCAGAGCTTCCGATTCGAGTTGAGTTGTATCGTTCAACCATTTCTTATCCGTACCGATTCAACGCCGACATCAGTTACGATGTTGAGTTTAACGGCTTCCTACGTTGGGGTGGTAACGCATGGCACAGCCATCCAGACAACCGCCCTTACAAAGCTCACACCTTCACTATGGGCCGCAGCAGCAATGAATCAGCCGATATTCGTTACCAATGGGATCACAGATACATTCCAGGCGAAACGAAATGGTGGGACTGGGGCTGGGCTATCAAAGAAGCCGGTTTATCAAGCATGCAGTACGCGACTGGAGGAAGCTTACGCCCATTCCACTCCTACGTATCCGGTGATTTCAACGCTGAATCTCAATTTGCAGGCACCATTGAGATTGGCCAAGCGACACCAATTACTAACAGTGTTCGAAGCAAAAGAAGCGTTGATTCAGTCAACGAAACCACTGAGCGTATTGGCGATATCGAAGTTACCACCAACTTTAATGCAGATGAGTTGAGTGACTTAGGTTTTGAAGGCGCTGAGATGAACATTAGCGTTGTTGAATAACGCAGTGGCTCACATCTAACACACGATTTACCAGTAACAAAAAAGCCCACGGCAGTGTTTATATACAAACCTGACGTGGGCTTTCTTCTTTTTAATTCAATTGTGTAGAGCCTTTAGGACGACTCTCAATAACCTATACCCAAAACGATTCAAGTTATACTGGCTCTTCCATCAGAAGCTTAACACCCAGCCCCACCAGCACCATGCCCGTCACACCTTCCATCCATTTCATAAAACTCGCGTTCTTGAGCAAGTTTTTAGCGGAGTTAAGTGCCCCAGCCAAGCCGCATTGCCACACCATCGCAATCATAAAGTGGACCGAAGCCATCAACATAGATTGCAATAAAGGCGAACCTTCAGGGTTTACAAATTGAGGTAAGAAGGCCAGATAGAAAACCGCTGTTTTTGGGTTAAGAACGTTAGACAGAAAGCCTTCACGCAAAGAGCGCTTTGCACTGTATGCTTGCTGAGCTTGTTCACCGACCTTCAAACCACCACCGTTTTTCATCAACGCTCGTAAACTGCTTAAGCCAAGCCAGATGAGGTAAACCGCACCCACCATCTTAACGGCTTGAAAGAGTTCAGCAGACTGGGCAAGAATTGCAGAAATACCCACAGCAGAGAAAAAGGCGTGTACATAGAGGCCGCTACAAATACCAAAGCTGGTCATTACACCGTCAGATAAGCCCGAGCGGCTCGTGTTGCGAATCACCAAAGCCGTATCTAAGCCCGGCGTTAGCGTTAAAATAGTGATGGCAATTAGAAATGCCTCAAAGTTCAAAATATCCATATTATTGTCATTGTTGTTCAGCGATCTATCATCAATACCGCTTATCTGAACAATTCGCAAGCAACAATTGCCATCTGCTATACAAGTCACTGATTTTGTGCACAATGGAACAGTTTAATTTGTTAAGAAATAGTAAATTCTAGGCATCGTACTGCCTCATGCTTTTATCGCTATATCTTCAACTCCGAAGGTCAGCGTCATAAAAAAGCAGAGCCATAATCAAAGTACATGAAAGATGAACCTTCAAGCTAACGCTGTCCTAGGGATCATTTAAAGAAACCAAATTAAGAGTAGTCAAATGAGCGCATTCAAAAAACTAGTCGAGCACTCTCAAAAATGTTCACGCTTTCAACACCTAGCCTCTATTTGTGGTTGGGACCAAGCTTCCATGATGCCTGCCGGTGGTAACCAAGCTCGTAGTGAAGCGATGGCCGAGCTTTCTGTTCATATTCACGGCTTAATGACTCAGCCACAGCTTGGTGACTGGATTGCAGACGCTGAAAACGAAGCGCTAAACACCGAGCAACAATCGTCACTTCGTGAAATAAAACGCCAATGGCAACAAGCTAACCTACTTCCAGAAAAACTGGTGGAAGCAAAATCTCTAGCAGGTTCAAAATGTGAACATGCATGGCGCAGCCAACGTGGTAACAACGACTGGGTTGGATTCGAAAAGAACTGGCGTGAAGTGGTTGAGTTATCACGTGAAGAAGCACAAATCCGCGCAGATGCCGCTAACTTAACTCCTTATGATGCGATGCTGGATATCTATGAACCGGGCACCAGCTCTGCTTCACTGGATATCTTATTTGCAGACGTTAAAACATGGCTTCCAACCCTGATTGACGAAGTGATCGAAAAGCAATCGAGCGAGCAATTTAACGCGCCATCTGGTATCTACTCGACTGAGAAACAGAAAGCACTGGGTTTAGAAGTCATGAAACTGCTTCAGTTCGACTTCGAACACGGCCGATTGGATGAAAGTGTTCACCCATTCTGTGGCGGCGTACCTTCAGACGTACGTATTACAACACGCTACGACGAAGCTGAATTCGTTCAAAGCTTGATGGGTATTGTGCATGAAACAGGACACGCGCGTTACGAACAAGGCTTACCAAAACACCTAGCAGGCCAACCGGCGGGCGAAGCTCGTTCTATGGGCATTCATGAATCTCAATCTTTGTTCTTTGAGATGCAAGTTGGCCGCAGTGACCCGTTCATTGGACACTTAGCAAACTTGGCTGGTCAACAATTCTCAGGTTCAGAGTTTGAAAAAGAGAACTTCCAGAAGATCTACACGCGTGTGAAGAAAGACTTCATCCGTGTCGATGCTGATGAACTCACCTACCCCGCACACGTTATCCTACGCTACGAGATTGAGCGTGACTTGATCAACGGCAAGATCAAACACACCGACGTTCCAGAGTTATGGAATACCAAGATGCAGTCATACCTTGGCTTAAGCACTCAAGGCAATTTCACTAATGGTTGTATGCAGGATATTCACTGGACAGACGGTAAACGAACAGTGATATCACCAAGCCAAACCACTGATAAAAAAGAAAAAAGATTAAAAAAACACAATTACAAAGATGGATGCATGCAAGACATTCATTGGTGTGATGGAAGTTTTGGATATTTCCCTAGCTACACTTTAGGAGCTATGTATGCCGCACAGTTTATGGCTTCTATGAAGAATACTGTCGACGTGGATGGTGCTATTCAGGCGGGTGACCTTTCACCTATCTTTGCTTGGTTAAGCGATAACATCTGGAGCAAAGGCAGCTTATTAACAACTGACGAGCTAGTCACTCAGGCGACAGGGGAAACTCTAAACCCTCTACATTTCCAAAATCACCTTCGGAATCGTTATTTGTAATCTGGCGGTATAGACTTCGGCATAAGGTCACAATACTGTACTCGGTACTAAGGGCTATCTATAGTAAGTTGACACAGTCTCACCATAGATAGCCCTTCAAAGTCACATGTGACTAGTTAAAACAATCTAAAAATAGGTACTTAAAACTACTTTTTTAATAGCACCTGTGTGAAAAATTCCTTCGCTATAGTATTTCTGTAAGCAAGGTGCACATATCAAATTATCAATATAACCAGCCTTTTGCTGACCACACCTGACACATGGTTGCCCCTCTTCCCTAGTAGTGACCTTAGCACTAGGTACGGCTGCTCTAGCTTTTCTTAGCTTCTTGTAAGGTTTATGCTTAACAGTCTCAACAGCCGATTTGCGTAGAGTCTTTACTGGTGGGTTTCGGTCTGACTCTTCGAGCATTTCATTTAGCTTCTGACTAAGCGCTCTATGTATCGCCATATAGCGAGCATGAGCCACCCAATTTCTTTGTCCCGAATTTAGTACATAATCCATCACAAGTGATTTAAAAGACTCGTGAGTTTCATGTTCATACGTTGCGTACAATAATTGCAATGGTTCAAGATTAATATCGACAACCGAGATATCTTCATATCTATTACTGTCAATCATTGAACGACCTTGATAGCTAAAATGAATCCCAAAGGCATAACCATTTACACAACACAGCACGTCTAATTCTGAAAGTGGTGGGTTTGGCTCAACCTCAAAATCATCAATGTTCAATACGTGTGCCCGAGTCACCAGTCCAGATACTGAAACTTCCCTCCCGTACTTATCCTGCTTAGTAAGTAACAGTTTCCATTCAGGAAGTTGGATCTCAAGTTGGCTTAGTTCTCGTAAACACTGCTTGATGACTAACCTTGCAACGACACAGAATGAATATTTGCACTCTATCGTCTCACCCTGTTGCTCTTTCGACTTTTTATCGTGAGCAAAATGATGAATCATCTTCTCAGGATTGGGCCCTTTTTTTGCAACTAAGTTCTGCTTGCAGCTCGGACAAACACACGCACATGCTCTGCCCCTTTCTACTTCACTTATATCCAAATACTTGCCATCTTTGAATCCAAAAGGAATCAGCATCAGATACCTACCTTACTTCATTTCGACTTTCTGCTGGCTTGCGAGAACTATCGCAATACTAGAGTGATCTCTACTATTAATAAGCCGCCATCCTGACTCAGGAGCCTGTAACAATATTTCGATTTATTCGACATAATCGGCCAATATGCACAATATAATCAATCATAAGCATATCAATATTCTCAATCTAGCAATACTGGTATAACCTCGTTCTTCCACCATTTGCTCAAGTAAAATGTACTTCACTAACGTAGTTGCCCAAATCAGTTGAACCATATCAAGGCTTTATTGAATCTTTCATTGAGATGCAGGCTCTTTCAGACATCCCTGACTCGACGTGCATCAAAGTCTTTTGTGTAGGTGAGTGGAGTAAAAGCATAGTCCCAAATACTTATAACATGGAGAATGTCAAAGCTACACAACAGACTCATAAGACTAGGCATACTAGTGATAGGCTAAAGGCTAGCCATATCTGACATCACTGTTCTGCAAGCTAAGCAACACTACAACGGCAAACTCGAAGCATTCGCCAACGGCGGAAATAAGGAACTCTTGTGTTCCTTTCTGCCGCTAAAATACCCCACTCTAACTCTACATATTGCTCCTCAACCCTTGCGCTCACATTTGTTAGCAGATCTTTGTGACTTTACTAAATTAATTTAATCTGTATTAAGTTAAACTCCGCAAACAACCATTTTTATGAAGTAGCCTTTCTAACATAAGTATATTCCATTTTGTTAATTACTCATATTTACTGACAGATATCTGTGTGTAACCAACATCAAACAGGAAAATTAAACTCTCTAACAGATAATAATATATATGTCAGTTGATTAGTGACAACAATAGTCTTAACATATATATATGGCCAGAAAGAAATATCCCAATCGCTCTTTAAAAAATTAAATAAATGTCACACTCATTGAGTGCAGGCAGATAATTAACAATAAGGTCATCGCACTCTACAGATATTGTGCAACAAGCCAGTACTGATATTTTCTCGTTCCTCGAAAATCCCAGTTGCTTGCTCTGCGAGGCGTCCTCGGCTACGCCTGTGGTGCTCGAACCTTACGGTTCTGCGCTAAAAGCCCTACCAAAAATAATAATAATAAAGGTTACATAAATGATTAAACTAACTTTCGAAGAGCTTATAGCTCGGCTCAGCAAAAAAGAACTTGAACAAATGCGAACTGACACTTTTCAAAGTGAAGAAATGAGTAATACAGAAAAGCTCGAACGCATACAACTAATAGAAATCGCAATTAAAAAACGCTCCAAGCGTGGTCGACCTACAAAAAGCAAAGAACAGAAGCAGACAAAAAAGATTACTGCGAATGTGACCCAAGCTGAGCAGAAGCTATTGAGAGAAAAAGCAAAGCGCCTCGGCTACAAGCATATAAGCGACTACTTAAGGCACATCTGCTTCAATTTAACTCCCCAACTTAGAGTAGAGGAGACAAGTCTGCCCAATACCGCTTCTGAACAGTTCATTTCAGACACCATGGGTGAGGTCGTCAGTCTTCTTCAGTACTCGTTAATGCAAGAGAAGCTAAATAACGAAGAAGTGATGAACATTTTCAACTTTCTGCAAGACATTCAAAATGTCGTCACAGAACATCGTCAGCAGCGAATTGGAGAGTTCGATGAACAGACAGCTATCGTTATCGCAAATCAGTTCCTTAGCGCAGAGCAGCTCCAGGAGCTCGCTGATAACAAAGCACTAAATGACGAGCTATCAATTCAATAAAAACCGTAAGCTACTACAACTAAAGCAAACTTGATTTGCAAGCAAATCAAAAGCAAGTCGAGTTTTCCTTTCCTACTCCATTTACCACCAAAAATAATAATAAAGGTAACTAAGATGATCAGAGTAAGATTCAAGAACGTGCCAAGAGAAAACGGCGCAACACAGAAAGGCGAAGACCGCGCCAACTACATCGCAGGAACTACAAAGGACTTTGACCAGCTCAATGGCCTAAACAGAGCAAACTATGTAGCGGGCAAAACAAAAGACCACAATGACCACGACCCTCTGAGCTCAAAAACCGAGTTCCTGACTAGCGGTAATATCGCCTCTCCACTGCCGACTCTACTAACCCCCTTCCTGCCGCACCATCAAATGGATTGGTCGCATATTGGTAAGGAAATCGGCTCAGTGAAAAGCCAGAAAGGCTTAATAAAAGATCCGATTCACGAGATGATTAGCCTCCGAGAAGGCGAACATCTAACGCGCAAGCAATGGCTTCAACTTGCCAGAGATTACGTTAAAGAGCTAGGGCTGCAAGGCGCTAAGTACATTTTTTTTATACACCGTGACACTAAAAAAGAGCACATACACCTTGTGTTTAGCGGTACAGATGCTGTAACTAAAAAAGTACTGAATCATTGGCAAGATCGAAAGAAAGCCACCAAATTAATGAGGAAGTACGAAAGATGGTTCGGACTCGAAGCAGTACCAAATCCAGGCGAGCGCCTTGACCAAGATGTTACAGAAAACTACACCAATAAAAGTAAGATTGGCAAATCGAAAGCCGCAAGGCAGACAAGTCAGAAAGCAAGGATTGCTAGAGCTATCAGCAGCGTCATCAAGCAAAACAAGGTTCTTGATTACCAACCAACCCTTTTAGAGTTTTTAGAACAACTTGAACTTGCTGGAGTAGCTGCAAGTCTTAGCTACAAAAAACTTGGCGACAAACACCCCTCTGGAATTAGCTACAGACTGTCTCGGAACGCCAATAAGAGCCAAGCTGCCAACAATGGCACTAACACGGCAAAATACATTCCAAGCTCAAAGATGGGCCATGGCGGCATGTATAACTTTAAAAAGCTAATGGAGTCTGAGTGCTTTATGTTGAGCGACAAGGAAGCCAACTTGGTTCGCAGAATGAACATGGAAGAAGGCGCTCGAAAATATGGTATGAAAGCAGACCCTGACGTTAAGCTCGGCTTCAATCAGCTCATTGAGGATAACGCCTACTGCAACGTGGTGTGCCGCTACAAGCTCAAGGATGAAGCCAAGGTCAAAGCAGCTATCAATTCGGTCAACCTGCCTATCTACGACAGACTGTTTAACCAATCTGGTGAGAAAGACTTCCTGACGTTCAACCCCAAGCTTCGCGCATTTGTCATTCGCGTAAAAGCAACCAAGCGCCGCTGGCATAAGTTCGAGTACAACCAGCAATGGTCGAACAACACAAAGATGACTAAGGGCGAATTCAATGCTTTGGTTAATCAACGTATGGCAGAAATGCTCATCGAATTCATAGAAAGGATTCTTCAAATGTTTGGCATTATTGTGATGGAAATTGAAACGCATGCGGGCGACTACCAAACGCAAGGTGACTTCAAACTTAAGCACAGTGCGCAGCCTCAGATACTCCGTGAGGACGATTTGGAAAATACCCTGAGCCGCATTGGTGGCGGCGACATCGTAGCCCCTACCAAAAACCATGACTTGAGTTCAAGTATTTCCTTCTAACTCCAGCCACCTAAGGGTGGCTTTGCTTTTGCTATCAATCCATCTTAAGCCATTGATTTAAAGTGAAGTAATATTGGCCAACATGACACTTGTAACTTGCGTCAATTATATTAATTGGTAGATATATCTCTCCCACAACTTGCTGACATTTAATATTATAAACACCACATTAAAGCATCTTAAAATATAAAGATCACACAACATAACAAATTAATTAATTTGGTAAACCAATCGGTTTTTTATTCAATATTTATTAAAAACCACAAACCTAACAAAAACATTTAAAATAATCACATAATACATAAAATTAATTTATCAATTACTCACAAATATCCTTGACCTTAACATGAGTTAATGCAATCATATATTAAAGCCAATAAAAATAATAATAAAGGCATTTAAAATGACTATCGAAGAACAAGCAATCGCACTGCGAAATAAACTAAAAACCCCATCTGAGATTGAATCTGAAAATAGCGAATACTCCATTTCGTACAGCAAGGTCTTTCCAGATATCGAAGATATTGAAGAGCTGGCAACAATAAAAGACAAGGCGGTTAGTCTTCACATCCGCGCACTAATTAAAAGGGGCGATGAGGTTATTCTCAGCAAGCCTATCATCACCATTCCACTGCATCAGCTAACAAAAATGCCAGTGAGCAGAATGGAGGTTGTGCAGCTATACGCAACAGATTATTACAATCCTGAGGCGCATGGGATGAACATGCACCTCAAACCAAGGTACTTTGAAGAAATGAAACCGTTTCTTCAGTACGCAATCTTACAAAAGCAAATCTCAGCAAAGACTCTGGATAAACGCAGAGACAAATTTGAGCACACGGACGGTTGCATGGTTTACAACAGCGCTAAACCAATACATGAGTTGTGTGACTGGATCGGAGAAATTGAAGAACTAGGCGTCGTGGAACTACGAGCAGATGAAGCACAAGACATTCAGCAGGCAGTTGCTAGGCTTGAATCTATTCTTGCGAATATGGGCTACGCATCGAAGAGCTTCAATGTTGAAAAATATCAGGATGATGAAATCGCCGAGTCTGTTGATAGCAAGTACAACATCAACAATCGCAGGATCAGGAAAGACGCAAGTAAGACAAAAGAAGAGAAGCAGGCAGAACTTGATCAGGACAGAGCGGCACGATTCACAAACTGCGATGAAGCCAATCTGGACGGACTGCCATCATCGGCAACTACAAACACTGTTTCAAACTCCCGCATTGCATATGAGATTGCATGTGGGAGAACAGTCAAAGAAGGCAGAAAGAAATAAACTCGCCCCTTCGCCAACGGCGGCATCAATTAAAAACAAACGAGAGAGCCAGCGGCCCTCTCGTTAATCTCCAATTCTGTCAGAGCGTCAAGCTTAGCGCCTGCATGTAGGGCATCATCACATTCGTCATTCGGTAGCGTTTAGCGCATTCCCAAAGCCGTTCTTGATTCAGCCTGTTGGCCCGCTTCGCTTCTGCAAGAGCCTCAATGGCAACGTCAATGCCAATTTTGTTGCGGAACTTAAAGCAATCAATGATTGTTCGCTCGATATCTGTAACTAGCACAGGAACACCATCAATCTGTGTGGATATAACCCCAAAATCTTCAGTCTCTCGACTGCGAATGATTCGAATGCTTGGGTATTTAATGTTTGGTGCCCTATCGCCTTTTTTAATGCATAGCCATACTTGGAAAGGGGCTTGGGTAGTAAGATTATGGTATTTGAGAGCGGATAGAAGACAGATAATGCCATTTTTCGCTCTGGCTCCAACCTCAGCAAACGACTGCATCTCCGATTCTTCTCGTCCAACATAGCCGTAAAGCCCTCTTTGTAGCCTTTCCAGAAGTTTCTTTTCCACTGCGCGACCAAGAGCTGCACGCGTTATGCCTAATTGTGCGGCGTCTGATGTGGTAAATATTGATAGTTCTTTAAGCTTATCTAGGTGTGATGGATTCATAAATAATGATACGTTTTGCTATACATTATCTAGATTGTATGTCGTAAAGTATCATCAAGGCATTGTTCATTGTTGAATTGAGTCAAAAGTCACATTGTAGGACGTTTCGATGTTAGAGTTTTGATCCTACAGAATCGGTTAAATATCTCGCTAACGCCAATAGTAATTTTACGAAATCATAGGAGCCCGCCTTCAAAACGCAACATTAAATTTGCTGAGACATTGCGCAAACAGTTCACACCCACTTGCCAAAATGACTTTTCCACACCAAAATAATACTGTCTATTTGTACAGTATTATTTATGAAAGTTATTCCAATTAGCGCACATGCTGGCATCACTGGATTTGAGTCTCCAGCTACCGAGTACACTCAACTATCTCTAGACCTCGACGAGCTTTTAGTCGAGCACCCCAGCGCAACATTTATTGGGCGTGCATGTGGTGACTCTATGCAAGGGCTTGGCATATTTGATCAAGATTTGCTGATCGTTGATCGACATGTGGATGTGAAACAGAACGACGTTATCGTCGCGAACCTTAATGGTGAATTCATATGTAAGCAGATTGATATCCATCGCAAGCTGCTACTATCAGCAAACAATAAATACCAACCAACCCTAATTACGGAATGTGATTCCTTCTCTTTAGAAGGTGTGGTCATCCGATCCATACGTTGTCACAGGCCAAGCCACCTACTGAGAACAAAATAGTGTATGCCTTAGTCGATGCGAACTCATTTTACTGTAGTGCTGAGCAAGTCTTTCGTCCCGATTGGCGAGGTAAGCCAGTAGTTGTTCTTTCGAGCAACGACGGGTGCGTGGTGGCTGCGAATCGACAAGCCAAAGACGCGGGCATTGAGAAGTTCAAACCGTTCTTCCAAGTTAGAGCACTTTGTGAACAGAAAGGCGTAATCGCCTTATCATCCAATTATGAGCTGTACGCCGACCTCTCGTCCAAAATGATGCAAGTAATTGGTCGATTCGCTCCAGAACAACACATCTACAGTATCGATGAATCTTTCCTATCGTTCGAACGTTGTTACCCTGCCATTCCATGCCTGAAAACGCATGGAATGAAGCTGAGACGAGCTGTATGGCGAGAATGTCGCTTACCAGTTTGCGTCGGCTTTGGCCCAACTCTTACACTAGCAAAAATCGCTAATCATGCCGCCAAGAAGATATACGGGTATGACGGCGTCTGTGTACTCGATAACGTACAAGAGCGCAGAGCCATACTGTCAAAGCTAAACTCTGGTGACGTCTGGGGCATTGGTAAAAAGATTCAAGCTCGATTGAAGTTTATGGGCATCAATACAGCTCTAGAACTCGCTGACTATCCACCAGCGCTCGCTCGTAAAGAGTTTAACGTCGAAATCGAACGCACTATCCGTGAACTTAACGGCCAACCATGCAAAGCTTGGGATCAATCGCGGGCCGACAAAAAACAAATTTACTCTACAAGGAGTGCTGGTGAGCGTATTACCGACTTGGAATCATTGCGCCAAGCTTTAGCAAAGCATGCGAATATAGCATCGTCAAAGGCGCGTCAGCAAAACAGCCTGTGTAAAGTCATGTTGTGTTTTGCTAATAGCTCGCCGTTCGATGAGAAGGCCGTAACGCGAAGAGCGGTACATAGGTTTGCCTACCCTACTTCAGATGTCACACAGATCACCAAAGCTGCCACTTTACTGGCAGAAGAGCTATTTTGTGAAGGCGTTCGCTTCTACAAAATTGGCGTAGGATTGCTGGACTTAACCGATGGCAAACATGAACAGTCAGATCTGTTTAACCCTATGCCCAACGACCCAAAACTCATGTCTGTGTATGATTCGCTGAACCAACGTTATGGCTCTGATACCTTGTTTCTGGGAGCACAAGGAATAGCGCAGAAATGGGGTATGCGGCGTGAGATGCTAACGCCGCACTACACAACGAAATGGCAAGACTTGCCAGTCATCAAGTGCGGGTAAAGTCGTTAATCCTCATGCAATATAAGGACGCTGACCAACAGTGAACTAGCTATCGCGCTTAGCTCAGTTATGCCCTATCCCTTGTTTCGACCGATTTAACACAGATATCACCAAAGCCTCATTTGACTTATTTTTTCCAATCTAACTGCGTGACCAAACTCCGTATGCCACTACATTTCTATGGGGTTTAATCTGCTATCGATTTTTGTAAATCATTGGGTGCAAAATCACAGGTGAATATCTGAAAATCAGATCCCTTGTACTTCTTCATAACTTTGCGACATATATGAACCGTTTTTTGCCACTATTCAGTCTCAATAGGTTCTGGATAGTGGCTGGTTACCCTTTATCGAAATGACCACTCAGTGATCGCAAAGTCCACGATTTTGTTATGCCGTTCATCTATCGCTTCACTATCCCACACTGGGTTCTCGCTATCTTTAACGAAAGAAGCAATCTCAGCCTGTTGGTTGAGAATGGGGTTCTTTCTGTAAGACATTAACTTATCGGCAAATGGTTTGTTTCCGATGGACGCATTGTGCGACCCTGATATGAGCATGAGGTTACCAAGACAATTGAGGTATTCAGAGCTAAAGTCTTCGGAATATTCACCCTGCTCATTTAATTCATATCCTGTTTCGAGAGGACTTCCATCAGTAGGCGTGCGCGGTGCTATATGTTCAATTTGTTGGTTAGTAATCTTGAACCCTTCGACTGAATATCCCGCTCTCTGAAGATAACTCTCGTAGCTCCAAAGTAGGTAGCTTAGGACATTATTTCCGTACATCCCACCATGTAGATAGTTCTTCGTATTTGTATCACTCCAATACCATGTATCGTTGAGCTTACTTGTTATTTTTTCTGACAAGACAGCATTGTTGCCATCGTAGGAGAGCAGAATTTCATTGAGACGCTCTTGGATATTCGCACGACTATTGATGAGCTTAGCCCTAAAGGTTATCACTTCAAGAATGCGGAAAAGAGTTGGGAGATCTGAAGAGTTATAACGGTAGCCCTTAATAATGAATGGGTAAATGTACGCGGGGATCCCAAGTTTAAACAGCCTTTTCGCATACAGACTCTCTTCATGTTGAAATTTATCTATGGCCACGAATGAATCGTTTAAACTTCGAACGTACTCTTTTATCCAGGTAACTTTGTCATCTTTGTTGCGGAAAGCTTCCTTCAAGTCATCCAAAGTGCGGTAGGCATACCCCTTGATATACGCATTGTTGTGGTAAATCAGCACACTATCTTCATTAATCCGCTCTATGTTGTTGATTACCTGATAAATGCGTTTAAATATGTTCGATACAAATTCGATATTGTTATCAACATCGTCAGCAGGGCTATTCACGTACATCTGATACATGAAATACGATTTGACCTTTTCCATATTGGTCAATTCTTTGCCTCTATTATTTTCCAGCTCAAACATCAGAGCCGCATCCTTCTTACCCTCCAACTCGATGATCGTAAGGTCGGTATTTTCAAGTTTCTCTTGGATACTGACAAGGCGTGCGGTATCAAGTTTAGAGAGTTGTTTAGTGAAGTACGCCTTCGCTTCAAGTAGTTTCTTTTGTGATGGAGAGTAGGCATCAAACTGATCGTGATTTTCGACAATTAGGCAGTCATAACAACTTCTATCATATTCAACTGGGCGGAGTTTAATATTTTTATCTCTGATGAATGCTTCTTCAGTGTCATCAATGTCAAAATCATGCTCTGACAGATCATTTCGTGTCTTTAATACATTGAGTAGAGAGCGAACAAATATAGTAATGGTAGTGACCCTTTGCTGGCCGTCAATGATTTCGTATAACTTATTCTTTTCAACGCATTCAAGAAGAATATTCCCGAAAAAATAGTTGTTTTCTCCATCTACTTGCTCATAAAGATCTGACAAGAATTCATTCCAGTTGTTCTCTCCCCAAGCATAAGCCCGCTGGTATACAGGGATCTCGTAACTAACCTTGGAGGGCTCAAAGAAAGCCAATACTGTGGTTTGATTAAAGTTCATTTCACTTCCATTACTAAATATTATAAAGTGTTTAACATCAATAGGTTAATCATATCGGATGCAGTAAAAGGAAACAGTGAATAATGCAGTGTTTTTTGATTCATTACATTAGAACCCATATTTGGGCTTGTAGTGGTTCACTAAAACTGGCCACTGATATAGAGTTTTCCCATATTTTATTTATGCGAACAAGGCAGACACTGATGGCATTCGTAACTCAGAAATGTCCACTTCCGAGCTACAGACCCCGTGAGCACGATCACGTAGCTCTCACTGCTTACTGCCTTTGGTCACGAGTCTAAATTCCAAACCCGATTGCTTCGATTGACGTGTCGAGTAACGATTAGGGAACTTGTCGAAAAAGTCAGACAGCTTCTTCAAACCATAATTACGCGGATCAAAGTCAGGTTTCAAACGTTTTAGGTACTGCCCTACTTCGCCCAGTTTTGCCCAACCAGATTCATCACGGTAGTTTTGCCAAGCGCGGTGCATCAGTTGCCAGATCTCTTTCTCAACACCAGTTATCTGAGTGGACTCTTCCTGTGGCTTATCCCCGTTTAGGTTTTCAATAGCGACAAAATCATCACAAGCATTTTTAAACGAAGCTGGCGTCATTGCCTTACCAACCCCTATAACAAACATTTCAGACTCTCTCAGCCTTGTTGCTAGGCTAGTGAAATCACTATCACTTGAGATGAGTGCAAAAGCATCGAACCTCTGGCTATAAAGCAAATCCATCGCGTCAATAATCATCAATGCATCAGTAGAGTTCTTACCTGTTGTGTATGCAAATTGCTGCTTCGCTTGAATAGCAAGCTCATTGAGGGGTTGTTTCCAGTTTTTGAGTTGCTCAGTTGAGAAGTCACCATATGCACGCTTAACGATGATTTGGCCGTAACTTGACAGCTCTTCGATGATTGAACTCAATTTAGAATGTGGCGTGTTCTCTGAATCAATAAGAACAGCAATTTTACGACTTCCCATGTACCGCTTCCTTCTTCTATTCATGGGAATAGTATCTAAGTCATCACGAAAATGCCATTACATGCATATGAGGTTAAATGAAAATTTAAGGATTGGAATCCCATGAGCTAACGCCCATGAATCTATCGAATTATTCAAAGCGGCAGCTTTGGCTAAAGGAAAAGCCACTTTTACTCTTTTATATATAAATAGAGAAAGTGGCCTGTAGATGCTGAACTGGTACTAACGCTATCAAATCATCAGCTCTGTTGTTCTCGCTGTTTTCGTGTTAAATCATATCTGCCAACAGACAACTATATTCCTGTTAACTATCAGATCACCGACCTCCCATTTTCCACATTAGCGCCTTCTTCGTTAATCTATGTGGGGGCTTCTGCATCCACCGACTCATTTGAACCTCGCCATTTGAGCGACTTCCCAATTGCTTTTTCATAGCAATCATCAACTCTCGCGACAACCCTGGTGGCATTGTTATTGAGCGTAATCCCCTCAATACATTAGTAGAAGAATCAACAATATGGATATCAATACAATATCTTGACTCTGGTGTGCTCAATTCTCCCATGACAATGTCAGGAATTAACCTCGCGTCAAAAGGGCTATCAAGTGTCGCTACCTTTGTCTTGCCATCTCGGAACTGCCAAAGCAACAAAATAGCGCCATCCTTTTCAAGTAGACCGCAATGCAACTCACCACGACGTAAGATGCTCTCTTCGTATTGAGAGATATCAGGCATAGTAACTATCAGCCTGTTACCAGATGGTCGCATCAATTCTGCAATGGCACCTTGTCCGTGTACGGGAAGCTGCATTGGATAGCATTGACCTACCGACATCATATCTACTTCATTCATAATAGATTACCTTTATTTTTAATTATTAGTGGTGTGAAGAAGCCAGCCGCACTGCTTATATGCAGCCAGCTTCCAGTAATTTATATGACTATTTGGTTATCTTGACGTCAAACCGATCGTCTTGATGTATCTCAAGGATCGCTGAAGGTATTTGTAGACGAAGGACTGAGTCTTCGTTGAGGATAGTCGCCCAATTCTTATGGGAACCACCCGAAGTTGCATATCCAGATATGAGCGCAATATCGCTATCAATACGAGCACCTGAATCACGCCCAAAAGCTCTACAAAGTGGGCGACCTAGAAACTCAATGCCTTTACCGTATTCGCGAATTTCTTCGATTGCAGTGATCTCTACCGTTATGGGTGCGCTATTGTAGATTTCGTCCAACTCTTCTACCTCGTCAGAGACAAAACCAGGAAATATCCATGCGTTTTGCTCTTTGTCCCATGTGCCACCTAACCAACGGCATTCCTCGACAAGAAGAGAGTTGTAATCTGACTTGAGCGACACTATACCCTGCTCTGCTTGAGCCTCCGCACTAGCGCTAAGTTTATAAATTAAGTCGGTTCCGTACTTAGATCGTACAGAGATATCTTCTACTGCGAGGCAGTGTTCACCAAGCTCTAAATTTTCAGAATTCGAATCAATAAGCAGTTTACATTTGTGTTTGCTTGCCGTTTCTGCGGCGAAATATTTGCGGTTTCTTTTTATTATGTTGAGAATCATTATTTTTCCTTTTTATCTATTAATCATAGTGTTGCATTCCCCTTAATTTTTATGCTGATGCCCTACTATTAGGGCTTTTTTAATTAATCCTGTATGTCAGGACAAACTATCCTTTGCGTATCACGAGTGATTTTGTAAGCAATTTGCTCCTTGTACTTCTCTAGATTGTGGATCTGGATATCTGCTGGAATCCCCGTATCACGACGAACGCCCACCAATTTCCAGCCTTTAGTGTTCCGAACTAAATCGACGAATGTGGCCTGTGGCACACCATTATAGGCACTAGCGACCTTGGTATAGACCGTAATACTTGCCTCGATACCTCGCTGATCATGCTTGTACAGTACGTCATCCAAAGTCTGTTGAAGCGTACTGACCTTCTCGTAAAAATTATCCAGTGATAACGTTCTGGCTCGTGATCTTGATTGCACTTTCTCGAGCTCTTCTTTTACGTTACGGATCTCTGTGTTTGATTTTTTTGTCATTGCAAAAAGCCTTTATATTGTTGTGATAGTTGTCTTTTTATTATTGTTTTTGCCTTCGACAGGAATAGTAACCCCAAAGAAATAGACTCTTCAAGTCATTGATTTAATTGAAAATATTATAAATAATAATTGAATTACAGATTATTATTTATAATAGTAAAAAATCAGCAAAAATCACTATTATTCAAATAGTTAAGACCAAGTTGAGTCAATACTTGTGAAAGTTGGTTCGAATGGATGCGATAAAATTAAATTACATCTATTTGATGTGGATCAATTTTGATTGTGTAGTCACAGCTTCTCAGTCTACAGTTGAAATGATATTCAGAATGGTCTTGTAAGACTGTGCTTGGCGGATTAGATACTGGAGGCCTTTAAAAATAATTCGAGGATTGCGTCAATCAGAGCCCAATGGCACTCCCCATTTTTGATTAGAGGTAAAGGCATGAGTAGCCTTTACCTCCGTAAGTTTTACATTTTACTGGCTAGAACTCGCCTGCTGCTCTATCTCTTGCAGCATTTTTTCTACTTGCTGAATACGGCTCATGCAGTGCTGATAGGCTTCTGTTCCCTGTTTTACCAATGGAATGATGCGATCAACATCAGGGACATTTTGCTGAGAAAGCTCCTCTGCTGCTGATTTAAGCTTTGAGTAATTATCCATGTAACTGCTAGTTTGTTGGTTCATTCTTCGCATCCTTCTGGAAAGAGTGGTTGGTTACCGTCGCACTGCCATCATGCAATTGGACTGTATACTGTTGATTATTTTCAAGTTGTTGAGTGCTTTTAATTACGTGGCCTTCATCATCACACATCAGTGCGTAGCCACGTTCTAAAACTCTCTGAGGGTCATAGGCCTCGATTAATCGCTTGTCATTTCGGACTAAATCTTGGTGAGTAGACAAAGCCCTCTTGGCATTCACAAAGAGAACATTTGTATCTTGTTGGATCTCATGTTGTTGGCTTTGTACATGCATCCGCGCATACATAACCAATGAGTTTGAGGCTGCAACCGTCTGATTACGGGCAATATATATCGAGGTTTTGGAAGACTGGTTCAGGTTGAGCCAAAATTGACGAGTGTCTCGTTTATGGTTGTGAACCCGATGTTCTGCTAACTGCTTTAAGTCCCTGTAGTCCGATAAAACATTTTGCTTCGCAAGCATCAGGACAGCGGCACTCGATTGTTTCATAATCTGCTGCTCCGCAAGGACGGCAGATTTGGAGCCACTCAGCGCCTTGTTTGCTTGATGAAACACTTGCTCATGAAGGCGATTAAGCGCAATACGTGATGAATTAAATTTCTGGTTTGCGTTGGCACTAAGGTATTGGAACTGTCGATTAACCAAGTCTCCATTTTCTCTCACTCGGTTTTGGGCTCGCTCGAACAAGCGTTCCCCAAGCTCTACAGCGTTCTTGCGCCAATAACTTAATGAGGCACTCTGTCCTGCACCAATGCGTTCTTTCTGGTGTGTAATTGATTGACGCTGTTGGTCACATATCGACTGCGCTACGTTTTGAAGCGTTGAATAGCTCGCACGAACAGATTGAACATTTTGAATTATCGTATGTTTGATATGATCAATGACTTTAGTCGGCGTAGCAAAGAATTGATTAGCAAATTCATCAAGGATGACAGAGTCCGTACTGTGCCCAATCCCAGTGAAAACAGGGTATGGGCAACGGCAAACCAATCGTGCCAGTTTCGGTTCGCTGAGTTCGTTAAGCCCAGCCTTATCACCACCGCCTCTAATCACGCACACTGCATCATAGGCATGTTCATTTTGAACCAGTTCAGTAAACGCCATCTCGATAGCGCGTATCCTAGCTTCACCTTGGAACGATGCGTAGAAATAGTCGAACTGACATAGATTGTGCTGTTCAAGCAAGTGCGCCACACTGCGAAAGTCACTTAACCCAGCCGCATTTTGCGGTGCAATCACGGCAACCCTTGTAAACTCCGTAGGCGTTCTCAAGCGTTGATTTAAATCTGCTTCTCTTTTATCGGCCAGCCAATTGCGGATCTGCTGTAGTTTTAACTCAAATGCTCCAATCGTGTAGCTGGGATTAATATCTACGATGGTCAAGTTGAGTCCATACTTAGTATGAAACTGAACTTCTACTAAACAAAGAATACTCAACCCTTGAGAAAGGGTCATTTGAGTACTCTTTTCAAACTCCTCAATGATGGAAATTCGACTCGACCAAATAACCGCACGCGCTTGTGACTCCGACCCACCCTCGTTGGCATCCGTCAATTGTAGGTAAACATGCCCAGATTGGTTTTGATCCGCACCAGCAGTTTTGGACACTGAGTTAAGTGAGTACAATCACTAATGAG
>NZ_JBGONY010000070.1:0-24765 GCF_041439375.1 Vibrio crassostreae | reverse complement strand
AATAATCACCCATACTGGCCGTTTCTATCTGAGATCCAATTAGGAAACAAAGCCCTTAAGAAGCGCGAATGCCGAAGAACTGCGTATTTTGGTAATTGCGATCTGACTGAACCTTACGTAATATATAAAAAATATCAACCAATAATAATATAAAAAACACCAGTTTAACCTATAATACCTATTAACATTAATGAAAGGACTGTTTTTATGTCAGTACGCCAAATTGTAGATGAGGTTCTGATAGAGTTTTCTCGTCGAGTAGGCTTGCCTGAATTACATTTGACTGAAGACGAACTGGGGTTAGCTTTTGACGATAAGTTAAGAGTGCATTTAATTTTTCACTCTAAAATAGAAACACTTCAACTAGAAGTAGAGATTGTTGACCTACAAACTGTTAATTCTGATCTTTATCGTTCTTTTTTGTCATTCAACTATCACTGGTCTGAACATCAACTATTTTTTAGTCTAGATAATCACAGGCACAAGCTGTGTTTAAACAGGTTGCTTCGTGCCGAAAAACTCGACTATGAGCTGTTTGAGAGTGGACTTGCTGAACTGCTCACACAGAGCGAATCTTGGGAGTCCTTGTTGTCTGCTCATGTCGTAACAGAAGTTTCACCGTCTATGCTTCAGAGCTCAGACTTAAGAGTTTAGGTACCTTATGTCCAACGACATCAAACCAAAAATAAATGATATATATTTCAATAACTTAGAGAGCAAAGGACAACCTCCCCTCGCAACGCAAGGCACCTTTCTGGGGCGAACCGTTGTACAGACTAGTCCTGGAGAGCGAGAGGCGAATCGAGCCAACTCCAAACTGGAGTTAAGTGAGTTGTTGTCGATGCATGCGAATGTGGAAATTTATAACTCAATCTTAAGCTTCGAAAAAGACCCTCATTCTGTACAAGCCTTATTGAATAGAAAAATCCAAGTGATCAGTCAGTCTCAATAAAAACGACCATAAATCGAAATCGGCCCTAGTTTTGAGCCTTGTGTAACTCTCCTCAACTTGTGCGTTGTAATGACACAGAGTTAAAGCGGTACTAATAGCTGTAGCACACAATACACGCTGTTTCAGATAGTGGACACTTGTGATAGTCAAATTTTTGCTTCCCGTTTTTTTGAGCCGTAAAGCTTAGGTAGCCAAAGATTCAGCACTACTTAGACGCCTATCTTTGTAGGGGAAAGGTAATCCTCATTGTTTACATGCGTTGCCGGAGGAGAATAACTCCATCTATAAAGCCGTTTAAAAAACTTCTTACTCTCATCACCTTCTAATATTGTTTAAAATCAATGCATACATAGATATAATGACGATTTATGCCATAACTAAAGCTGTTTTACGATAAATGCGACGTTGTTGTTTAATTCAGTTAAGAAAAAGAGTTATTTTAACACACTTCTATCGATTTGACCTTCAAACTTAAATTGCAGACACCACCTTAGTTGGTGGTATCTGCGTTAGTTATTATATGTTCAGAAAATCAACTATTAGACGCTCGCCTCTCATTTGCCCTACAACACCAGACTACATAAAAATTTGCGTTTTTATATTTATTTCTACTTCAAAACTTCCGCAATATCCGCTGTACCGTTTAAGTAAATAATTGGCACTCCAAGTTTTTGGGCTAGGGGCTCAGCATGCTGCTTGAATAACTCGTACTTATCATTTTTGGATAACAACGTTTCTCCTTTCCAATCGGCTAAATCTTGGTGAGAGGCTGTTGGGGCGCTGTCGTTGAGGAAAAACCCTGCTATTTCCACCTTCTCGGTTGCCTTCTGCCCCTCGTGGAGATTTACACCTCCAGATGTACAGATAAGAATTTCATTGCGCATCCCATAGGTTTTCTTCAGGACTTCACTTGGAGTGTTGGTATGCCTTTGATGTCGCGGTAATTCCTTTTTTGCTAGTAACCCTGTACGTTCATAGTCAGGCATTGCCTCATAGCGGGTCTTTGTAGCGTTCTTATCTGAGACGTTGACAAGATCTTCAGTCCGATCAAGAAGACCAATGTTGGTTTCCGACATCAGATCGTTTGGACTAGCGGCAATAACATTTTGTTCCGGAACTTTCAGAATTACACCAACGGAGCCATAAGTGAAAGTCTTGCTCTGGTTTACGATACTAGTGCATGCTACATCCCAGGAGGTTAGCGCACTTTCTGCATCAATACTAAAAACGCCCTTCCCTTCCATCAAGTGAGTTATTGGTGCGGTGTGGACAATAAACTGAAAATCTTGTTTTGACTGATGCCCACGCACTCCCATTTCACCACTTACTACTGTAGGATCTGTAAAACCTCCACTATCCCACGAGCGCACAAAGTTTTCCTGAACTGCTGGGTTATCGGCTTTTTGGTGTAACGCTGCGGTCAGCTTTTTAGCATCTGAGGATGAAGCTCCTTGACCATGTAATGCTTTGATGAAACCTTCTTTCATCCGGCTTATCAAGCCCCCCTTGTTCTGTCTGATTACATGCATATCTCGAATTTCGAACTGTCGTCCGTCATCAAGAGTAAAACCTCCCTTCGCTTGTTCTTTGTTCATTGCTGTCATTGCTGTCATCGCTTCATCCATACTTATCGTGATAGCAGTTTTTTCTCCTGTGGTGGGTTGTTTCAGTGTAGGTCCTGTTGGCGCGATATCCTGCAGTAGTTTAGCTTTGTCAGGCTGAACCTTTAGTTCATATGGACTCTTGGTATGAGTTGAAGTGTTTGTGACATTAGTCGTTTGAACTGGATTCAATCCAATAGGCATGAATATTTATCCTTTTATAAACTGTTGAGAATAAGGCATGGTTACTTCATTTATCGGTTCTGATACCGAACTAAATTGAGTTCTAAGAGTACTCATAAGCACAATGAAGTTGTTCATCGTGTTCTCAAAGTCGATTTCATCGCAATCAACTAAGCTAAGCTCATGAATGAGAAGCAGTTTATTTTGATGCGTCGCTAACCAACAACGTTTCATCGTATCCTGTTGTCCGTTCAGTACCATACTGCTGCGGAGTATATACAATTCATCCTTCATAGAAATATCCGTTATCTCACCATGAAGTAGAAGCTCCTGTCCATCTTCAGAGAGTTGGACCAGGAGGGAATGAGCCTCGTCTACCCGCATATGGCACCGACGGTCAATTAGAGTTAGCTGCTCGTTGATATTTCTCAGCCAGTATTTGACATTACTTTCTCTGTCCATTTTATCCTGTTCAATTTGTCATGGTTTACCACTTAGATTAACGTGCAACAAAAAAACGGCAATCATATGTAGCCGTTATTTTTTATGTTTCTACGGGAACAGTTTCGATGGTCTCCGTAAAATGGTCGGAAATAGCATTTTCACCCTCAAATTACATCATCTTAATTATATTTATCTAATTGAATTTTATATACTTTTTTAAAGTTTTGGTAAATGATTATAATTTGCTTAGCCAGCCAAAAGCGAGACCCAATTCCATAGGCCTTGGAACGTAAATGAGTTGGTTAAGTGGTAAGATTAGCTTTGTTTCGCAATTCAGTGGAACTAAATTAAGAATCTACGACCTGAGCAGCTACGTCCACTCCCTCTCGTCGCCTTATTCCTAAACCTTGTTACAAAAAACTGGAAGCAATACAATCACTCATTAACCGCGGCTCTCTGACCTTTTGGATTGGTAAAGAGGCAATAAGTGGTAGACCTCGTCGATTCAGTGATTTAGCTATCACGACAACGCTCATGGTGAAGCGAGGTTTTTCTATGCCACTGAGAGCGCTGCAAGGATTTATCGACTCGATATTTAGACTTGCATCATGTTCTATTAAGCTGTCCGCATCAATGTGCATGATGCCCTCCCTAAAAAGGGAGCATATGATCACAGCTAAATGTGCTCGTCAAATCGAACGTAATTTTGTTTAAAAAACATTCGCGATCTCACCCTGCCTATGGGGTGGCTCTAAATTTAATTACGCAAAAAGCCGATTTTTATATCAAAGAGATAAACGAGACCGCCCTAAATGAGTTGTAACCTTACTCATCCATTAGCTACATAAATTTCACATTAATTAAAGCCAAATCAATATGAACATTTTCATTGCAGTCATCTAAAGCATGAACCTTATCTTTAATTAAATGCATGTTTTCAAAAATATTATTCAGCTCGTTATGGTCAAACTTATCCTTTGGTAAGGATACTCCTAAACATAGCTCTTTGTTATTTAGTCCTATCCAGCAGCTTCCAAGTAAGTCCCGCTGCATATTTAAGCTTAACCAATCACTCATTTTATAGCGGTCTACAGTGACATGTAGAGGGGTATACAAGGTAAATAAATCTGATTGATGTGGGAATTCTAGAACCCAAAGGCTTTCCTGATTATCGATTATTTCAATCGCATCAGATTCAGTTGGGGTCTCTATTCCCCATAGTTCAGCAAGCTCTGATAATACGGCTTCAAATTTCAACGTTACACCTCAATAATTTACTTTGCAAAAACAAGCAATCACGCGTGATCATCCAGTTTTACTTTTATGCTTTGCTCTGTGGCCATTCGTTTGATCTTAGCAGTGCATCTAGTTGTTTCTTCGCTGGCGAGGCGATGGTAAATGGCCCAAACTTATAACTTTGGCAATCCGATTTTAGTGATTCAACTTGCTTTGCCACTAAATATTGCATCCAAGGTTTATTCGATAGGTCGGTTAATTTCATTGCCTCCGAACTGGTTGATATATCATCTTTCAGTTCCTGTAAGTGTGAAATATCCATGTATTGATAAGAAAGACGTTCTGCTTCTTTTTCGGCCCCTTTAGGGTGAAATAGCTGAATTAGTCGACTTCTCCAACTTGGCTTTAGCTCTAACAGGAGAGTTTTTAGATTCGCTAATTTCGCCATCGTTTTATCTACATCAATATTTAATGGGCTAATGCCGAGTATGTTTATATTGGCGACTTCAGCTTCGTTTGGAAGTTTTTCGATATGGAAGCCAATACTCTGATTTAACCTTGATAGGTGGTTCTCGAATGAGTCTGTCTTTTCTTTGATTACAAAATTACTGCTTACAATATTATCAAAGTCGTCAATACCATAGGTTTTGTTCGTATCGAAAAGCGTGTGTTTACTTTGAGCATTTACAGGTAAATCCATACTAGGGCTTATTTTTTTAAACACTACCCCTTGCCCTCTAAATACTGTTTTTCTTTGTAGTTCGTTATTTTTATCAGCAGAGTAAGTTCTGTTCACTGCTTTTACTAAAGCTTTGTGGAAGGTACGGCATTTTAAGTCGGCTTCTGGAAACTTTTTTACATTAGACAGGTAGAGGTTAGTTTGAAGTTCAAGCTTTTGTAGCTGTGACGGTAATTGTTTCTGTTTTAGTGCATTAAGTTGTTCTTGTTCGCTCACTTCCTGTTTTACTACTTTTTGGAAGGTTGCAGCGGTTTCGGTAGATAAGTTGCTTTTTAATACCACCTTCAGTGTTGTAGGCAACAGTTGAGACATAGGACCTAGCGTAGAGGCCTTGTTAACTCTCAACATCTGCCCTAGCGTTGTCTTATTCGTTAACGCTTTTTTTACTAACTTCCCTAAGGAACCATTAGGGGAGTGCTCTTCAGTTAGCTTACAAAACTTACTTGCAAATTCTTCAGCCGTTTTAGGTAATGATTCAAGTTGGTAACACCCATTAGAGTATGTCATTGACCAATCATAAGAATAGCTCTGTGCGTATTCAGCATGTTTAGTGCTTGAGCTAGCATATGCGTTAAATAGTGATTCAAATTCTTTCTTGATAGAAGTGCTCTCATGCTCATAATAGTTTTGTAACTTAACGTCTGTTACTTGCTCTTTAGTCGCGTTTTTTTGATTGTCAGCTTGCTTGCACTTTTCTATGGTTGTTTTTTCTGATGAGCTTATGCTGCCCTTAGATGTCTCTAGGCTTGGTTCTGATGTTACTCCTAGTGAAGTAGGCGCGGTTTTTGATGTCACATTAGTATCTGACACAGGCCTATCAACTAAAGGTGATACGACCGATGGCGACTTGAGTTCGATAGTATCTTTATGGCCTTTCTTCGGTGCTAGAGAAATAATCTCGCTGAAAGATTGTTGGACTAGAGCTTTAAATTTAGGGTAGAACTCACCTTTAGTTGGAGAGTGTCCTTTTGTTATATCTGAAAGTAACTGTTTAAAGCCCCCGACTTTACTTGGAAGTGGGCAGGTGACGTTGAAATCTTTGCTTACCGTTACATTCGCAATGTTTGACAGTTCTTTTACTCTTTTCTTTTCACTGCCAGGTTTACTTATCAAATACTCGGATAAAAAGTTTTCTAGTTTTTGTGAAAAAGACATTTTGTTTTGCGAGTAGAATTCTTGTGTCCCTTTTGGTGATGTATAGGCGTGATTGAAATGAGACTTGCCAGTCGTTGGGCTTGCGACGCTTGAACCTATAGAGGTTTGTTTTGCTGATGAGGCATGTACACTTTTTACGATACTTTGAGTTGATTCTGCGTGGTTGCTTTTCTTTATTGCTGTTGAGTTCATCGGTTGATGAATCGCTGAGATAGTAGGCATTGTGACCTCTTAGAACCTATATAAACACCGAGAGGGTAGTATAGGTTAAGAGTGCCAAGGGGGGCTCTCAGTATTGGCCTATTTTTTTTATATATCGAAATGAAAGGGGGCGAGCTACCTCCTTACCTTGACTAAGAACAGCTAGATGAAGTAAAAACGATAATTTATAAGAACCAGTGATTTAGCCAGTTTGCTATACTCCCCCCCCTCCTGCTGTAAGTATGCTTGCAAGCTGGCAACTCACTAAATCCAATAGAACCGTTACTAAGCTCTGCTCTCGAAGACTTCAGAGGGTAAACACAGACTCTGACGACAGAGTCCGATCCTTGTTTACCCACTGCGGTGAATCCAAACACTTCGCAAAGAGCTTTACAGCATAACTCTTCTTGAGCATCAAGAACTGTTCAGGGGAACCTCACACTAGAGAGCTTAATTGCGTAACAAAGACGATTAAATTCATTTGTTCTTTGTGCTACACATCACGACAGTTTAGAAAATCAACAAAATAAAAGCCACTTTCGACATCGTAATTATACTATTTGTTGTTTACTAGTAAGATAAAACAGAAGGAATAAACGATGAACACATTACAAGTTCTAATAAAAGAGTTTTGTGAAATAAATGAACTACCTCCACTTTATTTTGCTGAAGAAAATCGTTGCCAATTATTAGTTGATGATCGTTACGTTATTTACTTTAGTGAGGCAGATCAAAACGATTTTGTTTTATCGGTGGTTTTTGGCGGTCTCGAAAAAAGCGGTGAACTGAGACTGAAAGGTCTTGAACTCATTGCGCATGCTAACTATTTCGGTATCGCGGATGGGAGCTTGACCCTTTCACTTGCACCAAATGGTAGGCAATTGGTTCTTGCGGGCAGAAAGCCGATTGAGTACTTAAACGCAGCGAGCCTATCAACTTGGTTTCACCTTCTAAATGAGCAAACCCTACTCTGGCAGGCTCGATTTGCAATGTTAGACCAAGACCCAACCCAATTTATCAATCCAGAACAATCCCACATTGAGACACTTAGAGTTTAAGGAGTTCACCCATGGTAATTTCAACTAGCCAAAGCCAGATTCCGAGCTTGGATCAATTTCGTACTGTCGCGGCACAAAAAGATAAGCGGGTGATCAGTAAGCACGGTAAAGCCAAAGAGCCGTCGACCTTTCATAAAGGGCAAAAGTTCACGGCAGTGAGTGACACCATATTGCGATCTACATATCAAAAGTACCACCAAGAAAATATTAAGACCCACCTTGATTTAAAACAGGCGCTGCTAAAAGAAGAAAAACCAGAAACGGCATTATTGGCATTCTCTCTTGTGAGCACAGCAGGGTATCGTGGCGAGCCTTTAACTGCGCGTAAGGTCCTCGAAGTCGTAAGCCTATTAGATGAAGTGAAGATTGACGATAAAGCTTATAAAAATCTAAAAAGCACGTTCGATTCGATCAGCAAAGACCCACGCTTACAAGTCAGCATCGAAAACCAATACCCAGGCAAAATGGACGGCTTAGGTGCTGAACTGCTTGAGATGGCAAAAGAAACAATTAAAGGGACTGGTATCAACGCAGTAATTAACTTGGCGTTACCAGGTGTTGGTTTGTTGATCGCCACGGGGCGTGAATTACATAAGTCGGCAGTCAATGGTGATGCTGAGGCGCACTATCACCAACTAGAACAGATTGCGCAATTGCCCGGTCATGACCAAAGGTTGGCATTGCCGATACAACAAGCATTAGCGCACGAGCACGCCACTCTATCTGCTGAAGGTGCGGTTGGAGCGACCTTAGGTATGGCGACGGGAAGCCTTGGTGCATTTGGTGTCACCTCTGTGGGCACAACTGGTGTCCTTGTTGTTGCAAAAGAAGCGCTAGGCAGTGTAGCAGCATCTGGCTTAATCACTGGTTCTGGGTTTGTAGCCGGTCAAGCGAGTTCCTACTGTCTGAACAACGAAGTTCAAGAGCAAATTCACCAAGAACCTATGTCTGGTGTGTTACCTCGAATTGAAGTGTCTAACAGCAAAGGGAAGTTCTCCTTTAGTATGCAAGATGCTGCATCAGGACGTGCTTTGATTGCGTACCTAGGCCCAAAAGAAGACAAATCTATGACATCACCTCAAGCACCGAAAGAAGCTCAGGATATGGAATTGGCGCGCTTAACGCTTAAGAAAATGTTGGGCTCTGATGCAAGTGAGAACTTGGTGCCAGATGTTGGATCAACGAATAAATTGAGTATCGAAGATACACCGAGCCAAACTGAGTCAGAGGCCAACAGTGCACTTAAGAAGTTGCTCAAAGAAGATTGGGACTGGCTAATGCCAGCAGTAAGATCTATCGACCAAGGAAAGGCACAGGATATCAATAAGACGTTGACTTACAAGCTCCCTCTAGATACACCGAACGGACGAGTATACTTGGATAAAAGCCCGAACCTCGATCAAGGCCAACTCTCGGCGCTAGAAAAGCTTGGTTCACCAAGTCAGCTAAGGTTGATGTACTTAGCAGAAGGCTGGATTTAATCGTAAATATCATACCCAAGTTATTGACGATGAAATTTTTCCGTTACACGCTCCCAAAGGACGAGTTCCCTAGGTTTGTATACCTTGTTTAACAGTTTTTGATTTAGAAGCATTGGCTCTACAAATTGTTGCCTCGCTTTCAAAACCCGACATTCTCGCCAAGCCAAGTATCTCGGGCAATAGATTTGAAAGAGGATAAGCAACTCAAGCTGAACTGAAGAACAGCTTCAATAGAATCATATATAAGGTTGGCCGTTGACGGATAGTCCCTCATTGTGTGCCAACCTTTGATATTCGAATAGCCTATTATTATCCGTTAATTTGATATCAGCGATGATTCCGAGCCTAGACGAGGTATTGAAAGGGCCCCGCGATAGTTAATCGCTATTGGCTTCGCAATCAAATGCCACTTAGCTTGTACTCAGTTTTTATCTGCTCCAACACGAGCTTATTTGATGAAGCATAAGCACTGATCATATGAATGATGCCCGCTCTATCTTCACTATTGTATGAGCCTCGAAGCGTTTCGCCATCTATCGCAACGTCTTGGCCTTTGGTAAGAGTATAAATTGACTCCATCCAGTTGATGAAATACTCGTGAAACGGCTCGAGTTCAATCGTAGATATTATGCGAGCAATCGTCTCATCAGCGGGAATACCGTTCACAAAGACGCCATTACGCTTAAACCTATCATGGTGTCCGAGAATGTATTCACGAATATCAAACCAGCCTTTTGCGCCCGCACCGCACATAACGAGCCAAAAAGGACTTCAAACAGGCAATAAGTAACACCCATTAAAGTAAAAATATGATCTAATTGAGGTCGTCGAACTCTTGCAGAAAATAGCTATGGATAGCCTTAATAAGCCAGATTTTAAAAAGCTAGCAAGCCAACAAAAAACCATTCAAATGAAGGTTTGTTTACTAGCACTTGCCCACTTCAAAGAAGGTCACTAGCACACTCAAATTGCTAAATACCTCAAAGTCAGTCGAACTAGTGTAAACAAATGGGTCCAGACATTTCTTGAAGAAGGATTGGAAGGACTTCAAGAGAAACCTCGCACAGGCAGGCCTGCATATCTCAATGTAGAGCAACGAAAACAACTCAGCGCGTTCATTAAGAAAGAAGCAGAGTCCCCTTCTGGCGGGCGCCTTGTCGGGAGCGATATACATGATTACATCGTGGAAAACTTTGATAAATACTACCACCCTAATTCTATCTATTATCTTCTCGACCACATGGGCTTTTCTTGGATAACTTCTCGATCCAAACACCCCAAACAATCACAGCAAATCCAAGACGATTTTAAAAAATTCAAAATAGAAACGATCCTTAAGATCCTCGGTCATATTGGGCTGGAGAGTGTTGATGTCTGGTTTCAAGACGAAGCTAGATTCGGACAACAAAACACAACGACACGCTTGTGGGCTGAAACAGGAACGCGCCCAAGGGCGACAAAACAGCAGCAATTTGAGTACGCTTACCTGTTCGGTTCTGTTTGTCCTAGCTGAGGGATTGGAGAAGCTATGGTTGTGCCTTGGGTCAATAAAGACATTATGATCGAACACTTAAAGCAAATATCCGATATCACAGACAAAGGAAGGAAGGCATGCTGTAGTAATAATGGATGGCGCAGGTTGGCATACCGATGATATCGCCCACAAATTTGATAATGTCCGGTGTCAGTATCATCAAACTTTCCCCATATTCGACAGAGCTTAACCCGATAGAACAAGTATGGAGTTGGTTACGACAACACTACTTAGCGAACCAAAGCTTCGAAGACTATGAGGACATTGTTTCCAAGGTATGCGTTGCGTGGAATAGGTTTCTTGAAGTGCCGAAAAGGGTATCGAAAATGTTCGCTAGAGAATGGATAGACTTGAGCAGTTAATTTTCCAGATTGATATCACTTACATTAAAAAAATAAAAGGAGCAAAGTAATACTGCTCCTTTTTGGTAGTATATATTAGCAACCGATTATGGAATCTTTAGTCCAGTTTGTGGCTAGAAAAAATCACTTCAGATGGTGGGAACATGTTGGAAACCGGTGGATGAGCAATATCACCAAACATTCTCGCACCAAATGCTGAAGCTGCCCAAGGGTCTACAATTTTCACATCTTTATTCCATGAGCTTGGGTCTTTGATATCACTACCGTCCTGTCTACCAACCAAAACATACAAGTGCGTGCCTGAGTGTCCTTTCTTGAATGCCACTACTTCGACCTTAGTGTTTTGATTCGCATCACCCTGCATCCCTTGAATCATTTCAGCGGCCGCGGCAAAGGCAAACGTAGTACAGCAACCGGCTTTTGCGTCCTGAACGGATTTCGCAATGTTTTGAAGTGTCCCCATCTGAGGGCTATTGCCTCTTTGAGCCGCCACTTGAACCATGTTTGCTGACATGGTCGCTTTTTTATCTTGTTGAACTCTTGCTGGATTTGCGTAGAAGCCTTCTAGTCTTGGCTTCGCTTTCGCTTGATAGAACTCAGATCTCTTATCACCGAAGGTATTAAGGTCAGTACAAGCGAAATCACCCAACTTTTGCAGTGTAGCTTGGTGCTTTCTAATCAAGGCATCTGCTGGAGCGGTTTTACCTGCGCTGGATGGTTTTGAAGTGCTTGAAACACTTGGCCAATTCTCTCTAGGCCCTGTCGATAATCGCTCTAGGTCTTTAAGGTTTCCAAGAGTCAACTTATTTTCACCATTCAGTACGTTTTGCATCATAGCTTTGGCGACACCTTTTGGCAGACCTTGCTTAACCAATAGATCAACGACGATCGATTTCGCTTTGTTTTGGTGATTGATACGAGAGCTTACGCTTGTGTTTTTCGGCGCACCTTCTTTAACAAAGATGTCCTTGCCTCCGTGAGCCCGAACTTCTTTGTCGTCCGATTGGTTTTGTGTAGATAACTGTGCAGTGAGTTCGCTCAGCGAATGCATATGTGATGTATTGATATTTACCATAACCCTAACCTTTTAAACAGAGATGAAAGTATGCAGCTTTTTATGTTGCTCAATCGATTGAAACTGAGCCGTTAGATATTGCTTCCACAGTTCACAAAGCTCCATAAGCTGAGTAATCAGGATAGAAACACGACTCACTTCTGAGGTAAGTGGTATACTTATCTGCATGTGTACTTCATTGTTTTTAGGGTCTATACAGAACTGTACCCCACCTGACTCCCGGTATAAGAAGTTATATTCCAAAAGTGTTTTCAGTTTTTTAATTTCAAATGACTCTTCATCTTGGCAAACCTTGATTGAAAGTAACAGTTCTTCTCTCTCATCCAAGCCTTGAACTTCAATCTCTTTACCAGCAGACATATATACTGTCCACATTTGATAATCATATGCAGTCACCCGTTCGATATCGAGTGTGTTACCAAGCTCAATTAGTAAGGTATTTACCTTATCCATACTCACCTACCATCCTGATATTTAATATTGATGTATCTATTTAAAATAACAGATATAAAATTTCTAATTTAAATACACCTATCACATTATTTTATTTTCCATTGCTGCTGGTTAATTTTGTTAGATTAACCGTTTTTAGAAAAACAAATTTAGTATTCTGAACGAACGTTACTCTCTTATGAGGCGATAGTTAATAGAGCCTTTAAGATAATCAGATTTGCCGTTGATGTGAGTATTGTGCTCAATAACAGTCACAGAATATGCCAGATATGGTCGGCTTTTTTTCATTTTAAGCCGTTTATAAAGATCGGATAGGAAGCTAAGATAAAACTAGAGAAATGGTAGAAAGGTACAGTGAATAGAAAGTAAAACTCAAAAAGCCCAGCGTTTGGCTGAGCTTTCGAGAGTTAAAGATAAGCACGTCAAGACTGTATCTGTTGGTGCTCACTGAATTGTTTGGTTATTGCCTGCTTGAGTGCTTGCAGCTGCCCGTCAATACTGGCATCAATAATACCGACCTCCGTTTCCAAGATACATCCGCCATTTTTAAGTCTCGCATCGGCAATGACCTCAACATAGCCTACCTCAGGAAAATCACTAAGTATTGAGGAAACCTTTTCTCGCACCTCTGCCACTTGCTCCGGATGCACATGCAGAATCACTTGCTTTTGGTTACTGACTAGTTGAAGCGCCTCTCTCACCACACTTGCAGTTGTATCAACATCATCAAAGCTGCTAATGATCTTTCTTACTGCCTCCAACACAACACCTGTCATTTTCTGTTCGACCTGTAAGTAGTACTCATTACATCGTGCAAGCGTCGACATCAAGATTTCTGCATTCTCGATCTTAGCCTGATCGATGCCGTCCTGATAACCACGCTGTCTTTCTAACTCATAAGCATCGTCAGCTTTTGTAATAATGCTTGCGGCTTTAGAGTGTGCAGCTTCAACCAAGTGTTGCGAATCTAAGTAACTCACATAGTCCTTTGCTTTGAGAATTTTTAGGCCCGGAGCTAACTGCAAGTTGTCAGTTTTTATTTCAACAAATGAAACCATTGAGGGATTACCTGTTTTGCAATTTTCTTTATAAGTCGATAAGCAAGATCTCGATGCGTTTCATCCAACCAATCAGCATTGAGTTTGGTTTGAGTTAGTGAGCGATCGAGTTTGAACTGCCACCTTTGCACTAGCTCTGATGGTGATTTCGCCAGTAAGAACGTTACCCATAGATAGCCAAGTTCACGAGCTGTCTTTTCAAAACAGGCTTCATCTAAACTCGGCGGCAATGCTTTTTGCCAACCGTTTGGCCAGTTTGAAATCATCATCGGCCCTTGCTGAATCAAAAAGCGCGTTTCATCGACACCAAAAACATGGTTGAGACACTGCTTTGGTTGTTTCAATACAACTTGGCGCATCGATTCACAATACATTGCCCCACCAATCAGCAACAGCAATTTATTCGTCGTTTCGGCTGGGAGTAACACCAAACTGTTAAATTGGTGATTGAATACATGGTCATTAATCGATGATAACTGCCATTCTTCAATACACCACTGATTGATCGCAGCCTGGTCCCTCCAGCCTTGGAGTCTTAATAACCAAGGCTGTTTGTTGTTTATCCAACTCTCATCAATATAACTGCATGGACAATAGTTAAACTGATGATGGATCTGAGAAAGCGGCGTATCAGAATTAACCACGTTTCGCATTCCTGCGGCACCACGCAAACGTCGCTGCGTTAGAGCCAATGATAAGTAGTACCATGAAAACGAGGATAGCAAGTAAATGGCTTTTCGTGTTCTTTGTCACCTGAATAGACAAAATGCTTTCAAATTGCTTGCTTTGAGCCGTTACGCGAACTTCCGAAGATGGAACCATGACAACGCTAATACGATCGTAGTTAAGTCCTTCAATACTATTATTCACTAATAGCTTAATTTGAGGAACATAAGAGTCGAGTGCCACATCCGCTGCATGTTTAATAAACACTGATGCAGACGCAGGAGTCGGACGCTCACCTGGATGTATGTTTTTATCTTCGAGTACAATGTGAACACGAGCGACTAACACACCATCAATTTGTGACAACGTTGAAGACAGCTCTTGCGATTTCGCGTAGATAAGTCTCGCTCTCTCGGCAAGCGGTGACGAGATCAAGTCATCTTTTGGAAACACTTCTTTTAGCGTTGAGAATTGCTCTTTTGGGTAACCCTTACGTTTTAGTGCATCAATCGAAAACGCTATTTGAGCGCTATCTACCATCAATTTAACGGTGTTGTCTTTGTCTGGCTCTTTGGTTGCCACTACACCTTCGGTAAGCAAAATAGACAACATTTCATTGCCTTCTTTCTGACTGAGCCCCGTGTATAGTTCTGCCTGACAGCCTACTAAAAATAAAGCGAGTAACATGCACACTGCACGGATTTTTTTCATCATGCTATTGTGCCTTCAATAGTGTCTCTACATTCTGTGTAGTTTTACCTACCGTCTTAGCAATCAGCTCCTCTTGAAAGGTAATTCGAGTCAACGCCCATTGCATCTGCAAAAGCTGGGCAGGATCATCGCCAACCATTTTCATGCTGTCGGTTAAACTGATCTTTGCATTGTCGATGGTGTTTTTCAGTTCGCTAATGTTTTCTAACAAACCACCTTCTAAACCGTAATTTCCTTCAGGTGCTAACATCGCTTGCTCGAAACGTTCACTAAGCCCGCCTTCTGCTTGCGCATCTTGCAGCTGCTCTAGGTTGGTTTGCACCACTTCTGTGTACTGCGTATTGATCATATCCGTTCCTATGAGAGGTCTAGTTTATGGCTGTAAGTTAGCATATTCTTGACCATGGCATTCTTTTGTATAACAAAACTCAGCTCTTTTCTGACCAGGTCTAGTACTGGTGCTTTATCAGGGATGTCTTTCAACTCTGCCCAACAGTGCCAGAGCACTTGCTCTTTTTGCGCGCCAAGTGGGAACTGCTCAGAAAGCAAAGCTTTCAACTCTTGATTGTCTTTAGGGGGGGCAGCTAATAAACGCCCCGAAAAGCTCCCCAGTAGCTCTCGTTCTAACAATGCAAACAATTCTGGTGACGCTTTCTCAGTGTCCTTTGCGCTTTTCTCCTGACTAAAGGCATACCACAGCGCTACCTTTTTCTCACTAGGTGAAATAAACGCGTCTTTTAGTGTACTGCTAAGGGCTGCAGCGCTGAAGTTTCCAGAACGTTTTAGTGTTTCGTACCACTCTCTTATAGTTGTTGTTCTAGCCTTAGCTTGCGTGACATTATCTGTATTTTTTTGCGGCAATGATATGCTCTTGTCTGATGGTTTATCACCCATCAAACGGTTCATCTTGTTCGCATCAGATGTATCAACCCGAGGTGGTTGCTGTACCGGATTAAGCGCGTTGTTGAATCTGTGGTTTTCAACCTTCATTAAAGGTTCCTGAGGTCTTTAGAGAAGCTCATGGCAAAATCTTGGTTTTCTTTATTGCCTTTTAATGCCATATCTAGCCAAGATTCGGCTTTACTTAAGAGCCCGGCTTTTCCTGCCGCTAGCGCAGCCAGACCGATTAGGTCTGGGTATGTCAAGCAAAGCGGTTCAAGTAGACGATGAGCGTCTTCGTACAAGCCACGATTCATTAAACTCATTGAACGAATCATAGCAACGATTTCTTCTGTATCGCCTTGTAAATCAAGGTATTCCGTAATGGTGTTTACTTCTTCATGACGATGCAGACCGGCTGCCACCAACGCGGTTTCAGCAAGAAGTAAACACATGCCTTTATCCATTACTTATACCTTCTGCAGAATAGACTGCATCACATCTTTGATTGCACGAGTTGTGGTCGCGTTGATATTATATACCACAGACCATTTGTTGATTGTGTGCTGTAGTTCAGCCAGTTTCGAAGGGTCGTCTGCGTTCGTTTCTAAGTTTTTTATCGCAGTGTTTACCGATTCGTTCGCTGCTTTTGATTGTGCTACTAATTTTGATTTAACTGCGTCGAGGTTGACGCCTTTGCTCGAATCATAAAATGACATATATAAGGCCTTCTTTTATTTATTGTCTTTGAAAGTTTCAATTACAGTTAAAGCCGCTTGATACGCCTCATACTGTTTCTGTAGCAATAGGTATTCTTTTGGTGAACAGCCAAGATCGAGCTGACGCTTTACTGCTGATTGAGCTTGATCGAATTTGAGGATTAACGCCTCTCTTTCCTGTTCTCCTGAATCGCCTTGTAATAACTGCTCAAGATTTGTCATTGGTATTTTCATCTTCGTATCCTAGCTCAATAGTGACTACTTGCCCGCCTTTTACTAGTTCAATCCCTGCCGGAGTAACGCTAGAAATACGGTATCCTTGAGGAGTGCGAGCTCCTACCATGTAACGAACATTGTCAGTGAGGATGACATAAGGGGATCGACCAAAGTTCACGCTACGAAACGGAAAATCAATATTGGTTCCTTTGCTTACTTTAGGGATAGACTTCAAAACCAAATAAGGTTTCTCCCCATACTGCTCACGAAAATCTCTTGTTACACCATAAAATCGAGTTGTTTCAATATCGTCAAGCTCGCCGCGAACTTCAATACGGTCACCACTAGTAACAAGCTGAACTTTCTTTGAGAGCTCTGCTTTCTCTAACAACTCTTTTAGAGTGTCCATGTACGCCCCGGCTCTTTGTAGCTCAACTTTCCAAGCGACAAGTCCTGGTACATCCCGTTCTAATATCTGCTCGACTTGACTCCAACGACTTGCATCATCAATGTAGCCCGTTAACAATAGCGTGCCTGTTTCATCACCATTTTCTACTTTGACTTGGTGATAACCGAGGTTACGTAAGATAAAGCGCACACCACGGCGTATCTCTTCCATCGTTCTCAGGTCACTTTTGTAGTTGATACTTAAAGCATCAATTCGACCTAGCAGTTGTAACTTTTGCGTTCTATCTTCGACGTAACCTTCAAGCACTGCCTGTCGAACGCTGGCATTCCATTCAACGCGAACATCGTCAAGCTTGAGTTCGTTAAGAATATTGCGCACTAAGACAATTGGCTCAGCTTCGGTGATAACGTCTTTGTCGTTCGCGTGCATCTGATTGAACAAAACACCTATAAATATGGCGCTTGGGATCAGGCCGCACAGCAATCCGATGAGCAGCGCTCTTTTCCCACCCGATGGCCGTTTATGGTTGACTGGTGTAACTTGCTTGTTTATTACATCATTTGCCGCCTCAATGACTAAATCATCTTCCAGATAGCCAATCGCAAAGGTTAAACGACCTACAGAGACTAAGGCCTTTCTCGGCAAAACAACGCCATCAGCATCAACAACGGTAATTTCGTTGCTGATTGAGACCTCTTCACAGTCGCGTAGCAAAACCGTTTCGCCATCGAAAACCAAAACGAGGTGACTTGCTTTTATGTCAGAGTCGGTTAATACCAAATCGGCGGTAAAATCATCACTACCCAAGACCAATGAATCGTTAGGTAACGTGACTTCGACCCCGGAATGAACACCAGAGAGAATACGAATTTTCCACTGCTGCATTGAGGTTACTGCTCCTCTAATGGTCGGACGCAATGACTTTCTGAGCCAACACAGTCTTTAATTTGTAATCGCCATCCTTTCTTCCCTGTAGGAAGTTCACATTCTACCAGCAACGATGACTTCCCTTGTGACAATAAATCTTGCTGATAACGTACTGCTTGTACTTGAGAAGTACAACTGTACAAAGCAAGCGCTGATTTAAGGTCTGCACTGTTATTTGAAATATTATTCAATGTTCCAATCTTTGGTCTTAAGTCATATTCATTGCCGATAAGTACGTTATCTCCGATTCCATCAACAACGATTCTTGGTTCAATAATGAACATACGTACAGTTCTTCTCGTGGAGTTTTCAGTGCTTCTAAACAAAGCGCCAAGGTATGGAATATCTCCTAATAAAGGAACTTTTCGCAGCTTGTTGCTAATTTCATCACGGTACACCCCACCGATGAGTAAGCTTTGTCCCTGTTTTACCGTCGCCAGTGTGCTAATTTCTGTTTTACGAATTGAAGGGACACCATCTATGTCGCCATCAGGAATTTGCGCACCATCTTCTAAGTGCAGACTCAAATTGATTTCTGGTCTTTCCACAAATCGGTCGCCGACGATACGAGGTATAATTTTTAATAACGTCCCGTAAGTCACTTTCTCTAGTGCAGCGGTTTCTTTGCCTATCAACTTGACGTAAAACGTACTGCTGTTGTTCAGAACCGCTTCCACGTTTTCTTGTGTTAACAAGGTTGGTCTTGAAACTACCTGGGCGCTACCACTAGATTCAAGCAAACGAATTTGAGCCAATAAATAATTTAAGTTCGTTGCATCAAGCAGAGACTTAAAATTTTGTCCACTGCCAAGCGTGACATCACCGTTACCTACATCACCGGTTGTTTTGAGATCCAAAACACTGTTGTTACCCATTGCTACACCAGCTCGCCAATCAACACCCAGCTGACTTAAATCATTAGCACTAATATCAACAATAGAAAGTGCCACTTCGATTCTTGATTGCGGTTGATCTAACTGCGCAACCAACTTGCGATACAATGGCAATCGAGCTTGTGTATCACGCACAATGATTGCGTTTAAACCGGGTTCTGCTTCAACCGATGCACCGTTATGAACAGAGGCACTTTTAGTTACATTCGCTGGCAGATTGGTTACTGCTTCTTCAGTTTTTTTCGCCACTTTAACTTGAGTTTGAACACCTGTGAGCACTCGACTTAGTACCGAGGCAATCCCCGGAACCGTAACACCTTGGTCCCGATAAGTGATCTCTCTATCAGTCGCAGAGGCATACTTTAAAGGAATAATGTCGACAAACAATTCATCTGTAGAATTGGATTTCTGTATCAGCCGGCTTTCCAGCGCCTCTGCAGTTTTCACAACCAGGTCGACGTATCTCGGGGGACCTGCTAAGTAAACCAGCCCCTTATTTTCCGCTGCGCTCCAGCCGTATCGGGAATCCCAGATCCCTGTTGAGATCAGAGTGCTACGTAATTCACGAGCAGTTAGCAGTTCGAGCTGCAACAACCGTGAACGGGTTTCTGTTGCTTTGTATACATGTAGCACAGCACCATCGAAGTACCACATCAAGTTGTAAACTTGTGCCAGATAATCGAGGAACTCGGCAGGATCTTCTGGTGTAAATCGACCACTGGCTCGGTCGTTCACTTTGTCGCTAACCGACACCGAAACACGGTAGTTTGCGCCAAAGTTATTCAACAGTTCTTTTAGGGAGTCATTGTCCGCGTAGTAACGAAACGGTTGCTCGGACCAATTGAGCTCCGAGGCATGAGAAGAAACCGCCATCGTTAAAATTGCACTATACATCACTGATAGTACGAGTCTGGCTGTTTTTGCCTTTAAAACTACAAGCATTATGGGATCCAAACACTGTGACTAACAGTATGATTAACACGTTGGTGTTCGAGCAAATCAATGAACTGCTCCACTAAATTTACATGCAGAGAAAGTTGTGTGCAAAACTCTTCTGTCGTCGCACTTTCCATAATCATCTTGCCTTGTATAACCAACTGCTCTTTATCATTCACCGTCAACGTGCTGCGTGTATCTCGCAGTGTTTTAAAAGAGAGCTGCATACAGTGTTTTAGCGCCTGACCTTTTTGAAAATCAAAGTGCGGTTCAAACTGAAATGGGAGCACGGTTTCCCAAAAGAGCCATGATGAGTGCTGTCGAATATTAAGCTGCATCTGGTCGACTTCGATGTCATAGGAACCATTACTCGAGGCAATAAAATCCCCCCCCCCTAGCACTGCAGCTAGAGATTTCATCATTTTATCTAACATATTTAGCCCTATTTAAATCTGCCTGAGTCGGTTGTAAGCTTGACCGCACTGGTTGTTCTGACTATCAACGTAGTAATGATCCATGCTACAAACGGTTTGCATGTCTTGAAACCATTGCCAAATTTTCGCTACGGCGTTTAGGTCGCTGTACACAAGGTCGCACGCATCCCAAACATCGATTAGCTCTGGAGCTTTAGTTCTCGCCTCGCCACACCATATTTCCCATTCAGAGAAAAATTCATCTGATGTTCTGCTGTACTCAGATAAACCTTTGAGTTTTTCTAGAGTTAGCTTCCACTCTTCAAAAAATTCTCTATGATATTCAATAGCTTGTTTTTTTTGATCGTTGAGAACGCTAAGTTGTTCACATAGTTCTTTATGCTGACCCTTAATCAGTTCCAGCTGTTGTTCAGCAAAAAAAACGCTGCTCTCTTTTCCAGATAATCTCAACCAAAATTCTTTCTGAATCCTCAGTTGATTGATTAACCTTTCAAGCTGAAGAGAATCTTGTAGCACCGTCTGATCAGTTTGTTGTTTACCCCATTTCTCTAGGGTTAAATACATCGAAAGAATTAGTGTTTTAGGTGACGCTAAATTGAAGCAATAACCTAATCGATGATTAATGTAATCCAGTCTTTGTTCAAACGAACTCAACACACGATCTTCACTTAGTTGTCCACCTACCTCTAAAAAAAGCCGCATAGCAATTCGGTCTAAAGACGTGCCAAACTTTTGATATGTTTTAATTAGCTGGCTAGCACATAAACAATCGACAACATTGCGATCAAGCAAGCGCTGTAGTAAAGACAATTGGTCGCAACTCAGAACACCTTCACTGAGTAGCTGTCGGTAATTGACATTAACAACACTGGGCTCTTGTGAGACTTGAGAGAAGCCCTCATATCTTGCGCCTCGCTGTAATACAGTGACCTTCCTTTGTGTAACAATGTTGTTAGGAAAAAGCGAACGGCGTCGCCAATGCTGCTTTTCCATTTTATTCTTCTCCGCATCTACTTCGAGCAATCCTGAAGGAAGTAGAGATAATAGTTTTGTTCGTTTCGTCGCTGATCATAATAAGGTTTAAGTGAGTTAATGCCTTTCAAAATTAGTCAGAAAATTTTAGTCGTCAGGCATTTCACTAAACAATTATTACTCTATCACCTCCAGACCGGGTCTTACTTGGTGTTGTTCCAAAGCGACGACGATAACTTTGTGTAAAGTAAGATTGGCTTGAAAACCCCGCTTCCATCGCAACGTCTACAATACTCATTCTGCTTGTCAGCAACAGTTTATGAGCATGTAATAAACGACGTTCACTGATCCACGCTCTAGGGGAAAGACCATAATATTCATTAAAAAGCTCTTTAAACGTAGTCAGACTCGCACCAAACTCTTGGGCATAATCTGTCAGTTTCCACTCTTTAAGATAATGAAGCTCCATAAACCGACGCAGTCTATCTGAGGTCCGATTTGTCAGTTGTGATAACAACGCGTAAAGGTATTCCCCTTGGTCACCGTGCAGTAACAAGATGAGCATTTCCTCATACTTTAAGCGTATTATAGCTTCAGGGAAAGACTGCTCTTCTAGCGTCTTAAGGCCTAATAACGTCTGCTCTATCAAGACGTTTAGAGTAAAAGGGAATAACCCAGACTGAACATTCTCAATCTTTGGCAACGACATCAAAAGGTCACTATGCTTTTGCAATAGTTGACTTACCAGCTCGTTGTCAAACGCAATAACCGAAGCCGTGTATTGACCACCTATCGGTGTATACTCTAGTAAGTAATCCCCTTGAGAGAGATAAATCCCACAACCAGCGACCACGTCTAGCGTAGAATCCCCGGTTTGGACCCTCAATTGACCATTGTGAACGAAAACAATGTGAGACTGACCGGAATGAAATACTTCATCGTGTTTATCATAGCAGCAAGCACTATGCATTTTTTGCAAGTGCGAGTCGACCCTTTCTATATTTAGTCGGCCTAACACATCCACTCCCTACCTTTCATAATTTTAATTTCTACAATTCGAAGCAGATAAACTGTCCAAGCCAGAAGTGCGATTGAGAATGCAGAACAATTCAAATAAAGAAGTATTTTCGATATCGTTGAGCCGTGCTTTTGAGAATTAATAAGCATTTTATAAAGATCAAATAGTAAAAAAGAAAACAGAAAAACTCTTTTATATTAGAAATAATGTAAGTGCCATTATTAAAAACCACTTAATTTATATTTTAACCATCCCACCAAGCCAACGTCTTAGTCTTAACACTAAAGACAAAAAATCACTTCCTAGTAATTATTATAAGCTTCTAGTTTTAAGTCCGCATGTACACTGCCTTGCTTAAAAGTATACCCCTCTTCTTTTACGGCGATAATTTCACCTTGAGAACGCAATATAGCACGCACTTTCATATCGCCATTTCCTGCTTGAATCGGAGCAATAACAAACGAGTACTGAACGGGTAACTGAACCCCTTGATACGCTTGCTGTAAAACTGTAATGCACTGACTATCTGAAACCTGGCACAATTCAACGCCTAGATGTGTACTCACTGGAGCAATGTAATCAGTAAACGTTATCCAACCAAATAATCTCCCTTGAAGGTTACTAGAAAACCCATTTGACACTGGATTTTTGGTTGCACAACCACTTAGCATCAATGCAACGAATATTAAGCAATAAGAGTTCTTTTTCATAGGAGACAAGTATTCATCTAAATTGTCAGTGACAAAGTTATGGTTACCCATGGCATCAAAGCGGTTTAATCCCGTAATAAGGGGCATTTCGCTATACTCGCTATGGTTATCCGTTGTTATCGGCGTTGTTGATCAAATCAATTTAGAGACAAAGCTACGCCGTCTATCGCTAACCGTTAGCTTCTAACAGGCATACCTAGAGTTACAACTTTGTTTATAGCTTTGACATTTTCCATGATTTCACCCACTTGAGCGTTGTAACATCTCAAACTCAATTTACCGCTCATTAGCCCTTTGTATCTGGACATCGCAGTCTCGGATATTGAGCGATCGTGATAACCAGACTGTACTTTCCACTCCGCTATTTTTCCATTCTTAAGCGCATTTACCGCTTCATTTCTGGGGTGACTCTCTTCCCAAAGCGCAGCATTCTTTCGAGGTGGTATCAACGGGGTACAACCTTTCTTTTTCAGAGTCTCATGGCAATGTTTGGTATCATATGGGCCACTGCCTGATACTGCGTGAACCTTTCTGCGCAAAGGATTAAGTAATGTCGGTAGTACTTCGCTATCGCCAAAGACTGACTTCTGCACTAATGGTTTCGTGAGTATCGACATCAACAGCTAAGTGCAGTTTGCGCCAGTTTCTGCGTTTCTCTGCCCCGTGTTTTTTTACCTTCCACTCTCCCTCACCAAAAACTTTGAGACCAGTTGAGTCAATGGCTATATGGCGAATAGCCCCTCTAGATTTATTACGATATTTGACCTGAACCGTCTTCGAACGCTTGCTTATACAAGTGTAATCTGGAGAACTCAAAGGGACATCTATTAGTTCAAAAATAGAGTCGATGAAACCTTGAAGAGCACGCAGAGGTAGGGAGAAGATACCCTTAATCATCAATCCAAAACGTAACAGAGCCACGCTTGCGCAGAGCCTTATGTATTCAGCCCAGTTAGTTATTTTCTTTTTAGCCTTACCCATGTCACCACCGTTCTAACTACCATAAAGGATCAGATCGCAGGAATTAGAAAAGGTTCAACTGATTTAGGCAACAACGCCGTTGTTATCTATCAAGAGCTGGAGTAATTTGACCAATGCAATTAAGTATCATCAATACAGATGACACCCCTTTGTATGGAGCACGCATAGCCTCTTTGCACGGTCGCGACTATATACTTATGAAATACATCGTTTACTGGCACCATTTAGAAAAGGGCAATCGTTGCTTTGGCAGTTCGCCAAAGTAAATCAAGCAATCATGCTTCTCAAAAACATAACTGACCTCATCATGTAATGCGCTGAACCCTCGGTATGCAACATGCTTTCTATCCGTTCTTGCTAACTATCCGTTCTTGCTAACTATCTATATTCTAATGAAATATATTTATAAATAAAGGATGAACTCGATTGCATCAATTTTACACAAATCAATAAAATCAATAATTTAACAACAAAAAATAAAAAAAAAGTCCTAAATACCACTTAGTTTTATCCTTATTACCCGCCATCACTCACAACGAAGGGAATACATTTCTGTCGTAAACAGGTCTTGTTAGCTAAAGTTAACAATCCAAAATTATAATTTATTGACAGCAGACGACTTTGTTGCGTAATTCAGTTTTAACCACTCGTTAATCCTTTATATCGACAAATTCTTGAGTTTAAACTTCTTCTATCCAGCGAAAATTGGGCTTTGTTTCCTAAATCAGGGAACTAATGCTTAAAGCTACGATCAGATCATCT
>NZ_JBGONY010000069.1:0-24827 GCF_041439375.1 Vibrio crassostreae | reverse complement strand
AGATGATCTGATCGTAGCTTTAAGCATTAGTTCCCTGATTTAGGAAACAAAGCCATTTTAAGGTTAAAACTATCTAACTGATGCGGTGTGCCAGTCTTGGTGCCTGCTCTTTCAATACCGAAGACAAAGTATCCGAGCTTTTGAGCAATTTTTGTTGAGAATGTTTTACATACCTTTGGGTGCTACTTAAGTCCTTATGATTCATTAAACGCTGCACAGTAAGAACATCAACACCATTCTCGATTAAATTTGTCGCGAAGCTATGACGGGCAACATGAAAACAAACCTCATGCTGATTCTTGATCCCTGCCCTCTCCTTGATACGCGTAAAGGCATTACGCGGTTGTGATATGTGGCTCCTCTCCTTTCGACCAAAGAACACGTATGGATTGCCTTTCTGCCTCATGTTTAACAGCTCCCGGAATAGATCAACCATGAAGGGCGTCAGTGGTACAGTCATACTTGTGCCATTCTTGGTGCTTTCTACAAACATGGTTTTATCGATCAGGCTGATATCTTTCCATTTTCTGGTGCGCAGCTCAGAATCCCTACACCCGGTAAGAAACAGAAGCGCTATGAAATTTCCAGTCACACGACAATAGTAATCTCGTGATGTACGTATCACTGCTGCTGTTTCTTCCATGGTTAAGTAGCGAGTCCTCATGTTATCTGGATTGATAAGCGAAACCTTATCGCCGATATAGGGTATGTCTAAAAGGCGGTATGCTTCCTTTAGGATAGTTTTCATCAAGGCAATGGTGCGGTCTACAGTGGCTGCTGCGTACTTCTTACCGGGGCGATACTCTGTTGCTAATAGCTTTGCTTGAACTTGGTGTAAATGAACACCTGTTATCTTATCGATAGGCTTCGTATGTAGGTGTTTCCAGTGCTCAAACCTAGCGATATCATCACGCCACGTTTTCTTACCTTTGCTTTTCTTAGAAACAATAAAGGTATCGTGAAAGAAGTCGTACAAGGTCGGTACTTGAGTTTCGACTTGCTTATCTCTTTCAAGTTTAGGGTCGATACCATCGGCGATTTGTACCTTTAACTTACGTGCTTTGTTGCGAACCGTGGGTAAGTCGATATCAGGCCATTGACCGAGTGCAATGCTGGATTTTTTCTTTGAGATTGGCGATATAAACCTTAGTAGGAAGCGCTTCTTACCAGATTTACCAATAAGCAATTTTAAGCCTTGAACTTCGGTATCGGAGACTTCATTGTTGGTGGATTTAGACCGTCTATCGTGGGGTGGAATGTTGTTAAGTTTAGTTGGGGTAAATTTGAATAGTTTACTCATGTGAATACCTCAGTGGTTAACCAAGGTCTTCATATATGCTTTCAAGTTATGCAGGATCGGGAGACTTTAGTTTTAGTTTGAGGTTGTGACTCGTTTTTGCCCCTTTGCGTTTCAGCAAGATTTCAGCCGATAAATTATGTCCCTGATTTATCGGCACTACCTGCACGAAAGAAAGTTAAGGTACGGTGGTAGCTTTCTCCCACAAACGTGCATCACGAGCCGAACTACAGCTACTCTCTCATTTGCATAACTATGTCGATGATTCGATCACAAATAACCGCTAGTATACGTTTATTTGGTTGATTATTGAGTGAGGTGCAGGTGCAACAGCAAGATTTAGAAGAAAAAGTTATTTCAGCAACAAAGGATTTTGCTGCCTCGATTAACTTATCAGGAAAACTGTTGGCTGATATGTCACCCCTTATCGAGATCACATCAACAGTTCCTTTAGCTAATTTAGATTATTGGGAAAGGCTTGTTCGTGAAGAGTTTTCTAAAGCACTAAAAAACACGGCTCAGCCGAAATGGAAAATATGGGCAAAACCCTCTCAACAACTGACCTGGCTAGACTTGATTAGCTGGGATGGTTACAGGAGAGAGAAAACTCTTCGGGCTATTTCGGGAGCGGCCCCCAATGCTTTTTTTCTTTCATTGGCTATCCGTAGGCTAAATGACTGGGTTCCTCAAGTTAGAGAAGCTGCAAGAGATAAGCTTCCATTAATAGCGAAAGAAACCGCTCCTGAACACGTTGTAAACTCACTATGTTTTACTTTAGCTAATTGGCATTCATGGGGGCGAATTGAAGAAGTCGATAAAAAGGTACTTCTAGAAATTATTTCCAGACAAGAGGTTTCAGAGGTATTCAGAGCAAAGTTGATATCTTCTTCATCTGGACCAATGCCATCCTTGTTCTCTCAACTAGGGCGCACTTCCATTTTAGATGAATTCTTAGATGAGATCGCTGAACTCTCCACCCAACCCGTAGTTAGGGCAAAGGCTTATCGTAGTCAATTAGAAGGCCGTATGGCTTGGGTTGATGGACGAAAATGGGTATGGACAGATATCCGATATTGCGAAGGAAAATATCAAGCAATCGTATCTGAAAGGAAATTGAGTGTTTCAACGTCACCTTTAGCTTTGATCAAAAAATCAGCCAAGGATCGCTCTCCAATAGTTAGGCGGGTAGCCGCAGAGTTTCTCATAAGGAACCTTGATGAATTTGGTACTCAAGCTAAGAGCTTTGCCGAGTATTTTGCATCTGATAAATCAGGCTCTGTATCAGAAAGAGGAAGATTCGCTTTAAAGCAGTTAGAAAAAACTAGTTAGGACAACATGTTTATTATTTGTACACATCTGCTGAGCGCATATTCACTTTTGATACCGATTAAACTGTTTTAACGATGAAAGGAATTGTCCAATTTCGTGCACGAGCGGCATCGCCTGAAGTTGTGCCGTTCTGCTGTTTGGGGGATGGAAAACTCTCTGAAGGGTAGATTTTGCCCTAAGCCCCAAACTCATTCCTGTCCAGAAACGTGCTAGACCACCTGAAGGCACACTGTGAAGGCATCACCATCTGGTACATTTTAAGTTAAGTAGCTCTCCGACTAACATGGGAACTCCTCGGCTATCTTTTCTCGGCATACGACAGTAGCGTGACAGTACCTTTTCGGTTTTGCTGTCTTGAACATCTAACCATCAAGCTTTGAAGATATTCCAAATTGGAAACGCAGTAACGCTTTTCGGTTTACTGCTTTAACCGCAGTGACCAGTAAAGCTTAGGTTCAGGTTTTGTTGCTCTATGTTTAAGTTGGACAGGAAGTTGTCAGTAGAAGAAAAATAAAAGAAATTAAGAAGGGTTATTTTGAAGTGTGATAGAGGTTGTATTTTCACATATTCTGAATATAGAAAAGCCCCGATAAAAATCGAGGCTTTTCATAAAAATTCTTTATAAATCAGTAACTTAGGAATTTTTGAATCCGTCGTGTATACCAATTTCACCATACCGGCATTATCTTGGGGCATTACCCTTTCGATGTTTGGCATTATACGTATGCGAACTGATGTGGCAAGTATAAAAACTTGAATTCATGTGTGTTTGCCGATAATTTCGCCACTAAGTCATAAGCTGTGCGTCATGTCTCTTTTCAGGCTAAGCCTTAAACTATATTCTGACGCCTCAATTTTTAAAGAAGTAATAACACATGACATCAACAAACACTCTGCCACCAGCAGGAGTCATGCGCCGATTTGGTGCCTTGTTCTATGACGCTCTGATCGTAATCGCTATTGAAATGTTGGCGGCTGGCGTCATTGTCGCTCTACTGCACGCGCTCATGGCTCTCGGCATATTTAACCACAGCGGTTATGCCGATGTTAGTGACTTCTTAACCAACCATCCGATTTGGAGCCCTGCATACACCTTTTACTTAGTGGCCGTTTGGGTCTATTTCTTTGTATTTTTCTGGACTAGAGCTGGTCAAACTCTCGGTATGAGAGCTTGGAAACTGCGCGTTCAAAACAAAGATGGCTCAGCTATCACAGTAACTCAGGCGCTAATTCGCTTAGGTACTTCAGGTTTTGGATTGGCAAACCTATGTGTGCCATTCGATCCTCAAAAACGTGGCTTTCACGATATCTGGGCAAAGACCGAAGTCGTTGTGTTACCACAAGCAAGATAGCGTGATTTAAGTTAGCTCCAATCAAGATCAAAAAAGGAAGGCGTTATGCCTTCCTTTTTTCTATTTACAGTTTTCGCCTCAAGAGCATGATGGCAATTCCAAGGAACACCACGCTCGGGGCGATTGCGCCAAAGGCGGGCGGTATCTGATAAACCAAACTCACAGGGCCAAAAAACTCACTGGATATATAGAAGGTAAAGCCAGCAATAACACCTGACAGTATTCTCGCCCCCATGGTCACACTACGCAAAGGACCAAAGATAAACGACAGTGCCATCAGCATCATAACCGCGATCGAAATTGGCTGAGTTATCTTCCTCCACAATGCCAGTTCATAACGTGATGCATCTTGCTCCGACGCTTTAAGGTAGGAAACATAATCATACAAACCACTTAAAGAGAGCTCTTCTGGCTTAACCGTTACAATCGCAAGCTTATCTGGAGCAAGTGATGTCTTCCATGAGTATGTCGGTAGACTTTCTTTGGTAATTTGAAGTTCGTTTTCAAAAGACGTTATCTCGACATCCTTCATCGTCCACACGTTATCTCCAACGTAATCAACTTCGTCAGAGTAAATAGCGGTCTTAAGTGCCTTCTTTTCATCAAAGCGCCACATGTTCATTCCATATAGCTTCTGATCATCGATTTTGACAATGAAGATGAAGTCATTCGCATCACGAGCCCAAACACCACTTTGCGTCGAGATAATATTACCACCAGCAATGGAAATAGTTCTTAAATCACGAGCCATTTTCTGCGCTTGCGGTGCGCCCCACTGACCAAGTAGTGTCACCACGATCATCAGTGGAATAGCGGTTTTAAGTACCGATAGGCCGATATCTAACTTAGAGAAACCAGCGGCCTGCATAACTACCAGCTCAGAACTCGCAGCAAGCATACCAAGCCCAATCAATGCGCCAAGCAATGCAGCCATTGGAAAGAACATTTCGATATCACGAGGGATACTCAGTAAAACAAAGTACAGCGCTTGTAATAGATCGTATGTACCACGGCCAACTTTTCTCAGCTGTTCTACATACTTGATGATCCCAGAGAGACCAACAAACGTCACCAATACCAGTGACGTCGTTGCGATGATGGTTCTGCCTATATATAAATCGAGAATCTTAAACACGGCTTAAGCCAACCTCTTATTCTTGAATTTTTCTTTCAAACGCCTTACTGGCACGCTATCCATAAAGTTTGCACCAATCGCGACAAATAACAACAACGCATTGATTGGCCACATGCCGATTACCGCAGGAATGCTTCCCTCTTCAATTGAAGATTTAGTTGCACTGATTGCTAAGAAATAGGTGAGATAAATCAGTATTGCTGGGCCGATTTTCGCAAAACGACCTTGGCGAGGGTTTACCGCAGACAGCGGCACGACAAGCATGGTCAACAATGGAATACAAAGTACCAAAGAAATACGCCATTGCAATTCAGCTTTCGCGCTATTATTCGGGTTACCGATAAGGTCAAGTGTCGGGATAGCTTCCCAGTCTCGACCTTTCTTCTCAACTTCACGTTGACCGATCAGGCCTTCGTATTCTTCAAAGTGTGTCACCATATAATCAAGGCGTGTAGGCACACCTTCATGACGAGTGCCATCGTACATCACGATAACTTGGCGACCATCGCTGAGTTCTTTTACATCTCCCGACTTCGAGAACATCACACTTGGCAGTACTGAGTCACGTGGGCGCATTTGAGCAACGAACACATTTTCTAATTTATTGCCGTCAATATCATCGATAAACACCACAGAAGAACCATCCGGCGTGCCTTCAAACTTACCTTTTGGTAGCAAATCAACGCTGTTCTCTGCGGCTACTTCTTCATACATTTGTTCAACTTTGTCTTGTGACCAAGGAGACAACCAAAATGAGTTAAAAGCGGCAACCGTTGCGGTAATTAAAGCTAAGTAAAGTGCAGATTGAATCAGGAATTTATTACCAATACCGGTGGCGTTCATCACCACAATTTCACTTTCGGCGTAAAGGCGGCCAAAAGTCAGCAAAATACCAATATAGATACTGAGAGGAAGCATCAATAAGCCCATCGCTGGCATATTTAAGCCAACAATCGACAATATAAGACTCGCGGGGATATCACCATCAGAGGCGTCCGCTAAAACACTGATGAATTTTTGGCTGAGAAACACGAGAAAGAGAACAAAAAAGATCGCAAATTGGCTCTTGATTGTCTCGCGGATCAAATATCTAACAATAATCACGCTCAAATTACCTATACAAAACTTGTTTTTTTGATTGAATCACTATAATTTCCCGTTGAACCTTTTATTTTTTTAAATTTTTAGCTAAGTGTTAGCGTTCTTCTTTAAGGTTAGTTCCATTATAGGATCCAACAAGTAAGAACCCATTATCTAACATTTAGTTCGATTTGTCTTCAGGATGTAGGAGTACGCATGGAGTTCAGTGTAAAAAGTGGCAGCCCAGAGAAACAGCGCAGCGCATGTATCGTTGTCGGTGTATTCGAACCGCGCCGCCTTTCTCCAGTAGCCGAGCAATTAGATAAGATTAGCGATGGCTACATTAGTTCACTGCTTCGTCGCGGTGATCTAGAGGGTAAACCTGGCCAGATGCTACTACTGCATCAAGTACCTGGTGTACTTTCAGAACGTGTTCTACTGGTAGGCTGTGGTAAAGAACGTGAGCTAGGCGAGCGTCAATACAAAGAAATTATCCAAAAAACCATCAGCACACTAAACGAAACAGGTTCTATGGAAGCAGTATGTTTCCTTACAGAACTTCACGTTAAAGGTCGCGACACTTATTGGAAAGTTCGCCAAGCAGTAGAAGCGACTAAAGATGGTCTTTACACATTCGACCAATTCAAGAGCAACAAACCAGAGACTCGTCGCCCACTACGTAAATTGGTATTCAACGTACCAACACGCCGCGAATTGAGCCTGGGTGAGAAAGCTATTTCTCACGGCCTTGCTATTGCTTCAGGTGTAAAAGCGTCTAAAGATTTAGGCAACATGCCACCAAACATCGCAAACCCTGCTTATCTTGCATCTCAAGCTCGTCGTTTAGCTGACGATTACGAGACAGTGAAGACTAAGATCATTGGCGAAGAAGAGATGGAAAAACTGGGTATGACATCATACCTAGCAGTAGGCCGTGGCTCTAAAAATGAATCTATGATGTCTATCATGGAATACAAAGGCGCTCCGGATCCAGATGCGAAGCCGATTGTATTAGTCGGTAAAGGTCTGACTTTCGATTCAGGCGGCATCTCGCTTAAGCCTGGTGAAGGTATGGATGAGATGAAGTACGACATGTGTGGTGCGGCGTCAGTATTCGGTACAATGAAAGCATTGGCTAAACTGAACTTACCTATTAACGTGGTTGGTATCCTAGCAGGTTGTGAAAACATGCCAGGCAGCAATGCTTACCGTCCAGGTGATATCCTAACGACAATGTCAGGCCAAACGGTTGAAGTACTAAACACTGATGCTGAAGGTCGCTTGGTTCTATGTGATGCTCTAACTTACGTTGAGCGTTTTGAACCAGATTGTGTTGTCGATGTTGCTACGCTAACTGGCGCATGTGTTATCGCTCTAGGTCACCACATCAGTGGCGTTCTATCGAACCACAACCCGCTTTCTCACGAACTTGTTAATGCTTCTGAGCAAGCAAGTGACCGAGCATGGCGTCTACCTATGGCAGACGAGTACCATGAGCAGCTAAACAGCCCGTTCGCTGATATGGCGAACATCGGCGGCCGTCCTGGCGGCACAATTACTGCTGGTTGCTTCCTGTCTAAATTCACTAAGAAGTACCACTGGGCACACATCGATAGTGCTGGTACAGCTTGGAAGTCAGGCGCAGCGAAAGGCTCGACAGGTCGTCCTGTCTCAATGCTAGTCCAATTCTTATTGAACCGCAGCGGCCAAGAGACTGAAGAGCAATCTTCAAAATAATAAAAAGGGCCTACGGGCCCTTTTTTAATAAGCGCTATTTGTTAGATCCTGTTAACCGAGTAACATTGATATCCACGATTTTCAGTTCGAGTATTAAGTATGCAGACTGCTACATTTTACATTGTGCCTTCAGACAGTCCGCAAGCCAGCGAAGATGGTTTTGCTCACTATGTGCTGTTTCTTGCTCAGCACTTTGCGAAACAAGGCGCTAAGCTTTATCTCAACTGTAATGACAAAGAACATGCCGAGCGTATTGCTGAAGTTTTGTGGCAAGTCGAACCCAGTGAGTTTATTGCGCACAACTTGGTTGGCGAAGGCCCAAAGTATTCAACCAACATCGAAATTGGCTATCAAGGCGTAAAACATAATTGGAATCGTCAGCTAGTAATTAATCTGGCCGATAATCATACAACCTTTGCGAACGCCTTTGCTCAGGTGATAGACTTCGTCCCTTGCGAAGAAAAAGCTAAGCAACTCGCTCGAGAAAGGTATAAAATTTACCGTCAGGCTGGATATCAGCTACAGACGATCGAGATTCAACATCCATAGTCAAACCTCATAGTTAAAGCTATCTTTGGATTTAGATTCAAGAAGCTTCACTTATGAAGTTTGACCACGATTAACCATTCACAGTATCCGTTTAAGAGCACTATGGAAAAGACATACAACCCAACATCAATCGAACAAGCTCTGTATCAGACTTGGGAAGAGAAAGGCTACTTTAAGCCACACGGTGACACATCAAAAGAAGCTTACAGCATCATGATCCCGCCACCGAACGTCACTGGCAGCCTACACATGGGTCACGCGTTCCAAGATACGATCATGGATACGCTTATCCGTGCTCAACGTATGAAAGGCAAAAACACGCTTTGGCAAGTGGGTACTGACCACGCTGGTATCGCAACTCAAATGGTTGTTGAGCGTAAGATTGCTGCTGAAGAAGGTAAAACAAAACACGACTACGGTCGTGAAGCTTTCATCGACAAGATCTGGGAATGGAAAGGCGAATCAGGTGGCACGATCACTAAACAGCTTCGTCGTCTTGGAGCATCTGTAGATTGGGATCGTGAACGATTCACTATGGATGACGGCCTATCGGCTGCGACTCAAGAAGTGTTTGTTCGTCTATACGAAGAAGACCTAATCTACCGTGGTAAGCGTCTAGTAAACTGGGATCCTAAACTGCACACTGCAATTTCAGATCTTGAAGTTGAAAACAAAGACAAAAAAGGTTTCATGTGGCACTTCCGCTACCCGCTAACGAACGGTGTTAAAACGGCTGATGGTAAAGACTACATCGTTGTTGCGACTACTCGTCCAGAAACCATGCTTGGTGATACTGGCGTAGCGGTTAACCCAGAAGATCCTCGTTACAAAGATCTTATCGGCAAAGAAATCCTACTTCCTGTTGTTAACCGTCTTATCCCTATCGTAGGCGATGAGCACGCAGACATGGAAAAAGGCACGGGTTGTGTGAAGATCACTCCAGCTCATGACTTTAACGATTACGAAGTGGGTAAGCGCAACAACCTACCGATGATCAACATCCTAACGTTCAACGCTGATATCCGTGATGCTGCTGAAGTCTTCACAACCAACGGCGAAGAAAGCGATGTTTACTCAACAGATATCCCTGCTAAGTACCAAGGCATGGAGCGTTTTGCTGCACGTAAAGCTATCGTTGCTGAATTCGATGAACTTGGTCTACTTGAAGAGATCAAAGATCACGACCTAACTGTCCCTTACGGCGACCGTGGTGGTGTGGTTATCGAACCAATGCTGACTGACCAGTGGTACGTGCGCACAGCACCTCTTGCTGCACCTGCAGTCAAAGCCGTTGAAGATGGCGAAATCCAATTCGTACCTAAGCAGTACGAAAACATGTACTTCGCGTGGATGCGTGACGTACAAGATTGGTGTATCTCTCGTCAACTGTGGTGGGGCCACCGTATCCCAGCATGGTACGACAACGATGGTAAAGTTTACGTAGGTCGCACTGAAGAAGAAGTTCGTGAAAAGAACAACCTTTCACCGGTGATTGTTCTTAAGCAAGACAACGATGTACTTGATACATGGTTCTCTTCTGCACTTTGGACGTTCGGCACGCAAGGCTGGCCTGAAGATACTGAAGCAATGAAAACATTCCACCCATCAGAAGTACTAGTATCTGGTTTTGATATTATCTTCTTCTGGGTTGCTCGTATGATCATGATGACCATGCACTTCGTGAAAGACGAAGATGGCAAGGCTCAAGTACCTTTCAAAACGGTTTACATGACAGGTCTTATCCGTGATGAAAACGGCGACAAGATGTCTAAGTCGAAAGGTAACGTACTTGACCCAATCGACATGATTGACGGCATCGGCCTTGAAGAGCTAGTAGAAAAGCGTTGTGGCAACATGATGCAACCTAAACTGGCTGCTAAGATCGAAAAAGCAACACGTAAAACTTTCGAAAACGGTATCGAACCATACGGTACTGACGCACTGCGTTTCACTCTTGCTGCTATGGCTTCAACTGGCCGTGACATCAACTGGGACATGAAGCGCCTTGAAGGTTACCGTAACTTCTGTAACAAGCTATGGAACGCGAGCCGTTACGTACTGATGAACACAGAAGAGCACGATTGTGGCATGTCACTGTCTGTTGAAGACCGTGCAAACATGGAATTCTCTCTAGCGGATAAGTGGATTGAATCTCAGTTTGAAGTTGCAGCGAAAGAGTTTAATGCTCACCTAGACAACTACCGTCTAGACATGGCAGCAAACACGCTTTACGAATTCATCTGGAACCAATTCTGTGACTGGTACTTAGAACTAACTAAACCGGTTCTTTGGAAAGGCACTGAAGCTCAACAACAAGCGACTCGTTACACGCTTATCACGGTTCTAGAGAAGACTCTGCGTCTTGCTCACCCAGTTCTTCCTTACATCACTGAATCTATCTGGCAGAGCGTTAAGCCTCTAGTAGACGGCGTTGAAGGCGAGACAATCATGACTCAAGCGCTTCCTCAGTTTAACGAAGATAACTTCAATGTTGAGATCGTAGAAGACATCGAATGGGTTAAGACTTTCATCACAGCTATCCGTAACCTACGTGCGGAATACGACATTGCACCGAGCCAAGGCTTAGAAGTAATGATCAAAGTAGCTGATGAGAAAGATGCAGCTCGTATCGAAGCGAACAAGATCGTTCTTAACTCTCTAGCTAAACTAGACGACATTAAAGTTCTAGCTGATGGTGAAGAGACTCCTGCTTGTGCAACTAAACTGGTTGGTAAGTCTGAGCTAATGATCCCAATGGCGGGTCTTATCGACAAAGATGCTGAGCTTGCTCGTCTAGATAAAGAAGTAGCTAAAACTCACGGCGAGATTAAGCGTATCGAAGGTAAGCTAGGTAACGAGGGTTTCGTTGCTAAAGCGCCAGAAGCGGTTATCGCGAAAGAGCGTGAAAAGCTTGAAGGCTACCAAGAGACTCTTGTGAAGCTTGAAGAGCAAAAAGCAACAATTGCTGCTCTTTAAAACTGAATGAACGAGGAGGTTTCGAACCTCTCGCTCTAGATAAAAAGGTTGGCCTTCATGGTCAGCCTTTTTTTATGCACCAAGTTCCAATCCAATCAGCCTCACTCCAGTTTATTGATAGCTTTTGCCTATCAAAACAATCTTAACTGCCCATTGGATTTAGTGATAATAATTCTCAATAATAGCTCTATCGAAACAACACAACGACCGAGTAATTATCATGAAAAAGACACTAACCTTTGCTGCATTACATTTTACTATCGCATTTAGTGTCGCTTATGTACTCACAGGCGACATCTTAATTGGTAGCTTAATCGCCATGATTGAGCCCTCTGTGAATACTGTTGCCTTCTATTTTCATGAAAAGGCGTGGGCTCAAGTACCAGCGCTTAAAGCTCGTCAATGGATGACCAAATTAAAAACAGCAAGCTTTGCTAGCATCCACTTTAGTGTTGCCTTTACTGTTGTCTACTTGTTGACTGGCGATGCCTTCATCGGCGGTGTGATGGCTTTGCTAGAGCCAGCTTTAAATACAGTTGCTTACTACTTCCATGAGAAAGTGTGGTTACGAAAAGCTGACAACCAAATGGCACAACAACAATTCTGTTTGCACCAACATGCTTAGTCACCATATATTGGGTCACATATTAGTGACCCTTTCATAGGTAGAGCATGGAACAAATTGCTGAGTTCACCCTTAGAGCCATTACACCGCAAGACAACCCAAGCATCGCACAAGTCATTCGCCAAGTTTCGGCTGAACATGGACTGACCGAAGATAAAGGCTATGGCGTGGCCGATCCAACACTCGATGATATGTATTCTGTCTATAGCCAAGCGAATGCAATGTACTGGGTTATCGAACACAACGGTAAGATCGTCGGAGGCGGTGGCTTTGCCCCTCTAGCAGGCAAACCCAATGTGTGTGAGCTACAAAAGATGTACTTCTTACCGCAAACTCGAGGGCATGGCCTAGCCAAGCGAATTGTCGCTTTGAGCTTAAAGCAAGCCAAACAACTTGGGTATCATCACATGTATTTAGAAACGACGGAATGCTTAGGTGCTGCGGTCAAACTCTATGAGAAACTTGGGTTTGAGCACCTTGACTCAGCTTGGGGAGAGACAGGCCACGACGCTTGTGAGGTTGTCATGGCCAAATCGTTATAAGCAGAATGTGCCGCTATAGCGAAAGAAGATAGTGCTAAAATATACGGAGTTAGCGTAAAAAGTTACTGACGCAAGAAGTTGGGTTCAAGGCAACAAAAGAACTCTCTTCTTGCCCATCAAGTACCACTTCTAATTGATATAGATGCTTAGGGTTGGGCTTCTCAAGGTTAAATACCATGGGAGCTTCCACCTGAAACACAACGCCGGTATGCTCTGCGCGCACATCTATCGGCATTACGAGTGTCATGCCATTAAACTTGATGGATGCCGATATTAACCCCGGCTTTAGCGTTTGATAGATAACATCTACTTTGAACTCACAGCCACCGCCATGGTGCCAGATCTGCTCTGTGACAACTTGCTCTAGTTTGACGTTTCGAACGAACTGCAGGTATGGCGCTTGCCAAATCCCGATGCGCGAATCAGATTTAACGACAACCTGTGAAGATACAGAATCATCCATATCCTCTTCAAGCAGCAGGCTCTCTTCTTCTTCAAGGAAAAGGATCTCAAAACGGTTTCGGCCAGACTGCATATAAGGGCGGATGTCTTTGCGATATTCAGCTTGGCTACCATCGCAATCAAACACGGCAACGCCATTCAGTCGCACTTCTGCAAAGTAATCGACACCCGCTACGACCAACTCAACGAATGGACACGCCAACATAGCGTCATCCACTTCAATGTCATGCATCAGGTGCCACTCTTGCTCTGCAATTTCATTTTCACTCAAGCTACCAGGGAGCTTTGAGCTTAACGGAGCCGGAAAAGTGATGTCATCTTGTGGGATAGAGAGATCCGTCAGTGGCGAAATTTGCCAAAGACCATCGAGAAGCAACCGCATATCATTCCTTGAGCTAGATCAATTTTGACCGCATTATAATGAATGAATGCATATAAAGACATTTATTTTTCTGAGGGTAAAAAAATGCCAGCTCGAGGCTGGCATTTTTTAAAATTAGGAAAGAATTACTCTTCGCCTTCATCATCTTCGTCCGGGTAGATAGCATCTTCACCTTCGTAGTAAGTGCCCCAACCGTCGTAGATAATGTCGAACTTCTCTGCAAGGTTCACAAGCTTCTCAACTTGCTCATCGATCGCTTCTGCATTCAGAGTACATTGCATCGTTGCATCACAACAAAGTAGCTTATTGCCATCTTCGTCTTCAGTCTCTTCAGCTTCAAGCACTTCAAAGCCCATTTTGAATGCTTCAACAACCGCTTTCTCAAGCACATCGAAATCTTCAGCAAATAGGTGATGCTCGATATCGTATAGAGCTTCAGGATCGCTACCATCTTCAATTAATGCTGTAATGATCTCGCGAGTCTCTTCCTTTTGAAATTCAATTAATTCCGCTACTGATAGATATTCATCTTCGTGAGACATGTGTCTGCTCCAGAGTGTTGACTATGAAAAGATCAAATTTGATTGCCACGAAATATGGCACGGATCGTCCAGAAAAGCCACCCAGATCAGGCCTAGAAAGGTAAGTTTATCGCGAGATCGCAGAGCCAATATCAATTCAAAAGTGAAATCAAAATCACAGAAACAAATTTCCAACATTTTATTAACCGCCACGTATTTTAGCATTTCGTTTTTGTGGCCACTTTAGGGCTTATTGAATAAAACTTGCGTGATTAGTCACATTGGCTGCATACACCCAACCGCTTTTAGGGTGCATAAATCCTCAGCTTGTTATCAAAAAGTGCATAATAGTGAATAAAAAATCACGATTAATAAGCAAAATTCAATTCTAACAAGCCATGAATTGAGCATAGATCCTCAAAAACGTTGTTCCGTGCGATAGCCAGTAAATTGGAATTTAATCTGCGTAAAGTTTAAAATGGCAGATTTTATGACCAATAATTAGCCAAATACCTTGCATTAACTCAATCTGTAAAACTTGCATATTACGGACAAGCTTGTCATAAATAGACGCTGGATTAATAGTAAGGATGCAAAATGAGTAAGCTGTACGTTGGCTCCGAAGTCGGTCAATTGAGACGAGTTCTCCTAAATAGACCTGAAAGAGCACTCACCCACCTCACCCCTTCAAACTGTCATGATCTTTTATTTGATGATGTACTTGCCGTTGAAGCAGCTGGTGAAGAACATGATGCCTTTGCAGAAACGCTGCGCAGTCAAGACGTAGAAGTGCTACTGCTGCACGACCTGCTAGTAGAGACGCTTGCCGTACCTCAGGCTCGTGAGTGGTTGCTGAATACTCAAATCTCAGATTTCCGTTATGGGCCTACTTTTGCCCGTGACTTAAGAAACTACCTTGCTCAAATGGATAATGAGCATCTAGCAACGATCTTACTCGGTGGCTTGGCTTATTCTGAGCTTCCTATCAAATCATCATCGATGCTGCCTAAAATGCATCGACCACTCGATTTCGTTATCGAGCCACTGCCGAACCACCTATTTACGCGAGATACCTCATGCTGGGTTTACGGCGGTGTGTCGCTAAACCCAATGATGAAACCGGCTCGTCAACGCGAAACAAACCACTTACGTGCTATCTATCGCTGGCACCCAGTGTTTGCCGGTCAAGACTTCATTAAGTACTTTGGTGATGAAGATCTGCACTACGACAACGCTAATATTGAAGGCGGTGACGTATTGGTTATTGGTAAAGGTGCGGTACTGGTTGGCATCTCTGAGCGTACGAAACCACAAGGTGTCGAAAACCTAGCGGCTAGTCTATTCAGATCAGGCCAAGCAACCGAAGTGATTGCTATCGATTTACCAAAACACCGCTCTTGTATGCACCTTGATACGGTGATGACACACATGGATATCGACACTTTCTCTGTCTACCCAGAGATTGTTCGCAAAGATCTAGACACTTGGCGCCTAACACCTAAAGAAAATGGCGAAATGCGTGTCGAAAAAGCTGAAAACTACCTCTCAGCGATTGAAGGCGCACTAGGCCTTGATCAACTGAAGATCATCACTACCGGCGGTGACAACTACGAAGCTGAGCGTGAACAGTGGAATGACGCTAACAACGTGCTGACGGTGAAGCCAGGTACAGTGATCGGTTATGAGCGTAATGTTTACACCAATGAGAAATACGACAAGGCGGGTATCGAAGTTCTAACGATTCCTGGCAACGAGCTAGGCCGTGGTCGTGGCGGCGCACGCTGTATGAGCTGCCCTATCGAAAGAGATGGTATCTAAGTCAAAGAGCTCAGTTAAACGGACTCAATAACTTATCTAGGCCAGTATTCATTTACTGGCCTTTTTTATTAAATAAATAAAATAAATATTCACAAATATAGCATTTTTATGTTTAACTGAGTTCTTCATTGATTCTATATTCGCAAGGAGCGAGAGATGGCCTTTAATCTTCGCAATCGTAACTTTCTAAAACTTCTCGACTTTACTCCTAAAGAGATTCAGTTTTTACTCGATCTGTCTGCTGATCTAAAAAAAGCTAAGTATGCAGGAACAGAGCAGAAAAAGCTTAACGGTAAAAACATCGCTTTGATCTTTGAAAAAGCATCAACTCGAACTCGATGTGCTTTTGAAGTAGCCGCCTTTGATCAAGGTGCTCAAGTCTCTTACCTTGGCCCTTCTGGTTCTCAGATTGGTCAAAAAGAATCAATGAAAGATACGGCTCGTGTATTGGGACGTATGTACGATGGCATCGAATATCGTGGTTTTGGCCAGAGTATTGTTGAAGACCTAGGCGCTTATGCGGGCGTGCCTGTTTGGAATGGCTTAACCGATGAGTTCCACCCTACTCAGATTTTGGCTGATTTCCTCACTATGCTTGAGCATGGCCGCGGAAAACATCTGCACCAAATAAGCTTTGCTTATCTAGGCGATGCACGCAATAACATGGGTAACTCTCTGTTAGTCGGTGCGGCGAAGATGGGCATGGATATTCGCCTTGTCGCTCCAAAAGCTTTTTGGCCGGAAGAGCAGCTCGTTGAAGAGTGCCAAGCTATCGCGCAAAGTACAGGTGCCAAAATCACGCTGACAGAAGACGTTGCTGAAGGCGTAAAAGGCTGTGATTTCCTTTACACCGATGTTTGGGTTTCGATGGGCGAGGCGCCAGAAGCTTGGGACGAACGTGTTGCTGTTATGACGCCTTACCAAGTGAATATGGATGTTATTAAGCTGACGGGGAACCCTCAAGTGAAATTCATGCACTGCTTACCTGCTTTCCACAACAATGAAACCGTAATCGGCCAGCAAGTAGCAGACAAGTATGGAATGAACGGTTTAGAAGTCACTGACGAAGTCTTTGAATCGGATTACTCAATTGTGTTTGATGAAGCAGAGAATCGCATGCACACCATCAAAGCGGTAATGGTTGCGACTCTGGGCCAATAGCGAATACTGAAAGTAAACAAAAGCTTGATGTAATCGCTTGCGCTCACAAATTGAAAGCGTATAATTCTCAGCAATTTGTCTGAGAGTAGTGAAAATGACGCCAACCAATATTGTGATAACACATAATAATATTGTGGAAACACCAAATATTGCTCGTAAGCTAAGATGCTTACCAGGCCGTCTATTCTGCTTTTCAGCACTTTTTTAAAGCCTCCCATTATGGGGGGCTTTTTTATGGCCAATACATTATTGTGGGGAAGAAGATCATGGCGAATTCGCTCTATCAAAAGCACATCATCTCAATTCCAGAGCTTTCTCGTGAAGAGCTAGAATTAATTGTTCAAACGGCAGGTCAGCTAAAGGCTGAACCAAACCCAGAACTCATCAAGAACAAAGTGGTTGCCAGTTGCTTCTTCGAACCTTCTACGCGAACTCGTCTCTCTTTTGAAACTGCGATTCAACGCATCGGTGGTGATGTGATTGGTTTCGACAGTGGTGGTAACACTTCTTTGGCAAAGAAAGGCGAAACGTTAGCGGACTCGGTACAGGTTATCTCTTCATACGTTGATGCTTACGTGATGCGTCACCCTCAAGAAGGCGCAGCGCGTCTGGCTTCTGAGTTCTCAAACGGTGTACCTGTTATTAACGCAGGTGACGGCGCAAACCAACACCCAACACAAACGTTATTAGACCTATTCTCTATCGCTGAGACACAAGGTCGCCTCGACAACCTAAACGTTGCATTCGTTGGTGACCTTAAGTACGGCCGTACGGTTCACTCGTTGACGCAAGCACTAGCGAAGTTCGACAACATCTGTTTCTACTTCGTGGCTCCAGAAGCTCTAGCGATGCCAGACTACATTTGCGAAGAGCTTGATGAAGCGGGAATCAAGTACCAATTATTGACGGACATGGAAGATGTCATTCCTGAGCTTGATGTTTTGTACATGACTCGAGTTCAAAAGGAGCGCTTCGATGAGTCAGAATACGCACATATCAAGTCAGCATACATCCTAACGGCTGCTCTGTTAGAAAATGCACGTGATAATCTGAAGGTGCTACACCCTCTTCCGCGTGTTGATGAAATTACTGTCGATGTCGATAAAACACCTTACGCTTACTACTTCCAGCAAGCAGAGAATGGTGTTTACGCTCGTGAAGCATTGCTAGCCCTTGTTCTTAACGAAACGCTGTAGAGGAAAGATATCATGTCTAAAGAGACTCAATTAAAAGTTGAAGCAATCAGAAACGGTACTGTTATCGACCACATCCCAGCTAACATCGGGATCAAGGTGCTAAAACTGTTCGACATGCACAACTCTCACCAGCGCGTGACCATTGGCCTAAATCTGCCGTCTTCTGCACTAGGCGGGAAAGACCTACTCAAGATTGAGAATGTGTTTATCACCGAAGAACAGGCGAGCAAGCTGGCTCTTTACGCACCTCATGCAACAGTGAACCAAATCGAAGATTACGAAGTAGTTAAGAAGCTCCCCCTAGAACTTCCTGAGCAAATCAACGACGTTTTCGAGTGTCCAAATACCAACTGTATTACTCACAATGAACCGGTTGAAAGCAGCTTTAAGATCTTTGAAAAGAAAGAAGATATTCGATTAAAGTGTAAGTATTGCGAAAAAGTATTCTCTCGCGAGATCGTGACAGAAAGATAACGCCATACGGCAACACTGACCGAATGTAAAAACTATCAAATACCTCGCCTATGCGGGGTATTTTGCTCTTTACCTATCCAAAATTTGAAGGCACACTGAAAATTGATTTTTATCTAATAACTGATGGAATAAACCAATGACTAAAGTACTTCACACAGAATCTGCTCCAGCTGCAATCGGCCCATACGTACAAGGCGTTGACCTTGGCAACATGGTACTGACTTCTGGTCAAATCCCAGTAAACCCAGCAACTGGTGAAGTATCTGCTGATATCGCAGAGCAAGCTCGCCAATCTCTAGACAACGTTAAAGCGGTTGTAGAAGCTTCAGGCCTAACTGTAAAAGACATCGTAAAGCTAACAGTATTCGTCAAAGACCTAAACGACTTCGGCACAGTAAACGAAGTTTACGGTAAGTTCTTCGATGAGCACGGCGTTGCAAACTACCCTGCACGCTCATGTGTTGAAGTAGCTCGTCTGCCAAAAGATGTAGGTATCGAGATCGAAGCTATTGCAGTTCGCAAATAGTCTTTAGTACCTAAATCTATAGTAAGCGTCTGAGCATAAAGCTGAGTGTTTATCAGATACAAAAAAGGTTGCTCATTTGGCAACCTTTTTTATTATTCAGCGTTTTGCTCAATTACTTCTTGTTGAGCTCAACCACTTCTTTATCAAGCTCTTCCAACTTAGCGGCCATCTGCTCACGAGCTAGGTTAGCCAGTTCACGAACATTAGACTTGTCGTAGCCTTCAGTGCTGATTGGTGGCAACATTTCAACAATCACGTGACCATTGTTCCAACGGTTTAGCTTCACGCCACCTGTTGAGCTGCACACAATAGGGATGATTGGTAAGCCAGCACCAATCGCAGCATGGAATGCACCTGTTTTGAATGGCAGCAGACCACGACCACGAGAACGAGTGCCCTCAGGGAACATCCAAACTGAAACATCACTCTCTTTTAGACTAGTCACGACCTGATCAATCGTACCTACCGCTTTACTGCGGTTAGCACGGTCAATGAGGATGTTACCCGTCAACCAGTAAAGCTGACCAAATAGAGGCATCCATACTAGACTTTTCTTACCAACCGTCACCACTTTAGGCGTTACCGCTGATGAAATCGTGAATAGATCCCAGCTATTTTGGTGGTTCGCCACATAAACATGTTGGCCGCGAGAGTAGGCATCCTCTGGAATACGAAGCTCTAGCTTCATGCCGAAGATCTTCGACATGCGACCGAAATAACGGCCAAAGGTAAATACGTGTTTCGGGTTACGTGGACTTAATAAACAGTAGCCACAACCAAATACAAACATAAGAATCGCAAATATCGCCACTGCGAAAATACGTAATATTGCTATCATTTTGTTCCTCACCGACCGCCAAGTTAATTCATCTATTCATGCAAAAATGAGCAATAGATTTACTTGCGGCAAATACAACTATAAAAAAGCCGAAACCAAGGTTCCGACTTTTATGTTTTCATCTTACTAATTCATGAACCCACTAACCTAGGTTAGTTCGACTCACTAAATCGTGTAATGTTTGCGCCTAAGGCTGACAGTTTATCTTCAATCTTATCGTAGCCACGATCGATGTGATAAATACGGTCAACGATAGTTTCGCCTTGAGCTATACAGCCAGCGATAACAAGGCTCGCAGATGCGCGAAGGTCCGTTGCCATTACTTGAGCGCCGCTCAGTTTTTCCGTTTCACCACAGATAGCCGTGTTGCCTTCGATTTCCGCTTTTGCACCCATTCGCTGTAACTCAGGAATGTGCATAAAGCGGTTTTCAAAGATAGTCTCAGTGATAACACCACTGCCCTTCGCCATCATGTTAAGCAGAGTAAACTGTGCTTGCATGTCGGTCGGGAAACCAGGGTGAGGTGCTGTTACGATTTTCACCGCTTTCAGTTCACGACCCGTCATATCAAGGCTGATCCAGTCTTCTCCCGTTTCAACCTTCGCACCCGCTTCTTCAAGCTTCGCTAAGGCAGCTTCAAGAAGATGAGCGTTGGTGTTGCGACAAACCACTTTACCGCCAGAAACAGCAGCAGCAACCAAGAAAGTACCTGTTTCAATACGGTCAGCAACTACAGAGTGTTGACCACCACCAAGACGTTCAACGCCTTCGATAGTAATCGTATCTGTACCTGCGCCAGAGATCTTAGCACCTAGTTTGTTTAGGAAGTCAGCCGTATCAACAATCTCAGGCTCACGCGCTGAGTTATCGAGTACTGTTGTTCCTTCCGCTAGCGTTGCTGCACACATGATAGTAATGGTGGCACCCACACTTACTTTATCCATCACGATGTGCGCGCCTTTCAGACGGCCATCAACACTTGCTTTCACATAACCATCTTCCAACTTAATGGTCGCACCTAGTTGCTCTAGGCCATGGATATGCAAATCAACAGGTCGAGCGCCAATTGCACAACCGCCTGGAAGTGACACTTGACCTTCACCAAAACGAGCCACTAGAGGACCTAAAGCCCAGATAGAAGCACGCATTGTTTTCACTAAATCGTAAGGCGCACAAAATTCATTAATTTCGCTGCCATCAACATGAACACTACCGTTACGTGATACTTTTGCGCCTAAACGCTTAAGCAATTCCATCGTAGTATCGATGTCACGTAGGTGAGGAACATTACTCACTTCCACTGGCTCTTCAGCAAGAATTGAAGCAAATAAGATTGGTAGCGCTGCATTTTTTGCGCCTGAGATCGTCACTTCACCGCTTAGCGGCTTATCCGATCCAATAACTCGAAACTTTTCCATCATAAACCTTAAAGTGACATCAGTTTCTTATCACGTTCCCACTCTTCCGGCGTGAAAGCCTTAATAGAAAGAGCATGGATATCATTGCGTTGAATGTATTCCATTAGTGGGCCGTAGATTAGTTGCTGCTTCTTAACTCGATTCATGCCGTCAAAACATGGATCAACCGCAACAACTTCGTAATGACTGCCTTCACCTTTCACGAAAATTTCCTGAAGGTTCAGTGCTTCTGCTAATAATTCTTGTACTTTTGTGCTGTCCACAAATAGCTCCTGCCTAATTTTTTATGTGTTCTGCCATCATTGGCTGGATATTGCTCAATTGGAACAACGTTCTCAATTGTTCTGGCACGAAACTGAGCATTATATGACAGTTTTGATTTTTTGCATGCTCTAATAAGTGAATTAGCATCACCATTCCTGCTGAATCGACTCGATTTATATGGCTAAGGTCAATTTCAACGCTCGATTCCGTTGTTTGCCACTTTTCCAATATACGCCAGATTGCAGGGACACTGTCTCGGTCAATATCACCGAGCAGCTGATATTCTTTAGAGCTTAGTGCTTGCCATTGAGAATGGCTCATTATTTGTTACTCTCAAAACGAATCGGTTGTGCGGCTAATTTCTCTAGTTCGTCAGCAACTTGTAAGATGCCTTCTTGACGAATCTTAGTATTCCACTCCGATTGCTTGCTCGACAACAGGCTAATACCTTCGGCAACCATATCAAATGCTTTCCACTCGCCAGACTTTTTGTCTTTGCGAAGCTTAAATTCAAGCTTGATGTTTGGTCGCGGCGTATCGATGATATCGACCTTGATACTGGTAATACGGCTATCCGCTTTGATTTTTGGTTCTGGACCAAATTCAATCGTCTGATCTGTGTATTGAGTCAGCACTTGGGCATAAGAAGAAACCAGGTATTTACGGAAGGAATCGATAAACACGCCCACGTCTTTTCTATCCGCGCCTTTCAAGTTCGGTCCAAGTAACTTAAGTGCTGCATATTGTGCGTTCACATAAGGCATCAACTCTTCTTCCACAATGACCTTCAATAATTCTGGGTCTTGGTGGATGTTGTCTTGTTCACTCTTCAAACGATCAAATGCAACTTCTGCTACTTGAGTCATCATCTGGTACGGCTGAGTACGATCAATCGCTTCTGCAGCAAAAGCTTGAGCCGACATCAGAAAAGCGACGACTGTCAGAAACCATATCTTCAAAAAGTTATTAGTCTTCAATAATTTATTCGTCTTTAACATGTGCCTACTCCTTAGCTTCGCTATCATCAGAGCCACCAACGCTATACAGCACTTGTCCAATCAAATCTTCTAATACTAATGCCGATTTGGTGTCTTCGATAGAATCACCATCAACCAACATTTCTTCATCGTCAAAAATGAAGCCCGGAACCAAGCTGATGTACTGCTCACCGATTAATCCAGACGTTAAGATTTGCGCACTAGAGGTATCTGGAAATTGTGAGTACTTCCCATCAATAGACAATTCAACGACAGGAAGGTAGCTCTCGGTATCAAGCTCAATGCTTTTAACTCGACCAACAACGACGCCACCCACCTTCACTGGAGAACGAACTTTTAGGCTACCAATGTTGTCAAAGGTCGCTTTTAGATTGTAAGTATGGTTCGAACCAATGCCTTTTACGTCAGCGACTTGAAAGATCATGATTAAGATTGCGCAAATTCCGGCAATAACAAAGGTGCCGACCCATAATTCTAATTTTCGAGTTTGTTGCATGATTAATTCCCAAACATCAATGCGGTAAGAACAAAATCTAGCCCTAGTACCGCCAGAGAAGAGTGCACTACAGTGCGTGTGGTTGCCTGACTAATACCTTCTGAAGTCGGTACTGCATCATAACCATTAAAAAGTGCGATCCAAGTGACTGTGATAGCGAAGACCATGCATTTGATCATGCTGTTACCAATATCTCGGCCAAGCTCAACTGAAGACTGCATGGCAGACCAGAAGCTACCGTGGTCAATCCCTTTCCAATCAACACCAACTAACTGAGCCCCCCAAATCCCGACCGCCATGAAGATCATAGCGAGCAGTGGCATTGAGATAAGACCAGCCCAAAGACGTGGCGCAATAATGCGTTTAATAGGATCTACAGCCATCATTTCTAGGCTAGAGATCTGTTCCGTTGCTTTCATCAAGCCGATTTCAGCCGTTAACGCTGAACCTGCGCGGCCTGCAAATAGTAGCGCTGTCACCACTGGGCCCAACTCACGTAACAATGAAAGCGCGACCATTTGACCAAGGTTACCCTCAGCTCCGTAGTCGATTAACACCACATAACCTTGCAGGCTAAGCACCATGCCAATAAACAGACCCGAAACTAAGATGATAGCCAATGACTGAACGCCAACGCTATAAAGTTGTTTAACTAATAAAGGGAAATTTTTTAGTCTCGGAATGCCAAATAAAGCCCCAAATAACATTAGGCTTGCTCGACCAAATGACTCACAGACCGCAAGTGTGCGCTTACCGACACCCACAATAGTTTTAACAATCATATTAAAACAAATCCTTTTCTAGGCTCTTTGCTGGGAATCTAAATGGCACAGGGCCATCTGCTTCACCTTGCAAAAATTGTTGCACTCGAGGATCACTGTTGTTGTACAGGTCGTCAGGTGAACCAGATGCAATAACTTTTCCATCAGCCATTAAGTAAACCCAATCAGCAATACTCATTACCTCAGGCACATCGTGAGAAACGATAATAGAGGTTAAATCCAAAGCTTGATTAAGATTACGAATCAGCTCGACCAATACACCCATAGTAATTGGGTCTTGGCCAACAAACGGTTCATCGTACATGATAAGCTCTGGATCCAATGCGATCGCACGAGCCAACGCCGCTCGTCTCGCCATACCACCGGACAACTCACTTGGCATTAATTGCGCCGCACCTCGTAAGCCTACCGCTTCAAGCTTAAGTAATACGATGGTACGAATGAATTTTTCATTAAGTTCAGTGTGCTCTCGCAGCGGAAACGCCACATTATCAAACACATTGAGATCCGTAAAAAGCGCACCAGATTGGAATAACATGCTCATTTTCTTACGTGCTTGATATAGCTTTCGACGTGATAGTGCAGGGATATTGTCGCCATCAAACCAAACTTCGCCTTCATCTGGCGGTAATTGTCCACCAATCAAACGCAGCAAGGTTGTTTTACCAATCCCAGACGGCCCCATGATTGCGGTTATTTTGCCTTGAGGTACCTCTAAACTAATGTCATCAAAAATAACCCGCTCACCGCGTGAGAAGCTGAGGTTCTTAACTTTCACAAGCTCAGTGTTCAACATATTTTTGTTGTTTCCTTGTGATCTGCTCCAGTCAGACTGGACACTTAGCTAAGCGACATTTCGCTTTTCAAAG
>NZ_JBGONY010000068.1:0-25137 GCF_041439375.1 Vibrio crassostreae | reverse complement strand
ACCTTGGAACTTCAAACATTAGCAACATAGCCCCGTGGGTTCATGGGGCGCATACCATTATTCGGTGATTACGCATTTGCCCATGCATTAATATTGGAACGGAATTGTGAGCCTTTTGGCTTCGCACTGTATCACTATCGATATTCATCCTTCAGTGGAGAGCCATCAATCTGGCTTGACGACCTATTGGTAACAGGAAATCAAAGATCAAAAGGGTATGGCCGTGAACTTATGTTGGCTTTAAAGTCACAAGCGGAGTCATCATATGCCTCTCACATCTCATGGACGGCAAGTCCACATAATAAGAAAGCGCATGATTTCTACAAAAGGTTGGGTGCAGAGGTTGAGCGAATGGATGGTCAAAGACCTTATTTCCGTTGGGCAATGTGCGATTCGTAAATGAATCAAAAGGGAACTATGAAAATAACGACGCTGGTTGATAACTCTCGACTGGATAACAGGAAAGATTTAGCCGTTGAGTGTGGGCTGTCACTGCATATTGAAACTGAATCGCTAAAGATCTTGTTCGATATGGGAAGTGGCGATACGTTTTGTCAAACGCACCATTACTGGGTGTTTAAGTCACGATGAATAAACAAAAACTAAAGAACCTCATTCAACAAGTTCCTGAGCTAATCGATACAGCCAAAGTATGTCGTGAGGTGGGCTTGCCAAACTTCTATATTGCAGGCGGAGCTATCACTCAAATCATCTGGAATGATATCGAAAACAAACCGCTTCTAGACCAAGTCAAAGACTTCGATGTTGTCTATTTCAATAGTACCTCAGCTATCACCGAAGATGAGTTCAAAAACCGCATTCGTTCGCGGTTAAGTCATTGTGTCGACGTGGACGTAAAGAACCAAGCGACCATTCATGAGCATTACGCTAAGAAGTTCGGTTGCTTCATTCAACCATACGATCGTGTTGAACAAGGTATCGAGTCTTGGCTCTCTGCATTTGCTATCGGGTTTACTTTGAATGATTCAGGCGGCATCAAGTTGTTTTCACCATACGGTGTAGAGGATGCGTTTGATATGCTGATTAAACCGAATAAGCGAGCAATGACAGAAGAAAATTACAACAAAATGACCACTGGCTATAAGGCTCGATGGCAGCAAGTAAAAGTGCTTCCTTGGAATTGATCTATAAAGCTTTGTGGGATCGCTCTTAACATTGGGTATTTAATTCAGTTTGGCGTCAGTGGTAAATTTGAATCTAGTCTCAGCATTGTTAGTGACTTAGTTGTACGTTATGTGATTTGGAAACAATGAGGTCTGGTTTATGAAATACGCTCCAATTAAAGATGAAATTACGTTTGATGATTTCGCGAAATTAGATATTCGTGTCGGCTTAATCGTAAAGGTTTCTGAAGTCGCTAAATCAGATAAGCTGATGAAACTCACCGTCGACTTTGGCGATCATCAGCGATCAATCTTGGCTGGCATTAAACAAGAGCGAGAAAACCCGAAAGAAATCGAAGGCAAGCAAGCTTTGTTTGTTGTGAACTTGCCTGAAAGAAAGATGGCGGGTGAAGTGTCTCAAGGGATGTTGTTTGATATTGGTTATGAAGACAAATTAAATCCGTGTTTAGCTTGTCCTGAAACCGAAATGCCTAATGGTGCTCGAGCTGGGTAACGTACACATAAACGTGAACAATAATGTAAGACGGCATAACGCGTATCTTAACTTAAAGCGAACATCATAGATGGAACACAAAACAGGGTACAAGAGATGAAAGCTGGTACGCCAAGAGACTATAGCGAAGACATGTATAACGTTTATTTTGAAGTTGGAGAGTGGGAAGGAACTGCTCTCAGCATACTTGAGTCGTTTGTTGGTCAGTCACCGTCAACGTCTATTTCACATTTGGAGTTTGGGTATGAACTTGCGATGCCTATCCAATGTGTACCAGATCTCGTGAGGCTTTTGACTGAGAAAAATATCGCTATTTATCAGATCGTACGTGGTAACAAAATACTAGAGTCATAAAAATATTGGTCGAAGTAGAACAGTGAATTAATCGAGATTGATTCGTTATACATGGTACTTATCGTTGAAGGTTGGATTTCTTTCTTAAGGAGTTTTAAGTGAGTCAGGAAGTAAGAGTAGGTGTAGCTGCGGTTATTCTACGTGAAGGACGAGTACTACTTGGAGAACGAATTGGTTCTCATGGGGCTCATACGTGGGCAACGCCGGGCGGACACCTTGAGTGGGGTGAAAGTATCGAAGAGTGTGCCAAACGCGAAACACTCGAAGAGACTGGCTTAGTTGTTAGTGCATTTGAGAAGCTGACTTTTACCAATGATATTTTTGAGAAAGAGAACAAGCACTATATTACGCTGTTTGTTGTTGCTTCTGACGCTAGCGGCGAACCGCAGGTGACAGAACCTGATAAATGTAAGCAATGGAAATGGTTTAAGCTAGATGAGTTACCTGAGCCATTGTTTCTTCCTCTGACGAATCTGTTGAGCGATCCGGTCATCCTTGGGAAGCTAGCGCAGTAAACGCGAATGATTGGAGGGCACATCAATGAGAGCACCTTTTCAAGTTTTAGTCTTTCCCTACAAAACAGTCGATAACAAATCTCGATTTTTAATCGCACGCAGAAGGGACAATGGTGTTTGGCAGGCAATATCGGGTGGTGGCGAAGACAATGAATCATTACTTGAAGCAGCAAAACGAGAGCTCTCTGAAGAGACTCAACTAGTCGGTTGTAATTGGCAGTTGCTCGATTCAATGTGCATGCTTCCAAAAGTCTTTTATGCAGGAAATCACAATTGGACTGAGCATCCATTCGTAATTCCTGAGCATTCCTTCTCAGTTAAAGTGACGGAAGATCCTCAATTATCAAATGAACACACAGATTACCGTTGGTGTGACTACCAAGAAGCTATTGAACTTCTAACATATGACTCGAACAGAAACGCGCTTTGGGAGATCAATGAAAGGCTTTACAAAGCTAGCTAAAGTACACAGATTAATTAACTCTATATTAGAGTGGAAATCCTGATTAGATTCTTACTAATCTCTCGCTATTTAGTGAATAGGTAAATCATGACATTACGAGTAGTTCCAGAGCTTTATTGTTTCGATATTAATGTGAGCAAATCCTTCTTTGTCGATGTGTTGGGGTTTGAAGTGAAATACGATCGCCCAGATGAAGAGTTTGCTTATCTAACGCTCGATGGTGTTGATGTGATGCTTGAAGGGATTGCGGGCAAAAGTCGAAAATGGCTTTCAGGTGATCTGGAGTTTCCGTTAGGGCGTGGTGTTAACTTCCAATGGGATGTTATCGATATCGAACCACTTTATCAGAGAGTTAACGAAAGCGCCGCTGATTCTATTTACTTAGCGTTAGAGTCGAAGTCTTATCAATGTGGTGATTCGATCGCGACTCAGAAGCAGTTCATCGTTCAAACTCCAGACGGTTATCTCTTTAGGTTCTGCCAAGATATTCATTAAATCATGACCTTGTGGTTTAACGAATACTGGTCTTTGCTCGAAATTATTGGATAGACTAAACGTATTAACTGAGTACTAAGGTTGCATTGCTCACGCCCCAGTAATGCGTTATACAAATACTGTGATTAAGAATGAATGAGGATATGTAGTGAGCTATTTGCCAGACGAAAGCCAAAAACGATTCATAGCGGTTTTAAGCAAAAAGATGGATTTAGGAAGAACATTGAACGTGTTAGGGCACTTGAGCGTTGGCCTATCTAATCAATTAGAAAGTGACGAGACTTGCTACGTTGACTATGAAGACTTGGATGGCAATGTCCACCCTAATTTATCTCATTACCCTTTCATCGTGCTGAAAGCAGACAACTCAAATAAGCTTAGAAAAGTGCGTGAAGAAGCCTTCAGCCGTGGTATTAAATTTACCGATTTTACGAGCTCAATGATCGAAGGTGGTTCTGTTGAGCAGCAGCAACGAACCAAAGAAACCAAAGAAGAAGACCTTGAGTATCTTGGTGTATGCCTGTTTGGTGACACGGAGATTCTACGTGAGTTTACAAAGAAGTTTAGCTTGTACAAATAGCTCACTTTAGTGGTTTAGCTATCTGCTAGTAAGTGCATCGAACATGTTACATAAGCCGTTAATCCAGAGATAGGAAGTCAATGGAATACCAATTAGATATCGAGCCCTCCGATGAAGACATTAATGAAGTCCGAGGCGGGTTAATCAAACACAACACACCGTTTCTGGAAGGGATACCCAAGTCTCAAGTTGCGTACTACGCGATGGTGGAAGGCAACAAAGTTGGTGGTATTGTCGCTGATCTTTGGGGAAACTGGTTACTGATTAAGTTTCTCTGGGTCGATGATTCGATGAGAGGAAAGCAAGTCGGTAGTGCGTTGCTTGAACTTATTGAAGAGTATGCGAAGTCTCAAGGCTGTACGTCGTCACTGATCGATACATTAAGTTTCCAAGCTAAGCCTTTCTATGAGAAACGAGGGTATGAATGCCAGATGGTGTTAGAAAATTACCCTGTAGATTCCTCGCTATCGTTTCTCACCAAGTCGCTCGTCAAAAAGTAGCAAATAAAGACCCCGTATATATAAGGAGAGTAGAGTGGTCAACATTCGGGAAATGGCAATTTCAGACTACGACTCAGTGATCGCGTTGTGGTGCCAGACAGAAGGCATGAGTATTCGCGATGCCGATTCGAAAGAAAGTATTGGGAACTATTTAGATCGTAACCCCGGTCTGAGTTTTGTGGCTGAAAATAACAACGAGATCATTGGTGCTGTGTTGGTCGGAACGGATGGACGTCGTGGGTATTTACAACACTTAGCTGTCTCGGCCAACTTCAGAGGGCAAAAGTTAGGTTGTAAGCTTGTTGCAGAGGCGGTCAACGCCCTTGCAGGGTTAGGCATCCCGAAGACCCACTTGTTTGTCTATAACGACAACATCAACGCTCAACAGTTTTACGAAAAATTGGGCTGGTTTCCTCGAGATGAAGTTCGAATGTACTCGTTTAATAGCTCGGATAATAGTAACGTTTAGCCTTAAAGGTTCGCGCTGGCTGAGCTTGAATTTGTAACAGATTCGCGCCCATCTTTCCAATATCAAAACAATCCTTGGAGTATTTAGAAATGTTGTTTTCTAGTCTGTCTAAACCATCGGTTCATGGCTCCGAGTTATGTTCTGAGCTGCTCAATTTCTTCACCGAGCATAAGAGTGATTTCGAAGAAAAGTTAATCCCAGACCTGTCATACATCGATGATATGGCACATGTGGTGAACGGTATCAAAATCAAAGACGTTCTACACATCAATGCGAATCAATACCGACTTCAATATTCGTTTGATTGGGAGTTGTTTCTAGGTTGTTCAGATAGGAACGAAACCGGTGTAGAGAATGGAAGTGTTCTATTCACTCTTGAGGACGATAACGTTCTTAATATCAACTTCCCAAACTACGGTTCTCGAGACACTAGCGATGAGCTCTAGTCGGTTTTTCGTGCGTGTTATACAGAAGGAACAACAATGATAACTATCGAAAGGCTTGAAGAATCGCATGTGGCGTCAGTTCAGGCCATCCAACTCGCCGATGAACAGGTCAAGTTCGCTGGCACAGCTGCAGAGTTTTTATTAGACGGCAGTGAAACGACGCACTTGCACGTGATTAAGTCTGATAACGAAGTTGTTGGTTTCTTTAAGCTGGATATCGCTTACGCAGAGCACTACGAATTCTGCCCAGAAGGAAGCATTGGCTTAAGAGCTTTTGTGCTTGATAAAAACCAGCAAGGTAAAGGTTTAGGAACTGGCACGGTCAAAGCTTTGTTTCCATATTTAAAAGCGAATTACTCAGCGTATGAGTCGATTTACTTAACTGTGAATTGCAAAAATCCGGCAGCATTCAACTGTTATAAGAAAGGCGGCTTCGAAGATACCATTGAGCAGTATTTAGGTGGCGCAGCAGGCCCGCAATTTATCATGCGCGGTCAAATTGCTTAGTAATATGAAACCGACTAATTATTTGATGAGAAACACCTGCACAGCTGTATGCAGATTGAGAGTCTTAAAGAACACGAAAAGGAAATTTGATGAAGGTTCAATATCTTGAAGTGGTTACCCCAGATGTCGATATTGTTTGTGCAACATACGCTCAGCTTTACAATGTGAAGTTCAGTGGTGCTGATGTGAACCTTGGTGGGGCGCGCACTGCAAAGCTATCTAATGGTGGGGTAATTGGCATTCGAGCACCGCTTCGTGAAACTGAAAACCCAACTGTTCGTCATTACACGCTGGTTGAGGATATTCAGTCTGCAGTAAATGCAGCCGAGAAACTAGGTGCCGAAGTCGTGGTGCCGCCAATGGAGTTACCACGTCACGGCATGTGTGCCATTGTTATTCAAGGTGGCGTCGAGCTCGGGTTCTGGCAATTATAAATGATGTATACCTTTTTGATTGTGACGGACGAGATACTACGATTTATGATGCGACACCTAGTGTCTTTGTCAGCTTCATGGCATCATTCGACGCAGCTAAAACCCCAACAAGGTATGTTATGAAACAGAATGTTGTCCACATTGCACTCGTGGTAAAAGACTACGATGAAGCGCTTGATTTCTATGTAAACAAGCTTAAGTTTGATCTCATCGAAGACACGTATCTACCAGAAGAAGATAAACGCTGGGTTGTTGTTGCTCCACCAAATTCAACCGGTGTGAGCCTGTTACTTGCTAGAGCTTCCAAGCCTGAGCAACGCGATTTCATCGGTAACCAAGCTGGTGGACGCGTATTCCTATTCTTAAACACCGATGATTTCTGGCGTGATTACGAACGCATGACGTCTTTGGGCATAAACTTCGTCCGAGAGCCTAAAGAGCAAGGCTACGGTACCGTTGCTGTGTTTGAAGATCTTTACGGTAACTTGTGGGATCTGCTTCAGTTAAACCCTGAACACCCTATGGCTAACAGATAGATAAGCAAGCTTAGCCCACAACCCTAATTCTAGTCATACGGATTGGCAGGAGCGACATGGAAGTCACAAGGTATCACCCCAAGTATTTAACCGCTTTACAGGCGATCTATCTAGAATCAAGACAGAACACCTTTCATTGTGCTGATGCCGACGCTTTTAAGTTATCCGATTTCGAATTAGATACAGAAGGTGAAGAAATATGGGTCGCCGTTTCTGGCAATAAGGTTTTAGGTTTTGCCTCTGTTTGGGAACCTGAAAGCTTCATCCATCACCTCTATGTTTGCCCGCGAACGCTACGTTCTGGGGCTGGTTCTGCTTTACTCAATACTTGCAAACAACATTACTCTGATCTGACATTGAAGTGTTTGACTACCAATGAAAATGCGGTTGGCTTTTATCAGTCGCAAGGCTTTGTAATCTCGTCCACAGAGGGAGAGGGATTAGAGCGTTATCACTTAATGACTTACCAAGTTTAGTAATAACAATCATGGCGATCACAATCTCTGCAATTACAACAAGGGTAATCAAGTCGGGAGCTAAACAGAGAATATGGAAATAAAACAGCTGTCAGCGATGGAGGTACTTCCGGTTAGGCATCAAGTGCTTTGGCCTGATAAACCGATGTCGTTTTGTATGGTGCCAGATGACGAACAAGCAACGCATTACGGCGCGTTTATTGGTGAGCAGTTGGTATGTGTCGCGTCTATCTATATTCAAGGCAATGAAGCGAGGCTGAGAAAGTTTGCCACGCTGCCTGATTTCCAAGGGCAGGGAATCGGTTCAAACGTGATTGAGCATGCGATCTCTAACCTCAAAGATTTAAACATCCAATATTTTTGGTGCGATGCACGTACAACGGCTTTAGGTTTTTATCAAAAGTTTGGGATGGCTGTAGAAGGCTCTGAATTTGAAAAGTCGGGTGTTGCGTATTACAAAATGTCGGTTCATTGGTAGTAACGCTTGTCTGTCGTTAGGTTAGCCCTCCGAACCGCTAAATCACAACTTAAGTTAAGGAAGCTCATCGTGGAAGAAATAAAAGGCATTTTGCAGTTCATGGTAGAGATCGAAAAGCTAAAAGATGTCTCTCGCCAAACGAAACCTGTTGGGTTAAATCGTTATGAAAACTCAGCAGAGCACAGTTGGCACGTCTGTTTGAGCGCTCTTATGTTAAAAGACTATGCCAATGAAGAGATCGATATTACGCGAGTGATGAAGATGTTGCTGATTCATGATCTTGGGGAAATCGATGCCGGAGACACCATCATTTATGCCAGTGAAACTGAAGAAAACAAGCTCAAAGAGAGAAACTGCGTTGAGCGGTTGCTGAAATCATTGCCGAGTCATTTAAGAACCGAGTATTTGGAGTTATGGCTTGAGTTCGAAGCGGGTGAGTCACCGGAAGCCAGATTTGGTAAGGCGATCGATAGAGTGCCGCCTTTGCTTCATAACATCCATGGTGGTGGTCATAGCTGGAAGAAGCACAACATATCCAAAGACAAAGTACTGAGCTTCAATGGCGAGCGTATTTCTAAAGGCAGTCGTGCTCTATGGAAAGAACTAGAAGTGCAACTTGAAGGTGCTGCGGACAAAGGGTTATTAAAGTAAAAGTTAACTATCTTGCCAAGGAATGACAAAGAAGTTTCAACCTAACAACGTTTAAATTAAACTCGGGAATTCATAGTGTTACTTCAGCGTAGCAAGCCCATTGTTAAAGGAATAAGAACAACATGAAAACCACTGCTTTAGCTTTATTGCTGCTTAGTGTTTCTGGTAGTGCATTTGCAACCAATACCAATATTGAAGCGATCGATTACCAAGTGTCGGTCACTGTCGAGGATTCTGAATCAAAACTCAACTTCCCAACCTTTAAGTTCGACTCTTTCGGACAGGAAGTCACATCTCAAACTGAAAAGTGCATTTATTCGGGTGTTCTTTCTAAGCATGAAGCTAACGCTATTCTATTAGAGGCCAAAATGTCATGCGATTATGAAAATGGTGAGTCTAGTAGTGAGATGCCGGTTTTTATTCTTGATCAAGAGGGTGGAGAAGCAAGTATCGAGCTTGGAGAAGATGAAGCAAACCTGTGGAAATACACGGTTCTAATTAAAGCGCTTAACTAAATTTCAAACGATACACAGTTACTCTTTTGTTCTGCTATCGAACACCGCAATGCCTATTAAAGTAGATGCATGACACATGGTATTATCTTGTGTCTCATTTCTTTCTAATAAAACTCTAATGGAAAACAATAAGTTCGAGAATCGAGTGATAAGTTGTTAGTATGTATCAACTTTATAAATGTTAGTTGGCTTATATAAATGCTTGATAATAAGTATATTAAACACCCTTATCACTGTGAGCAGTGCAACGCACTTACCCCGCACCTTGCTGTTAACGCTTCCGATGCTGAATCAAAAGCGGACGCTGAATCTGAAAAGAAACAATGGAAGCTAGGCGTGTTGATGGAGTACCTGATGACGTTATTGTTTAAAGATGACCATAATGTTCCCGGTTTTTATGTCGACAGTGATTACGAGTACCAATGTGAGAAATGTGGGACTAAATCGTGGCACTGATTGTGTGTTTAGCTTTTGAAACAATTCCTACCTAAACTGATGATAATAAGACGCATTAGAAAAGTGATCCTCTCTGCAAACTGAGAATGGAAACGCGTCTATACTGACATGGGTTACGTCGCTGATTTTAGAGGTGGCGCTATGAATTTAAGTTTGATTAGGTTAAATCTCAGAGGTGACGATGAAAAAATTACTACCACTATGCGCCATTTTACTCTCGGCATCATTTTCAGCTGCGGCTTCTGATGGTTTGATTAAATACCAAAGTAATTACTCAGTGAAAGAGACTGCTGACCGCTTTGAAGAAATCGCCAAGAGCAAAGGTTTGACCTTGTTTGCGAGAATCGACCATCAGAAAAACGCGAGTAAGGTCGATCTTGAATTGAGACCAACGGAAGTCATCATCTTTGGTAACCCGAAAGTAGGGACACCATTAATGCAATGTGCTCAAGAAGTCGCGATAGATTTACCGCAGAAGGTGTTAGTCACTGAAGATTCTAGTAAGAAAGTATGGTTATCTTACAACGATCCTAATTACTTGGTAGAACGTCACGCGATCAATGGCTGTGACGAGTTAGTTAAGAAAATATCGGGCGTATTAAGCAAGCTATCGGAAGCGGCAGTGGCGAAAAAGAAAGCTAAATAACCAAGACCAATAAGCACTCATTAAGACTATTAGTGGGTGCGATATGACGATGATATCGCTCATTAGTCATTGTGTTGACAATTAAGCAATAATATATAAAAGTAGTTTTATGAAACTGAATTTAGCGCCATCTAACCAACGAATTATCATCATTCCATAGGAATGGTGGGATTGTTGATGCGTTTTGTTTATCGAACCCACCCGTAAGGTGGGTTTTTTGTATCTGTCTTATGGGTTTTATCTGAATAGAGAGGAAGTCATATGAAAAAGATCGCGGTTTTTGGCAAGCCTGGGAGTGGAAAGTCCACAGTCAGCAAAGCGTTAGCGCTAGCTACAGGTATAGAGCTTCACCAGTTGGACTCTATTGTTTATAAGGCCAGTGGAGAGTTTGTTGAACGTGAAGTATTCGAGCAGGCCCATGAGAGTATACTTAAGTCAGAAAGCTGGATCATTGATGGATTTGGCCCATTAGGTTCATTCAACGCACGTTTAGATGCCGCTGATACTTTGGTTTATATCGACCTTTCTTATCCCATTAGTTACTGGTTCGTCACAAAGCGAATGCTAAAAGGGATGTTCGTTAAACCTGAAGGCTGGCCTGATGGAAGTTCAGTTATAAAAGGTACGATACAAAGTTATAAGACACTAAAACTCTGCCCAAAATTTTGGAATGATGACTTTAGAGCGCGATTAGAATTTCACGCAAAAGAGAAAGAGGTTCACATAATCAGAAGCGTGAGTGAATTGAATAACTTTGTTCATCGACACGTGTAATGGCAATTAATGCCGCTCGTTGCTTTAAACGTTTTGGTTTGCTCATAACTTCATGAATATGTTTAGATTTAATTCAACGTGTGGCATATTTGCCATATGTGTGGTTTGTGCTTTGAGTTAAGGCGATAGATATTATGTATGGAAGTGAGAAGACGAGAGCGTTCTGCTGTAACTGTAAGGAACTGACACTGCACAAGTACACTATGTTCAGTAACCAAGCCGAAAAAGCGCCACAACATGAAAAGAAGCCAGGGTTGCTTGGAATGATTTTATCGTCGCTAGCTTCAAGTGGCGGAAACGGTGACTATAGATGTACAAAGTGTGGAACCAATTTGCGAACACCAGACAATCTAGATTGAGTTTGGCTTATACAAGTAAAAACGGGAAGACCTCAATGATCTTCCCGTTAGGTATTGCTTAACTCATCGTGCATTGGCAGTTTGAGTAAGAAGCCTTATGCGCAACACTTCTTGTATTTCTTACCGCTGCCGCAAGAACATGGGTCGTTACGGTTAGGGGTCTTTTCAAACGTCATCGTTTTTGGCTTGTTTAGTAGAGTATCAAGCTCGATGGTGTTCTCTTCTTTGTCTGCGTCGACTGTAACAGTAACGAAGATAGAATTTTCAGCGGCTAGCGCTTCAACTTCTGCTTTGCGTGCGTCAGTTTGAACCATTACTGCAATTGGAGATTCTTCAGTACCCGCTTTCACATCGCGGTTTACGTTGTAGCCTGCAAGAACGTGGTTCTGTCTTGTTTCGATACGGCCTTTGAAAAATAGTTTCGACATTGGGTACTCATTAAAAATGTTGAAAGGCGCTATTTTTAATGGCGATAGCGCAATGGAGCGGGGATTATACGCATATATTGCAATTGATAAAGCAGTGATGTGAGTAAAAGCTGTTTGGTTTCTACTTAAGTATGATTGAGAGTATCGGCACTTATCTGATTTAAACAGACATTAGGGAATAGAGATGACATCAAAAGACGTGGTATTAGGTTTTTGGGACGCAATGCGCACCAACGACTTTGCCAAAGCGGCCGAATGGCTAGCGGAAGATTTTCAAGGGTATTGGCCTCAGTCGTCTGAATTGACGGTAGGGCGTGATAACTTCACAGCTATCAATTCTGAATATCCAGCGAATGGGGTTTGGAAGTTTGAGCTGAACTCGATTGTTTGCGAAGGTGATACCGTCGTGACCGATGTATCAGTGACGGACAGCGTACTAAACGATCGCGTGATTACCTTTCACACGATTGTTGATGGTTTAATCCAAAAGCAAACTGAGTTTTGGCCAGATGGCTTTGCTGCACAAGAGTGGCGTGCAAAGTGGGTTCAGATAGCGAGCCCTAAATCACTTAAGTAACAAGGCCAAATGCAAGAACACGAAGCTCACAATAGAGTATGTGCATAACAACAATCAGATAAATAAAAGTCAGCGAGTTAGGAGATTTCATGAACAAGATCGTAATCGTTACAGGCGGAAGCCGAGGCATTGGTGCCGCTACATCGAAGCTATTAGCAAAACAAGGCTATGCGGTGTGTGTCAATTTCATACACAATGAATCAAGAGCTGATGAACTGGTGAATGAGATACGCGATCAGGGCGGTACTGCTATCTGTGTGCGTGCCGATGTGTCGGTAGAATCTGACGTAAAGTCCCTGTTCGAAATTGCACGTCATAAGCTTGGGCCAATTACCCACTTGGTCAATAACGCTGGCATCTTATTTACCCAATCTGCACTAGAAGACATCGAGATTGATCGCTTTGAAAAGGTCATGAAATCGAATGTCTCAAGCTGTTTCTTATGCAGTAAAGCCTTTATCAAACAAGCCGATGGTGCTGGGTCGATTGTGAATGTATCGTCTGCCGCTTCTCGCACAGGCGCACCGTTTGAGTATGTGGATTACGCAGCATCGAAAGGTGCGATGGATTCATTGACCAAAGGGTTATCTCTTGAACTGGCTGCGCGTAATATTCGCGTTAACGGTGTTAGACCAGGCTGTATCTACACGGAGATGCACGCAGACGGCGGAGAGCCTGATCGCGTAGACAGACTAGCTTCGCAGCTACCGTTACAACGAGGTGGCACACCAGAAGAAGTCGCGAACTCTATCGCTTGGTTGTTATCAGATGAAGCTTCATATGTCACTGGCTCATTTATTGATATTGCGGGCGGTCGATAGGGCTTAGGGGCTCTAAAATTAAGAGAACGTAGGCTCTAAAAAACGCTTGTGAAGAACCAAGCAACAAAAGTACCTAACTAAAAGAACGAAACTAAGAGTACAAACATGAAAAACTATTTTGAAAGCCCGTTTGTCGGCAAGTCACTCAAAGAACAAGTGACCAATCCTAATATCATTGTGGGCGAGCACAGTTATTACTCGGGTTACTACCATAACCACAGCTTTGATGACTGTGCGCGTTACCTTTTACCGGATAGAAGCGACATCGATAAGTTAATCATCGGTAGCTATTGCTCGATTGGTTCTGGCGCCGTGTTCATGATGGCGGGCAACCAAGGCCATCAAAACCAGTGGGTGAGTACATTCCCGTTTTTCTATCAAGAGGATGAGAAGTTTGAAGGTGCGATAGACGGCTTTGAACGCTCAGGCGACACTGTGATTGGTAACGATGTGTGGATCGGTACAGAAGCGATGATTATGAGCGGTGTTAAGGTCGGTGATGGGGCTATCATTGCAAGTCGAGCGGTTGTGACTAAAGACGTTGCACCATACTCGATTGTCGGTTCGAACCCAGCACGCCACATTCGATACCGCTTTAGCGAAGCGGAAATTACACTGCTATTAGAAATGAAATGGTGGGAATGGAGCGAAGAGCAAATCAAAGGTGCAATGTCGCTGATGTGTTCTTCAGATATCGGTGGACTTTACCAATACTGGAAGGCGCTCAAGTAGTCGCCTTCCCGATATAGCTTCGCGTGAAAATATATTCCCACATGATGTTTATACAAGAATACTCAAACAAGTGAAAACTTACTGAATTGCTTCTACGTACGTCAGAATATCCAGAGCATCTTGCTTTGTGATTACACCTTGCCACGCTGGCCTGCCTTGCTCTACATCGCCTTCTAAAATGTCATCCGCCAAAGAACTTGGACTGGTAAAAAAGCCGCTCAATTTATTAGCGATGTTAGCGGGCTTGTGTGGCAATGAAGCGGCTGTAGGCCCGTCTCCGTGACCTTTGTCGCCATGACACACCTGACAAAGCTGTCGATATTTGGTTTTGCCATTGGCGAAGTGGCTCGCATCGACTTCTGAGGCAGCACTCGCACTAAACGCCATCATTGAAGCGACTAAACCCAAGAAAGCTAACACGCGTAACTGGTTGATGTATTTCATTGTTTTATTCTCGATTGTTATTTAACGGTGCAAGAATAAATAAGAGTGAGTAAAAGAAACGTGAATGACTACAGCGAGACTAAACTTAACTTAAATTCGCTTATGTGATTAAAGGTAAGCAATGTGATCTAAGTAAATGATTGATTATAAACAGTTTGCATAGTACAGCGTGCCGCATTAGCGTGATGGATGAATGGGAGGCATTATGATTAGTTGCAGTGATTACGATTATATTGAAATTGTGTGTATGCACCGGTACCCAATTAAGCTGACTTTGAATTCTGGTGAATGGGTTGAAGGTGTTGCTTTAGATACTAAGCGTAACCAAGACCGAGAAGAGTGCATCAAGCTAAGTGTTGAAGGTCGAGAACAACTTGTTGTGTTGACTGAAATTATCGAATTAGAAGTGTGTGTCGACAACCCTCATTTTAAGCAAATATCTTTCAAAACGTCATAGGGTGACATATGAATAATTCAATAGAACAAGGCTACTGCACATCTTGTCGTGAACGCACGCAACACGTTGTTGTTTTGGTTAGAAAGGAAAGTGCATTTGCAGGCAAGCCAAACCAAAAGCGACATGAATTTATCGCAGGCGTAATTAAAGGGTGGTTTTTGGGGCCTTTTATCGCCTCTATGGATGAGTTTTCTCGTCATGTTGTGTGTGAAAAGTGCGGACACAAAGAGATTCAAGATTAGAATTCGATTCAACGCGTACTGAACCTTCTGGTTTAAGAAAATGGCTTAGGAAATAGAAGAGTGAAAGAACAAATATTAGAAGCGATAAAAGCATATGGTTTTTCGGTAAGAACCAACAATACCGATGAGGTTGATCCGGCTAAGGCGCAAATTGGGCAATTGTGGCAAGGCTTTTTCGAACAAGCTTTTCCTAAGCTGACCCCAGACTCAAAGGTATACGGCGTTTACACCAACTACGAGTCAGATTTTACGGGCGAGTTTGATGTTATCGCGTGTACCAATGCGCTTACCGATAATAGTTTAGATAATCTAGTTGAAACCAATATCGAAGCAGGCAAGTACTTAACGTTTTCTGCTGAGGGTGAATTACCGCAAGCTGTGATCGACCTATGGGGTGAAGTGTGGGCGTATTTCAACGCAGCAGACTGCCCACATGTTCGAGCTTACACAACAGATTTCGAATTCTACAAAGGTGAAACTGAAGTTGAGATTTCGATTGCGATTAAGTGATTGGTTTAAAATGAACAAAAGGCTTAGCTTAGACTGTGGTCGCTAGTTAAGAGACAGTAGTTACCGGTAAAGAGACAACGGAAACCCAGTTAAGCCTTTGAATATCTGCTCATTACAAAGAAGATACAGTGTCACGTACTTACCTTGATTACTACGCTTTCTCTATCCTTGAATTACCATTATCCACCAAAAAGACAATCTTGCTTGGTTTCATTCCACAAAGGGTATTGCTTCATTACTTGGGTGTAGAGCTTACTTTCGAGATGCGCTCTTAACCAACGTCCTACGTTTTGATATTCCGATTTCACAAACCACTTCTTTTCGACTCGCACAAACTGGCTGACAAAAGGCATCACCGCAAAATCGGCCAAGCTTGGGGTTTCTCCAAAAAAGTAGGGCTGATCGGTGAGTCGCGCTTCCAGCTGACTAATGAAGGTTTCGCAGGCTTGTCGGCGTTGTTCAACATCGATGTTTCGGTAACGAACCGATGCACGATACTTTTCTAAATAGCTAATAAATTCTTCATCGTTGGTTTTAATGAGTTGCTGCACTTGTTCGCTAAGTATTGGCTCACTTGAACGCAGAAGATCTTGAGGATCGTTCTGTTGAAGTGCCCAGTTCATCACATCCAAGCTTTGTTCAATGACTTGTCCGTTGGGTAACACCAATACCGGTACTGTCCCTTTTGGCGAACTGGCTAATAGTTCGCTAGGCTTGTCTTTGGTAATGACTTCTCGAAGTAACACTTTTTGCTGTGATAGTGCGATGCCCATTCGTCCGCGCATTGCATAAGGGCAACGGCGCAAAGAATAAAGGATAGGTAGATCGGATTCGTTCGGCATTATTGAGGTCATTTAGTTTGAAAAGTGTTGTACGGTGGTAAAGAGATCGTGATGTGGGTAGAATACGCGGCTTAAAAATTATAAGTAAGTGAGCGACTTCAAAAATGAGCAGAAAAATTGAGTTATTAGCCCCAGGTGGCGATGTAGAAGCGATAAAAGCCGCCATCGTAGCGGGTGCTAATGCAGTTTATTGTGGTTTAGACACATTCAACGCTCGTAACAGAGCCTCTAACCTATCGTTAGACGAATTGAATGGTGTGATTCGCCTTGCTCATGAATACGGCTGTGAAGTGTTCCTGACTCTTAACGTTGTGCTACTGGAGCACGAGACTAAGAGCATCACCAAACTGCTGAACCAGCTTGTGAACACCAAAGTCGATGGCATCATTGTTCAAGACTTGGGTTTATTCAACCTGGTTAAGAAGCATTTCCAATCGTTAGACGTTCACGCGTCGACTCAGTTAACTACGCACAACGAAGGCCAGATTAAGTTCTTGTCTAAGATTGGCGCGACGCGCGTTAACTTGTCTCGTGAGTTGAACCTGCCTGAAATCAAGATGCTGACGGAAGTGGCACACGATCACGATGTACTAACCGAAGTGTTCGTACACGGCGCTCTGTGTATCGCATTCTCTGGTCAATGTTACTCAAGCTCAGTAAGTGTGGGTAACTCAGGTAACCGTGGTCGTTGCAGCCAAGCGTGTCGTGATGAATACGAAATCACCAATGCAGGCAACAAGTTCCCACTCAACCTGAAAGATAACTCAGCATACTACGACCTACCTGAATTGGTTGACGCGAAAGTCGACTCACTGAAAGTAGAAGGCCGTATTAAAGGCGCACACTACGTTTACACCGTGGTAGACACATGGCGTAAACAGATTGATAGCTTTGTAGAAAGTGGTTTGTTGATCGAAGACGATTCGAACCTGCACAAAGTATTCAACCGTGATTTCACCAACTCTTTCCTAAAGGGCAACCTAACGAAAGACATGTTCATCGATAACCCGCGCGACAACAGCATGAACTACGCTGTTGAGAAAGCGACGGAGCAGAACAACGAAATCTCAGTAGTACAAATTCAAGAAGTGACCAACGAACTTCACCAAGCGAAAGACGTTCTTGGTAACGAAATGCGTGACAAGATCGAGTTCCTTGATATTCGTAAGACACCAGTAGCCCTGTCGTTCAGTGCAAAAGTGGGTCAACCATTTACGGTGACTGTGAACACGCCAAAAGAGAACTTTACCCTTCAATCTAAATCGCTATTGAAAGCGGTTGAAGAGAAGGCTATTACTCAAGAGCTACTTGAGAAGCGATTCAAAAACGTGAAGAGTGCGGTTCACACACTAGAGAGCCACGACTTCAGTGAAGTGGATGCGGGCTTGCTGATTCCTCTTAAAGAGGTTTCGGATCTGAAAGACGAGATCGACTTCATTCTGAACGGTTCTGTGGAAGTGATTAAGCACGTTGAAGTGCCTGCACTGCCTCAACACCCTAAAGTGAACGAGAAGCCGACTATGTCGATGCTTATCGCTGACGTTGAAGACTTACACCTATGTGATGTGACTGACGCGGATGTTTACTTCAAACTGCCAGAAAGCTTCAAGAAGCGTTGTAACAAATACATCGACATCTTGGCAGCAAACCCACGTTTGATTCCTTGGTTCCCAGCGGTATTGATCGGTAAAGATTACGACGAAGCGGTTCGTATTCTAGAAGAGATCAAGCCAGCTCGCATCGTGACTAACAACACGGGTATTGCTTACAAAGCTTATGAGATGGGAATTGAGTGGGTTGCAGGCCCGTTCATGAACACAACCAACTCTCACGCACTGGTTACTTTGAAAGAAGAGCTTAACTGTGCTGGCGCATTCATTTCGAACGAGATCAACAAAGGTCAGATTCGTCATATTCGTCGCCCAGAGAACTTCAAACTGTTCTACAGCATTTACCACCCAATCTTGATGATGACTAGCCGTCAGTGTTTCTTCCAAAGAACAGTGGGTTGTAACAAGCCAAGTATTGAAGCGGGTTGTATGTTGAAGTGTGAGAAAGCAACCACGATTACCAACGTGAAAGGCATCTCTTTCGCGGTTGATAAACAGAAGGGTGGCTACCCAAGCATTTACAACCACGAGCAGTTCTTGAACCATGACGCAGTGACAGATTTCTCTGGTCTGTTCGACGAGTTCTTCATTGACCTAACCAACATCGGTGCAGGTTCTAAAGAAGTGAAAGATAAAGTCGAGCTTATCAAGCATTTCGAAGCGCTACTGAACGGCGTAGAAGGTTCACAACAGAACCTAGAGCAGATGGTTGAAGTTCGAACTAACGCTCAGTACGTGCAAGGTCTATAGGGTTCAAGGTTTATAAGGCTTAACTGCTTATAAACACTTTGAACCAATAAACACAAGGCCACTCAATCGAGTGGCCTTTTTAATGTCTGAAACTTTCTGAGTCTTTCTCAATCAGCGAATACGTTATTCTGTCACGGCTTCTTGTTTGAAGCATGGGCTTTTCAACGTGTTCATCTTTTCGATTTCATTGGTTAAGCGTAACGAGAGCAGGGCTTTTTGGTTTGAAGCAAAATCAAACATCACGATAGTTGCGGTGCCGATGGTCGTCAGTTTCTGCTGAGCCTTACTGACAATCGCGTATTCCATAGTGAACCGGTCATCTTGAATGTCGGTAACACGTGAGCCAACCATCAAGGTATCTGGATACGTGACTGGGCGGAAATACTTACAGTAAGTGTCACCTAGAACAGGACCAACTTTGGTAATCGCCATCTCTTCCATTAGCTCGACGTGTTTGAAAAAATCTAAGCGAGCGGTTTCGAAATAGCGAAAATATACGGCGTTGTTAACGTGATTGAGTGCGTCCATTTCTCCCCAAGCGACAGGGATTTCTGTTACTACCGGGTAGTCAGATAATAGTGCTTCCATGCGAACTCTCTTATGCTTATCTGTGTAATTAACGTTATCGACTTACCCTTCATCGGGATAAGTTGTTATTGGAATAAAAACCCTACCGCCAAATTAACAAAACTGCAACACGTGTGATTCAAGTTTTTGAAGCTCGAAACCACACAATGTCAGTCACTTAGTTACACCTGCACGCAATGGTTAGGCACTAAGGTGTTTGAATTGCAGCTCAACCAAGCGTTGGTACAATTCGCAGCTATTGATGAGAGACTGGTGGTCGCCGATGTCTACTAGCTGTCCTTTATCGAGCACCGCAATCTGGTCAGCGTGTTTAATTGTTGATAATCGATGGGCGATAATGATCGTCGTTCTGCCACGCATTAACTCTTCTAACGCTTGTTGTACGTGATGCTCACTTTCGCTGTCTAGTGCACTGGTTGCTTCATCCAACAATAGAATATTCGGATCTTTCAAGATGGCACGTGCGATAGCAATACGCTGTCTCTGTCCGCCAGAAAGCCTTACACCACGCTCACCAAGAAAGCTGTTGTAGCCATCTGGTAGGTTCTGAATAAACTCGTGCGCGTGTGCTTTCTTAGCCGCTTCGATAACTTGCTCGTCTGTTGCCTGCGGGTTGCCGTAGCGAATGTTATGGAACACATCATTACTGAACAGAGCAGGTTGCTGCGGCACCAATGCCATCTGCTTTCTTAGCTCGTTAGGATCAAACTGATTTAGTTCAACGCCGCCTAACGTCACTTTACCCACTTGTGGGTCGTAGAAACGTTGCAGCAGCTCGAATAGGGTAGTTTTACCTGCGCCAGATGGGCCAACCAGTGCCAATACTTTGCCTTCATGGGCAGTGAGCGTGAGGTTGCTTGTTGCGGGCTGGTCCGGTCTTGATGGGTAACAGAAGGTCACATCATCAAATGCGACCTCTGGCGTTACGTTAGCAAGCGAAGTTGGATTCGCGACTGGCGCAACAATATGGCTTTCAACTTGTAGGATCTCGATTAATCGCTCGGTCGCACCTGCCGCTCGTTGCAGTTCGCCCATCACTTCAGAGATCGTACCTAATGACGAAGCAACCATGATTGCGTAGAACACAAACGCGGCTAAATCACCTGCTGACATAGTGCCGTTAATAACATCACTGCCGCCAACCCAAAGCATGCCTGCGATAGCACTGAATACAATCACGATAACGCCAGAGATAAGAATCGCGCGCTGTTTTACACGCTGGCGACCAATCTCATAAGCCTTTTCCACTTCAACAGCGAACGACGCTTTCTCTTGCTCTTCTCGGCTGTAGCTTTGAACCGTTTTAATATGCTCAATCGCCTCACCGGCATAAGACCCGACATCAGACATCGAATCTTGGCTTTGACGAGATAGGGCTCTTACACGACGCCCGTACACAAGAATCGGAATCAAGATAAATGGCACCGAGGCCAATACAATCAACGTCAGCTTAATATTGGTCGCAAACAGCATGATGATTGCACCAATACACATCAACGCGCTGCGCATCGCCATAGAGAACGATGAACCAATGATACTTTGAAGCAGAGTGGTATCCGTGGTGATGCGCGACATGATGTCGCCACTGCCGTTGGTTTCAAAGTAACTCGGGTGCAGCGTCACGACATGATTGAAAACCGATAAGCGAATGTCCGCACTCACGCGTTCCCCAACAGAAGAAACCAAATAGAAGCGGAAGAAAGTACCAATCGAGATTAATACGACCACGACCATGATGAATTGAATCGCACTGCCTAAATCTGAGAGTGATTGTTGGCTAAAACCTTGGTCGATAAGAAGGCGAATACCGTGTCCGACTGAAAGGGTTAAGCTCGCCGTGAAGATCAACGCGATCAAAGCAGCAATCACACGGCCTTTATAGGGCTGAATAAATTTGCTGAGCTCGAACAGAATACTGAGGCTTTTTTTCTCAGGTTTGGGTTCTGGCGCTTTTTGAGTCGATCGCTGAGTTGAGTCGAGCGTAGAAGAGACATCGTTTTGCATATGACTGCCTTAATGTGTTGTCGCTTTAAAAATAGATGGCTTGTTACTTATGGCTAATTACTTATGGTTTATGACTTGTTGCCTGTACTGCGCGTTTTTCGCTGGGCAGTAATTGTTGTTGAGAATAGAACCCATTAAAGCATTTATTGCGCTGTGACGCTCCCTAGGAAACTCAATTTCCAATATTTCATCATCACCAAGTGCATAGTTCAAAACGACCTTAAAGGAAAACTAAGCATTTTGATCCAGTCCGTTCGATAGGAAAGTAGGGGGTTTAACCCTAATTTTTATGCAAGTAAATTAGCGTTAATAGGAGAGTGCGTTCATAAACTAGTAATCGAGTTATGATTTATAAATTGATAGAAAAACGTTTGCTTTTTATCTCGATACTAACCTTATCAATGGCTTGCAGTTTTTGGTTGTAAGACCAGTTATAGCGACTGTTTTTTGTGCAATATTTGTTACAAAAATTCAACAAAGTAGTTTTTTATACATTTTTCTTGCATAAAACCTCGGATTGAATAGAATAACCAACAAATGATAATTAATGCAGTATTGTGGCATGAGTATTCAAGTAAAGAGCATCAACAAATCATACGGTGATACCCAAGTTCTTCACGACATCAGTTTCGACTGTGAGAGTGGCGAAACCTTGGTATTGCTTGGCCCAAGCGGCGCAGGCAAGAGTTCACTACTGCGAGTTTTGAACCTGCTAGAAATCGCGGACAACGGCGAATTAGACATTGCTAACGAGCAATTCGACTTTGCTGGTCAGATCCAAGAGAAGCAAGGGCTTAAACTGCGTCGTAAAGTCGGCATGGTGTTCCAGCAATACAACTTATGGCCACACATGACGGTGATGGAAAACTTGATTGAAGCACCAACCAAAGTTGCGGGTTTGGATAAGCAAGAAGCGATTAAGCAAGCTCAAGAAGTACTAAAGACACTTCAACTTGCCGACAAAGCAGACGCTTGGCCACTTCAACTGTCTGGCGGTCAACAACAGCGTGTTGCGATTGCACGTGCGCTGATGATGAAACCGGATGTGTTGTTGTTTGATGAACCAACAGCGGCGCTTGATCCTGAGATCACCAACCAAGTCGTGAGCATTATTAAAGAATTGAGCGGAACGGGCATTACCCAAGTAGTCGTGACGCACGAAGTCGACTTCGCGAAGAAGATTGCTAGCCACGTTCTGTACCTAGAGAAAGGGTACATCGTTGAACACGGCACCAGTGATTCATTCGTTAATCCGCAGACACCTGAGTTTGCCGAGTATTTGACTCATTAAATCTGAGTTAACGCATAAGATTCACGTAACTCTCTAGATTTAGCTAAACACAACATCAATTAAAACAATCAAATTATAAGAATGGCCACAGGCCGCTATTACACAGTATTCGGAGTAACAAAATGAAAAAGATTCTACTAGCTTCACTTATCGGCCTTGCTTCTTTTAACGCAGCTGCTCAAGAAGAAATCAAATTCGCAATGGAAGCAACTTACGCACCATTCGAATACATGGATGAGAACAACCAAATTCAAGGTTTTGACGTAGACTTAGCAAACGCACTTTGTGAAGAGCTGAAAGCAACGTGTACTTTCCACAACCAAGCATTCGATAGCTTGATCCCTGCGCTTAAATTCAAACGTTACGATGCAGCTATCTCAGCAATGGACATCACAGAAGCGCGTCTTAAACAAGTGAACTTCTCTAACGCATACTACGACAACTCTGCAGCATTCATCTCTTTCGAAGGCAAAGTAGCAGACCAAGCAGCACTAGAAGGTAAGCGTGTTGGTGTTCAAAACGGTTCTACTCACCAGAGCTTTCTACTTGAGCAAATGACTGGCGTAACAGCGGTACCTTACTCAAGCTACCAAGATGCGTTCATCGACATGAAAAACGGTCGTATCGATTCTGTATTCGGTGACACAGCCGTTGTAGCAGAATGGTTCAAGAAAGAAGACAACCTAACGTACGTTGGCGACCAAGTAACAAACCAAGAGTACTTCGGTAACGGCTTTGGTATCGCAGTAAACAAGAGCAACCAAGAACTTGTAGACCAGCTCAACGTTGCACTTGCTGCAGTGAAAGCGAACGGCGAATACGACAAGATCTTCAACAAGTACTTCGGTAAGTAATTTATGGAATTAACGGGTTACTCTTTAGGGCTCGTCGAAGCAAGCTGGATGACTGTTCAGCTTGCATTCGTAAGTCTATTGGTTGGATTGGTTCTAGCAGTTTTGTTTGCAAGTGGTGAGATGTCTCGTCGTATTGCAATCAAATGGCCAACGACTGCATTTGTGACGATTGTTCGTGGTTTACCAGAAATTCTGGTCGTACTGTTTATCTACTTTGGTTCGACACAAGTTCTGTTCATGATCACTGGCGACTTCATCGAAGTGAGCCCGTTCTTATCTGGTGTTGTTGCACTGTCACTTATCTTTGCTTCTTACGCTTCACAAACCATCCGTGGTGCTTTGAAAGCAGTAAGCAAAGGGCAGAGAGAAGCAGCAAGCGCGCTTGGTATCTCTCAATCACGTTCATTCTTTCGTATAGTTTTACCTCAAGCGGTAAGGCACGCACTACCAGGGTTAACCAACCAATGGTTAGTGTTACTGAAAGACACTGCATTAGTTTCGCTGATTGGCGTAACAGATTTGCTGAAACAAGCACAACTAACATCAGCGGCAACGCACGAAGCATTTACTTGGTACGCGACAGCAGCAGCAATCTACTTGGTCATCACTTTAATCACACAAAGATTGGTAAAAGTGATTGATGGTAAGTTCTCTATTCAAGGTTTGGGTAACAAAGGGGCAATGGCATGAATCAACAATACCTCTCTCAAATGCTTGAAGGCTTAGTGACCAGTCTTCAACTCACAGGTGCTTCATTGCTGGTTGGTTGTATCTTGTCACTGCTGATGACGGTAACGCTAATTCTAAGAATACCGGCGATTCACTGGTTCACTCGTGGCATCATCACGCTGTTCACTGGCACACCATTGTTGGTTCAAATCTTCTTGGTGTATTACGGCCCGGGTCAGTTCGATTGGATTCGTGAAAGCTTCATGTGGACTTGGTTAAGCCAACCTTGGTTCTGCGCAATGTTAGCATTAGCTTTGAACACCGCGGCATACAGCACGCTACTGTTCAGAGGCGCATTCAACGCCATTCCAGCAGGGCAGTGGGAAGCATGTCGCGCACTTGGTATGGACAAAATCGCAACGCTGAAAGTGTTACTGCCATATGCACTACGCCGCGCCGTTCCAGCTTACTCGAACGAAGTGATTCTAGTTTTCAAAGGTACGTCACTGGCAAGCACCATCACCATCATGGATTTGATGGGTTACGCTCAGCGTATCAACGGCCAAACCTACGACACACTAACGGTGTTCGGTATTGCTGGCGCATTCTACTTAGCAGTAAACGGCATACTAACGCTGATCTTCCGTCAGGTAGAGAAGAAAGCCCTCGCATTCGAAGCCGTGTAAGCTAGCCACACACAAGCTTAACTAACGTATAAAGCCTGCCATTTATGTTCGCATAGATGGCAGGCTTTTTTGTGTTTGGGGGCATGCTCATGGGAACTGTGTTTATATCCAGCAAGAGGGGTTGTTGCGCAATTCATACTATATGGAAATATTCTAGATTCTGTCATTCAATGAGTTTATCTATGTTTTAAGTCACTGAAATGCTGTGATTAATCGTGATAAATTGATGTGCATATGAAACTAGATAGAAAAATTCTATATTTAAATGCAGAATTTTTCTGTCTAATAGCTGTTGAACTAAGCCGCTTCGCGGAGGACTTTCCTCTCACTTATCCGATAG
>NZ_JBGONY010000067.1:0-25415 GCF_041439375.1 Vibrio crassostreae | reverse complement strand
GCTACCGATGTATTGTTGAACGCGAAATGTACAGCAAAGATCAACACGCCCTAATAAAGCGATTCACGCACTAATAAAGTCAATAATTAAGGAACCCATATGAGTATTTGGAAAAAGCCCGTTGACCTAGATACCTTCAACGCGACCTCAAAAAATACCTTAATTGAGCACCTCAACATTGTTTACACAGAAGTAAACGACAATTCCTTAGTGGCAACCATGCCGGTTTGTCATTTTACGCACCAACCGCTGGGCATGCTTCATGGCGGCGCATCGGTAGTTTTAGCTGAAACGCTTGGCTCATTGGCGGCTAATTTCTGTGTACCAGAAGGCTACTATTGCGTTGGTCTGGATATTAACGCAAACCACGTTCGCTCGATGCGTGAAGGCCATGTTATCGGTACTGCTGAACCTATTCACCTGGGTGTCTCTACCCAAGTATGGCAAATCAATATCACTGACGAGCGTCAACGCTTAGTTTGTACGAGTCGATTAACGATTGCCGTGAAGAAACATAAGCGATAATCGAGTAGGCAGCAGTTAACTGTGTTCTATTTAGAAAATAGTAATTTGTATTTAAAAGAAGTAGCTAGAGAAACCCATGGTCATAACGTTTAAAAGTGGAAAAGTTATCGCAACCGCACATGAGCTGGTTGTTCGTTTAGATGGTGAACATAGAGTCACGCTGCAAGCACAAGTTGATGCGATTCAATTAATTGGAAAAGGGGCAAATGTCATTTCGGCGAATGGCTCTGAGTGCAAGTGGTCAATTAAATTAGATAATGAACAACAGCTTCGTGACATCGCCAATGAAATCGGCTGCGATGTGATGTAACCGTATGCTGCAAAAGTACTTAGCCATTCTGTTTGAATAACATCTTGGGACGTCACACCCAATAATTCGCAATAAAAACACGTCAGTAAGATTGATTTTACGTCTTAAAATAGGGAAACTGAATTTAATGTCCTTTGAATAAGTTTTCCTCTTTATGAGCAGCCCAAGACTTCGCGTTCAATTTGAAACCCTGTTTGAATACTTCGATGGTAAAGATTCTGATGTTCAGCTCGATGACATAACAGATGTACTCTGTTGTACGCGCCGTAATGCAAGAATGGTACTCAACAAACTTGAAGAACAAGGTTGGGTAGAATGGTTACCGGCGGCTGGCCGAGGTAAGTTATCTCAACTTATCTTTAAGCAGAATCGTTGCGATGTCAGTGAAAACTTAGCGAGGCGGTACTTACAGGAAGGTAAAATTGGTCAGGCGCTGTCAGTGCTTGACCACAATGCTGCCAAGCTTACTCAGGTTATTCAAAACTATTTGGGTGTTCAATATCAAGAAGGTGAGCAGGTCATTCGTTTGCCTTATTACCGACCGCTCTCAATGCTTAACCCGACAAAATCGATGCGACGTTCAGAGCAGCATATTGCCTGCCAAGTCTTCAGTGGGTTAACGCGATTGGATGAAAATGATCAGTTACAACCCGATCTTGCTCATTCATGGCAAAAAATCAGTGACTATCAATGGCGATTCTTCTTAAGGCCGGGTGTCCGTTTTCATAACGGGGAGCCTCTATTAACGAATCATGTTGTCGACACGCTTCTTGCGCTCGAACCTCTCAATTTGTTCTCGCATATTAAAGATGTCTCTTCACCCGCAAATTGCGTGGTCGATGTCTTCTTAACGCGTCCAGATAAGTATTTCCCACTCGCGCTCACGGAGTCGGTCGCTAAGGTCACTTTACCGATGATTTTACGTGGCGAAGACTACGATATTCGACCAATTGGTACGGGGCCGTATCGCATTGAGAAGAACGATGAGAAGCAACTCGTACTAACGGCTTTCAACGGATACTTTGGTTTCAGGCCGTTGATTGATCGCGTTGAGGTTTGGGTGGTTGATGAGGCGTATTCTTCTATGGTTTACCCAAGTCTTTCGAAACCGGTAATGGCCGACCGTGGTGATAGTGATGAAGTAGAGCTTGATCCCGGTTGTACGTATTTACTGTTGAATAGAAAGAAGGGCATCGCACAAGATCCCGCATGGGCGGAGTTTTTGTCTAACGCATTGAATGCAGCTGATCTGTTTGTTCATATTCCAAAAGAGACCGTCATCGATTTGGGCGTTCTACACGCCTATGGGATAAAACCTGGTTGGTATGACATAAAGTTAAACACGCCAGTCTGTCCACCAGCAAATGCGAAACCAACCATTAGATTGGCCTACCAATGCCAACACCCGATGTTCCCAACACTTGCCAAAGCGATTGTCACCGTGTTGAAGCAATATAATGTCGATGTTGAGCTTATCGGTTACGAAACCGATCCTCCACACGCCGATAATGTCGATATTTGGATTAATCCAATGGGTATCGCTAACAACAGAGACGATGCATTGGCCGGCTGGTTAATGGACTACAGTTTTCTTGATGAATCTAGCCCAGCTGAAGACTTCGACCAATGGTGTCACATGATTGATCGTTGGCGTTCAGGTGAATTCGAGCAATTCCCAGCAAGACAGTTAGGTAAACAACTAGTCCAAAGCAATCAATTGATCCCGATGTTCCATTGCTGGTTAGGCGTCAATAAAGATCAATGTGGTACGTTGCAAAACGCGAAATGTAATGCATTAGGTTGGTTCGACTTTAGCCAAGTTTGGGTGAAGCCTGACGTTGATTGAAATCCAAGAAAACTCAATTAGGACCAAATAACTCATTTAGGAAAAACGATGCAAACTCTGATGGTTACATTTATTACGCTGGTGGCATTTGCTGCGAATTCAGTTTTGTGTCGCTGGGCCTTAATGGATCAAACGATCGATCCTTTGAGCTTTTCGATCGTTCGCATCTTATCTGGTTCGCTTACGCTTCTGATTTTATTAACTTTGTCTTCCCAATCTAAAGCTAGACGTGTGTTAACAAACAACACATCGCTATACACAAGGCTAAAATCACAGTTTCAATTCACGTCAATACTGTCACTGCTAGTGTATATGTTTGGTTTCTCGTTTGCTTACTTAGAGCTCGGCGCAGGTCTTGGTGCTCTGGTGTTGTTTGTCGCAGTGCAATTTACGATGATTGCCGCGCACCTGTTTTCTGGAAACAGAATGTCGCTCATTGAGTGGGGCGGGTGTTTGTTATCTGTGGCAGGGCTTGTTTATTTGTTAATGCCAACGGAATCGACTCAAGCACCCGACTTAGTTTCTATTATCTTGATGTCTCTGGCCGGAATTGGGTGGGGCATTTACACATTGGCAGGAAAGAAATCGTCAAACGCACTGCAATCGACAACCGCTAACTTTGGATTCAGCTCGCTAGTTATCCTTGTGGCATTGAGCTTATTAGTTTTAATACCTAATGCATTAACGCAAGTGTCTATCACTGAGCAAGGTTTGATTTACGCGGTTATATCGGGCTCTGTGGCTTCTGGTATCGGTTATAGTTTGTGGTATTACGTAGTGAAAAAACTGAATACCGTGGTTGCGTCTATTGCACAGCTTTCTGTTCCAGTTATCGCGACACTTGGTGGCGTATTACTGTTATCTGAACCTGTCACTATGCAATTTATAGTCTCATCAACCGTTATACTTCTTGGGATAAGCTTGGTTCTTGTCGCACCTAAACTTAAGAAATAAAGAGTTCAATCATTAACTTCTATGGCTAAACCAAACAAGAAACAACCGACCAAGACGGTTCAGATTTTCTGTGCCAAATGCAAAACGCAGCTTTTTAAGTATCGGAAAGGTGGCAAAGGTGCACTCGTGAAATGTTTTAAGGAGCGTATCGTTGAAGATTTCACGACAAAACCATGTGTGTGCCCTGAATGCGGGATTGAATTTGCGCGAGACACTTTGGTTCGAGGTACGCCAGCCTACAAGTTTGTTGGTGGCAAGGTAACGATGAAATAACCCGTCACGATGAAACGACCAATCATTATAAACGAGAAAATAATGTTGAAACTAAAAATGCCACAGCACAGTTTGTGTGTGGCATTTCAACGTTGCTTTTGATACTCAGAGTAAAGAATTGAGCTCAGTAAGCTCTGACACGCCCTTGAAGCTTAAGAAGTAATAGCGAAACAATTGCGCCCGTCGTATCACACAGCATATCTTTCTGTGCATCCCAAATATCGCCTTGTGAACCAAGGAATGCGATACCTTCATCACCACCTGCAATCTCCGCGTACCACCACTCGATGATTTCATAACCTGCAGCAACACTCATGATCGCAAATAACGCAAAGAAACATGCAAGCACCGGTTGAGCCAGTTTTTTACGAATCAAGTACTCAGCGAGTGGGTAAGCATAAAGGCCAATAGAGAAATGCGCGACACGGTCAAAGTTATTCCGTTCTGAACCTATCATGTTATTGAACCAATCAAATGGCACTTCTGCGAAGGTATATTTCGCGCCTATCGTATGCAAAATTAGCCAGATAAACATTAAAACGTAAGCTGTCTTAGTGAAGGTGAGCTTTGTTGATAACCACCAGATTCCCACCAATATCGCAAGCGCTGGGACAATTTCGGCAATCCATACCGCTCTTGAAGAGGGAGCAAACGCTGAAAATAGAAACATAATCAGATACAGCGTCGTCAATGACAGTAATGGTCTATTTTGAGCAAGTGGCGTAATTGTCATCATCAGATCCTGTATTAGTTTCATGTATAGTTACACAATAATGAACAGTGTTCAATTGTGCTCTAATCACCATATTTGTTGAAAACCGGCGTTATCGCCCAGTATCTAGACAAACGGTTGCGAGAGTTTCACAAAAGTTTGATTTACAACAAAGCGATCCTTAAAATCGCTCTATTACTACATAACAAGAAAGAAAGTCATGAAACTGGAAACTGTCGATTACCTTGCTGACGACGCAGCAGAACAATTTGTTCGCTCTCTACGTGAAACTGGTTTTGGTGTTCTTAAGAACCACCCAATCCCGAAAGAGCTTGTTGAGTCAATTTACGAAAACTGGTACCAATTCTTCATCTCTGAAGAAAAAGAGAACTTCCACTTTAATGTTGAAACACAAGATGGATATTTTCCACCTTCAGTGTCTGAAGTTGCTAAGGGCCACACTGTAAAAGACATCAAAGAGTACTTTCACGTATACCCATGGGGTCAAATCCCTGAGCAGCTGAAAGAACAGATTCTAGATTACTACCAACGTGCGAATGCTTTTGCTCAAGAGCTGCTAGGTTGGGTTGAAGCTCATGCTCCTAAAGAAGTACAAGAGAAATTCTCTATTGCGTTATCAGAAATGATCAACGGCAGTGAACAGACTCTGCTTCGTGTTCTTCACTACCCACCAATGCAAGGTGATGAAGAGCCAGGTGCAATCCGCGCTGCGGCACACGAAGACATCAACTTACTGACGGTTCTTCCTGCTGCAAGCGAGCCGGGCCTTCAAGTTAAAGCTCAAAATGACGAGTGGCTAGATGTTCCATGTGACTTCGGTAACATGATCATCAACATCGGTGACATGCTTCAAGAAGCATCTGGTGGTTACTTCCCATCGACAACTCACCGTGTAATCAACCCATCAGGTGAACGCCAAGAGAAGTCTCGTATCTCTTTGCCTCTATTCCTTCACCCGAAACCAGAAGTAGTGCTATCTGAAAAGTACACAGCAAACGAATACCTAATGGAACGTCTAAGAGAGCTTGGCGTTATCTAGTCAGTTCAATGCTTCGTCCCTAAAATTGGGATAGATGTGAAAGGTCAGCTAAGTCGCTGACCTTTTTTGTATCCGTACCAAAGAATTGCGGCTTTATTACTCACGGTTGTATTCAACGAAATGGTACTCAGTTTTGACGATAAAAGGTGCCTTTAAGCCAAACGTTAGAAAGTTGTTTGTCCTTAAGCTCGACAAATCTTAGAAAATCGCTTTCAATTAAAGAAGATACGCAACGGATGCGAAACAGGTTACTTATAGTATCCACAGTTCTAGAAATCCATTAATTCAGAGAAGCTAACTGAGTCAACTATGTCGAATTATCAAGATGTGAGAGCAAACTTTCATTGCCATATGGAAAACCCATTGCTTTGGCCGATAATGGAAGTGCTTAAGCAAAAGCCAAGCGGATGGAAAGTACACACATTGGCAGCTCATCTGAACGATCTTGGGTTTGTGCCAGTGTTGGATGCTGTGCCTGAGAAAGAGTTGTTTAAAAAGAACTTCCTTATCATGAATGCGCTTTATCAGCTTCAAGAAACCTTACACCCAGATGGTTGGCTCCAAGTCCAAGCGATGGACATCGAATTGATGAATGGTCGTTATCACGGAAGCAGTCACAGCATCGATCATCAAGACCCACTTCGAGAATACTACATTAATTGGGTTAACTATGAAGCGGATGAAGGTGAAGTCAAAAGGCTGTTGAACGAATTTTGGACTCGGTATAGAAAGTATGTGGGTGGTGATGAACTCGATATGGATCGAAGTCGAGCATTGAACCTGTTTGAGTTACCTTTAGGCGCGACACACCATGAAATTAGAAAACGTTGGCGACAACTGGCATTGAGATGGCATCCGGACAGAGACGAAGGCAACACCGCAAAATTTCAGACGCTCTGTGAAGCATGGCATGTATTAAGAAGCTCATAATCGACAGGCATTTCTAGCTGTCTAATTGCTCAGAACCCTAAAACGGAAAGCCCCACATTGTGAGTGATACAAGTGGGGCTTTGTCGTCATTACGTTATGTTTTGGGTAACTACGTTATGTGCTGTAGCGACTTAAGTTATTGGTGTTAGGAGTGATCTTTGCTCTCGCCACTTTTATGTTCAAAGGCATAGTCGAGTACTTTACGGATATAAGGCGCACCGACTTTTGAACCGCCGTTACCGTGTTCAATGACCACAGTTGCGACATATTCAGGGTGTTCATAAGGTGCGAAAGCCGTGTAAAGCGCATGGTCGAGTAAATGCTTAGCCAACTTTTTCGAGTTATAGACCTGATCTTTCGCAAGATCAAAGACTTGTGCCGTACCTGATTTTCCGCCGCTAGTGTAGCTAGTTCCCTTAAATGCGCGCCTGCCGCTACCTCGGCTGCCGTGGTTTACGAGTCGCATCGCATTGATTGGCACATCCCAAATTCTATCCGGTACTTCGGTGATTGAGGGCATTGGATCCGGTTCGACAAGTTGTTGTGTACTGAAATCTTCACCATGATCTAAGGTGGCTCTTAAGATATGAGGGGGCATCACCTTACCATGATTAACTAATACTGACGTTGCTTTAGCAAGTTGCATAGGTGTCGATGTCCAATAACCTTGGCCAATACCAATCGGAACTGTGTCACCCTGATACCAAGGGGTGCGATAACGCATCATCTTCCATTCTCGAGTCGGCATGTTGGCGGTACTTTCTTCATAGATATCAATCCCTGTCGGTTCACCAAATCCAAATCGGTTCATCCAACTTGAAATTCGGTCAATACCCAAATCGAAAGCGGTTTGATAGAAGAATGAATCTACCGACTCTTCAATGGCTTGAGTGACATCGACAGGTCCGTGACCCCAACGTTTCCAGTCACGCCACGATTTGGAGTTTCGTTTAGAGCCAGGAATTCTCCAAACGCCATGGTCGTTACGGATGGTATCTTCAGAGATGACATGTTCTTGCAGTCCTGCCACAGCCATAAATGGTTTAACGGTTGAGGCAGGAGGATAAACGCCTAGAGTGGTGCGGTTAACCAACGGGTGAGCCGGATCATTCAATAAACGTTGGTAGTTCTTACTCGAAATGCCGTCGACAAATAGGTTAGGGTCGTAACTCGGGCTTGATGCCATCGCCAACACGCTGTTGTCTTTCGGATCGAGAATAACCGCGCTTCCAGTTCGGTGATCAAGTTGCTCAAAGACGTATTTTTGCAGCTCAAGGTCAATATTTAACACGATATCTTTACCAGCTACTGGCGGCACGTACTCAATGGTTCGGACTATTCGCCCACGGCTGTTTACTTCGACTTCTTGATAACCTTTGGTGCCGTGCAGAATATCTTCGTAATAACGTTCAACACCCAGTTTTCCTATGATTGTTGTAGCTTGATAATTCGCTTCTATCCCTTGTTCTTCAAGCTTTCTGAGATCGCTATCATTGATGTGCGCCACGTAACCAAGAACATGGGTAAGCACCTCACCATTCGGGTAAAAACGCTTTAAGCTGGTATCGATAGATAAGCCGGGGAACTGGTACTGGTGCACGGAGAACTTGGCGATCTCTTCCTCCGTTAAGTTCTCTAGAATAGTCACAGATTTAAAACGGCGGGTGTTGTGATAGCGTTTTTTGAAACGAGCGATCTGCTCTGCATCACGGGGGACATATTTGTCTAGCTTGGTGAGCATTGCATCGACATCATCGGTTTGCTCAGGAATCATGGTTAGATCAAAGACAAGCTTGTTCTCTGCAAGCAACACGCCGTTACGGTCGTAAATAAGTCCACGAGTAGGGGCGATAGGTAATACTTTGATTCTGTTGCCATCGGCACGAGTTTGATAGCTTTTAAAATTTTCAACTTGAAGTCGGTATAGATTGCCGACTAAGACAAGAGTGAACATCAAGATCCCACAAAACGCGACGATTACGCGGTTTTTGAATAGGTTCACTTCGATTTTATGGTCACGCATCTTAACGCGTTTATGATTCATTGAAGCCTCAAGGGTCTGTTACATTTGGTTACACTTGTCGAATCGGGACTTTATCTGAATATCACTAGGGTTTTGTAAAAGCAGTGTCATGTTTTGAGGGATCGACAGCATTAGATGGCGGTAAACAGTGCCTTTAATTTTCTCATTACAAAAGATGATAAGTAATTGATGTAAAGATTGGTTTTATGAATTTATAAAGTTCAAGAGTTTTGACGACACTAGAGGTTAGGTCAAAAGAGGTTAGATAAATTTACGGCCCTCAGAATGAGAGCCGTAGAAGGTTAATTTGCTTATTTAGTGGCTTAGAAGCTTTAGTAAATTAGAATATTAAAACTTCAAAAACCTAGAAGCACAATAAATCCGATATTTAACGAAATCAGTTCGAAGGCTTGAACTGAGATTTACGCATACGGTTCAGAGCAGCCATCACATCTAACGTTCTTGGTTTCGCTAGGTCACCGTAGTTAGGCATGTTAGCGTGCCATTCGTTTTCTAAAATAGCGTTAAACTCTTTAGCAGGGTTGTTTGACCAACCTGGAGTTTGTGCGAATTGGAACCAAGCCCAACCGATCGCATTCACTTCAGACGGTGATTCTAATTGCTCAAGCGCAGAAAGGTCTGCAAACTCTTTACCAAAACGCAGTGACTCTTTGCCTTTAGCATTAACACGGAATTTACCGTCAGTCAGAATGTTCATCAGTGAAGTACGGTTCAATGAACGCGGTACAAACGTTTCTAAAGTAGTTTCACATTCGTTAGTACGCTGAGTAGGGTGCTGAGCAATCACGTCTTTTGCTTTTTCAGTCACATCTACCGCTTGGTAGTCGTGCATTTGAATCACAGTGTTCGCGACATCTAGGTAATCACCAGAGCCACCCATTACAACAATGGTAGAGATATCCATCTCTTCACGAAGCTGACCAATGCGGTCGACAAGTGGTGTGATTGGCTCATCGCCTTTTGACACTAGCGCTTGCATACGCTCGTCACGAATCATGAAGTTAGTCGCTGACGTATCTTCATCGATAAGTAGAGTTTGAACGCCGGCTTCAATCGATTCTTGTAACCAAGCCGCTTGAGACGTAGAACCTGACGCATCTTGTGTGCTGAAGTCAGATGTGTCTTTCTGCATTGGTAAATGGTTGATGTAGTTTGACAGGTTCAAGCTGTGCACACATCGACCATCTTCAGCGCGGATCTTCATCGTATCAATCGCAGTTACAATGCCTTCGCGACCGTCACCAGGAATATGGTTGTAGATAGAACGTTCAACGGCGTTCAACAGAGTCGATTTACCATGAAAACCACCACCAACGATTAGCGTAATGCCTTTTGGAATACCTAGGCCAGTCACGTCACCTTGGTTTGGTGTGTTTAATGTAACGCTCAACGACTCTGGAGCTGCGAAAGGCACAGCGTCTTTCATCGGCAGGTCACAGTTACCCGCGATACGCGGTAGTACACTGCCGTTTGCAACGAACGCCGCTAGGTTATTTTCGTCCAATTGAGCACGCAGTGCTTCTTGGTCTTCAATCGTTTCACAGTGCTTAATCATTGCATCGATGTTCAACTCACGCTCAAGCGTTGCGCGACGAATAAACTTCGGTAAGTAGAAAGTGATGATGTTGTTCGCTTTCTTAGCAAGAATGCTACGGCCATCAGCAGGTAGGTTGATACGGAAACGAATTTCGATACCGTGTTCTGTGAAAACAACGGCCGTATTGTCTAATACGGTTTGACCCGTCAGCGCGATAGAAACGGTCGACTCTTGTTTCGCGAACTCAGAGAAGCTACGTGCGATAAAGTCACGAGCGGCTACTTGGTATTCGTAAGATTTTTCTTTCAGCCAATCTAACCCGGTCAAAGACCACGCGCGCGTTGCACGAAAACGAGAAGCTGACGCGTATGGGTCACCTTGGATGTGGTCGATGTGTAATTCAAAATCAGCAAAGTCGTATTGACCTTTAATTTGTTGATATGCACGGTAGTTTTGTTTTTCGAGCTTTTTAAGCTTTGCAGTCAACTGATCCATAACGAGGAATGCCTATATAAGGGGAAAGATAAAAACAGAAAGGCGGCGATTATAAAAATCACCACCTTTAGAGTAAAGAGAAAGTAGGCCTAAATCCAAAACTAACTGCTCTTTTTCGCTTTAAGCGTAACGAGTTGTCCCCAAATAGTTTTGATTGATTAAGCTGTGTTCGAATTCTTGGCTCGGCATTGGTCTTCCGTAAAGGTAACCTTGGCCCACATCGCAGCCTTCGTTAATAATAAATTGCTCCTGAACCTCCGTTTCTATGCCTTCAATCGTCACTTTTAAGTCGAGCTTTTTGGCAATTTGGACAATAGAACGAACAATTTCCGAGTCTTCGTGTGAGTTGAGCATTTGGTCGATAAAGCTCTTATCAATCTTAATGGTGTCGAATGGGAACTTCTTCAGATAACTGAAGGAGGCGTAGCCCGTACCGAAGTCATCTAGTGACAATGTAACGCCAATATCGTGCAAAGATCCCAAGGTATTCTTGGCAACCACTTCATCTGCTATCAGTCCACTCTCCGTAACTTCAAGTTCTAAGAAACGAGGCTCTAAATGATAGGTTTCGAGTAGGTGAACCACTTGTTCCGCAAAGTGTACGTTCTTGAGTTGAATTGCAGACACATTCACAGCCATCTTGAAATCTTCAACGTATTCGGACCACTCTTTGGCTTTTTCAATCGCATTGCGTAAAACAAAGCTGCCCACTTCGAAAATCAAACCGTTTTGTTCAGCCATGTGGATCAGGGTTTCGTTAGAGATATCACCCAAAACAGGATGTCGCCAACGAAGCAAAGCTTCAGCACCGACCCAGCGATGCGTCAACGGGCTAACTTTGGGTTGAAAGTAGAGCATAAGGTCATCATTACGAACGGCTTGAAGCAAATAGCCTTCGATCTTATTAATGTGAGTTTGTTCTTCGGTATGGGATTGAGAGTAGTAAGCGAACTTTTGTCCTGAATCTTTGCAGGCTAACATCGCTTCAGAAGATTTCTGCAGAATGCTTTCCGCGTCATCTTCGTCGTTCGTAATTGCAATCCCAATAAACGCGTGCAAATGCACTTTGTCACTTTCGATGTCGAATTCTGAATGACCAACTTTAACGAGCGTCTGGCAAAGTTCTTCAAGGCGATGGTGTAAATCTTTAACGCTAAACGCCAATACGAGGTCAACCGAAGTAGGGCGTGCAGTTAATACATCGATATCAGAAATACAGTCGATGCGTTTTCGGTATTCAACAAGCACTTGGTCTAACGCGTTATAGCCGTAGCGTGCTTGTATGCGTCTACCGTTGGTAAAACCAATATGAACGACTGCAAATGAGCTGTCTGTCAGCCTTCTCTGTGACAGTAGCTTGTGGTTTAAGCGAGATTCAAATGCGTTTCGGTTTAAAAAGCCGGTGCCGAGGTCGTGATTTTTTTGGAAGTTAATCTTCTGTTCAGCCGCTTTTCGTTTATCAATTTCTTGATTCAACGAGTAATTAAGGCTCGCGAGATCTTTAGTGCGATTGTAAACGCGGTTTTTTAGGTCGCGATTCATTTGGGTAAGCTTGGCGTGTTGGAATAGGGTTTTAAGCTGAGATTCAATCGAAGTCCGAAAGCTCTCTAACAGTTTGATATAAGTAGGGGTGTAGTGATTCTCTTTCGAGTCCAAGATACAAATGGTGCCAAACAGTTCACCGTTAGGCCAAAGTAATGGAATACCACAATAGGAGACTAAGCCGAGTTTGATGTCTGGGTTGTTGTCCCACTTAGGATCGGCAAGCGCGTTAGGCACAAGAAGCTGTCGTTGAGTTTCCATCACTGTTTCGCAGTACAGCCCATTCCCCAGCGTTTCAGAATCACCTTTGTTGTATGGGTTGTTCTCGCTACGACTGGTTGAAAAAACTTCAATGTAATTGGCGTGAACACGCATGATTAGTGCTGCGGGCACTTGAGTAATTTGAGCTAAGAGGTCGACAATATTCTGCCAACCGTGCTCCATATCGTCTGGGATATCTAAATCGAGAGTTTTTATTTTCTTCATATGACTCCGAGTCAATTATGCTAAATGCATCAACACATCCTGTGTTAATTATGATGAACCAAAGAAAACTGTGAATCTTACGCTAACTAAGTATAAGAAATGTTGCACGAAAAAACCTCCGCAATTATGCAGAGGTTTTCAAATGTGAATCCGGGTCTCAGTAATGAGATAATTTTAGATTAAGGCTTTAACTTTATAAAATCTTCTGTATTAAGTTTCTGGCTATAATCTACCGATGGCTGAGCAAACCCATTTAATTGTAGAAATTCTTCTTTAAACCCTTGGTAATCCCCTAAGGTTTGGAAGTTATTTTCGTCCATCTTTTCTAGCAGTTCAGTTACGTGCGCTTGGGTTTCTGGGTCTAATTCCCAATCATCCATACGGATCAATCGCTCACCATCAAGTGGTACTTTGGATTGACCATAAAGTTTACTGCCAAACAGACGCTGCATTTGTTGGATACAACCTTCGTGGGTCTCTTTCTCTTTCATCACCTTATACAAAGCAAGTAAGTAAGGGCTTAATCCAGGGATGAAAACGCTCGCTTTAGTGACTAGGGCTTTACATACCGCCGCGTAAGCGTTGCCATCAAAGTTAGCTAACTCTAGATTAAGAGCGTGGCTGGTTTGGTGAAGGTCGATCTTAGCGCGTCCCAATGTACCGTCTAAATAGATAGGATGTGTGACTTCTGGACCCACATAAGAAAACGCGATGGTTTTACAACCCGGAGCAATAGATTCTGCGTTGATGAGCTCATCTATCCATTGTTCCCAATCTTCGCCTCCCATCACTTTGAGTGTGCTTTCGGCTTCTTCTTCCGTCGCGGCTTCAAGCGTGTTGGTGACCCAGTTGTCGTGTTCCAGAGAAATGGTTGCGCCAGTTACGCTTTCACCAATAGGTTTGATGGCAGAGCGCCAAAACTCATCGGAATCTGGTTTAGGACGAACGCCTGCAGCTAAGCTATAGATAATCAGATCCACTTCACCTTCGAAGTAGGTTTCAATGGCTTCGACAACTTGTGAGCGTGTTTCTTGCGAAAATGCGTCGCCAACGATGTTGATAGCAGTGCGTTGCTCTCGTTCGGCTTCTTTTTTGAAGTAGATGTTGTTGTACCAACCAGCACTACCTAGGGATTTTTCGTTTGGACCGCGCTCGAATGAGACGCCTATAGTGTCAGCTTTTGCGCCGCCAAAAGTAAGGGCAATACGAGCGGCAAGGCCAAAGCCCGAGGAAGCTCCGATAATCAGTACTCGTTTAGGGCCATCTTTGATTTGCGGCGCACTCTTAACAAACTTGATTTGTTGCTTTACGGCTTCTTGACAGCCAAGAGGGTGAGCGCTTTTGGCTACCACACCCTTGATAACAGGTTCGATCAGCATAAATAACCTTACAGTTAACGGTGATATGCACTCAGGCTAACGTAAAGCTGTGTAAAATTTATTGAGCTAGACCATTAAAACTTAAAGATACTGATATAATTCTTCGGCGACGAATTCAGCAATCCAAGGTTGAGCTTCTGGTTTTGGATGCAGTCCATCGTTCATCATCCACTCAGGTTTAAGGATGATATGCTCTAGGAAAAACGGCAAAAGTGGCACGTTTTGTTGATCAGCAAGCGCTGCAAAAACGTATTCAAATTGCTGGTTGTAACGCTTTCCGTAATTCGGTGGGATTTTAATCTGCATCATTATAGGTTTCGCGCCCGCAGCTTTTATCTGCTCAATGATTTGATCAAGATTCGCAGACATCAGCTTAGGTGGGAATCCACGAAGCCCATCATTCGCACCAAGTTCAATAAGAACGGTGTCTGGAGCGTGTTCTTCAAGCAATTGTGGTAGGCGGGCTAAACCATTGCCAGTTGTGTCACCAGAAATACTTCCGTTAACTACGGTTACCGTTTTGTCATGCTTTGCTAACGCGTCTGGTAACAAGCTTGGCCAACTCTGTTTGATGTCCATGTTGTAACCAGCACTCAAGCTATCACCAAGGACCAGTAACTTAGAATCTAACTCGGTATCTTGAGCCAAAGAAGCGGTTGAAAATAAAATAAAGAATAAAAAGGAAATTAGTCTAGTCATGCATACATCCATCATTAAAGCCGAGTCCGTTTCGAAGACAGTGTCTACTAATCAAGAACATTTAACAATCCTAGAGCATGTTGATATTGACATTCGCGAAGGCGAAACTGTCGCGATTGTCGGCACGTCTGGTGCAGGTAAATCGACCCTAATGACGTTGCTTGCCGGGCTTGATGTACCAACGAATGGCGAAATCAGTTTACTAGGGCAGTCACTTTCACAGCTTGATGACGAAGCTAGGGCGAAAATCCGAAGTGAGTCGGTCGGGTTTGTATTTCAAAGCTTCTTATTAATTCCAAGCCTTTCTGCGCTACAAAATGTCACGCTGCCTTGTTTGTTGAAAGGAGAAGACGAAGATATCGAACGTGCGACTGCTCTGCTTGAATCAGTAGGCTTGAAAGACAGGCTTGAACACTTGCCGTCTCAGTTATCTGGTGGTGAGCAACAAAGGGTCGCTTTGGCGCGCGCATTTATGATCAAGCCAAAAATCCTTTTTGCTGACGAACCAACCGGTAACTTAGACCAACAAACCGCAGCAAAAATCGTTGAACTATTATTTGAGCTGAACTCTTCTCACGGCACCACATTAGTATTAGTGACACACGATCCTAAGCTTGCGCAACGTTGCCAAAGAACACTTAAGATGCATGTCGGTCAGATAGAGGAAGTCTAAATTGAATTCATCAAACGGACTGAACAAACGCCTGTTCTCATGGAGTGTCGAAGAGATTCGACACGGTCAGTTGTGGCCAGTTTCCATAGCACTAACACTGATCATTGCGTGTGTTTTTGCATTGTCGGCATTGGCCGAACGTATGGAGCAGGTGATTGTTAAACAAGGCAAAGATGCGCTTACTGCCGATAGTGTGTTTATCTCAGCAAACCCAATCCCGCAATCCTTATTAGACCTCACTAAAGTTGAGCAATTTGAAAGCTCTCAGTTGACTCGTTTTTCAACCATGGCATTCAGTGACAACTCGATGCAGTTAGTGACGGTGAAAGCGGTTGAAAGTAATTACCCTTTACGCGGTGAGATGATCTTAGAGGGTGCAGATAAAGCATCCAGTAACCATGTGAAGCCGGGTGAACTTTGGTTAGACGAGCGAATATTCGCACAGTTAGAGGTTGAGATTGGTGACAATGTCACTATTGGCGATGCCGATTTAACGATAACTGGGCGAATCAAACAAGAACCAGGTTTGAGCTTTAACCCATTCCAACAAATGCCTGCTGTGCTAATTCATACCAGCGATATAGAGGCCACTGGAGCGATTCAACCGGGCAGTCGTGTTAGTTTTAGGCTGTTTCTAAACGGTGATGATACAAAACTGAAAGCCGCGCAAGAGAGTATAGAATTAACACCAAGCGATCGCTGGCGTACTCAAGATTCAGCCAGTCGTACCAACGACATGTTCGAAAGCACAACTCAATATCTTTCGTTAACCGTTGCTATCGTTGTGATCATGGCTGCGACCACTTTGGTACTCACGTGCCAACATTATGTTGCGAGTCGTCGCAAAACCATCGCGATGCTTAAGAGTTTGGGAGCAAGCAAGCAGTGGATCGTTAAATGGTTGTCAGTACAGGTATCTCTGTTAGTGGTTATCGGTGCAGTACTGGGAATTACCATCGGTATCGGCTTAGAGTTTTTGCTTCGTATACCTCTGGGCGACTTATTACCAACGCCACTTCCTAGCTATGGTATTGAACCTGCTATCTTGGCTATTTTATCAAGCATCTTAATTGGTGTTCCTGCTCTGGGTATTCCGTTAATTGGCTTGGTCAACACTTCTGCAATCAGCGTTATTCAATCAAGTCATCAGTCCAATGAAAGCTACAAGAAATACTTGTTGTTACTGGTACCGATTATTCCAATGATGCTGATGTATGGCGATAATCTATTGGTATGGATAGTTCTAGCGGGTATCGCTTGCCTGTTCTTAGTGCTCGCGATTGTCAGTACGTTTGTTCTGCGTTTAGTTGGCAAGCTGCCGACAACGACATCTATGCGTTTGGCATTAAGCCGAATTAATCGCACACCATTAGCAACAGGGATTCAATTTGGTTCTTTAGCGCTATCTTTGATGCTGCTATCGATCATATGGCTAGTGAGAAGTGACTTGTTGTCGGATTGGCAACAAACCTTACCTGAAAACGCACCTAATGCGTTTGCGCTGAATATTGCGAGCTATGAGAAAGACAGTTATCTCGAGACGATTGATGCAAACGAAGTAGAGCGTACTCAAGCGTTTCCAATTATACGAGGAAGACTCACAACCATTAACGGCGTTGAGGCGGAAAAATACAGCGAGACCTCAGAAGAAACAGATGCACTAAGCCGCGAGATCAACTTCACATGGGGAGATAGCCTGCCTGAGTACAATGAAGTGTTAGAAGGCAGCTGGACACAAGAGCAGGGCGTATCTGTGGAATCCGATGTCGCGGAGCAGCTGGCTCTAAAGATTGGCGATGAGCTTTCGTTCACAATCAACAGCCAGAATGTCTCTGCCCAGGTGAATAGCATCCGTAAAGTAGAGTGGCGAGAAATGAAGCCGAACTTCTACTTCATATTTACGCCAGATGTTTTGAGCTCTATTCCTTCTACTTGGCTAGTGAGCTTTAGATTAGAAGAGCGACACAATCAAATGCTCAATGAACTCTCTCGAAATCACCCAACCGTGAGTTTGATGGATATTCGTAAGATGGGCAGCAAGATCCAAGAGTTGCTCAAACAGATTGTTTGGTCGATAACGGTACTTGCGGCGTTAGGTGTGGTTGCGGGGCTGTTGCTTATCTTTACTTTGTTGAGATTGAGCTTATCTCAAAGACAACAAGAAATACGTTTATACCGAACGTTAGGCGCAAGTAAGAAGCGAATTCTCAATACTATTTGGTGTGAGTACGGTTTAATGGCGTTAGTCGCAGGCTCAATTGCAGCCCTTGGTTCTGAGCTCAGCGTGGCAGGAGTGATGAACTTTGGTTTTGAGTTACAACCTTCACTTCACCCGATGTTGTGGATAGCGCTACCGGTGCTAACGTTCATCACATTAGCCGCGGTAGTGAATAGCTTAATCAAACGTTTGTTGGCACCAGTAAACAAGGGTTTTGGTTAGTCATTAGCGTGATCTAACCAAATGCTTAAAACGGTTTAAAAGTGAGATTATTTGTATTTAGTCATGCACTATTTATAAGGCGTCGCTTTAGACCGTTTTTTATTTGACCAACGCGTAGCACAACTAGCAAATATCTCACCTTTATTTTCCAACTTTTTAGTATTTTTTAAAACTAATTGCGCAATAATGCCGATTTAATGAACAGTGGTTAGTCCCTGTAAACAAAGGGTTTGCGCAACTTAGCAAGAACGTTATCAACAGTTATCCACAAAAACGGTGGATAACTTTAGGGATAAGTTAACCTCTATGTTTTAAGAGTACTTAGGCAGCCTTTATGTGGCGTCACTTAGGACAAATTTGACTGTTAGAATAACCTTCAAAACTCTATCTGGAGTTATTGAGTCAAGAGGTTATTTATGTTTTTTACATAGATATTAAATCCCGCCTATCTAAGACCTTGATAAAAATGTGTTTTAATTCATCTCAGAACAAAAGTAGAATAGCGGCAGTTAATCTTATTCTACAGAACACGATGAACCACAACAAAACGGATACAAATCAACCTTCTATTGCCATTGTTGGTGGTGGTATTGCCGGAACCACGAGCGCTATTCATTTTAGTGAGCTGGGTTTTAAGGTCATTATCTTGGAAAAAGGGCCAAGTTTGGTTAATGGGCCACCCATTTGCCACTTGCACGCTGGCGGCAATTTGTATCGAGATATTTCTGTAGAGCAGTGTCTTCAGTTACTCACGCAGTCAATTGATACCGTCCGCTTGTTCCCTCATACGATCAATATTCGTCCTACAATCATCGCGGTTCCGCACAGTGATGGTGGAGAACCGTTGGATCTACTTCCTCGCCTTAAGATAATCAAGAACGCTTATGCCGAGCTTGTTAAACAAGATAAAAGCAACCAAGTGCTTGGTGATCCGGAAGAGTATTACAAGCTGTACAGCAAACAAGATTTATTAGCGCTTTCTGCGAAAACACAGCCTCTGAAACCCACATCGCTTGATGATTGGTGTATTCCTTTTGCCAAACATACCGATTTAGAAACCCTTAAGTATCCTGTTGCTATGGTTCAAGAGTATGGTTGGAGCGTATTCCGCTTATCTGCAACCGCTCAACTCTCTTTGGGGCAACAAGCAAACTGTACTGTGTTAACCAACAGCCGATTACAATCTGTTGAGTCGACAGGCCAAGCTTGGATTTTGACTTATACAGACGCCGAAAACCAAAGTTGCCAACTAACGACCGATTACTTGATCAATGCGAGTGGATTTGAAACGGGTATCGTGGACGACTTTGTTGGCTCTAAGCAGCAAAGACTTGTTGAGTTTAAAGCTGCATACGTTACAGAGTGGCCATCTTCACAACAATGTAAGGAAGAGTGGCCAGAGGTTATCTTCCATGGTCCTAGAGGCACACCGCAAGGCATGGCCCAATTAACGCCGTATGCTGATGGTGTGTTCCAACTTCACGGTATGACAGAAGGGATTACTCTGTTTGAGGGTGGTCTTGTTTCTTCATCAACAGATTCGTCACAGCCACAGTTACCTTCGAAGCTTCTTAAGAAAATCGTATCGGGTTGGAGTGAAGAGCAGCTTGAATTAAGAACTCGTGCTGCTATAAAGCATATGTCTCAGTTCATTCCAAGTTTTCTCTCTGCACAGGTGGGCGGCAAGCCGTTGTTCGGTGCTCAACAGATTCCGGGAACCGATCCTAGCTTACGAGCTTCAGACGTTTCATTCTGTGGTGATCGCTATGCTCGACTTGAAGTAGTAAAAGCGTCTTCAACGTTAGAGGCGGCGCAAAAAGTTGCTGAGCAATGGTTTGATATTGCGGAGGCTGTTTCGATTGAAGAGACCCACCCAGTGACACTGTCACTTAAGTTAGGTGATATTGAAAATAGAGCGATAGGTTTAACTCAAGAGCGCGGCTACCCAAATGCTCTTGCTAAGGTATCAGGGCAAGAACACGGTTAAAATTACGCTAATTCGCCTGGCGCTTAAATCGCGATTGTCTTGCCAAAAGCAAAGTCCAGCTTGCTGCCAACAGTAAGCTGGACTTTTAGTTTATACGTCTTGATCGAGTGGCATTTATCTAAAGGTGCGCATCAATAACCGAAAAATTGCGCCCACTGACACCATACATCTTGTAAGCCCAGCCTGTCGCCTTTACTAAACGATATTTCATGTCCAGGCTTGGCTTGTGCTAAGCGTGGTAAGTCGATTCTCGCGACGCAACCAATCTTCGGGTAACCACCAATGGTCTGCCTATCATTTAGCAACACGATAGGCTGCCCATCTTGGGGGATTTGAATAGAGCCCAAGGCGATACCTTCTGACAAAAGCGAAATCTCAGGCGAGGCGACTGGGTCGCCACTAAGTCGATAGCCCATCCGATTAGAGTTTTGATCAACGTGATACTGTGCGTTATACAAAGTCTCTTTTGCTGACTTCGAGAATAGCTCGCTTTGATAACCTTCAATAACTCGTAGGTTCACGGGTAGGTTGTAATTAGGTGTGTATCGGAAGGTGACACTCAGTGCTTTAAATGGGCGAGATAGTTGGTGTTGGGTAAAAGCTATTTGTTGCCCTTGCTGGCATGGCTCTCCATCTTGTGTTAATCCACCAATCTTTTCACGAGTCACTGTAGAACAGCTATGAAGAGTTAATGGAACATCGAAGCCACCCTTAACGGCTAAATACGCCCTTAGACCATTTTTAGGTAAACCAAATGAAAGAACTTGCCCTTCGAAAGCTTGAAAAGTACGCCAGTTAGATAGTGGTTTACCATCGAGCTTAGCTTGTAAATCGCCACCACATAATGCCATTTCGCAATCAAAATCGATTCGCAACGCGCATTGCCCAAGCGTAATTTCCAATACCGCTCGGTTTACTGGGTTTCCCAATAAGTGATTGGCCCAGCTATAAGAGTAATCATCAACCGGACCTCCTTGTGTCAATCCAAGGTGAGCAACACCAAATCGCCCAAAGTCTTGAATTAGACTCAACGGTCCGGGCTTAATCACTGTCAGTGTTGGTTTAGCTATTGTTTTAACCATTAACGGCACCTCCACTAATCGCCATAAACCTAAGCTCAATAAATTCTTGTTTTGATATCGCGGTGAAACGAACGGTGTCACCGACATTAAGTAGTGATAGTGGCGTTTGCGTGTTACCAGTGTTCTTCAATTGGCTGTGCTCAAACAACGGCAGCGGGCAATTGCCAATAATATTCCAGCCACCCGGTGAATCCGAAGGGTACACAGCCGTTTTTGTATCCGCGATGGCGATACTGCCTTTCGGTACATTTAAGCGGGGTGTGGAATGACGGGGCAAAGCAAGCTCATTAACCACATCAGACATAAACGCAAAGCCAGGCGTAAACCCAATCGCACTGACGCTGTATGTCTGTGAGGTGTGGTATTGAATAATATCGTCCAGAGACAGGCCTTTGTCTTGATACCTGTCTAAATCGAGCGCCGTTTCGGGTGAATAATAGGCAGGAAGATCAATAGTATTACGAGTGTTACTCACATTAGAGAAAGACGATAGAGAGTGATTCAACAAATCATTGAGTTGTTGAATGAACTGATGTTCTGAAACTCCGTAAGGTAAGTAGTCAACCAGAACGGTGTGGTAAGCCGGTGTCACATTCATCAACACTGATGCTAAGTTTTGGCGAATAGCATCGGAAAAATGAGCCATGTACTGCGCATATTCAGCACTAGATTGTTTATTTGAAGGCGATAGCGTCAAGGTGACCAAGATACTACATTCTGCGACTGGCACTATATTGAATTCAATCTGATTCGTCATCATTTCGTTTCCATACGTTTGTTTGCTTACCTTTGGTTTGATTACTTGGCGTGTCTAACTTCCGTGTCCAGGAGCTAGATTTTATGAGCTATTGGTTAGGCGAGCGATTAAGCCGTGCGCCCTACACATCACACGCGCTAGTTAAAAGCATTTAGGTCTTGTCTGATTTTTCTAATTAATGCGATGGATTGAGGGTTATCGCCATGGACACAGATGGTATCCGCTTCAATGGGTAGCCTTTCACCTTCAATGGTCGTGACAGAACCATAGTTAATGATTTGCATGACTTGGTTGTAGATGTCGTCTTGATTGACGTAAACCGAGCCTTTTTGAGTTCGCGGTGATAACTGTCCGTTATTTAAATAGGCACGATCGGCAAATGCTTCAAATAAGAGTGGCAAGTCGTGATCGTCAGCAATATCCAAGTATTGCTGATTGTCTGATGAAGAGAGAATCATCAAGGGGATGTTAAACTCAGCGACCGCTTGGGCAACAGCGTTGAACACATCGATATTTGCCATCATATCGTTGTAAAGGGCACCATGAGGTTTCACATAGCCAACAGAGGTATGGTGATAGCGGCAAAGCGCTTGTAGTGCACCGACTTGATAGCAAACCAGTTCACTGATTTCATCCATGGTATGGGGGATAGAGCGACGTCCAAAACCAACTAAATCTTGATAACCGGGGTGAGCACCAATTTGAGTATGATAGTGCTGAGCCAGTTTAATGGTCTTGGACATAACGTGTGGATCGGAAGCGTGAAAACCACAAGCAATGTTCGCCATATCAACCCATTCCATGACAGATTCATCATCGCCCATCTTCCAGTTACCGAAACTTTCTCCCATGTCGCAATTAAGCAGAATCTTCGTTGTCACGTGGTGTTAATCCTTTACGTTGTTGTATCTAAAGACGTTCGTATAAATGACAGAATTAAACAGTGACCTAACTCAAAGTTTTGCGGTTATGAATTTATTAGTACAGCATTTTATATATAGTCTATTATCAATAAAAACATTAATATTTGTCTGTATATTAGGTGAGCGTATGATTTCCCGACCAGTTTGCTTAGGATTAGCATTGACCACACCAGCTTGTGTAATGGCTCAGGAAAACTCTCTAGATCAACTCATGTCAATGAGCCTTGAAGAGCTATCTATGTTAGATGTTGAAATGGAAACAGCATCTAAGGTTACTCAAAAACTCACAGATATTCCCTCGTCTGTATATGTACTTTCAAACGAGCGAATTCAGCGCAGCGGCGCAAAAAGTATCGCTGAAGTTTTAAAACTCGTACCGGGTTTAAAAGTTACTAAATTCAATGAAACATCTTGGTTTGTCTCTACAAGAGGATTTCATGATGGTCTCTATAACAAAATGTTGGTGATGATGGATGGGCGGAGCCTATTTAGCCCTGTCTATGGTGGAACTTATTGGTCCGACGTTGATTACGTACTCGCTGATATTGACCGAATCGAAGTACTAAAAGGGCCGGGTGGTACAATTTGGGGAGGCAATGCTGTCAACGGCGTCGTAAATATCATTACTAAGTCTGCTAATGATACACAGGGGACTTATCTCTCTGGTGTCGCTTCTAATACGGATAACTATGAGTTTAGCGTTCGTCAGGGCTTAAGCTTGAACGACAATGTGAACGCTCGTGCGTTTTATAAGTACCGAGAAGAACCAACGTATCGCACAAACGAATCTGAAAAATGGAAAGCGCAAACTGCTGGTATGGTGTTTCAACCGAGCAATACCAATGAAAGTTGGTCATTACGTATAGGCGGTGAAAAAAGCTTTTATGAGTCTGAGCTGTACACGTTCCAGTATGACAACTCAGGATCGTTTATCGAATCAGAATCCAATGATTTCGATAACAAGAGTCAATCTTTTTACGTCCAATTTAACGACTCCCTTCATTTTGAAGAAAATTCGACACTCTCGTATTCGCTATGGGGAGAGTATAATGAGGACAATGCGCCAGACGCCCCGGGAAGCTATTCCACCATCGATTTTGACTCTACCTATATCAGCCAGTTATCGGTAAACCATCAAATGACACTCGGCGGTGGATTGCGATACGTGTATCTCGACTTCTCTTCAAGCCAAGTTTCTGACGTCGATTGGTATAACCCAGATTACTACGGTCGAGCTTATAACATTAAATCAGCAAATGACTATATTGCGAATGCTTTTGTTCAATCTCAAATTCAATTGACCGAAGCACTATCTATTACGGTTGGCGCCAAGGTAGAACACTTTACACAGAGTGATTCGACGGAACTTTCACCTCAACTGCGCGGTTTATACAAGTTAAATCAACGTCACTCTGTCTGGGCGGGACTAAGTCGTGCGGTCGTTGCGCCTTCTTATATGGATTCAAACTCCACATACTACTTCAACAGTTACTATGCCGATTCAAATGACAGTTACCTCGATGTCTATAAATCGAACTCGAACCTAGAAACAGAGAGTGTCATTACAGCTGAGATGGGATATCGCTATTCTAACAATTCAAACTTCGAGCTCGATGCGACGATATATTTAAGTGAACATGACAACCTTCGCTTCCATAGTTATGACGCTAGCGATATCCCCGCAAATCATGTCTATGTCGGCGCGTTATCTGACGACTATAAAGCGAAAACTTATGGGTTAGAGTTGGGGGCGAGTTATCACCTAACTGAAGATCTAACCAGCTACCTAAGCTACGCTTACACAACGCTAGAAGGTGAAAATAAAGGTGATGACCCTAAATCTAGCCCTCAAACGAGTGTTTATTACGATATTGATAATGAACATTTAGCTACGGCACAGTTGATGTGGAATATCACCGATAGTTGGCAATTCGATGTGATAGGCCAGTACATTAATGTGAATTACCCAGACTATTGGGTAGCGGGTGATGGCACTCAATATGAATGGCAATCTTACCCGCATGAAATAACCTTTGATGCGCGTCTCGCATGGAAAAAATCGTCCGCAGCGCCTTTAATTGAAGTGGTTGTTGAAAACATAGGTAAGAGTGACGGCTATCAAGCTGAATTCACATCTCAGAAAAGCGTCAATCAAGAGTCGGTGTATGTGAGGGTCTCTCATGAATTCTAAATGGCTTAAGCACCGCATTAAGCTCTGCTTCACTAAATTAAGCCTGGCCGCTTTGACTATGCTTATTGTGCCTTGGAATACATCGGCGGCTAGCTTCAAACCGCATGAAGTTAAAGCGGTGTACCTGTTTAGAATTGCGAACTTTATTCGTTGGAATGACGAAAGCACAATGAATGTTGTTAACTTTTGCGTTATTGGCGATAAAAAAGTAAGCAAAGTACTAGCGTCAATTACAGAAGGGAAATCTATTCGTTCACTCGATATCCGAGTTCAACAATCGGTGGCGCCTAAGTGTGATATCACCTATCTATCTGATCTGGATAATAACGAATTTAGTAGCAATGCACACTCACCCCATACTGTCACGATCAGTGATATTCCTAACTTTACGGATATGGGAGGTATCATTGAGTTAACGCACATTGATAACAAGCTCAAACCTAAAATCAACTTAACAAACGCGAGACGTGGTGAATATATCATCGGTTCAAATTTGTTACGAATCGCTATAGTGGAGGGGCTTTGTTTCCTAAATCAGGGAACTAATGCTTAAAGCTACGATCAGATCAT
>NZ_JBGONY010000066.1:0-26058 GCF_041439375.1 Vibrio crassostreae | reverse complement strand
TCATTAGTGATTGTACTCACTTAACTCAGTGTCCAAAACTGCTGGTGCGGATCACTTGCTTTAAAAAACGCCAATTATGGCTGCAATAATAATGAGTCTACTTTAGAATTAAAAGCACTGTTCAATTAATTCATATTAAACAGGAATCTATGCAGGGATTTGAAAGCATTAGAAAATTATCTATTGAGCTCTCTTTCTTGCCAGCTAACTGGTAATTAATTTGCCGAGTGACTTCCCTTTTATCTAGCAACAGGTCAAAATTAGCGGTTAATTCTCCGTTTTTATTAATTTTTTAGGAATCATCATGCTTGAAGCGATTGCGTTTCTTATTATCGGTCTAGGTTTTTTGGTGTGGAGTGCAGATAAGCTGGTTTACGGTGCCGCTGCTCTTGCTCGCAACTTCGGTATCTCACCACTAGTTATCGGTATGACGATCTTAGCAATGGGGTCTTCGGCTCCTGAAATGATGGTTTCTGCGACAGCAGCCCTTGATGGCAAAACAGATACAGCTGTAGGCAACGTACTGGGCTCTAACATCGCCAACATCGCGCTGATTTTAGGTATTACAGCCCTTATCAAGCCGTTATCGATTAGCTCAGGCGTGATTCGTCGTGAACTACCATTAATGATCGGTGTCACTCTACTAGCGGGCGCCCTATTGTGGGATAACCATTTAGGCTTCTATGAAGGCGTGTTGTTATTTGTTCTTTTTGCCGCGTTTTTGTTTGCTATGTTGCAAATCAGCCGCAGCGAGAAAAAGAACGGCGATGCTTTCCTTGATGAACAAGAATCAGAAATCCCAGAGGGTGTAAGCAACCCTAAAGCCGCAATGTGGGTCGTGATTGGCTTGATCATCCTGCCTTTGGCTGCTGATATGCTGGTAGATAATGCGGTAATCATCGCGAAATATTTTGGCATGAGTGATCTTGTCATTGGTCTAACTATCATTGCCGTAGGTACTAGTCTGCCTGAGCTTGCCGCATCACTTGCTGGTATTATGAAGGGTGAAGATGATATGGCCGTGGGTAATATCATTGGCTCAAACGTATTCAACATCCTTGCTGTTATGGGTATCCCGGGCATCCTAAACCCTTCGATCTTGAGCGAGTTCGCTATGGGTCGTGACTTCTGGGTAATGCTAGGCGTATCGCTACTGCTTGTTGTTATGGCACTAGGAAAATCTCGTAGCGTGAATCGTATTGAAGGCGGCGTGTTAATTATCACGTTTGTGGCCTACCAAAGTTACCTACTAATGAACATGTCGGCTTAATTGTTGATTTAACTTCCCGTACTTGGAGTATTTGATGTCTCAGCCATTTGATTACCGCAGCGTTGCAAAACAAGTTTTGGAAACCGAAGTTGCAGGTCTCACTCAATTAGACCAATATTTTAATGATGATTTTTGTAAAGCTTGCGACCTAATCCTGAACAACAAAGGCAAAGTCGTTGTGATGGGCATGGGTAAATCAGGCCACATTGGCAACAAAATCGCAGCCACATTGGCAAGTACCGGGACATCGGCTTTCTTTGTACACCCAGGTGAAGCGGCGCATGGCGACTTAGGCATGATCGAACCTGGCGATATTGTGATCGCAATATCCAACTCAGGCGAATCGGGAGAAATCCTCAGCCTATTCCCGGTATTAAAGCGCCTGAACATCAAGATCATCAGCATGACAGGTAAGCCAGCATCAAACATGGCGACCTTGTCTGATATCCATTTACAAATTTCAGTACCGGAAGAAGCGTGTCCACTGGGCTTAGCGCCAACAACCAGTACCACGGCGACTTTGGTTATGGGTGATGCATTAGCCGTTGCACTTTTGCAGGCTCGCGGCTTTACCGCTCAAGACTTTGCATTGTCTCATCCAGGTGGCGCTTTAGGTCGTCAACTGCTGTTAAAACTAGACGACATCATGCACACAGGTGATGCACTCCCTGTTGTTGCACCAGAAGCGCTAGTACGAGATGCTCTATTAGAGATATCTCAAAAAGGCTTGGGCATGACTGCCATCGTTGGTGAAGATGGCCAAATGGCCGGTATTTTTACCGATGGTGATTTGCGCCGAATCCTAGACAAGCGCGTTGATATCCATAACACACAGATCGGCGACGTGATGACACTTAACCCGACGGTAGCAGAACCAAACATGCTCGCAGTAGAGGGATTAAACCTGATGCAAGCTAAAAGCATCAATGGTCTGATGTTATGCCATGAAGGTAAGCTCGTTGGAGCCTTAAACATGCATGACTTACTGAAAGCAGGAGTAATGTAATGACACAGACAGTCGAAACCTTATACGGCACAGTAGATACTGATGTATTCGCAGTAGCAAAAGAGATCAAACTGCTAATTTGCGATGTCGATGGTGTTTTCTCTGATGGTCGCATCTACATGGGCAACAACGGTGAAGAGCTGAAGACCTTTCACACTCGTGACGGTTACGGCATTAAATCACTGATGAACGCAGGCATTGAAATCGCGATCATCACTGGTCGTAAATCTCAAATTGTTGAGAATCGAATGAATGCTCTAGGCATCAAGCTGATTTATCAAGGCCAAGAAGATAAAGTTAAGGCATACCAGGATATTTGCGATAAGCTTTCTGTAAATCCTGAAAACACAGGTTACATCGGCGACGATCTGATCGACTGGCCTGTGATGGAAAAAGTTGGCTTGAAGGTCTGTGTAGCAGATGGTCACCCGCTACTTGCAAAGCGAGCAAACTACGTGACAACCATTAACGGTGGTCATGGTGCGGTACGTGAAGTTTGCGACCTTATTTTACAAGCAAGAAATGAACTCGACGTGCATAAAGGTTTAAGCATATGAGTTTTACTCGTATTATCTATTTAATACTAATATTTATTGCCTCTTGGTCGACCTATTACCTGTACGACAAAGAGCAAACATCAACGATACAAGTAGCTCCAAATTTGGAGCTGCCCGCGTTTAGTGGCAAAAGCCTAAACAACATTAGCTATGACGAAAGCGGTATTCGTAGCTATCAGGTTGAATCGACGTATTTAGAACATTACTCAGTGGTTGGCGATACGCACTTTCAAAATCCGGTTCTTTCGGTATTCCGAGAAGGACACACGATTGAATGGCAAGTCACCGCTGATCGCGCGATTATGGATGAGAATCAAGTTGTCACTTTTTATGACAACGTCGTGGCAAAGAACCTATTGCCAGAAGCCAGCTTCGATACAATGACTACAGATAAAATGGTTGTTGAGCTGCCTAGCCGAGATTTTTATTCAGAGACTCCGGTCCATATGATCGGTACATTTTTTGAAACTGAGGGACAAGCAATGAAAGGTAACTTCGGTACCAACAATGCAACCCTCTTTAATTCTGTTCAAGGTAGATATGAAACTCTTACACCTTAGTTTATTCGCTTTGACCCTTGCGGCACCAAATGTCTATGCCCTTTCTTCGGATAGCGAGCAACCTGTCTACATTGACTCAGACAGCCAGCAATTGGATATGAAAAGTAATCAAGTAACCTTTCTTGGTGATGTAAACCTTAAACAAGGCAGCATCAATATCAATGCCGATAAGGTTATTGTTACCCGCAACGCCGTAAACGGCGAGATTGAAGAAATTCAAGGCTTCGGTAAGCCAGCAACCTTCTCTCAGCTTACTGACGATGGTAAGACACTCTACGGTGAAGCTGACGACCTGCATTACCAGCTTGTTGCCGACAAACTGATCATGACCAAGAATGCGATGCTATCTCAAGATGGCAGTATCATTCGCGGCTCTAAGATCACTTACCAGATCGGTTCTCAGAAATTAGTCGCTGACAGTGGTGAAAACAAACGAGTGTCAACGGTTTTACAACCAACGGAAGTGAATAAGTAACGATGGCTGTTCTTAAAGCAAAAAACCTAGCGAAAACCTACAGCAAGCGCAAAGTTGTTACCGATGTAAGCTTGCAGGTAGAGTCAGGCCAGATCGTTGGTCTGCTTGGGCCTAACGGTGCAGGTAAAACCACATCGTTTTATATGATTGTTGGTCTGGTTGCGCGTGATGAGGGCACCATCAGCATTGATGACCGAGACATCAGTATCTTGCCAATGCACAGTCGCTCTCGTCTTGGTATCGGTTATCTGCCACAAGAAGCATCGATTTTCCGTAAGTTGTCAGTTGAGAACAACATCATGGCAGTATTACAAACCCGTGATGAGATGACCAATGAACAGCGTCAAGATAAGTTGGAAGACCTGCTTGAAGAATTCCACATCCAACATATCCGCACCAGTAATGGTATGGCTCTGTCGGGTGGTGAGCGTCGTCGTGTTGAGATTGCTCGCGCACTAGCAGCAAACCCGCAGTTCATTCTGCTGGATGAACCGTTCGCTGGTGTTGACCCGATCTCGGTTATCGATATCAAAAAAATCATTGTTCACCTACGCGATCGTGGCTTGGGCGTTTTGATTACCGACCACAACGTTCGTGAAACACTAGACGTATGTGAAAAAGCTTACATCGTAAGCCAAGGACACCTAATCGCTGAAGGTACTCCTGAAGATGTTCTCAATAACGAACAAGTTAAACAAGTTTATCTAGGCGAACAATTCCGTCTATGATTATATAGAGAGTATCGAGAGTTCTAAGAATAATAACTAGGTAAGTCACACTGAATGAAACCCTCATTACAACTTAAGCTAGGCCAACAGTTAGCAATGACTCCTCAATTGCAGCAAGCGATTCGTTTGTTGCAATTGTCTACTTTAGATTTGCAACAAGAGATTCAAGAAGCACTTGAATCTAACCCACTACTCGATGTCGAAGAAGGCAATGAAGACACGCCAACATCGGAAGAAAAACCTAGCAGTGACGAAAAAGAAACCGTTGAAGCCACAGAGCAAGACTTACCTGATAGCTCAGACTTAATCGAAAAATCAGAGATTGGCAACGAACTCGAAATCGACACAACTTGGGAAGACGTCTACAGCGCAAACACCGGTAATACAGGTATTGCAGTTGATGACGACATGCCTGTTTACCAAGGTGAAACCACTCAAAGCCTGCACGATTACCTACTTTGGCAACTCGATCTAACCCCCTTCACAGATACTGACCGAAGCATTGCTTTCGCGCTAATTGACGCCATCGACGACTATGGCTACCTCACTGTGTCTTGTGAAGACATCCTTGAAAACTTCGATAACGAAGAGATCGAGCTTGATGAAATTGAAGCCGTACGTAAACGAATTCAACAGTTTGACCCGCTAGGTGTCGGTTCAGTCAATCTGCAAGATTGCTTATTACTGCAACTGGCAACCTTCCCTCAAGATACGCCTTGGCTCAACGAAGCTAAGTTAGTACTTACTAGCCATATTGACCAACTTGGTAACCGTGATTACAAATTGGTTATCAAAGAAACCAAGTTGAAAGAAGCAGAACTACGTGAAGTTTTGCAGCTTATTCAACAGCTGGACCCTCGCCCTGGCAGTAAGATTACTCCGGATGAAACTGAGTATGTGGTCCCGGATGTATCTGTCTTCAAAGACCTTGGTAAATGGTTAGTGACCATTAACCCTGATAGCGTGCCTAAACTGAAAGTAAATCAGCAGTACGCTGATCTGGGTAGTAAAGGCAACAGCGCCGACAATCAATACATCCGCTCAAATTTGCAAGAAGCAAAGTGGCTAATTAAAAGCCTAGAGAGTCGAAATGAGACGCTACTCAAAGTTGCGCGATGCATTGTTGAACATCAACGTGATTTCTTCGAACATGGCGAAGAAGCGATGAAGCCAATGGTTCTGAATGATGTTGCGTTAGCTGTTGATATGCACGAATCCACGATCTCTCGTGTGACGACTCAAAAATTCATGCACACACCACGTGGAATCTTCGAACTCAAATACTTTTTCTCAAGCCATGTCAGCACTGACAATGGCGGTGAATGTTCATCTACAGCAATTCGCGCACTCATTAAGAAGCTTGTCGCAGCGGAAAACACCGCGAAGCCTCTAAGTGATAGTAAGATTGCTGCTTTACTGGCTGACCAAGGAATTCAGGTAGCTAGACGTACCATAGCGAAATACCGTGAGTCTCTGGGCATTGCCCCATCGAGTCAGCGTAAACGCCTGCTATAAGCTCATTTAGTCGCTATTTACTCAGCTGCTATAATCAGGCAACCAACTGAAAAGGAAAGTCTATGCAAATCAATATTCAAGGCCATCACGTTGATCTTACCGATTCAATGCAAGACTATGTTCACACCAAATTCGACAAACTTGAACGCTTCTTTGATCATATCAATAGCGTACAGGTTGTTTTAAAAGTTGAGAAAATCAATCAAATCGCAGAAGCTACCCTGCATATAAATCAGGGGGAAATCCATGCGACAGCAACAGATGAAAGCATGTATGCCGCGATTGATTCGTTGGTTGATAAACTCGTCCGCCAACTCAACAAGCACAAAGAAAAGCTAAGTAGTCACTAACATGCAATTAAGCGAAGTACTTTCATTGGACTGCACCAAAAGTGCAGTCCAATGCACAAGCAAAAAAAGAGCCCTTGAGCTCATCAGTCAGATCGCAGCAGAAAGCTGTGGTCAAGATTCAACAGAACTGTTTGAGTGCATGTTGAGCCGTGAAAAAATGGGCAGTACAGGCATTGGTAATGGCATTGCTATTCCCCACGCTCGTATGAATGTCAGTGATAAAGCGATTGCTGTATTACTGCAATGCCAAGATCCCATCGAATTTGATGCGATTGATAATCGTCCTGTCGACCTACTATTTGCCCTGCTTGTTCCAAGTGAACAATGTAAGGAGCACCTAAAAACCCTTTCTTGTATGGCAGAGCGACTAAACGATAAGCAGACTCTGAAACAGTTGCGTAATGCTCAAAGCGATCAAGAGCTTTACGACATCATGATTCAAGTGCCAACTTGCGAGCAATAACATGCGGTTAATCGTTGTGAGTGGCCAATCTGGGGCCGGTAAAAGTGTTGCGCTACGAGTCCTTGAAGACTTGGGGTATTACTGCGTCGATAACCTGCCAGTAAACCTGCTCAACGACTTTGTCGAATCGGTACGTGAGATCAATCAAAACGTCGCGGTTAGCATTGATATTCGTAACCTACCGAAAGAGCCTCAATTAGTTACAGAGATGCTAGAACAGCTAGAGTCTGCCACTAATATTGATGTGAACGTCTTGTTCCTAGATGCAAGCAAGCAGACGTTACTCAAGCGCTACAGCGAAACACGTAGAATTCACCCTTTATCGATCGGCCAAGAAAAGCTCTCTCTTGAGCAAGCGATTGATTTAGAGAAGACACTCCTAACACCTCTCTCAGAGCAAGCATGCATTGTGATTGACAGTAGCGACTGCAACCTCTACGAATTGAGTGAAAAGGTTCGTTTTAAAGTTGAAGGCAAAGAGAAGCAAGAGCTGATCATCGTCTTTCAATCTTTCGGTTTTAAGTATGGCCTACCAAGTGATGCCGACTACGTGTTTGATGTTCGCTTTTTGCCGAACCCCCACTGGGAACCCGCACTACGACCACTAACTGGGCTAGATGCACCAATTCACTCTTTTCTTGAAAAACACGCAGAAGTTATTGAACTCAAGCAACAGATCCAAGGCTTTGTTGAACAGTGGTTACCAATGTTAGAGAAGAACAATCGCAGTTACCTAACGGTCGCGATTGGCTGTACTGGCGGTAAACACCGCTCGGTTTATCTAACTCAGAAAATTGGTGAGTACTTCGAGCAACTTGGCCATCAAGTCCAAATCAGACACGCCTCCCTAGAGAAGCACCAACAGGGCTAACCATGGAATTAACTCGAACTGTACTGATCCAAAATCGCTTGGGTCTTCACGCTAGAGCAGCTGTAAAGCTGGTTGAGCTTGCACAGAGCTTTGATGCAACCATCACTATCCATAGCGAAGAAGACAAAACAGCGACAGCAGACAGCGTAATGGGGCTACTTATGCTGGAATCAGCGCAAGGGCAACATATTACTATTCAAGCTGCAGGCACCGACTCACAGCAAGCACTGGATGCCGTCTGTCATCTCATTGAAGACAAGTTTGATGAGGGTGAGTAGCGAAACCGCTTCACTCACAACGCCTAAGACTCAAACAACGAACCAACCAATATTAAATCTTAGTTCTATCTAAGTTTATGATTTAAATAAGCCCCAGAATTAAGTTACTATTCCAACCATTGTTAGAATAATGAGATAGGAGGAAAATATGGCAGAGCAATTAGAATTCGACCAAGCTCACCAAACCCTCCAAGAAGTCAGCGAAGCCCTAGAAAACGGCCGATTTGTTCACGTACGCCGACAACTTCAGGACATGGAACCTGAGGATATTGCACACCTTTTAGAAGCCTCCCCTCGCAAAAGTCGTGACGTACTCTGGCAACTCACCGATCCTGAAGACTACGGTGAAATTCTTGATGAACTAAACGAAGACGTCAAAGATGCTCTTGTGTCGAAAATGGCACCGGAGACCTTAGCAGAAGCAACAGAAGGTATGGAAACCGATGACGTCGCGTACGTACTTCGAAGCCTACCCGACGATGTTTCTCGCGAAGTCCTTTCTCAAATGGACTCCGTCGATCGTGCATTAGTTGAAACTGCCCTGTCGTACCCTGAGGATTCAGCGGGTGCGATCATGAATACCGACGTAATCACGATTCGTGGTGATGTCGATGTTGACGTTGTTTTGCGTTATATGCGTATGCGTGGCGAACTGCCCGATGCAACTGACGCTCTGTATGTTATTGATGAAGAAGAACGTCTTATCGGTAACCTATCGCTTACCACACTGGTAACGACTCAGCCTGATGTGGCAGTTTCCGAAGTGATGGAGGATGCCGACGAAGCGATCGCGGTTGAAACCAGCGCTTCCGATATTGCGAGCCTGTTCGAACGTCGTAATTGGGTTTCAGCGCCAGTAGTCGATAGCAATCAACACCTTGTTGGTCGTATCACCATCGATGACGTGGTTGATGTTATCCGTGAAGATGCCGAGCACTCAATGATGAGTATGGCGGGTATGGACGATGACGAAGATACCTTCGCACCAGTCGTAAAATCCGCTCGTCGTCGTAGTGTGTGGCTTGGTGCTAACGTACTCGCGGCACTTGCTGCAGCATCGGTATCGAATATGTTTGAAGCAACGCTCGACCAAATGGCAGCGATTGCAGTACTGATGACCATTGTACCTTCGATGGGTGGTGTTGCGGGTAACCAAACCGTTGCTCTGGTGATTCGTGGTTTGGCACTCGGTCATATCGGTGACAGTAACAAACGCGAACTACTACTCAAAGAAGCAGCCATCGGCTTCCTCAACGGCGTTCTATGGGCCGTTATCATTGGTGGTATCGTTGTAGCTTGGAAAGGTAACTGGATACTGGGAGGCATCATCTCAGCAGCGATGATGACCAACTTGATTGTCGCGGGTATTGCCGGTGTAACCATCCCTGTGATGCTGAAAAAGATGAATATCGACCCGGCATTGGCAGGTGGTATGGCACTCACAACAGTTACTGATGTTATTGGCCTATCGGTGTTCTTAGGCTTAGCGACCATACTGATCTAGTTAGCAGAAGCAGCTAGCCAATTTTAGGCTAAATACAGAAAACAAAAAGGGAGCCATCGGCTCCCTTTTTTAATTCATCAGATTAGCTTTAATTGAATTACTCGCCCGCGACTTTCATCGACTCAAGCAAGATAGAACCCGTTTGAATCTGTGAACGCGTTTCAACATCGTTACCGACTGCAACGATCTGATTAAACATATCTTTTAGGTTACCCGCAATCGTCACTTCCGATACTGGGTATTGGATCTCTCCGTTCTCAACCCAGAAACCTGCAGCGCCACGAGAGTAATCGCCTGTTACTGTGTTTACGCCTTGCCCCATCACTTCAGTGACTAAGAAGCCAGTACCCAACTCTTTTAGCATCTGCTCAAAGTTTTGACCGGTCGATTTAACGAACCAGTTATGAATACCACCAGCATGACCGGTTGGCGTCATATCCATTTTACGTGCGGCATAGCTCGTTAGTAGGTAAGTTGCTAGCACACCGTCAGTGATGATTTCACGATCTTGAGTGAACACACCTTCGCTATCGAATGGGCTTGAAGCCAAACCACGCAGGATATGTGGTCGCTCAGAAATGTTAAACCAGTCAGGTAGGATTTTCTGACCTAAGTGATCCAATAAGAATGACGACTTGCGGTAAAGGTTACCGCCACTGATCGCCATCACAAGGTGACCAATCAAGCCAGTCGCAACATCGTTAGCGAACATAATTGGGTATTGGCCTGTTGGTAGCTTTTTCGCATCCAAACGGCTAATGGTCTTTTCTGCAGCTTCTTGACCTACACGCTCAGGCGTCCACAGTTCGTCACGGTGACGTGCAACGGTATAGCTGTAGTCTCGCTCCATTTCACCGTTAGCGCCTTGTCCAATCACACAGCAGCTCGTGCTATGGCGACTTGAAGCGTAGCTTGCTAGTAAGCCATGGCTGTTACCATAAACCTTAACGCCGTAGTGACTGTCGTAGCTTGCGCCATCACTCTGTTTGATCTTGTCGCTATAAGCTAACGCTTGCTTCTCAGCAGCAATCGCAATCTCAGCGGCATAGTCAGGGTTTGGTTCATCAGGGTGAAAAAGATCCAAGTCTGGAATTTCTTTTACCATGTATTCTTTTGCTGCAGGACCTGCAAATGGGTCTTCAGACGTGTACTGAGCGATATCAAGCGCAGCCGCGACTGTTTGAGCAATGGCCTTTTCACTCAGATCAGATGTAGATGCGCTGCCTTTTTTCTGGCCGCGATAAACAGTAATACCTAGCGCACCATCACTATTAAATTCAACGTTTTCCACTTTACACATACGTGTTGAAACACTTAAACCCGTTGACTTAGTAATAGCGACTTCAGCTGCGTCTGCACTCACTGATGCCATATCCAACGCTTTAGCTACTGCGGCTTCTAGCTCAACTCTTTGCTGGGCGACTTGCTGTTTTACATCCATATCTATTCTAATTTTTTAGGTCAATATTACGTAGGATAACAAGAATTTCGCTTTCTCCCCAAGATTCTTGCTAAAATAGGCAATATATTCGTTTGAGATAGTGACATAGGCAGAAAAGATGGCTCGCAAAAACCAAAAAGCCCCATGGGAACCAGAAGAAGAAATCATCTGGGTAAGTAAGACAGAAATGAAAACGGACATGGATGCCCTGCAAAAGCTGGGAGAAGAGCTTGTTGGTCTAAAGCCTTCTGTATTAGACAAATTTCCGCTGTCTGAAGATTTGGCACAAGCGATTAAAGATGCACAACGCTTTAAAAATGAAGCGAAGCGTCGTCAACTTCAATACATTGGTAAAGTAATGCGCAATGTCGATCCTGAGCCAATTCAAGCGGCTTTGGATAAAGTACGTAACAAACACTCACAAGCAACAGCTGAGCTACATAAGCTTGAGCAACTGCGTGATCGTGTTGTTGCTGAAGGTGATGCGGCTATTTCAGAAGTCATGGAAATGTACCCTGAAGCAGACCGTCAACGTCTTCGTCAGCTAGCTCGCCAAGCTAACAAAGAGAAATCAGCGAACAAGCCTGCAAAGTCTTCTCGTGAGATCTTCCAAATCTTAAAAGAGCTAAAGCTAGAAGACTAATCGTTATCTCGCTTTACTCATAGAGTGAATAAAAGACCTAGCGCATGCTAGGTCTTTTTGTTTTTGACGCGCTCAATATCAGAGATCTTAAACAGGAGTGATGAGTCGTCACTCACCCGCTTTAACAAATGAGCTTAACTCTGGCTGTGGATGATCCGCCGTCAGTGCCTCTATCGAGTCTTCAACCAACACCTTACCTAGCGCCACAAAAACAAACTTATTCGCGATACTGCGTGCGTCACCTAAATGGTGAGTCACCATCAAAACCGTAATATTTCGCTCTGCCGCTAATCGCTTCACTAAGCTAAGCATCTCTTCCCGCAGCAAAGGATCCAGCGCAGAGAAAGGCTCATCCAACAGCCAAATATCATGAGGCTGAACAAAACAACGCGCCAACGCCACACGCTGACGCTGACCGCCTGATAAGTGCTCAGGTAACCTATCCAAATACTCAGCGACGCCTACTTGAGCAGCAGCTTGCTCCACCGCTTGCTTTTGGGTTGCGGTAAGCTTCAAACCAGGATGCAGACCTAAGCCAATATTTTCTCGCACCGTAAGGTGAGCAAACAGGTTGTGCTCTTGAAACAACATCGCCAACGGGCGTTGGTGTGCCTCTTTACCAATAAGCGATTGCCCTGCCACTGAGATCTCACCCGATGTAGGCTCGATGAACCCAGCAACTAGCGCCAACAGTGTAGATTTACCAGCGCCACTCGGCCCCATAAGCGCAACAATATCGCCCTGCTCAGCTTGAAAATCAAAGCTAAATAACTCTCTGTGATAGTGGTAGTCCACATCTTTCATCACTAACATCATCGGTTCCTCAACTCTTTAGCTTTGAGCTTCGAGTAAATAAAAATTCAATCAAGCTAAAACTGCCGACACTCAGTAACAGCAAGCTCACTGACACCACAGCAGCCGCTTCCATTTGATAGCTGCCTAATAACTGGAATAGGTACAAAGGCAGAGTTCTAAAGTCTTGGCTACCAAATAAGGCAATCGCACTTAAGTCGCCCATCGCCAACATAAAGCTGATTGAGAAGGCTTGCGCCATAGGTTTACGCAGTGCTCGCCACTCCACCAGCCTAAAGCGAGTGAATCCTGTCATTCCTAAGCTGGCACACACATACTGATACTGCTGAGAAAGGTGCAGCATAGGCTGAGCCAAGGTTTTAATTACGTAAGGCAGCGCCATTAAGCTGTTGACTGCAATCACGATAAAGAAAGCTAAACTGAAAACATCGGTGAATGAACGCAGTAATAAGAAGATACCCGTACTGATCACTAGCCCCGGAGTCACTAAGATAATAGTGCCAATCAATTCAATTTTGTCGGCTCTAAAATTCTTATTCTGTAAGCGCCATGCTCGGCTAGTCAGCAGTATGGCGATACCAATACCAACCGCGATTACACTTGCTAATGACGCGACTTTAACCGAGGTCATTAATGCCGCCCAAAACGGCTCACTGCTAAGTACTGTCAGTGCTTGCGAGTTAATACCACTGACGATAACCATAGCTAATGGCGGCAATACCAGCATTGAGACTATGATGATCCAGAAGCTGTCCCAAGCTTTTGACCACCAGCTGTCCTTAACCAAATATTTATCTTCCGCCAACTGACTGGCCGTCACAGAAATAGGTTTCGATAGACGTTGAATGCTGACCGCTAGCACACCACACAGCAGCATTTGCCATATCGCGAGTAAGGCACCTGCCTGCAGGTCAAAGTCGAATTTAATGGCCTGATAAATAGCGAGCTCGATAGTGGTTGATTTAGGTCCACCGCCTAGTGCCATCACGGTAGCAAAGCTGGTAAAGCACAGCATAAAGACTAAGCCACACACATGAGGCAATTGCTGTCTTAAACGTGGCCATTCAACCCATCTGAATTTGTTCCAATGACTCATACCCAAGTGAGCACAAAGCTTGTGTTGCTCGGCAGGCACGGTATCTAAGGCTTGTAAAAGTAAGCGACTGGCATAGGGCAAGTTAAAGAAAACGTGCGCCAGCAAAATGCCATTCAATCCATAGATAGAGAATGGCAATTCAATGTCGAAGTTCGCCAAAAACTTAGCTAACCAACCACTATTACCATAGATAGCAAGTAAGCCAAATACACCGACTAACACGGGCAGGACTAAGGTCGACGCGAACAGCCTTAACAACAAAGCTCGTCCAAAAAATTGTCTGCGACATAGCGCATGAGCAATAGGTATAGCAAAGCCAACACTCAGCGTTGTTGAGAGTGTCGCTTGATAAAAGCTGAATTTCGTTACATGCCAATAGTAGGGATCGGACCATACTTGGCTGATATCAAGAGAAGGGGCATTGCTAAGCAATGCCCCAACTGCTGAAACCACGAAGGCGGTAATGAGTATCGCAACCCAAATCCCAACCTTAGGTGTTTTCTTTATCATAAATTGATTTTTTACCGTAAACAGTTCACTCAAAGTATATCGAACGAACTTTTAAATACAGAAAGCCTATTTTTTAAAGTAAGTTAGAAAGTAAGTGCACTCTGCCATTCACGAATCCATGGCTTACGCTTAGCGGCAATTTCTTCAGGCGTGAAGCTTAGCGCTTTCTGAGGAACCGTAAGTTGCTCGAACCCTTTTGGAAGCTCAATATCGGTCACTGGGTACATCCAGTTGCCTGTTGGCATCGCCGATTGGAATTCATCACTTAGGATAAACGCCATAAAATCATCAGCAAGTTTCTCGTTCTTGCTGCCTTTAACTTTAGCGGCCACTTCAACTTGAGTGTAATGCCCTTCTTCGAAGCTTGCTGCTGCGTACTTAGAATCGCTCTCAGCAATAATGTGGTAAGCCGGAGAGGTTGTGTAAGACAACACTAAATCCGACTCACCTTCTAGGAACATAGAATAAGCTTCAGACCAACCTTTGGTTACAGTCACAGTTTTCTGAGCAAGCTTCTTCCATGCTGCTGTCGCTTCATCACCGTATACCGACTTCATCCAAAGCATCATGCCTTGGCCTGGTGTTGATGTACGTGGGTCTTGGTAGATAACCTTGAGATCATCTCGCAGCTCAACCAGCTCTTTCAAGCTCTTCGGCGGGTTTGCCAATTTCTCTTTGTTGTAAACAAAAGCAAAGTAGCCAAAGTCATAGGGAACAAAAGTGCTATCGTTCCAACCATTAGGAAGCGTTACTGATGAAGTATCAACATTATGCTCAGCCAATAAGCCCGTCGCTTTCGCTTCAGCCATAAGGTTGTTGTCGAGACCTAGCAAGATATCGGCTTTGCTGTTGCCCCCTTCAAGACGTAAACGGTTCAGGATAGAAACGCCATCTTCTAGCGCGACAAAATTCACATCACAGCCACACTTTTCTTCAAATGCTTTTTCAACGGCAGGACGAGGGCCCCAATCCGCAGCAAAAGAATCATAGGTATATACAGTTAGAGTATTGTCTGCAGCTACGGCAGAAAAAGAGATCGCTGTAGTAACAGCAAGGGTAGTTAATGTGAATTTCACTGGACGCTCTCCATGGTCTGAGCGGCACAGGTTTGAGGGAGGAGAACGGTAGAGGTTGTTCCTAACTCAATTCCTACGCCAGCATTATCTGGTTCAGGTTTACGGGTCCCAAGCATCTGCTTGATCTCAGCTCGCATTCATTATTTGAATGGTTCGCTCCCCGATGAGTGTTCAGAATTGTAATTTGATTTTTAACAATAAGCTATCAAGTTTGGATCAATTACGTTGATCGTAGCCCCAACGTGGCACTAAACCTTGTTCGATACCAAGATGATCAAGAATACGCGCCACCATAAAGTCGACCAGATCTTCAATTGACTTAGGTTGATGATAAAAACCCGGAGCCGCAGGCATGATCGTCACGCCCATGGTCGAAAGCTTGTGCATGTTCTCTAGATGAAGCGTCGAAAATGGCGTCTCGCGAACCACCAACAACAGTTGACCTCGCTCTTTCATGACCACGTCTGCTGCTCGCTCAATCAGGTTATCCGACAAGCCATGTGCAATCGAAGCCAAGCTTCCCGCTGAACATGGACAAACGACCATCTGCTTCGGCGCTGCTGAACCAGAGGCAACCGGCGAGAACCAGTCGTCTTTGCCACACACCACCAGCTTTTCAGGGTCGCAGCCAAGGTGTTTAACTAAAGCTTGTTTCGCCGCATCCGGTCCAGCAGGTAACTTAAGCTCATGCTCGGTCGCCAATACCACTCGCGCTGCCGATGAAATCAGCAAATAGACCTGATAATCGGCCGCCAAAAGGCATTCAAGTAAACGCAGGCCATAAGGCGCACCGGATGCGCCAGTGAAAGCAAGAGTTATCGCTTTATCGTGTTTTGTCATGTTCTCAATTACTTCAAATTATAAGGTCGTGGATGCCGTTAGCCTTTGAGTGCCAATCCATCCAACAGTTTTTGGTGAATACCACCAAAGCCACCATTACTCATTACCAAGATTTGGTCGCCCGCTTGTGCCTCTGAGACAATTTTAGCAACGAATGCATCCATGTCATCACTCACGTGTGCAGGTTGGTGACAAGCGTCTGCAACATCTTGAACCGACCAATCAATGTTATCCGGTTGGAATAAGTAGGTAGAATCCGCCTGCTTCAACGAATCAGCCAGGGTTTCTTTGTGCACACCACGTTTCATGGTGGCAGAACGAGGCTCTAAAACGGCAATGATCTTCTTAGTGTCGACCTTATTACGTAACCCGCCTAGCGTAAGTTCAATCGCCGTTGGGTGATGAGCAAAATCGTCATAAACAGAAACACCTGCCACCTCGCCTTTAAACTCCAAGCGGCGCTTAGTGTTAATGAAAGTAGCTAGTGATTCACAAGCGAGGTCTGGAGTCACACCTACGTGTCGTGCAGCAGCTATCGCCATCAAAGCATTATTTACGTTGTGGTCGCCCACTAAATCCCAATCTACCGTTCCAACACATTCGCCTTGGAAGTAGACCTCAAATTGAGAACCATCTTTGACGAGCTTCTTGGCATCCCAGTCGCCTTGCTCGCCACTCGATTCAGTTTCACTCCAGCAACCGCGAGCTAGAACATCTTGAATAGCAGCGTCTTGCTTAGGTGAGAAAATACGGCCATTGCTAGGCACTGTACGCACCAAATGATGGAATTGACGCTTAATCGCTTCAAGATCGTCAAAGATGTCCGCATGATCGAACTCTAGGTTATTCATCACCAAGGTTCTTGGGTGGTAATGAACGAACTTAGATCGTTTATCGAAAAAAGCACTGTCGTATTCGTCGGCTTCTACCACAAAGAACATGCTTTCACCAAGGCGAGCAGAGATACCAAAGTTACCCAACACACCGCCAACTAAGAAGCCCGGAGCATAACCACAGTCTTCCAAGATCCAAGCCAGCATGCTTGATGTCGTGGTTTTACCATGAGTACCGGACACCGCCAGAACCCAACGGTCATGCAGCAAGAACTCTTGCAACCACTGTGGACCAGAGGTGTATCGAAGGTTGTTATCCAAGACATACTCTACGCATGGGTTACCGCGGCTCATCGCATTACCTATAACCACGAGATCCGGCCTTGGTTCTAGCTGGCTAGGGTCGAAACCTTCAATAATTTCGATCCCTTGAGATTCCAACAAAGTACTCATTGGAGGATAAACATTCGCGTCACTACCGGTAACCTTGTGACCTAGTTGACGAGCCAATACCGCAGCACCACCCATGAAGGTGCCACAAATTCCTAAGATATGAATATGCATAAATTGCTTCCAAACGCTGGGCTAAATAAACGGTGCCTAATTAAAACGGCTTGCACTCATTATCATTAAATGGCGGTTAAAAGCGAGCGGCAATGCAAAACAAATTTAGTCGACATAGTAAGTGAGATCTGTGTCGCTTAGTTCATTACCATTAAAAAGATCTAGCCTTTAGAATTTAGGTAAGCGTCTAGATGAATAAAGCCCATATAAGAGGCCAATTCTATAGTGCTCAAATCCCCCCCTAATATTCAGAGAAGTTTAAGGAAATAACATGTCTGAGATGCGCACCCTTGGTGAGTTCATTGTTGCAAAACAAAATGACTTCCCCCATGCAAGCGGTGATCTATCATCCCTTTTGTCATCAATTCGTCTTGCTGCAAAAATTGTTAACCGCGAAATTAACAAGGCAGGTCTTGTCGATATTACTGGCGCTGTTGGTACAGACAACGTTCAAGGTGAAGAGCAACAAAAGCTAGACCTGTATGCTAACGACAAATTTAAAGCCGCACTTGAAGCTCGAGATCAAGTTTGTGGTGTCGCGAGTGAAGAAGAAGACGAAGCCGTTGCCTTCAATAAAGAGCTCAACAAAAACGCAAAATACGTTGTACTGATGGATCCACTTGATGGTTCTTCAAACATCGATGTGAATGTATCGGTTGGTACAATTTTCTCAATCTACCGCCGAGTATCACCGATTGGTACTCCACCAACACAAGAAGATTTCCTACAACCAGGGCATAAGCAAGTAGCTGCTGGTTACGTGATTTACGGCTCTTCAACCATGCTGGTATACACAACTGGTGCTGGCGTAAATGGCTTCACCTACGACCCATCACTGGGTACCTTCTGCCTGTCTCATGAAAATATGATGATCCCTGACGAAGGTAAGATTTACTCAATCAACGAAGGTAACTACATTCGTTTCCCTACAGGTGTTAAGAAGTACATCAAATACTGTCAGGAAAGCGAACCAAGTGATAATCGTCCTTACACTTCCCGCTACATTGGTTCTCTTGTATCTGATTTTCACCGTAACCTACTTAAAGGCGGCATCTACCTTTACCCAAGTACAGAAAGCCATCCTCAAGGTAAGCTGCGTCTATTGTATGAGTGCAACCCAATAGCCTTCATCATGGAGCAAGCCGGTGGTATCGCCTCCGATGGTGCCCAACGCATCATGGATATCAAACCAACAGAGCTACACCAACGTGTACCTTTCTTTGTCGGTTCGAAGAGCATGGTAAAAAAAGTAGAAGAGTTTCTTGAGCTTAACCCAGACTAAGCCATTCGTTTATTTATTAAATTAACGTCATTAAAAAAGCCAGCATCTAAATGCTGGCTTTTTATTGGTCACCGCGTTAACTTTTTACTGGATTATCGAATATCAAATTTCGATTCAGCACCTCGTTCATAGTTGAAGCGGAACCATTTATCAATATCATCGCAAATTCCAAGGTAAGTCTCGCCGCGACGTCCTAGCGCACGTGGATTTTGGGAACAATACTGAGTTTTACCAATTTCATACCCTTGGCCATAAGCGGCATACAAGTCTGCATCAATTGATGGTGAAGACGCAGCTTCAGCCAAACTTGCTTCTGTTTGCTTAGTTTTACCTTTCAGTGCCATTTCTTCACCAAAGCTCTGCCAATCGGTCGTGTTCATTGACGTTGGTGGCGGAGTTTGTGCACAACCAAATAACATTACTGATAGCACCAATAATAGATATTTCATAATTTCCTCCTGATGGAAAAGATTAGCCTGTAGATTGAGACTTTTAGCTATTACGTCAGAAAGCTTTCATTAGTTCATTCACTACAGCGGGTTGTTCCGCTTACACCAGTCACCCGAAAGTATTTCTTTTTTAGCGGTTAGATCAAGCTGATACAAATATACCCATGCTAATCCAAATATAGTCTCTATTTGCTCACGACGATACTCAACCGGAACACCTTCTAGCCGATCAAGCGACGCCAAAACTTCGTCGTTAACTAAATAGACCTCACCAACAACACTTTTCTTTCCAAAAATCATCGCCGGATACTCGCCTAAGTCAAAAAGAGCATATTCATCGGGTGTATCAAACCGCCCCAAGAAATCACAGCCTTTCAAATAGTGGTGATTGGACTGACTTTGCCTTAAGGTCCCATAGACAAAAACAAGGTTTTGCATCCCCCCTCCACAAACCATTCATATTTACACTTCAATGAATGGCTAAAACATTAACCACTCGAACTTAAACGGCTCTATTCAAATTGCTTTACTCAAACTCAAATTGATAGAGAAGATCCACAGCACTGTCTAAACCTGATACAGCTTCTACATAGAGATCCTGCATCAATCGATAACGAACGGTAAACTCACCTAACGAGTTAAAGATCCCCACGCCATACTTCACCTGTAAGCCAGGGAGAATGTAGCCACTTACCGTTACTTGTGAGTCATCCCCGGAACCAGCAGTATCCAGTTGTAAGTCCTGCACACCAAATGCCTCACCGATTTCACCGACAACCTTACCGCTCTTCGCCAAGCTCAAGCCAATTAGGGTAGTCGTCATCGAACCATTCGATTCACCATCGATATCTTGACCACGTAGAATATAAGAAAGCGCGTTAGCTTGCGGCATCGCAGGGTCAGAATAAATTTCGATAGTCGGCTCTGTTGCAGGGCCTGTCACACGAATACCGGCAGTTACATCGTCTTGAGTATTATCAGGGTTACGTATCGCATTAATCGCTACGTATGGCTGATCCGGTGGGCCGTTCATTAGGATCTTGCCCTCTTCGATCAACAGGTCTTGCCCGAATGATTGGTAAGTACCATCGACGATATTCACTTCACCCGTGATGAATGGGCCTTGGTCTTTTTGAGCTACATTGAGCTTACCAACCAAGTCGCCTTCAAGACCGAAGGCAGACAATTTAAAGTCATCACCAATGGAGATATTAATATTGGTCATCACATTGAATGGGATCGTATCTTCACTTTCAGGCTCAAGATCTTTGTTCAATATCACCTGATCGGAAGACACACCAACCGCTAACGGTGGTAAGTCTTCTACCACAATTCGTCCCCATGGTAGTGCTATGTCACCCGTAATTTTTGCCAGCTCGGGCGTGACATCAATGGTCATATCAGGTACGACCTTAACCTTGACCATCGGCGGGATATCAACCATCAACTCATCGGCAAAAACTCTAACGTTAGAGTGCCATGCTTTAAGATCTTGCCAATCTCCGGTTCCCTCAATATCAAGATGACCGTCAGGCGTTTCTACATTCGCATCCAGTTTTGCACTATAACCATCAAAGTCGAGAGCGATACGGCCATCTTTCACATCAACAGGCGTCACATCGCCTTTGACTTGAATACCATCAACCGAGAACTGACCAAAAACTTGAGGGTGCATCAAAGAGCCTTTAACTTGAAGATCACTCTCAAGGTCGGCTTTCAATAGGCTGTACTCACCTAGGATTGGTTGCAAGAAATCGAGGTGGAACGTGGTCAGCTTAATTGCAGCATCGACCATTTTGTCTTCGACAAGAATATCCGGTAGCGACACCGTTCCAGACAGATCACCATTGTCGGAAACATCCAAATTAAAATCGGCATCCAGTTTGTTGTCTTTTAGCTGGGCATTCAATGCAACACTTTCCCAACCCAGTGTGATTGGCTCGCCAACTTGTTGAACAACCTGACCTTTCGGCATATCAACGCTTACCGTAACCTCAGGCTCACCTTGTTCAGACCACTTGGCATGAGCTTTAACATTCACTAAACCTTGCAGTTGCGTCTCTTTAGGAACAAAGGCTTTGATCTGCTCGAAGTCGAACTGGTTGATTGCAATCTTGGCCTCACCTGATTTTCCGGCGCGGATATCCTCATCCAGACACACACTCGAACTAGATTGTTTCCAACAGTGAGCTTGAACGTCGGCAAACTGCTTATCGACATCCACCTTTATCGCGACAGGCTGGTCTAATACCCAAGGCCCCTGCTGAGTGGTGATTTTGACTCTGTCTAACGAGCCATCCCAAATAAGAGAAGGCTTCTGAATCAATTCTCCAGAGATAGCCAAGCTAGTCGACACGATGTCGGATATCACATCAAGTGTCACTGTGTGTTTCTTTTCGCCACCACTCACCGTAAGATCAATGCTTTCCACGCTTTGATCTTGATAGGTTAGGTTCTTAGCTTTTAATACAAGATCGGCTTGAGCTTCAGGCAATGGTAGGGGAACCACCGAACCATTAAGCGATAGGGATTCTAGTGTTGCTTCGTTATTCCAATCGACCTTATCAACATTAAGTGCAAGATCGACTTCAGGCTCTTTCGTGGGGCCGCTAAGTTGGATGTTACCAATCACTTGTCCTTTCAAGTCTGGAACACTTTTCACCAGCTCAGGGAAGTAAATATCAACGCCCATATCCCATTGCTTATCAAGCTGTCCCTGTGCCTTAATCGAGTTAACACCATGAGCCAAGCTCAAGCCGCTGGTTTGCAGTTTAGGCTCACCACTTGCACTACGATCCGACGCTGACAACTGACCTTCGATGTCCAACGGGTAATCACGCAAGATACCCTCGATATCAAGCTTAGGTAGCTCAATCGCCCAACCGCCCGCTTCCGTCAACTCACCCGAGGTGACTATGCTTCCGCTAATGTTACCCTCGGCTTCTGGCCACTGTAGGCCCGGTTGAATATCTTTGAGTGTCACGTCAGCTTGCCAGTTAACGAGACTCTTCCAGTTCGCTTTAACGACACCGTTAAGTTCACCGCCTAGCGTGTTCAGCTTTAGACGCTCGAGCTCAATCTGCTCAGTGGTACCTTTACCCTGTAGGTCGATGGCTAACGCAGGAATATCCTTACCATTAGCTTCGCCTTTGAGCTGCACATTAAAACCATCTAATGAGCCATTGGCTTTGAATTTATCAATTGCAGCTTGGTAATCGCTTTTTCCGGTAAGAGGCCATTGCGCTTTACCTCCCTCTAAAAGAAGGTCAAATGGTAGAGTTGGCTCTAGGGGTTGAATATCCCCAGACAGTTTTGCCTCAATCGATTCAGAAAACTGAGAATCTAGATGCAGTTTAGCCACGCTGCCTTGCGCCTTCAGCGACAGTTTCTGGCCAGCAAGGTCGGTTTCTTTCACCAAAGCATCTAAAGAAAGATCTAATGGGTAACCACCTTTAAGCTCAACCTTAGCCGCAAGATTAGCGCTTGCTTGTGGCATATCGAGGTCTAGAGTGGAAACATCTACCGTATGTTTACCTGCTCGAGCTTCTAGCCCAAGGTGGTTCACTACAATTGGGGTTTCTTGTTCTAAGGTGAAACGGTTGAGGTCAAAACGCTCCAGTACAACCTGTAAAGGAATCCAGACTTCAGGCAGCTCGATCGCTGTTTTAACGGTTGATTCTGGCTCTACCTTTTCGGTTTGCGGTTCTTTTGTCGACTCAGCAAGCTTAACTTTGAGGTCATTGAACAAGGTTGGCGATACCGTCAGCTTTTCACCCTGCATACTCAGAGCTGTGGAGAACAAGCTCCATTCAATTTCATGCCCCAAGATATTCAGTTTGATATCAGACAAAGCAATACGGTTGATCACTATTGGTAGTGGTGTTTTCACCGATGTTACGGGCGGTGTAGGCTCTGCTTCTTCTGTAGAAGCTGGCGGTAATTCAGTAAATGCGAAGTTCAACCCTTGAATAGCTAAACGATCGACACACAGCTTAGGATCGAGCAGACAGCGTGGATTAATAGCCAAGTTCAGCTTTTGAACCTTAGTATCGATATGAAGGCTATCATCTTTGAACTGGACATTATTAAGCGTAAAGCTTGGAAAAAGAGCGCCTTTAGTACTTTCCACTTTAAGTTGTGGCAATGCTTTTTCAGCGCCCCACAGCACGGTGTTCAACCCCGGATTGGTGAACAAAACAAAACCGAGCAAGGCTATCAACAATAGCAAAATAGACGTCAATGAAATCGAAGTCCATTTTATGCACTTACCCACAACGTTAATCATAATTCAGGCCCTAAACTAAAGTGCAGTTGGAACTCATCGCCTTTCTTCGCATCTAGGCCCCAAGCAAAGTCTAAACTCACAGGACCTACAGGAGAGGCCCAACGCACCCCGACACCGGTGCCGTGCTTCCACTCTGGCTTATCATTGAATGCATCACCAATATCGTAGAATGCAGCACCCCACCAGTTTCCAACTAAGCGGTATTGGTATTCAAACGAGCTGGTTGCCATGTATTTTGCGCCGGTTAGTGCGCCACTTTCATCTCGAGGAGAGATAGACTCATAGCCATAACCACGAATGCTATTATCACCACCAGCAAAGAATCTTAGAGAGGGAGACAGCTTTTCAAACTCGTCGGCAAAGTTACCGCCGAATTGAAGGCGAGTTAAACCGCGGTGATTATTACCAATGCTGCGAATCCATGCTGTTTGCCCTTGAAAACGCACCACCTTAGTTTCCGATAATAAGGTGTCATCAGCAGCCTCAACCATAATGGTTTGTTTATCGCCCCACATCGGCATCGACCCACCACGCGTTCGAGTTCGCGAGAAAGAGATACCCGGCAACACGAATTGCGCTAAGTCATCTTGCAAACCTTGTTCATAGTTTTCGACCAAGTATCGAATAAATACAGTACGTTGCCAGCCATTATCCAGACGCCAATATCTTTCTAAGGCTAAGTTTGACTCCAAACTTTTGGTATCTCGATTATCCAAATTCTTCATACCGTACTTAATTTGATAGTAGTCATTAAGCACGTCATCCAATGGGATTTTATAAGTCGCGGTAATCGTCTGCTCGGGCTTGGAGATCGACAGGCTACTATTAAAGCTATGACCTTTCTCGTTAACCCAAGGTTTCTTCCATTTTAGGGTGCCTTTTACACCAAGGTCTGTTGATACACCGATACCTGTTTCGATTTGGTTACGCGCTTGCGGAGCAAGGCTGACCTTCATCGGAATTTCACGGCCTTCGCCCAATTGGCTTAAATCAGGTTCAACAAAAACAGAAGAAAACCAATCCGTATTGGACAGGTTTTGGTTGTACTCACCGACTTTGGTTATCGAGTAAGGTTCGCCATCCTCAAATGGTTTGAGTGACTGCACCTTATCTTCTTCAATCTGGCTACCAGTAACCTGAGTGGTACCAAAGTGGTAGCGTATACCACTGTTATAATGAAGACGAACATAAGCTCGGTTTAATTCAGGGGCGACTTCTAGCTTACTGAGAGCATATGCCCCATCGAAATAGCCTTTCGCTAAACCAAGGTTGCGTATCGACGATTTCAAAGAGTCATAATTACCATGATTCAAAATCGAACCTTTGGACAACTTACTCTTGGCAATCAAGGCTAAAAAGTCTGGATCATCTTTGGCTTCACCAGTCAGAACGATATCGGAAGTATAGATAACAACAGGCTCTCCCGCCTCAACCGTAACGGTCAACTCGGTATCATCTTCGGAGTGAGTAAACGTGATAATAGGTTGGTAGTAGCCTAACGCATTCAGGGCTTCTTTTATCATAGATTCCAAGCGAGACTGGAACCTTAATGAAACCGAATACTCTTCTTCAGGGATCGCACTAAGATAAGCATCAACATTATCCTCAAGCGCTCCATCCAGCCCTTTAATTTCAAGGGAAACATCAGCGAAAGCGAGCGTCGATGACAGTAGAGTGCCAATCAGAACTGGTAAAGTTTTTCTTATCATGTTTAATGGGTGAAGAAGTTATCAATACGTTAATAAGTGAAAAGAAATAATACCGCTAAAAAAGCATTGAGTCTGTAATAAATCCTGGAATAACACGGTCTAATTTAAAGACTTATTCAATCTTGACCAACCGTTAATATGAACCCACAGTAAATAAAAGCCAGCGCGGTAAACGTATGCGAAAAGGAATATAACATGCTAAACAAACAACAACTGGTTTCTGCAGCAACCGCACTACCGGGAAATGCTGACCCAATTCGAATCACTGAGCGCCATTTCGTTAACCAAACCGACCTGCTCGATACGCCTACGGGCTCTCAACAAGAAGTCCTGTTTGGTATGGGATGCTTCTGGGGAGCTGAGCGTTTGTTTTGGCAATTGGATGGCGTTATTTCAACATCCGTTGGTTACGCTGGCGGATACACAGCTAACCCCACTTATGAACAAGTATGTACTGGGCAAACCGGCCATACCGAAGTCGTTCGTGTCATATTTGATAGTGAACAAACCTCTCTAGCTCGAATACTTGAAACCTTTTGGGAGCGTCATGACCCAACTCAAGGAATGCGCCAAGGCAACGATTTAGGGACTCAATACCGTTCCGCGATTTACACCTTCAGTGAAGAACAACAATCTATCGCTGAGCACTCTAAACGTGAATATCAACGAGCAATGACTGAATCTTTAGGCAACGAGATCACGACGGAAGTTCTGCCTGCTGGAAAATATTTTTTCGCAGAAACCTACCACCAGCAATACCTAGCTAAAAATCCAAATGGGTATTGCGGGTTGGGTGGCACAGGTGTCTGCTTCCCTCCACAATAAAGTACAGCTCGACATACCAGCGAGAACGACACGCATTAAAAAAGGGCTTCCATTAGGAAGTAATGCCGTTCGGATAAGCATTATTGCTTGAACCTGAACGGATATTTGGCTGGGA
>NZ_JBGONY010000065.1:0-26307 GCF_041439375.1 Vibrio crassostreae | reverse complement strand
GATGATCTGATCGTAGCTTTAAGCATTAGTTCCCTGATTTAGGAAACAAAGCCCCGGCACTGCTAACAAGTCCACCCTCGGCTGAGTTTAAGGTGTCAATGAGCATCATGCCGGCTTTCTCATCTAGCGTCATTCGGCTAACCAAGTCTGCTGCTCGTTCTTCTGGAGATAATCGCCAGTCTTCAAAGGGTTCCAGTTTTCCATTGCCGTTAGAATCTCGGAATTGGTAACCCTCAACGTTCAATACATCATGAACACGAGAGTGAACTTGGGGTTGCTGGAGGTTATTGTCGCTATCAGATGAGTTGCATCCTGCAAGAAGCAACGCGATTGCTATAGGTGTCAGGGTAAGACGCTTCATGGTCACGATCCTATTGTTAGTATAATAATAAGCACATGACCAATTTTAATAATTAACGGATTATTGGTTAACCAAAATAAAGCAAACTAAAGATTTGGATCACCATATAAATTTAATTGGTGATTTAATTCAATTTAGTACTGGAAATATATTGACGACGCTTAAATAACGTAAACTTAATTAGATTTGATTTTTTGATATCCAATTAATTCCCCATTTAATTAGTGGTGTATTACTTCCATATTTTAAATCTAGAATAAAAAATTTATTGCCTATTTTATAGTTAACAATCTGCGCTGATGTAAACGATAGATAGTGACTATGTTGGTGACTATAAAGGTGATTTCGACAAAAGAGCCTCCAATTGAACCAATCCAAATGTTATGGCTAGCCCAACAGAAGGAATTGAATAAGATTAATGATCTCAAGGCGATGCCTTGTCTTGAAAAGAGTGCCCATGTCGCAACGGACGAACCAACAACCGTAATAAACTCAAAGAAATGGTTCATGTTGGGCAAAGTCATGCACCACATCAAGCCAATAAAGAACCACATCACTTTGCGCGATTGAGTTTTTATCGATACGTAACTGCGAATAGCATTAATAATTACGCCTATAGCAGCCACTATGGCACCCATTAATATGAAATGGATACTCATAACAAAACAAAAGATCATCATCTGGTAGCGAAAACGCATATCATCTTTTTGCCAAAAGGCCATTACACCGATACAAAAAGCCAGGCCGCCAACTCCTTGTGTTATCCAGTTTTCCATATTTAGCCTTTATTTTTAGATGCTATCGAGCACGATTAAATAATTAACTATGAGAGAATAATGCTCAACCATAAAATAACCCTCCGAAAGGAGGGCTAGATATAACGCTAAAGGTGCTATTGCATTAGGTTTAATTGACTAACTTAACGGCTTCACGAGTTAAATGAGCCAGCTGTTCCCAATTACCTTCTTCAATTAGCTTCTTATCCACCATCCAAGTACCACCACATGCGAGCACTCGAGGTATCGCTAGGTAGTCTTTGATGTTGTTTGGGTTAATGCCACCTGTCGGCATGATCTCAATATCCGTGTAAGGCGCAAGAAGTGACTTAACCATGTTGATGCCACCTGATGCTTCAGCTGGGAAGAACTTCAATGTGGTTAAGCCCATTTCTAGAGCGGCTTCTACTGTACTCGGGTTGTTGACCCCAGGAATGATATCAATACCAATCTCTTGGCAGGCTCTTACCGTATTTGGGTTAAAGCCAGGAGAGACTACAAACGTTGCGCCCGCTTCTTTAGCGGCGATCGCCTGCTCACGATTGAGCACAGTGCCAGCGCCGATCAACATGTTTGGTTGCGATTCACGAAGTAGACGAATTGCTTCGACAGCCGCTTCAGAACGGAAAGTAATTTCTGCTGCAGGTAAACCATTTTCAGCTAACACTTTTCCCAGAGGGATGATGTCTTCAGCGTTGTCGATAGCGATCACAGGGATAACTTTCAGTGTTTTCAGTTGTTGTTTGATGTTAGACATTGGTATTCCTTAAATGGCTGTGATGGCCGCTTGAGTTAGTTCTTTTGCAATAATGGCACCATGATGTTGGATAACGACGCCTGCCATGGTGTTACCGCGCTGGCATGACGTAATTAAGTCTTCGCCTGCAAGGTAAGCAGATAAAAATCCGCCATTGAATGAGTCTCCTGCTGAGGTCGTATCAACGACGTGTTCAACAGGTAGGGTCGGCACCGCCCGTGGAGCCGAAGCGGTACCAGAATCTGAATTTATGTCACTTTGAATTGTGGTATCTTGAATGAGACAACCATCTGCACCCAATTTGACGATGCATCGCTTAACACCCAGTGAAGTTAGACGTTCAATGGTTTGTTCAGGTGAAGTATCTCCCCAAATTAACTGTTCATCATCGAATGTAACCAAGGCTAAATCCGTCAATGTATACATGGCTTGGTAGCTATTTTTGACGGTTTGGTTTTCGTCCAGTGGCCAAAGTGCAGGGCGGAAGTTACTATCGAAGGCGATCTCAACACCTTGTGTTTTCAACTCAACCAAGATGTTTAATAGCTCGATACGATCTTGTTCAGGCAGAACCGCTAATGTGATACCGCTGAGAAAGACCATATCGACATTGCGCAGTGCCTGCTTTATCTGATTGAAATCTGGGTGCTGCAGTAGGTAGCGTGCAGCCGACTGATTTCTCCAATACAGAAAGGTACGTTCACCTGCGTCATCAAGCTGAATTAGGTATAGGCCTGGCGTACGTTGGTTGTCTTGTAGAACTAGGTCCGTCGACACCCCTTCTTGTTGCCAGCGTTCTAACATTCCCTTGCTAATCGGGTCTGCGCCTAAAGCCGTGACGTAGGACACTTTGATGTCATCTTGATTGAGGTTGGCTTCACAGCCGCGGCTTAAATAAACCGCAGCATTGAGAGTGTCTCCGCCAAACGTTTGATGCATTGAGCCGAACGGTTTGCCGTTAAGCTCGATCATGCACTCACCAATGATGGCGATATGTTTCATGGGTTACGCCCTCTCTTCGAAGTAGCGTTTTGCGTTACCAAAGCAGATGTCTTCGACCATAGGGCCAAGCAGTGACATGTCGTTTGGCACCTCGCCGTTTTCAGCCCAACGACCAAGCATGTCACACAGAATTCTGCGGAAGTATTCGTGGCGTGTGTAAGACAAGAAGCTGCGAGAGTCAGTCAGCATGCCGACAAACTGGCTAAGCAGACCAAGCTGAGATAGTTGCTCCATTTGGCGTTGCATGCCGTCTTTCTGATCGTTGAACCACCAACCAGAACCAAACTGAACTTTGCCCGCGATGCCGCCACCTTGGAAGTTACCAATCATGGTTGCCATCATCTCGTTATCTCGAGGGTTTAAGCAGTAAAGGATGGTGCGAGGTAACTCATTGCTTTGATCCATCTCGTCTAATAGGTTAGCCAATTCGAATGCAAACGTCTTGTCGCTAATCGAGTCAAACCCTGCATCAGCGCCTAACAGTTGGAACATACGCGTGTTGTTATTGCGCTGAGCACCAATATGAAGCTGCATTACCCAACCCATTGCAGCGTAACGCTTGCCTAACCACACTTGAACCGCTGTTGAGAACTGTGCACATTCTAAATCGGTGAGCGTTTCGCCATTGAGGCGTCGAGCTAACAGAGCATCTAACTCGGATTCTGATGGAATCGGCGCGTAGCGAACCACTTCTATACCATGGTCTGCTGCACGGCAACCATGGTCGTTGAAATGTGCTAAGCGGCTGTCTAAAGCACTCAATAGATGATGGAAGCGAGTGATTTCAACGTTAGCAACCATGCTTAATTTTTGTAGGTAATCAGCAAAGCCATCAAGTTCAATTTTGAACGCTTTATCTGGGCGCCAGCTTGGTAGAACTTTCACATCAAATGAACTGTCTTGAGCGATCGTTTTATGGTGTTCAAGAGAATCAATCGGATCGTCTGTCGTACCGGCCATCACAACATTCATTTGCTGCATGATGCCGCGAGCACTAAATTCCGGTGTCGCTAATAGCTCGTTGCCTTCGTGCCAAATTTGGTCAGCTGTTTCTGGGCTCAATAGAGTGCCAGTAATACCAAATGGGCGACGAAGTTCTAAGTGAGTCCAGTGGTAAAGAGGATTACCTAAGGTTTGAGGGACGGTTTTTGCCCATGCCATAAACTTGTGATAATCACTTGCGCCTCCAGTAATCAGACGTTCGTCGATCCCTGCTGAACGCATGCCACGCCATTTGTAGTGGTCACCCTCAAGCCAAATCTTAGACATGTTTTCGAACTGACGATCTTGAGCCACTTCTGCCGGGTTTAGGTGGCAGTGATAGTCATAAATCGGCTGGTGGCTTGCGTGTTCGTGGTACAAGCGGCGCGCTGTCTCATTCGACAGTAAAAAGTCTTCACATAAGAAACTCTTCATTGTTTGTTCTCCTTATAACGCAGCCACGGTAGCAACGGCACCGTGTTCAATTAATGATTGGTACGCTGAACTTACTGCATCAATGACCTGCGGGTTTTGACCTAGCTCGGCAGGGAAAATTGCTTCAACCGCAAGTAACGCCGGAACCACAGATACATTGAGTCCATGCTGGTCGCAGATCTGGCGTAGTGTATCCGCCATTGGATCGCGAACATCAATCTCCTTACCTTGCTCATCAACACCAGATACATAGCGCATCCAGCCAGCAATAGCGGTTGCAAGCCATGTTAAATCTGAGCCTTGCTCTAAATGGAATCGTAAGCTGCCACCCATACGTTGAGGGATCTTCTGGCTGCCATCCATCGCAATCTGCCAGGTCTTATGCTTCAAGCTTGGGTTAGTGAAACGGTTGATCAGCAAGCTTGCGTAACCTTCTAAATCAGTCCCTTCAGGCATCGTTAACGACGGCGCTTGTGATTTCATCATCATGTCAAAAGCGGCTTTTCGGTAGCCTGCATCTGTCATGGTGTCGGAAATATGGTCGTAGCCACCAAGGTATCCAAGGTAAGCAAGGAAAGAGTGACTGCCATTGAGCATGCGCAGTTTCATCTCTTCGTAAGGCACTACATCTTCTACGAACTCTGCACCAGCAACATTCCAGTCTGGACGCCCCGCAACAAAATTATCTTCAATCACCCATTGGCGGAAGGGTTCACAGGCGATACCGCATGGGTCTTCACAACCAAGCAGTTCTGCAATTTCAGCTAGTGTCTCTTCGGTTGCTGCAGGTACGATGCGGTCAACCATGGTGCATGGGAAGGTGACATTGGTTTCAATCCAATCACGTAATTCTGGGTCAAGCAGTTGAGCAAACTCAATGATCGCTGCTTTTGCTACATGACCGTTCTCTTGCACGTTGTCGCAAGACATCACCGTGAATGGTGTTAAGCCACGTTCGCGGCGAATTTTTAGGGCTTGGACAATATAGCCAAGCGCAGATTTTGGTTGAGTTGGGTTAGCTAGGTCTGCGATGACTAATGGGTTATTTTTGTCGAGTTTTCCGGTCGCAGGGTCAGCGCAGTAGCCTTTTTCTGTGATGGTCATAGACACGATAGCGACTTGAGGCTCTGCCATTTTTTTTAATACGGTTTCGATGCCGTCTAGGCTTGGGTGAAGAGATTCTGTCACTGAGCCGATCACTTTAACGTCTGTGGATTCAGCGCCTTTTTCAGCTACGGTGTAAAGGTGGTCTTGCGCGCGAAGTGATTTAATTAGGTCTTCGCCGCCGAATAGGTTTATCTCACAAATGCCCCAATCAGTGTTGGTTTTGCTGAGCATTTCATTGGTGAATAGCGCTTGGTGAGCTCGGTGAAATGCACCAAAACCTAGGTGCACAATACGGCTTTGGAGTGCTGAACGGTCGTAGTCAGGTCGTAATACAGTGTTTGGCAGCGTAGAGTTAGCAACAGTCTTCATTATTCAGTTCCTTTTCCCGCCAGCGAGCCAACGGGATTTTATTATTTGATTATACGTTTGAGTGTTTAGCAGTCCTAGAATATATCTGAGACCAAATTACGAACCGTAACCCAGTACCAATTCAGGTAGGAACAAGCTCAGCTCAGGGATAAAAGTAACGGCCATTAGGGCTGCAATCAGTGCAGCATAGAATGGCAGCAAAGGTTTGATGACTTTGTCGATGGCAATGTTGGCAACCGAACAACCGATGAATAGAGCACTACCTACTGGCGGCGTACAGATACCTATAGCAAGGTTGAAGGTCATCATGATGCCGAAGTGAACTGGGTCGATGCCTAGATCCAATGCGATTGGCAGGAAGATTGGTGTGAAGATCAGTACCGCTGGTGTCATATCCATGAAGATACCCACAATCAGCAGGATGATGTTGATGATCAATAGAATCATTAGCGGGTTATCAGAAACCGCCAGTAATGCATCAGCAATCATGTAAGGCACATCGGCGTTCGCCATTGCCCAAGACATACCCATTGATGCGCCAACCAGTAATAGAACGATAGATGTCGTTACTGCAGACTCAAGGATGATCTTTGGAATTTCACGCCATTTCACTTCACCGTAGATAAGCACCGCTAGAACGAAGGTGTATACCACAGCAATTGCAGAAGCTTCAGTCGCAGTAAAGATACCGCCAATGATGCCACCCATGATGATGCCGATTAGCGCTAAAGAAGGCGCCGCTTTTAAGAAGGTGTCCCATACGACAGACATTGAAGGACGTTCTGCAAGTGGGTAGCCACGACGTTTTGCAATGATACCCGCCACAATCATGATGCTGAGTCCCATGATGAGACCTGGGATGTAGCCCGCTAAGAACAGTGCCGCAATTGAAGTACCACCTGAAACCAAAGAGAAAACGATCAAGGTATTACTTGGTGGAATCAAAAGACCAGTAGGACACGAAGTGATGTTTACCGCCGCTGAGAAGTTTTCGTCGTAGCCATCTTTCTTTTGCAGAGGAGACATGGTGCCACCAACTGCAGCAGCCGATGCAACCGCTGAGCCTGAGATCGAACCAAACATCATGTTTGCCATCACGTTTACGTGTGCCAATGAACCCGGTAGACGACCACCCAACACTTTCGCGAAGTTGATCAAACGCAGCGCGATGCCGCCTTGGTTCATGATGTTGCCCGCCAAAATGAAGAACGGGATTGCCAATAGTGCAAAGTTATCAAGGCCAGCGGCCATACGTTGAGCAACTACAGCGATTGCAGGCTCAAGCGGTAAGCTCATTAAAATGGTTGCTAGTGACGATAAACCAATCGCAAAAGAGACCGGTACACCGATTGTAAGCAGTACAGCGAAACTACCGAATAAGGTCAGTATTACTTGCCATTCCATTGTGAAATCCTTCTATCAATCAAGTTGTGAGTCGGTGATCAAATCGTCACCTGACATTAATTGTTTAACGCGTTCGTAGGTAAATACGACGGAGTAAAAAATCATCAAAGCGCCACTAATCGGTAAGCAGAAGTAGATGTAGCCCATTTCTAAACCTAGAGCGGGAGTCAGTTGTCCCATCGCAAGTGTTTTAGCTGCAAGTTGGCTTCCACCGTGTACCAGAACGATATAAGAGAAAGAGGCGATGGCTATTTGGATAACGATTTCGTTGATTAATTTGCGTTTGCCAGTCAGCTTCATCGTAAGCAGGTCGATGGCAAGGTGGCGTTTCAGACCCGTAGTGTAAGCAGCACCAATTAAGGCTACCCACATAAAGAGATAACGCGCGAGCTCGTCGGTAACAGTACTTGGTTTGCCAATAACATAGCGGGATAAAACCTGCCATATCACACACAGTACTAAGAAAGACGATAGAGACACTGTAAAGGCGGCCAACCCTCTATTTATGTAACTGACCAATTTATTCATGTTTATTTCCTTTCAACAAAATTGCGTATCTCATAACAATTGGTTTACCAATGTAAGAAACTGTTTCTATGTAGGGATGGGATGTTCAAAAATCTGGCTGAATCATAAGCTATTCATTTTTTGGTTGGCGTGAGCAACTTCACAAATGATTTTGGTTGACCAATTTATGGGTTTTTATTGTGATATTGGTCAATCAATTTTAATTTCAGCTTTGACGGTTCCTTTTTTGAACCCCAATATGAGCCCATAACAAAAAACACCCTACATTTTGGATAACCAATCCACGGAGAATAAGAATGATGATGACGCGTAAAACTTTGATTAGTGCGGTTGTCGGTGCTGCTTTCACTTTTGGAGCAACAGCTTCTGCTTATGCAGCGACAACATTGAAACTGAGCCATAACCACCCTCGTGACCATGCAGTACATGAAGCGATGACGTTTATGGCGAAAGAAGTACGTGAATTGACTGACGGTGAGGTGCGTATTCGTATTTACCCTGATGCTCAATTGGGTACACAGCGTGAATCTATGGAGCTGATGCAGAACGGCGCTTTAGATATGGTGAAAAGTAATGCTGCTGAGCTAGAAGCTTTTTCTCCTGCTTATTCATCATTCAACATGCCTTACTTATTCCGCGATCAAGCACACTACTACAGTGTGACTGATGGTGAAGTAGGCCGTGACATTCTTAACTCTTCTCGTGATAGCGGCTTTATTGGTGTTACTTACTACGACGCTGGTGCGCGTAGCTTCTATACCAATAAGCCAATTAACACGCCAGAAGATCTGAAAGGTTTGAAAGTTCGTGTTCAACCAAGCCCATCAGCAATTGCGATGGTGAAAGCGTTAGGCGGTAACCCAACGCCACTAGCTTACGGTGAGTTGTACACAGCACTGCAGCAAGGTGTGGTGGATGCGGCTGAAAATAACATTCCTTCATTCAGCTTGAGCCGTCACAGTGAAGTGTCTAAATACTTCAGCTTAGATGAGCACACGATGGTTCCGGATGTGTTGGTTATCTCAACCAAAGCATACGATAAACTGACTACAGAACAACAAGATGCGCTAATGAAAGCGGCAAGTGATTCATCTGAATTGATGAAAAAATTGTGGGCTGAATCGGAAGCAAAAGAGCGTGCTAAAGCCGAGAAAATGGGCGTGACTTTTGTGGAACCAGACAAGGCTGCGTTCGCACTAGCGGTTCAACCTATGTATGACGCGCTAGATAAAGCGGACCCAGAATTGAGCGCATTGATTGACCGCATTCAGGCTGTTGAATAACTAGCAAATATAGAAAAAATAGTAATACAAAAACAAGGTGTTACTGCATTTTAGGATATAGAGGTTGACCAATTATATTTGGTCATTATGATGGCGAGAGAAATACAATGGAAAGAAGTGACAATATCATCATGATGCCTTTCGAGCCGAAAAGACCTTATCAGGAGATAGGGTTAGTACTAAGAAGAGAACTGATTGAAGGTCTGTATAAGGTCGGAGATAGGTTGCCACCAGAACGCGATATTGCTGAACGTTTAGACGTCAGTCGCACGGTAGTGCGTGAAGCAATCATCATGCTGGAGCTTGAAAACTTGGTTGAGGTGAAAAAAGGGTCGGGTGTTTATGTCCTGAACATTCCAACTCATTCTCGCGAGAATGTGGTCAGCGATGACGCTGGTCCATTCGAGATGCTGCAGGCCCGCCAATTACTGGAAAGTAATATCGCGGAGTTTGCGGCAACTCAGGTCACTCCGGGCGACATTATTAAGATGCGCTCTGCACTCGAACTCGAGCGCGAAGAGCTTGCAAGCGGCACTACCGATTGCAGCGGAGATGAAAGATTTCACATGTGTATTGCAGAGGCCACTCAAAACTCTGTATTGGTAGATATGTTGAAACAATCCTGGGATCGACGCGAAAAGAGTCCAATGTGGAATAAACTCCACTCTCACATCAGTGGTCAAGATTACCGTGAAGAATGGTTAGATGATCACGCTCGTATCCTCGCCGCCTTACAGCGCAAAGACCCTGTCGCTGCTAAGAATGCAATGTGGCAACACCTTGAGAATGTTAAACAGCGTTTATTAGCGCTGTCAGACATTGATGACCCAAACTTTGATGGTTACTTATTTAGCTCAAACCCAGTGGTGCTACTTAGCACGGAAAGTTAGTCCTGAAAGCTAATGTTGAATTCAGCGACAAGGCTCCTCTTGAAAGCTGATTCATTCACTAGGTTGTAGATAGGTAATCGTCTTTAGACCGGCGTAGACCGGTGCTATCCCGGGCAGTAATTGTCATTGCTGCCATTAAGAAGTCGTTATTGCATTTAGCTTGATTAATTCGAGCCGGCTAAGTGCGTCTTAAAGAAAGGTAAGTCTCATGGAACAAACGTGGCGTTGGTATGGCCCTAATGATCAAGTTTCGCTAGACGATATTCGTCAAGCGGGCGCAACTGGTATTGTGAATGCACTGCACCATATTCCAAATGGTGAAGTTTGGACAAAAGAAGAAATTTTGAAACGCAAAGCCATTATCGAAGAGAAAGGTTTAACGTGGTCGGTCGTAGAAAGCGTGCCTGTGCACGAAGAGATCAAAACTCAAACTGGCAACTACCAGCGTTGGATTGATAACTATAAGCAAACTCTGTCTAACCTTGCTGAGTGTGGCATCGATACAGTTTGTTATAACTTCATGCCCGTGTTGGATTGGACGCGTACCGATTTAGAATTTGAAATGCCTGATGGTTCTCGCGCACTGCGTTTTGACCAAATCGCATTTGCAGCATTTGAGCTGCATATCTTGAAGCGCCCGGGTGCAGAATCGGACTATTCAGAATCAGAGCAAGCGCAAGCGTTGGATTACTTCAACAACATGACGCCAGAGCAAATTCAGCAACTGACTAATAACATCATCGCTGGCCTGCCAGGCGCTGAAGAAGGTTACACACTAGAAGCGTTTCAAGCACAGCTAGATCGCTATGCGGGCATCGACAAAGACAAGCTACGTGAGCACATGTCTTACTTCCTCGCTGAGCTGATGCCTATCTGTGATGCGAATGGCTTGAAGATGGCGGTTCACCCAGACGATCCACCGCGTCCAATTCTAGGCTTGCCTCGCATCGTTTCAACGATCGAAGACATTGATTGGTTGACCGAGCATGTACCAAGCAAAATGAATGGTTTGACGATGTGTACGGGGTCATACGGTGTTCGTGGCGACAATGATCTTGTTAACATGATCAAAAAGCACGGTGACCGAATTTACTTTACGCACCTGCGTTCAACTAAGCGTGAAGAGAGTAACCCAATGACATTCCACGAAGCAGCGCACTTAGATGGTGATGTGGACATGTACAACGTTGTGATGGCCATTTTGGATGAAGAAAATCGTCGTGCAGAAGTGGGCGATCACCGCTTAATTCCAATGCGTCCAGATCACGGTCATCAAATGCTGGATGACCTAAAGAAAACCACTAACCCAGGTTATTCGGCGATTGGTCGATTGAAGGGTTTGGCTGAAGTTCGTGGTTTAGAGATGGCATTGAAACGCGCTTTCTACACTAAATAACGACGGCATCTAGCTTTAAAATACCCTATAAAAACCAGAACTCATGTTCTGGTTTTTTTATCTGAACTAAGTACAACCTAAGAGTTTGGATGACTACGATCACGTCCCTAACTTGGTAAAGGCCAACGGGGTTTGTCCGGTTTGTTGTTTGAAAAAGGCAATAAATGCACTGTTGGATGAGAACTCTAGCTGGTGCGCGACATCGCCGACTTGTCGGTTTTCTGAGAGCAGTTCAATTGCTTTAAACAAACGCCATTGCTGTCGCCACTCTTGATAAGTCATGCCTGTTTCGGCTTTGAATAATCGAGTAATCGTCTTGGTACTTGCGCCAACCGAATTCGCTAATGTCGAGAGAGCTGGGGCAAGGAAGGAGGTGGTTCGGACTCGTTTGCAAAAGCTTTTAAAGCGGCGATCTGTTGGTAGCGGCAAGATAAACGAGTGCTGGTTAGCGCTGTAAAACTCTTCCCAGAATAGGCGGGCGGTATTGGTGGTTTGCTCGCGGGCAATGTCCCAATCCCAGAAAGCCACCTTATTGATCAGAGCTTTTAAAAGCTCATTCACTTCCACAATTTCAATCACTTCTGGGCAGGTGTAAATACTGCTATCAAAATAGAGCGATCGATAAGCAACTACATTAGTCATCTGCGCGCGATGCTTGGTATAAGGCGGGATCCACACAGCTTTTGTCGGCGGCAAAATACAAATGGCGTTTTCTAAGGTCAAGGTGATGCAACCCTGCGGAGCATACAGCAGCTGTCCTTTTACGTGGTGATGTATTCCTGAATCATGCTGACCTAGCTCTGCCGCAATCCCTATTACGGGCGCAGGTAAGCTGTCTGCATCAAACTCAATGGTTTCACTAATTAATGCCATTTGTCCCAATCTTGTTGTTTTTGGTTTTAATGTTGTTAACGAGCCAAGGTTAGTTTCCTCTAGACTTCGCGTCAAGTTCACTGGTCTTGGAAAAATGATGAAAACAAAACCTTCTTTATGGCAAATGGTGCTGCTGTTGATGTTCCCTCAAATCGCAGAAACCATCTATAGCCCGACTCTGGATTCAATATCGAAATCCTTTGATGTCAGCTACACACAAGCTGCTCAAACCCTATCGATTTACTTCTCTGCATTTGCTGTGGGTGTGGTGGTATGGGGTGTATTCGCGGATAAATGGGGACGTCGTCCCACCATGTTATTGGGGATGGGGTTATTAGCCTGTTCTTCACTTATTGCCATGCAAACCGACAGTTTTACGTGGTTGATGATAGCAAGAGCGATGGGCGCTTTCGGACTTGCTGTTGGCTCTGTCGTCACTCAAACCATGCTTCGAGATGCCTTTAGCGGTACTGAGCTAGCTAAGGTATTTAGTTACATGGGCATGGGATTGTCTATTAGCCCAATTATCGGGTTGCTACTTGGTGGTCAATTAAGCCAAGCAGGCGGGCATCAATCTGTGTTTATTGCTTTGTTTATTATGGTGTTAGCGCTGCTGGCACATAGCTTATGGTCTTTGCCTGAAACACAGCAGTCTAAGCAGCCGTTACAATTAAAATCGCTCAGTATCCACATGATCAAAGACGGTGGTATTTGGGTATCGGCACTGCTTGTCGCCTCGTTCAACATTGCGCTGTTTTCGTATTACCAACTGGGTTCATTCACCTTCTTACAGCTTGGATTCAGCATCGAGCAGTTTGGTTATAGCGGCGTCGTGCTTGGGTTCGGAACCTTGTTGGGAAGCTTGGTTAATAAAGCGCTATTGAAGCGACAAGTGTCATCTATCTCTCTGATTGGCTTAGCGGCAGGGCTTCAAACATTAGGCGCGGTGGGTGTGTATTTTTCACAACACACGATCTGGTTCTTGCTTCCGATGATGTTGGTGGTTATGGCGTTTGGCATTGCGATTCCTAATGTATTGAGCCGTGCGTTGGTGCGTTACCAATCTCAAGCAGGAAGTGCAGGAGCACTGTTTGGTTTGGTGTATTACACCTTGATTGGTTCAGGGCTAGCTTTAGCGGGAATGATTCAAGATTTAGGTGTGGTGTTGGTGCTTTGTGGTACGTTATCTGTGTTGGTGACGATACGCAGCCGACTCTAGATTTAACGGTAAGTCTCTCATCTATATCTATAAATTCCGCATTCTATTGGGTGCGGAATTTCTCATTTTATTGATTCGTAACCGTTGGTAACGAAGTATCGGCTGAGCGTATTGGCGAACGTGTTCTGATTGAGCCTTGTTTGACTGAGGTTTATGGGCAAGATTGTGTTAGAAGTAGCAGAGCGCTAATTTAGTCAGCTTCAGGATTCAGATTGATGGAAGAGCGAGCAAGTGTTATTTGCTCGCTTTTTTGTTTCTGGCGAATAGCGGAGGCTTGGCCTAGCAAACGGCTAAGTAACATATCCTATACAGCAGGAAAATTAATGATTCATTTATCACTGTATGGTTTATGAGTTGCCTGTGCGATAATCACCGCCGTTATATATCCCTATCTATGTTGTATTCATCTAGGAGCCGTATTGATGTTTAAAAGGGTATTGCAGGCACTATTCTCACCTTTTGTTGATTCAAAAAACAAACCCTCTGCAGAGCCTGTCCAACAAGAGCAACAACAAACCGTTGCTACTGATTCTGTTCCGTCTTCAATTTTTGTTCCGCCGTCGTCCGCTCAGCCATCATCATTAATCGTCGATAAGACACTTAGCCTGCACGATGGTGAATTCCTTGATTATTTGTTTGGAGAGTCTCGCCTTCGAACGGAGTCAGATCCATTTAGCGATTTTGTCGCTTGTCAGATAGAACGTTTGATTCGCTCTCCAAAAGCTTTGCTTAATGAACTGCCAGTGATGCCAGCCTCTGTGACCACGTTAATGGCTGAATTGCAGAGCGACGAGTTTGATATCGATGCATTGTTAAGAGTGATTGAGCGCGAGCCGAGTATGGCTGCCGATGTGATTAAACTGGCTAACAGTGCTTTTTATAAGCGTGGTGAAAAACAGGTTACTGACCTAAAAACAGCATTCTTAAATATGGGTTCTCAAGGGCTTGTTGAAGGAGTAGTGAATAGCTACATGAAGAACTTCACGCCGGGGAACAATATTTACTGGCGTCACTTCGGTGAGAAAATTTGGTATCACAGTGTGCAAACCGCGTCTTTTTCTAAGGAGTTGATGAAAGACTCTTCATCCCAAGAAGATCAGGCAGCGGCGTACTTTGTTGGGTTGATTCGCAACTTAGGCAAGATGATTATTTTCCAAATGATGGTAGAAGCCTTCAAGCATGTAGAACCCTCTGTTCCGCCAAACTCGTTAGCATTGAAGCGCCTGATGAACAGCTACTCTATTCGCCTGACTTACACCATTGCTAAGTTCTGGGAGCTGCCAGAATCTGTGTTGACCGCAATTGGCTACCAAGAGTCGAGCCGATACGAATGCACACCACTTGGTCAAGCTGTGTTTGAAGCTAACTACCTAAGTGAGCTGAAATACTTATTGGAAGAGCAGGCGATTGAAGCAGAGCAGTTTAAGACTCGATGTAAAGAGACACTCTTATCTCCAGCGGCATTCAAAGTGGCTAACTGTATCTATAAAGAATCTGAGTTATCGCTAGTGAGCTAACCCTTAGCCTATTCGACCTACGCTGTGACTGAACATAATGATTGGTTGCAGCTTGGTTGGGCTAGGTTGTGAAATACAGTTCAGCTACGAAATTCGCTTACAAATGGCTAATCCATAGCTTGTCGAGCTCACACCAACCGAAGCCATTCACTTGCGCGCCGTGTATCTTTTCAGAAACCTCTAAGTTGAACGCTTCTTGCTTGAGCTCAACCACAATCCCAGTTTCATCGAGCCAATGTCTAAGTTCTAACAGCTTATTCATTGCCAGGTCGAGGCTTGGCTCGCGTCGAATTGAGGCTATCCCTTGCTCAATCCTATTTAGCATCTTTGCGGCTAGCGATAAGTCTTCAAAAGGGAAACGAGTAAAGAAACTTAACCATGAGGAGAAGGTATCGTTTTCATCAATAATGCTGCACAGCGCGATGTCTTTGGTCGCTGTGTAGTGTCCATATTCGATATTGGTTTTTTGATCGTCAGATATTGATAATTGCTCGAAAAGCGCTTGGCATTCTGAGGTGTCTTCAACGGTGAACTCACGAGCGGCTTTCGACAACTTCGGGTTTTGAACCTTGAAGAAGGTTGAACCGAAATTCTGTAGAGCTGAATCGCTCGCTCCATTCACCGTGACCGTTTTCTCTGGCATTTTGACGCACACTTGGTTTTGCGCACATGCCTTAGTTTGCGACCAGTCAGGGTAAACCCAAAGCTCAACTCGATTGAGAATCGGTGTGCTGTGTGAATAGGCATTATTGCGGCTTAACCTCAGAATCTTGCTTGAGAAAATCTCCAACGCGAAAGCGCCTGAGCCAATTAGCTTATCGTCTGATGTGTGCTCAAATATCGAAGCCTCAGGTCTAGCCAGTAATCGAGGCAAATGCCAATCAGGCTCACTCAGAGTCATTTTGATCACATCGCCAGTGACAGCCGACACGTCAACAATATGTTGATAGCAACGACGCCAGAATTTGCTCCTAGAGAGTGAGGAGAGACAGCGCACTATGTCTTGGATTTCAAGCGATCGACCGTTATGGAATTGAGCGCCATTACGAACTTGGAAATGCCAAACGGTAGCATCTTCATTATGCTGCCAATGATAAGCTAAATCACCGCTCAGCTTTTCTTGTCGAATTGCAGTGAGGCGTTGGCAAATCTGCATCACTAAGAAACGTTCAGTACGCCTTAGCACACGCTGAGGGTGGAGTGCTTCAAGTTCTCGGTGAAAGGGAATGAATGCTACGTTCTGTGTTGAATGATTGTTGCTGCTCAGAAAGGCTTGCAGCTCAGTGCCAGCGTTTCGGCCATTGAAGCTTAAGGTGTTAAACACCTGCTCAATATTGCCTGAATCTGCTTGGCTTTGTGCGTATTGGTAACACGCCTCAATGGGTTCAACCAGACACGTGAGTTGTGCCTTCTTGCTGCGGCCTGAACTAGCTTGCCACTCAATCCAACCTTGCGCTGTCATCGCTTTGAGTAAGGTCTGAACGTGACGTTCACTCACGTGCAGCAGTGTGGCCAGTTGATTGACCTGACAATGCGATACTCCAGGCCCAAAAGCCTGAAATATCTTTTCATACAGTTCAAGCTTGCGCTTAAGGTTGCCCAATTCGCATTCCTAAATGTTAGGTTGAGTTAAGTGTTGGTAGCCTGCATCATCGAGTGCTTTTTCCATGGTTGCAAGAACCTGTGCACTTATCTTTGAGCTTAGGATATCAGACTCAAGTTTGCCCTCTAATACAAGTTGCGAGAAGTGCTCGATTTGATATTCGAACCCATTACCCTGAATCGGGTGTTGAATAGTGAAGGTTTCATTTCGGTATTCGATCTCGATGTGAGTAGGGTTCCACCACTTCTCTTGAATTGTGATAGTGATGTCTGGGCCAGTTAATCGCGCAGCGCGTGGCAGGTTGTGCACTGTCGAAGCTGATATGGTCGCGTTGATCTCGCCAGAAAACTGAAAGCAGGAATCGGTATCAACATTCGCCCCCTCATACAGACATGACATCTCTACCTGAGGTTTTGAAGGACTAACCCCCAACGTTCGACACAGATCGTAGAAGAACCAAAGCCCATAGACCCCAACATCGAGCGTTGCCCCGCCTGCTAAGTCCGGGTTGAAGATAAACAAATCAGGATCATAATCGTGATGGTTACCAAAGCTGGCTTCTATCGAATCAATCTTAATCTTGTTGTTGGCTAAGAATGACGTGAGCTCACGATAAGCAGGGAACACCACGGTCTTCATCGCTTCTAGCAGCATCACACCGTTTTGTTCGGCAAGAGTTTTCATCTCTAGCCAATCACTGAGGTTGGTGAAAGCGGGCTTTTCTACCAGTACGTGTTTTTTATGACTTAGAAACAGTTCGGCGAGTGGCTGGTGATAAGGATGAACCGTGGCGATGTATACCGCTTCAACATCTGGATCTTGCGCCATGGCTTCATAAGATCCATAAGCCTTGTCGTAACCAAACTTATTGGCGAACGTGGCTGCGCGGGAGTGATCTCTTGCGGCAACGGCATAAAGTTCACCATGCAGACAGTGCTCTGTGACTGCGGTTGCGAATCGATTGGCGATATTGCCTAGCCCTGCGATACCCCATTTAATCTTGCGTTGCGTGTCGCTCATCAGTTGCTCCAAATCGTTGTTTTGTATCAGTGTACTCAGAGACGGCACATACAAATAGAGAACAGATTTCTCAACCTGTTCTCTATTTAATTCTATTCTAGTTGAAGCTCCGTATCAGCTCTGTATGGAGCGTTTCCACTCGGCTAAGGCTTGAATGTGTTTTGGCCCAATACCACAGCAACCACCGACAATATTGGCACCCAATGCGTGCCAACGTTTTGCGTAAGCTAAGTAACCTTGGCCATCCAGCTCTCGCATCTCCTGAAACATGTCATTGGCTTCATGTTCACTGCTGATAGGTGCAAAGTTATTGGCGTAGACACCAATTTCCAAATCACTGCCTAACTCGTCGATCACTTTCTTAGCATCGATAATGGCTTGATCCATCACTTCAGGCACTGAGCAGTTAAACATAATGCCTGTCGCGTTAGATTGGCAGGCCAGTTTGATGGCATCTGTTACGCTCTCACCAGAACGAATGTTGGCAGAGTCGCCCTTGGTGTCTTCCAAGCTAAAAGCGTAGTAGCACGGCTTATCTGATTGCTTAAGTACCGCATGAATGGAGGTGAACTCTTGCAGGCTGCAGATAGTTTCCGCGATCCAAAGGTCGATGTTGGGATCTTGTGCATCGTAAAGGGTTTGAATGATTGGCGCCGCTTCTTCGACTTTGAACAAGTCCGGTCGGTAGCTGCCAAACGGTGGCGGAATCGCACCAGCAACTTTCACGGTGTGAGAAGTATTGTCAGCAACTGCTTTAGCCAGTTCGCCAGAAAGTGCGGCTAGTTCAAAGCCTCGTTGTTCAAAGAGCTCTTGACCCAAATGAAAAGGCACACAGGCGTAACTATTAGTGATCAGGATTTCAGCACCTGCATCGACAAAGTTTTGATGCGCTTGGCTAACAAAATCGGGTGCTTCAATCAGCGCTTGAGCACTCCAAAGTGGTTGAGAAAATGGCGCGCCAATTTCTTTGAGTTCTCGGCCCATGCCGCCATCAAGTATGGTTAGTGTTTTCATATTCAATACTATCTAAACAATTGCTGAAGTTCTGCCGCCACCATATCAGACAACCTTGTAAGACTGAAGCCATCAAAGTGGAAGTGGTTTAGCTAAATCAATACATCTCAATAGCGAAAGGAAAAAAGGATGGAGAGGTAATCGGTGCTATGCTGCATTGGGTTTAAGATATATGTTTATCTCATCAACCATCCCAGAACGTTAAATACTAAGTCACCACAATCTGTTGAGGAAAAGTGCATTGAAGTTAACGAATAAACTCGTACGTTACCCGCACATTGATGTTGATCGTGTGTTTGAAAAAGAAGCTGAGTTATTGCAGCAAATACAGGCTGGAGAGATTGGACAAGCCTTAATGCTATGGCAAGCAAAAACGCCAACACTCGTTTTGCCCGCAGGTAAAAAGTGGCCAGTGACCGTAGAGTCTAGAAAGCAACTCGAGACACAAGGCTGGCAACTCACCTCGCGTAAAACAGGTGGTGCTCCCGTTCCTCAACTGCCGGGGATCATTAACCTATCGCACATTTATCATTGGCCTCGTGACGAAGCGTACAATATTCAAAAAGCGTATCTACATCTGTGCAATGTCTTAACCCTGTTTTTTAAAGAACTAGGTGTCGATGTGGATGTGCATGCAACTCCCGGTTCTTACTGTGATGGCGACTACAACCTCAATATCAACAAACAGAAAATAGTGGGCACTGCTCAGCGCGTTTTACTTAAACGAGGGGGCGGTCAAATAGTACTTTCACAAGCCTGTATCTTGTTAGATGTCGACTTAGAGAACATCGTTGCACCCGTAAATTTTTATAATCAAATTTGCGACAATCTGACCGTTGTAGATCCGCACGTTCATACTCCGTTGTCTGAGCATGTGACGCCCCTGCCCAACGTAGACTCACTCTTTCAGCAGTTAAGCCAAGCCTTTATCAAGCATGCGTGATGCTATGTGTCTACCAGAATCAACTGGGTGCCATGCACAATTTCTCTTTTAGCAACCGGTCAAGCGTTTCCACTAATTTACGGTTTTTAGCGGGATTCAATGCATCGGCATGGGGATCTTTGAATAACCCAGAATCATTATCAAAATATTGACCGGAAGCGCTGGCAAACTCGTCACTGAGTGCCGCGCGACGAAGGATATCGGCTCCAATCGCCAGATCATTCCCGTCCACGCCATAAGCCTCTTTGACCAATTTGCTGCCAAGGAAAGAAGCAGGGTTCACCGGGATCACCGCAGGTCCATTATCTAATAGAGTGTTGGCCAATTCGATAGGCCACATTGTCAGCGCGAGCTTACTTTACGCGTAAACTGGGCCATCTAATTTGCCTGCGTTCGGACTGGTAAGCGCTTCTAAATCTACGGTTGATTGGGCTGCTGAAGATAGGTTGACGATACGACCTGTCGCATCAAAAAGAGGGAGCAGCTCCTGTGTCAGTAGATAAGGCGCAATGGTATTTACAACAAAACGTACATCAAGGTTGTCTGAGGTGGTGACTTCCGAAACCTTGTATACGCCAGCATTGTTGATCAGTATATCGAGTCGCTTGTGATTACTTTTGATTTGGGTTACGAGCGCCTCAACTTCAGAGAGTGTCGATAGGTCGGCGATGTAGCTTTCGATGATGGCGTTCTTAGACAGGCGAGATAAAGCTGTCACAACCTTGTGGACTTTGGCTGGGTTGCGGCCATGAATGAGAACGTGGTGTCCTTGCTGAGTCAGCGCTTTTGCGGTCTCTAAACCAATGCCATCCGTGGCCCCTGTGATCAGAATTGTTTTTTGCATTTTTCTTCCTTTGAAACATTTCCCGTGTAACTTTTATAACAAAGATTCGGTGCGCAAAATTCATACTAGTTCACATGATGGGAGGAACAACGGTTAGGTAATGTGCTGTAAATGAGAATTATGACAATACTGAGTCGGGCAGGATTGCTGGATATTATACTGCGATTTCTCTAAAGCTTTTGTGAGTGGTTTGTAATGGCAAGATTTAAGCCTGCTGGAGGAAATACTCTTGCAAGAAAAAGCCTCAACTAAATTTTTTAGTTGAGGCTTGGTCGTTATTAGCCTTTTTCAGCCTATATTGGCTTTGTTTGACGTTGTTATTTTATAGATATTTTTTTGGAGCTTAATGCGCGTGTACCGCTGAATCTTGGTATAGCTCTGCATCAACTTCTTCACCTTTGTTTGGACGCGGCACAATCTCAAATGAGGTGTCAGCTTCAGTCAGGGAAGACAACAGTTTGTTCAGAGATGATTTGTCACCTTTCACGCCTGCTTGTCCGTCTTCTAACAGTTTTCCAAGGCTTGTTTTCTTAAGCACGATATCAGACACGTCAGACTTATTGATGATCAGTGTCGTTTCAGCGTCTTGTAGCTCGCTTACTTGAATGTTATTCAGGTTACCGTTAGACATCTCAACGTAGTAGAACTCTTGCACATCTGGTAGCTGAATATTCAATGTAAATGGTGTTTCTTGCGCTTTTAGAGAATCCACTTTTACTGCTAAGTAATCGAGTAGGTTTTCAATCGTCATGTTCGCTAACACGTCCGGAGATGCCGTTTTTGGTGCGCCCGGCTGAGTGCCAATGCGAAGTTCTTGAGCGCCCGTTAGGTAGATGTTTCTCCAACCTGCGCCTTCTGATTGATAACCCAATTGCTCGTAAGTATCTGCCAATAGGCCACGTGCAACTTTGTTATCTGGTTCTGCTTGAATCACCTTATTCAATGCGGTTGCAACGAAGCGGTATTCACCTTCTTGGAAATCTTGCTGCGCTTTTTCAATCACAGCATCGCTGCCGCCCATGTACTCAACAAACTTCACCGATTCTGGCTCGATTGGTAATGGGTTTAGGTTCGCCGGGTTCATATCGAAGTAACCAAGATACATGTTGTACACAGCGCGAGCGTTGTGAGAGTAAGTACCGTGGTAACCGTTTGTGTGCCAAGTCTGCTGAATGCTGTCTGGCATTACTTCGTAAATCGCATCACCGATGTCTTGCAGAACCACACCGTTATTCGCTAAGCGAAGCGTTTGGTTATGAGTAAAACCGTAAGCATCACGTTGCATTTTTAAGTAGTCAGAAATCTCTTCTTCACCCCAAACTGGAGCTGAGTGGGAGGCGAATAACACCTCAGTTTCTTCGCCCCATGTCACCAACATTTCGTTGATCTTCTTCGACCACTTCAAGCCATCACGTACTTTTGCACCACGCAGTGTGTACAGGTTGTGCATGCCTTGGTAAGTCAGCTCACCAGTCCAAAGTGCTTTCATACTAGGAATGTAGGTGACCATTTCTGATGCCGCTTCGGTGCCTGATGCATCCATGAATTGCATTTCTAGGCCATCAATAACCAGAGTTTCAATCTCTTCGTTATGGTTTAGTTCGTAGTCTGGCAGTACGTAAGTAATGCTACCTGTTGATAGGCCTTTAGACAGCGCCGCATCTACAATACCGTGCTTGTGTCGGTTCAACGTTGCACCGTACTGATAAGCGGTACGACGAGACATTGCATTACCCGCCAATACGTTCTCATCTACGATTTCTTTAGTGATGTTTTTCGAACCGTACACTTTTACATCTGGGTATGCATCTTTGATTGCTCTCTCGCCACCAAAGTGGTCAGCGTGAGAGTGAGAGTAAACCATTGCAACGACTGGCAGTTCACCGCCATCAGGTACGTTTTTCTGGAAAAATTTAAGAGCTTTAGCTGCTGCTTCTTTGGTAAGAAGAACGTCGTAAGCAATCCAACCACTGTCACTACGAATGAAAGAGATAGACGCTAAATCCGCACCACGAACTTGGTATACTTTACCCGGAACAACTTCATATAAACCTTCAGCCGCTTGGTTTAATACCGCTTGGCGCCAAAGTGAAGGGTTTACCGAATCAGGTGCTTGGTCTGCGTTATTAACACTTGGATCGATGAAGTTAAAGCTATTGCGAATGATGTCGCCAGTCTCTTGGTCAAAGCTAGCAATCAAGCCTTTGTTGTTATTCTCAAAAGCGCGAATATCAGCAAAGTTAAGAGTTTTTGCGAACTCGTTGTTTGCTTTAGTGGTCATTTCGGTTGCATTTTTGCCACCTTGGTCGCCAATTTCGCTGAAGTGTGCGTGGTCATGATTGGCTGCAACCGCAGGGAATGCGAGAGAAATAGCTAGGAACAGTGATGCATTTTTGAATGTGCGAGAAGTTTTCATAATAGCCTCTTCATTTCAGAATTTTGTTTCGTTGAGGCGATTATAGGAATAAGACATATAGCAAAAAATAAAGTAAGCTTTATTTAACACATCACGAACTGTTATGTGTTGTATGCTTAAAAGTAGCAGATTGAAGCGCAAAGCTTGTCGCATACCCAATGCGAGTGCCCTAAACATGGAGAGTGACCGTGAGTGATGTTGAAAAGTTAGATCTAAATTTACTGAGCGTGTTTTTGGAAGTGTATCGATTAAAGTCGATCACCTTAGCATCAGAATCTCTTGGTATGACTCAACCAGGGGTCAGTGGAGCATTGAAGCGATTGCAATCTCAACTTGATACTGACCTCTTTATTCGCGAAGGGCGAGGGATCACTCCAACCAATGCTGCCGTGCAACTGGCAAGCCGAGTAGAGCCCGCGTTAGAGGGAATTACGAGCGCGGTCAGCACCTTAAAGCAGTTTGATAATCAGCAGCATCACGTGTTTCGAGTTCTGGTTAACGAGATCGGCCTAACCAAACTTCAACCCCTTGTTGAGCAAGATGAGAGCTTGGGAAACATCTCAATCGAGTTCAATATGGTGCCGAATAATGAAGAAGACTTACTGCAAAGTTTGAGCATGCAGCAAGCGGACTTAGCGATCGATATCCATTATCCGCAAGTCAATGGATATATGAAACAACCTGTGATTGAAGATGAACTGGTTCTGATAGCAAGAAAAGGACATCCCAGAATCAATGGTTCGGTGACAGAAGAGCAGTATTACAACGAAAAGCACATTACTTTTAGGATGCGTCGTACTCGCTTGTATACCGCGGATTACTTCACTAAGTCGCCACTCAAGCAGCGTAAGGTCAGCGCGGAATGTGATTCGCTAATGACGATGTGTGTGTTGGTATCGGGCTCGGACTGTGTCGGCAGTACGTCGCGTGATTTTGCCAATCAGTTTGCAAAACCCTTTCAGCTTCAGGTGTTAGATCAGCCATTCGAGGTTTTGCCTATGCAGCAATACATGATCTGGCATAAAAGAACCGATTTGAATGCGGCTCACCAGTGGTTAAGAGATAAGATCCAACAATACATGAAGAAGTCTGAAATCAGCTAAATTCAAAAGATACGCTTGTAAAAACGGCCTCTAAATGAGGCCGTTTTTGTATCTGCTTATTCCGCTTTTCGTTTTCGCTTTTGGCGCGCATTCTTAATCATTTGAACAGGGGATAAGCCAGTGACTAACATGGTGCCAGTGATAACTAGAATAGATCCGACAATGGTATTAATGCCAATCGCTTCATCTAAGAATAAGTTCCCCCAAAGAATACCAAACACTGGAATCAAGAAGGTCACCGATAGTGCTGAAGGCGCACCAAGTTCATTAATGAGGTTGAAATAAAGCAGGTAGGCTAAACCAGTACAAACCGCGCCGAGCAAGATGACCGATGTGGTGATCGTGAGATCGGGGGCTTCTCGCATTGGCATGAAAAACACAAATGGCAATACGATTAACACCGCTGCCCACATGCTGCCGTGGGCATTATTGAACGCTTCAACCTTTGGTGCTGTCTTGGTGTAGTTAGAGGCGATACCGTAGCTAAATGCAGCCAAAACCGCAGCAAAAATAGGAACAACCGCTTCTTGGCCGATGTTCATGGCATCCCAACCGACCAACACACCGACGCCAGTGACACCAATACCTAATCCGAGCAGCACCTTCTTTTCAAGCGCCGTTTTTGTCCATATCGCACCAATGATTGCCGCCCATATCGGTGCGGTGGAGTTTAAAATCGCAAGGGTTGAAGCATTCAAAGTTTGAGCTGCATAAGCGAAACACAAAAAAGGAAGCGCGGTGTTAAACAAGCCAAGAATGAAAAAGTGTTTCGAATGAGTATTAAAAGAGAGCTTCCTTTTCAGATAAAAAGAAACCAAGAGTAGGGTGACTGCCGCGCACAGAACTCGCGCTTCAATTAGGACTGCTGGGCCCAAAGGGCTAGCTGCGATTCTCATGAAAAGAAATGAACCACCCCATATCGCAGCGAGGATAATTAGTTTTATAAAGCTCACAGCATGAACCTCTGAATATGTAAAACACCGACTATGAATCAAAGCTAAGTATTACACAAACTTAGATCTTAACAGTGTGCAACTGTGGATATAATATCTAGCTCTTAAACAGGAACATATTTGATGATTTTTGTTCTGTTTATCCTTCCCTATTTGGTGAGTAATCTAGCGTTAGACATCAAACTTAGGGGAACAAAATGAAGATTGAACACATCGCAATTTGGACCAAACAACTCGAAGTGTTGAAACGATTTTATGAAGACTATTTCGGCGCGACATCGAACTCAAAATACCATAACCCAACTAAAGGTTTCTCTTCATACTTCCTCTCTTTCGACACAGGAAGTCGTCTAGAGATCATGGAAATGGACTCGGTTCCTGAATCGAAAGATGACCTCTATGATCAGTTTACCGGCTTCATCCATATGGCAATTTCTCTAGGATCAGAGCAAGCGGTGGATGAACTCACTAAACGTTTGATTGAAGATGGTTATGAACGCTTAGATGGCCCAAGAAGAACTGGAGATGGCTATTATGAGAGCTGTGTACTCGATCCTGATGGTAATCGATTGGAACTTACCGTTTAATGTAGAGACTTAATTGAGTTACTCATCTACGAACGGGACTGAGGTATGACAATGATGAAGTGTGCAGTGACTTTCCTTTTTGGTCTTGGGCTTATGGGATGTGCTACCTCAGATCTGGTACATAAGAAAGAGACTGATGCTAAGTCTGAATCATTGAACCCAATAGGGTATCTCGGCTTTAAAGCTCATCAAGAGTGGGCTCTTAAATTTAACGACTGCACGGTTTATGATCTCACAGGAGCACAGCCCTACCAATGGTTTGATCGCACATCCGCTTTCGTGAGCTGTTATACGTTTAAGCCAAGCGATGCCATTGAATCTTTGTTTGTTTATAGCGAAGCTAACTTCGAAAGTAATCAACTTACACCGATTGACCGCTTCCAAGAGCTACAGGTTACTGAGTCTGGCTGGGGTAAATTTCCTAGCGTCTATGAAACAAACGGCACTAATTGGCTGAGAGTCAAAGAAGGCTGGATTCACCTTACACTCGCCGATCAGACGCTCGTACAGTTCTATCCTGGAAGCCAAGACCATTCTGGCAAATCACAACATGATCAGTATTTTGAACAGCATTGAGAACAAGCTTTAATTTAGAGATAACAAATGCCCCTATCAAATGTGTAGGGCCGAATTGAATCGTGAATTACAGGCCTTTCTTAAGCTTGATTACAAAAGGCATAACAGCACTGAAAACGATCACCGCTGCGCCAATCAACGCTAAGGTGTTTGGTAATTCAGCGAATAACAAGTAACCAAGAATCATTGAGTAGATCATCTGCGAATATTCAACATTAGATACCACGTTAGCTTCTCCCCATTTGTAGGCTGTCACGCCAAACCATTGGCCGATGGACGAGATCACACCCACCAATAGGCTTTGTTTCCTAATTGGATCTCAGATAGAAACGGCCAGTATGGGTGATTAT
>NZ_JBGONY010000064.1:22802-27009 GCF_041439375.1 Vibrio crassostreae | reverse complement strand
ATATGGGTTTGGAGCTATTAGATCATATCTGTTAACAAAGTGCGATCCCGCCCTGTCACTATACTCTCGTCAGTAAATGGAACAATAGTCGTTGGAAGCTAATCACCAGTGGAGTTGGAATACCGAATTTTATAATTACTCAGGAACCTCACGGTTGGCCGGATATCGAGATAGGCGGCCCGGGTTTTTGTTTTCCTGTCATGCGTTGGAATGGCCGCAATTACGTATTCAATCGGTATCAATATGATGATGTCCCTTGTTATCTACAATAATTGGCGCTGCTACTTTAGCTAAATGCCAACAACCAAAGATATTGCAAAATAAGTTGTGGTGATCTGCGCTATTAGTGAAGCTTTCGTTAGCCAAAAATTCCATTTCCTTCGCAAGTATTATTAAGATTGCGTTATATTTGACTGTATTTGCCCCCTAATACCGCCATTATTGATATATACAGTACGGTAAATGAATTATCGCAAGTGAAGACAAAGACGGGTCAGAGAAACAATGTAGACAAGGGCAATTCGACAGCCTTTTATGACTGTCACCATGTTATGAAAATGATCCTTTATCTCTTCTTTCATTTTCAAAGTTGGAGATAAAGCCGAACCACTATTAAATCAACGAGAACTTATGATCCGCACCAGCAGTTTTGGACACTGAGTTAAGTGAGTACAATCACTAATGAGGTGAACCATGACAAGCAAGAAGAAACGTATTATCCATTATCCTGAATTTAAAGCCGAAACCCTGAAGCTGGCAGAGAAAGTGGGAGTCGCTACAGCTGCAAGACAGCTCTCGTTACATGAATCTCAGATCTATGGTTGGCGAAAAGCCACAAAGAAGAATTCTAATATTAGCCAACGAGAACAAGAATTGGCCGTTGAAGTCGCTAAGCTAAAAAGGCAGTTAGCAGAGCAAGCAGAAGAGCTAGAAATCGTAAAAAAGGCCACCAACTACTTCGCGAAAAATCTAAAGTAAATTGTTATGAATTTATGCTCGAACACCTGCTGAGTTTCAGTATTTCCCGTATGGCTAAGGTGTTCAGAGTTTCTCGGAGTGGGTTTTATTATTGGGTTGAGAGCCGCCACAAGGCGATTCAACGTGAGAAAGAGCGCCAAAAGCTTGATACCAAGGTAAAAGAAGCCTTTGACGTTAGCAAAGAACGAGATGGTTCAAGACGTATTCAGAAAGAACCGGCAGAGAGCGGTGATAACCATAATGTTAAGACCATTGCCGCCAGTATGAAACGTCAGGATTTAGTAGCGAAAGCAGCGCGCAAGTTTAAGTGTACAACGGACAGTCAGCATAAAATGCCCGTTGCTCCGAACTTGCTCGCTCAAGATTTTAACGCGACGGCTCCGAATCAAAAATGGGCAGGAGACATCACCTATGTTGCCACAAGCGAAGGCTGGTTGTACTTAGCTGTCATTATTGACCTTTATTCAAGGCAAGTAATTGGTCTATGGATACGAGAATGAAGGCCTCACTGGTTTGTGATGCCTTATCGATGGCTTTATTCCGTCGAGGGTTCCCTGAGCAGGTTATAACTCATAGCGATCGAGGTAGTCAGTACTGCTCGAAAGACTATCGAGACCTCATAAGCACTTATAACTTATAACTTAAAACAAAGTATGAGTAGAAAAGGGAACTGTTGGGATACGCATGTGTTGAGAGCTTCTTCCATTCACTGAAAGTTGAAGCAATCCAATATGAGGATCAGTAAGGAAAGCCACCAGCTGTTCCTACAATCGATTTAAACCAGAGTCCGGAACTTTTTGACCACTACAAGTTAACTTTTGCATTAACAGGTACGTGGCTAGGGAAAGTTTATACAAGTAACTATCCATTCAATAATGCTTACTCTTCTCTTAAAGAAGGGCACTATTATTATGTGTCTAGTGGTTCACATGCGATAGCGATGCCTATGTGAAGAAAAGGTAAAATTAATTTTTATGATCCAAATATTGGCGAAGTTTTTGGGATGACTCAATCGGCGATTCAGCAATATTCACTGGCGGCTGCCAATAGTTCTCACAAGGTATCGGATATGTTAGAAAGTATTAACTGTTACTGGCTTCTGACCTGTCGGGTCTCCTGCAAATACTTGATGTATTGTTGAATCTGCTTATATAACAAAGCAGAGGCGGAACCTCTGCTTTGTTGTTGGAGTTAACGGCAAGCGTTTTTACTCAGCTCAGTGGGAAGACGCTTGCAGTTCGACATCAAATGCTTCACGGCCACTAATACTGATGTAATAGCTACCAGCAGGAATGAAACCATCACCACCTTTTGGTATCGAAATACGTTCATTGCTACCTTGTGTAAAGTTAGTCCATTCGTAATCATGATAATGACAAATTTTGTCGTAACAAGCATACAAATCGGCATCCCCATTACCTGATATTGATATATCGACATTCGTTAATCCATTAGGTACTTCAATGTAGAATAATTTTTCAGAAAGTTTCTCGCCTTCTACAGCAACGCTACTATTTAAAGCCAGTAGCTTGGGTTTTTCTTGAAGTTTAGGTTTGGAAATATCGCTATCATTAATATCTTTCGTTACTTCGTCTAGCCATAACTGGAACTCTTGATCGTATATTGGTCCAAAGTCGTTTAGACGTGCAACCCATTGTTTGTATTCACCATTACGAGCGTAACCGAGCAACTCTGTTGTTTCTTGCGGGTGTTTTTCTAACATAAAGCGCACGCCTAGGTATCCCCAGCGATAAACTCGGTTTAAGCCGTCACTGTAATTTGTGGTAAATACCTCCTGCAGCGAGTACGTTTTGTCTTTACCGAGAGACAGTGCGGCAAAGTAATTTTCCTTATAGTGCATATATTCGGCAAAGCCCTCAAGCCACCATACAATGCTACCTTCTCGCATTGTGGTATGGAAATCACCGTATTGGTTAAAGCGTCCATCGAGGTAGTGAATATACTCGTGCTCTAGGTTTAAAATCGAAAAATTATCATCCCATCCATTTTGATACGCGACGAATCGAGGAGTGTTGCCTGGTTGTGAAGGGGTGCGCTCAAGGAACTGACCGCCGTTGTTGGTGGTATTGCCAAACAAAAAGCTCGAGTAAGTGGAGTAGTCGTCTTTGGTGTTGAAGACGATAACATCAACGGTTTCGCTGTAGTCATCAGAAACAGGCTGATGGCCTGTGTTTGCAACGTTATGGAAATCGTCTTCTTTATCATTAAGTGTCTGACAGCTGGTTTGCGCTTGTTCATTGGTCATCTTTTGCGCCAGAATTTGAGCCGGGCCTGCACAGTTATAGCTGAAAGGTACAACCCGTTGTTTCAGCCTTTCTTTTGAATTATCTAAAGTGAGGCGATTTAGCCTTTCGGGAGCATAATCGCTGACCATTTCAGCAATCCCGACCCACACGCGATCTGATTTACCACCGAGCGGATAGTTGTGTAGCAATTCTTCTAAGGTTTGAGTCACAAGCTGTTTAGTTTGCTCATCATCAGTTTTGATCAAGCGAGCCAGTTCTCGCGCTGCGTTACCGAGTAAAGCTTCAGAGTTTGTACCAATTGCCCATTCATTGTTAAGAATAAATGCTCGGAGCTTATTGATATAGATCGGATCAGATTCGATAAGATCGTAGAAGGCTTCTTTTTGTGAGTGCCCGGCCATGGCTATGAAAATATTATTGATGGCTGTACGGTAGTAGTAGCTTTCGCCTCTTTCTGCGGTGAAAGTATCTAGTAGCGCAAAAACATCGGGAGCAGCTATTGAAAGTTGACGAACGCTATCGACGATGATCAACATAGAACCAAGAGCTTGTTGCTGTGTTTGACCTTCACTTAATGAGTAATGAGAGCGCAAGAATAGTTGGGCTACATGAGCGATTGACAATCCCATTTCATTAGGAAAAGGAGCTAGGTCACGAGCATAGGTATCGTGACGGTTTTTATAAGCCGCTTTGATGAATTCGGCAAGGTAATAGATATTCTGTGCCTGTTGCTCCTTCCCCTGATATTGGTTGATTACTTTTTCAAGCGACTGAGTGATTTTTCGCATGACCGTTTCGGAGAATAGCTGGTCTGCTTGTTGCTTAGACGGTGAAAACCACGAGTTCATACACTCATAAGTTCCATTGGCGACTTGTGAATCTACCTTTGCCAAATTAGTAAGAAGCTGCGGCGTTTCGCACTCACCTGAATATGGGAACAGTGCAGTGTGAGCATTGCTGTC
>NZ_JBGONY010000064.1:0-22704 GCF_041439375.1 Vibrio crassostreae | reverse complement strand
TCTGTAATATCCGTATTGTTGTTTGTTGTATCCGTCTCACTGATTTGAATGTCTGTAATATCCGTATTGTTGTTTGTTGTATCCGTCTCACTGATTTGAATGTCTGTATTCGGAGTTGATGGGGCCGGAGAGGAGTTGTCTTCGCTGCCACAACCGGATAATAATGTTGCAATCGAAATTATTACGAAATTGGATTTTATATTATTTAATAGCATAAAGTAAATAAATGATGAATTTATGCAATAATATATAGCCTAATGAATGATTAGTTAAATTAGCGTATGTGATGAAAATATAAAATAAACTTATTTATAGGCTGTTCTTAAAGGGATTAGTTCCAAGGATGGGTTGTATAAGTTTATTTTATGATATTATTTCAATTTATTATTGGGTTGGAGTGGGCTTGGTTTGATATATTGCTATGGTGAGAAATGTGGTTATTAACTTTACATTGAGATAATTACGTCGAGTCAGGGTGAATGATCATATTGGTAACAAAAAAAACAAGACAAACAAGGCATCGCCTATGCCCGACCAAGAAAAGCAGTGGCATTGCGCTGCGTGTAAAAATAATGGTGGCCAAAACCAGGGATTTGAATAAAAATAACTCTAACTGAGCAAAAACTTAACATTTTCAATGGGGTTTGGTTAGTAGGTAATTTTTATTTTTTGTGTTATTTTCATTACTGTTCGATTTAGATCTAGCATTTAATAGTTAAATTATAATTAAATTTACTATGTTTAGCTGTGTGAAAATGTGTGGCATTTTAGTTGAGTAAGCTATAATTTGAGGTGCTTTAATAAGTGAGGTGGATGTAATTTTGGAGCATATTGGTAAGAATAAGGTTGGTGTGGTAGCTCTAGTTGTTTCTGGTCGCTTTTTTACCACAACCACGGGGCCGTTAGAGATCTTAGAAACGGCGGCTGCTCTTGCTAAGTGTAGTAGTTTTTCTTCGACCGTTGTTTCTGTTGATAATAAACCAATATCAGGGCGTGGTGGTATTACAATTCAAGTTGATGAACGATGGCAAAATATAACGGCAGCAGACGTCTTGTTAGTCGGTTCGATTGGTGACCCAGAAGAAATTCTAAACTGTATTCCACAAGAAATTATTGAATGGGTTAAAAGTCTACATCAAAAAGGCACACGAGTAGTCGGTATCGACACGGGTGTTTTTGTCCTAGCACAAGGGGGACTGCTTGATGGCAGTGAGGCAGTTGTTCATCCATATTATTCACAATTGTTTCGCAAAAACTTTCCTGCTATTAGCCTTTTGGAACAGAGAAAGGCACTAATTAACGAGAGGGTCTATTTATCTTCAGGCGTTTATACTTATCAAGGACTGATTTTTCAAATCATTGAAGAAATTTTCGGCAGTCAGGTAAAGTGTATATGTCACCAGTTGTGCAGTGCGAATGAGTGCGATGATACGTCGTTGACTTACAGTGACGTGATGAGTTTTATGCAACATAAAGATGCATTAATTCATAACATCCAGAAGTGGATAATAAGCGTTGATTCTAGCTCAATGAGCGTTGGTGAGTTGGCTTCGGAGGCGCATCTTTCTGAACGACAGTTTAAGCGAAGGTTTAAAGATGCAACAGGAATCACGCCATTAAAGTTTATTCAATTAGTTAGGCTGTCATTTGCAAAAGAACTTCTTAGAACCACTAAACTCACTGTAGAGGAGGTGGGACGTAGAGTCAGCTATGAAGATGTTCGGTTCTTTAGACAAATATTTAAAAGAGAAAATGAATTATCTCCTCAAGAATATCGAAAGAATATGTTGGCATCTTTAGACAAAGACTTAGATATCTTGGTGGAAGATCCAGTATTTTTTGAAGGTTAAATCAATGATTTGAGTTTATAAGAACTTACTGGCTCATATGTGCCTTATTGCGTAATTCAATGGAACCAAATCTACAACCTAGGATTTGTTCAGCTACATTCCTTTTTCCTCGTAGCCTCATGCTTAAGCCTCGTTGCACACCAACCAACCATTCATTAACGTGGTTCTCTGACTTTTTGGATTGATGAAAAAGCCATAAGGCAAGTAAAACCAACGCGGCAGACCAAGTCGGTTTAGTTATTTAGCTTTGCCACTGCGCTCATGGCGAAACGAGTATGCTCTATGCCACTACAAGGATTTATCTATTCATTATTTAAGCTAGCTCATGTTCCATTGAGCTGTCTGCATTACACCTGCATCAGTCGTAGAGTAAAGCAAGTTGAGGTCTCATTTTAGATGAAACGAGAGGAGGACACATACAGCAATTAGCCATTGATGCGACTGGCCTTAAGGTTTATGGCGAAGGTGAATGGAAAGTCAAAAAACACGGGACGGATGGCAAGCGTAGAGTCTGTCGCTAGACAATTCAGATTAAGCGAGAATTTGCGCTTATTCTTCAAAGATAAAGGGGAGTCTGCGGCCACCATCGAAATCTCGCGGGTGGTTGCCAGAAGTTATATGGCTTAAATAAGTATTGGAAAGAGGGGGATGGATACCACAAACGTTCACTCTCAGAAACAGCGATGTATCGAGTTAAACAGTTGCTAGGAGGGAAACTGAGCTTAAGAAATTACAATGCCCAGGTGGGTGAAACTTACGCGATGATAAAAGCGTTGAACAAGCTTACTGGGTTAGGTATGCCTGAAACTTGTCGTATTGATTAAGAAATACGCGAAACGGGGTAGTTCTATCTTTAAATTTAATTACGCAACAAAGCCTGTTGAAGCCACAATTTCAACGTCAAGGAGCTTTTCTCAGGCTCTGAACTATATAGGGCTTCTACAGTTAAGTATCGATGCTTACCGACAGGACTCAAAGGAAGTAAAAGAATTTGCTAAGTCTGGGGTAGTAAAGTACATCACACAAAATGGCAAAGATGATTCTGCTCCATTGAAAGATATGCTGACAAAAAATGAAACGCTGTTAAATAAACTTGAATTACAGCTCGTTCTTTTTCAACGGTTAGATGATAAGCAGCTGAAATCTATGGTTATTCCGTTCAGGAGTATGCAAGTTCTGCATAGGAAATTGGTAGCCTTTGCATCAATAATTGGTAGTACATCGTTATATTGGAGTAACCCTAAAGTTGAAGAAACAGTTCTAGCAACAGTTAACCAAAATATGGAAGAGCTCCACAATCTCCTTGAGCAATCAAGAGAAGAGTTATTAAAAGCTGTTGATAGTAAGCATAAAACTTTGACTTCGTAACCTAATAAGAAATTTAAGAGTGATTCACAACGCTTGGCGCTCTCACTTCAAGTGAATTTAGTGTATATAGAGCAATGGTTTAAGTAAGGTGGTGGAGTTGTTCACACCTTAATTTGACGTTGAGGCTGTAGGATTTCTCGATTTTTCGCCGATTTCCCCTGCTTTTATCGTCATTTATCCGACCGATAACAGCCTAAATGCTACGTGATGATAGTGACCTTTACCATAATAAGGAAAGATAGAGCGACAGGATGAGAGTTAATCGGAGTTTTTCGATGATTTTAGAGGTTTTACCCTCTAGATAATGCAATTTCGTAACTTTTCCATGTTGTGAAGCATGCTGAACATCGCCCATTGGGCGTTCACTTTCTCTTGTCCTCTTAGCGTAAATCGATTCATCTGTTTGTTGACTGTGATGTTACCAAAAACAGGCTCAACACATCCAAGCCGTTTACTGTATTGCCGCCTTCCTTCTGGGCTATCAATCTTGTCTTTCATGGCCTGCATGTGGTCAAAGTCTTTGGTGTTTTTGTAGATAAAGAAGACTTGTCGACCAACTTGCTTGCCAGGCGGTTTTCTCATGCACAGCGGTTGATGAACGCATTGTCTGCAGTCGTTTAGGTATCCACAAAACTGAGCACCACGCTCCCCACGGATGACGGCGTTTTTACTGCTCAGTCGCATCATATTTCCTGCAGGGCATCGGCAAGTCATTTCGTCTTGGTTGAACTCGAACATCGAAATGGAGTAACAGGTTTTGCCTGTTTTTGAGCGTTTCTTTCGTTTTTTCGCTTGCTCGGTCTGATAGGTTTCACTGTTTTGAAACAGCGGATTACGGCTGCGAAATCCAGTGTCTGCTATGTAACAATCATAAGGGGTCTCAGACAGGAACTTGAGGTTGGTTTTACTGTGAAACCCACTGTCTGCAGTGAACTTGGTGGTGCGCTCTGAGCTGTTGGGTAGTTTCTCTAATTGTTCTTTCAAAGCGAGCACTGCAGGCTTTAATGTTTGCTGCTCACCAACACTTCCCCACACTTGGCTGTGTAAAATAATTTGGTGCTTGTCATCCGTGATGGCGATGCCGTTATAACCTTGAATAGTGCCTTTTGAGGTGGTCATTTTAGCGCTGTCATTGTCCGTGATGTTGCTTTTTACAGGTTTTTTACTGCTGCCCAATTTGTCTTTAGTGCTCGCCAGAAATGCACCTATTTTATCGGCGCTGCTATCAAGCTTTTGTTTTTGTCTTAAGTCTTGTTCGATAACTTCATTTGGGAGCGAATCTTGGCTTTGATGACGCTCGATAATTCGCTGGCTCGCTCGTTGTAGTTTTTCTTTTTTACGGCGAAGCTCTTCGTGTGTGCCACTCCACTCCTTACTGGCATTGGATGAAATTTTACAGCCATCAATAGCAAACATGTTACGGCCAATTAGGTCTTGTTCATCGCATATCATGAGAACCTGAGTGAACAGTGGTTCGATGGTGTCCTTCATTTGTGCGATGAAAGCCGCGATAGTGGTGAAGTGTGGTCGCTCGTCGCCCGATAAGCACATGAAGGTGACGTTGTTGACGCAAGCCCTTTCTATGCGACGGCTAGATAACATGCCAAGGGAATAGGCGTAAAAAATAACCTTAAGCATGATGGAAGGTGGGTAAGCAGCCGCCCCGTTTTTGTCGTTGTGGTAGTGCGCATCAAAGGGCGAGAGGTCGAGGTGGTTATCGACAATGTGAGAAATCGCATACTCGATAGTTCCGGGGATGAGTTGTTCATCGATGATGATAGGGACGAACATGTTTTGGTTCGAGTAATCGGTTTTGAAGTTGGGCATAACTGTGTCTTGTGACGAATAATTTAGATTAGATCACAAGGAGTTAGTGCGTTCAAGCTCATATCATGATGAAATGGCGGTAGGATCAGAATTGAGACGGGCGAGGAGAAATTCTACAGCCTCGTTAGGCTACAAAGGAGGCAAAGTGAAAAAATATTTATCTGTCGCATTTATTCTATTTTCTTTTGGGGCTCAGGCTGGGTTTTGTTCGATGCAATTAAAAGATGAAGCAAATGTCTTTAAAGTTAATTGCGCTTTGGATCGTAGCTTTTGTAATGTAACAGGCTATTTTTCTGACTCAGAATTAGAAAAAGGTTTTAAGGGCGTTGTTGCTACATTTCAAAAAACACCTGAAGCGTTTCGAAAATTGCGCTCATCTCTACGAATCGATACCTTTCGAAGCGGGGAGTATGAATTTGGCTCACCTCCCGGTTATTTTGCTGCTTTAGAACAAGCTGAAAAAATGATGCTTGGTGAAGCGAGTCTAGACCTTGTTTTTTTTGACTCTGAGTCCGGTAAGAGAGCTCCTGAACCGAAAATGGAATGTGTGGAAACTAAACTCTCGGCACAGTAGCCTAACAAACGACTATGGCGTCAATGATTGATTTTTGGCTGTGTTTTCATCTCACATGGCGCCATCTCTGAGCATAGAGTTAAGGGGCACAACCATCTTTCGTACGCACGCTATTATTGCGACTTTCTTAGGCTTTCCGTCAGCCAAAAGTCGAGCATAACTCGCTTTGAATACGGGGTTACATTGCATGGCTGACATCATTGTCATATATAACACAGTGCGTACTTGCGCTCGAGCGCCTTGGATTTATCGTGATGAAATGGCGGTAGGATCAGAATTGAGAGGGGCGAGGAGAAATTCTACAGCCTCGTTATGTTTCTAGGGATAATTATGAGTAACTTATATAGTATTTTTGAGTTCAAGTATCCGATTAGTGTAGATAAATCTGTTCTTGGAAATTCGTACCCGATCATGGTCAGTGGCATCAGTGGTGTCATCCATATTCCGTTCCTTCCTATTTGGACTGAACATGAACCAGATCCTTTATGGAAGCTACTAACCCCGCCAGAGGTCGCTAAGGGCTGGAAGCAAGGCTCTGAGCCGATATTTTGGGGGAAGCCCAATCAATATCCTAGTGGTCATTCTAGTTTGCACAGAGTGGTATTTCAGTTTGAAGTACACGATGCTGAAGTAAACGGTCAATTACTTTATGAATCATTTGTGTCATGGATAAACTTATTACTTGACTACTTAGAAGTGATGTCTAACCAAAATGTTCGTATTGAGCAGACGTTGAATTCTTATGGTGATAATTTTCACCTTTTTCATTGGGATGAAAATGGGAAAAATCAGGGTATTACTGAAAATAAAGTAATTACTGTCTGTCTGGATAACTGGCAGAAAAATATTAAACATGAACAGTTCCTTGAAGCTTGCACTTTGGCATCATCTGGAGCTCCGTTAAATTTGACTTATAAACTTTACCTAGAGGCTAATCGCGCATTTTTGCAGAAAGACTATCGGAAAACTGTAATAGAGTGCGGTGCATCTATTGAAAACGCACTAACTGAATTGATCTCATTAGAACTCTCTAATTGTGGTTTATCAGATGAAGAGATTGGCGCACGCCTGAGTAATAGAAGCAATAGAACTCTAGGTGGGCGCTTTAATTTAGCTGATTCTCAGTTGCACTTAGACTTAATGCAACAAAATTATAGTTACCGAGATTTACTCGTCAATCCAAGGAATGACGCTGTGCATAAGGCTGAATTCATTCCTCAACAAATAGCTCGTGAAGCAATTGATTACACCAGTAAACTACTAAATGTGGTAGCTCCTGAGCTAAAAGAAACATAACAAGCATTTAAGGTTTCAAGATACTTTTTCTAATCTTGTATAAACGATTTAGGGCTATAGGTCTAAATCGTTTTTGTCCAATAATGAGTTAGATCAGCCAGTTTATAAACATTAATGCTAGTTTTTCTATGCGCTAACTAATTCGTGACGGGTACCAACATTATGAACTACTTGACAAGTTTGGCTCCGAGGGTAGAAGATCGTGATTACGATAGCGTGCGTAGAGTAAAATTGCGTTATAAATAGCTCGTTGGTGTCGCTTTATTAGCTTCGCACTGAGGATTAACTAAACAGCCCAAATACACCTCATAATCAGAAGGTTCCAATTATGAGGTTTGTAACGTGGTTTATCTTGGAATAGGAATTACTTTTAGTAAGATTCTATATCGAGTTAATTTTTTATTGGTTATCAGAAACAGTCACATCACTTAAATTAAGTTTTTCATAAAATGGTCGTATATACTTTGTACTTTTGGCTCTAAGGCAGAGTTAAAGAAGTGAGTCATTGACTCTCCGGACGAAAAGAGTTCAACCAAAGATATAGAGTATCCATCGGCTATGAATGGTGTCGAAGGAGTATACGACCACAGTATGTTTTTTTTACCATCAAGTAATTGAGCGGTAATATTGTAGCGGACGTCAAAACTACCAGGAAACCCCGGGGCTTTTCCTAAAACGACATGATTAAGTGTAATGACGAGTCTATTTGGGGAACTATCGTCAAATACTACTTTAACGTTACCTTGCTCTACTTTTTCAGAAAATTGTTTTTGAATAATCTGATTTAAATTAACTTGATTTTCATCCATAAAAGCCAGGGTTTTTTCTTTTAAACCTAAACCATCTCCGCCTACTGGAGTTAAGCCCGAACCTTCAAGATGAACCGTACTTATTACAGTCAGTATCAACTTGTCACTTTCACTTGATTCGAGTTTTATAGTTTTCAGATGTTCGAAGTTTTCTTTAGTCAACTCTACATCAGGAACTGTTGAACAACCACTTAAAAATATTGCTAAAAAAAAAAGTAAAATGATGAAATTTCAATGAATCACTCCGGTAAATATTAAATCTATCTTATATATTAAGTTTGCTAATCATAACGTATCATTGAATGAATTAATATATAGTATAAGTTATCAATACTATACCCGTGATCATTGAAGGTGCTTGGTTTCAATAAAGTCAGGATCATGCCACTCACCATGAAAATGGTACTAACTCCTGAGCAAAAACAACAACTCGAACATTTGCACAATATTGAGCGTGATCGTCGAGTATGCGATCGTATAAAAGCTGTCTTGCTAGCTTCCGAAGGTTGGAGCCTGACTATGACCTCTCAAGCCCTTCGTATCCATGAATTTATAGTTACTCGTCATCTTAGTGATTATGCTCTATCTGAAAAACTTAAACCTGAAAATAGCGGGAGTCAGAGTCTACTTTCTGCTACTCAGACGATTCAGCTCATCGAGCATTTGACTGAGAAAACCTACTTTCATACGCGTCAAATCATTACTTAGATCGAAGCTGAACTCGGTGTGAACTACACCGTTTCTGGGTTTCATAAGTGGTTACATCACCACGGTTTTTCATACAAAAAGCCTAAAGGTCTACCACATAAGCAAAAGCCTGAAGAGCAGTAAGCATTTATCGAGTATTACAACGAGGTACTTAGGCCCAAGGATGCGCCTGTACTATTCATGGATGCCGTTCATTCATCCAATTCAGTCAACAAAACTTAGCTGTGGCTGGATCCGTAAGGGGCAGGATAAGCGAATTGAAACGACAGGTAGCCGTACTCGCGTGAATCTAATCGGTGCTCTGTCATTGAAAAACATCAGCGCGACGATCACAGATACTTATGAAACGATAGATAGCGAGAATATTGTTCGCTTCTTTTGGAAACTAATGAATGAGCATGTGAGGAACGATGTCTATTTTCCCCTATGAAAAATTATTAATGTGATGGCTCTAAGAAACTTTTGTCCAAAACCTTCACAGGCTGAATTTTTACCTATGGCACTTTCTAACTCGAAAGTGCCCTTTTCTGCGTTAACGTAATTACTCAGTAGCAGATCACGCTACTGAAATCACCGTACTTTTTCTTATATGCCAAAAGTGTTAAAAAGATAAGAGAACATCGAATGATGCTCTCTTAAATATCGGGGAGAGTACAGCTAAATAGTAAACACATTTCAGACGCGAATGAGTGTATACAAAAAGGCCGCAATCAGCGGCCTAGTTTAAAATCTACTAATTCAAAGTTAAAGCATCAATTTGAAGCTCTTTAAGTGTGAGATGAAGCTTGGGAGTCTCTGCTTTTGTAAGCAAGCTAAGAACTCATCTTGGCTCATTGGTGGCCTTTTTAATGAAGCTCTTTGTTGCTGAGCAGCCTTAACGCATGCGCTACTGTCCAATTCGAACATATCGCACAGGAACTCGTCTGGATGTATTGCTGTTAGACCTAAAGGCTCGAGTTCGCAAGAAGGAAAGTCTTTTAGGTTGAACGTAATGATAGACTCAGCCTGACCTTTAATGGCGGCAGCTACAACATGTCTATCATCAACATCGGGTAAAGTAAGGCCATCAATTAAAGACTCATACCCTTCAATCAAGCAGTATGGAACATTTGCGTTCATTAACTGTCGAGTTCTTTGCAGTTGTTCTGCATTTAGCTCTGGCCTATTTTTCAGTAGATTTCGAGTCCATTCATCATGTATCTGTTCTGTCCATCGCGCTCTAAACAGGCCAGTATTGGCCAAGTACATTAGGTAGCTTCGGAGTGGAGCTGGGTACATTACACATGCGTCTAGAATTACCGTATATGACGCCATTAATATCCCATATCCATTTCTTGGTCTAATGCAGATAGTTCAGCAAGAGCAGCTAGTCTGTTCTCTTCTAGGCAGTTCTTATACTCCATAAGATCAGTATAAGCTACCTTTCTACGGTTGCCAGTACGGCTAAACGGAATATCACCTGAATCAAGAAGCTTAATGAAAGTAGGACGAGACATGTTTAGCATCTCAGCACCTTCTTGCGTTGTGAGTTCCGCATGAATAGGTGTGATGCTAACAGAGTTGCCTTGACCTAATTGAGTAAGCATCTCGATCATCATATTTAATGCGCTTGCTGGAATAGTTACTTCGTGAGTCTTACCAGACTTATCGACAACGTTAATCCTTTGAGCTTCACCATTAATTTCTATAACGGCTGACAACTCTTGGCTACCAAGCTTAGCCATTGCCATTTCTTCAGCGCTTGGCAATTTTGTAGCAGTATTCATCGTGTTTCTCTCTAGTTTTTAGTTTCTGATGTCATGGTATACAAATCTTCTCACCATGACATTATCCGAAATATTCGAAAAAAGTCAACATTCGAAATATTCGAAAGAAAGAGAGTATCACATTATCGTTGGACTTAGTGCTCGTAGGCGGCCTAGTTCAAGGTCTATCAACGCATGCTTAACTATCTTTAATCATAGTACTTCAATATGTAGTGTATGAGAGGAATTGGTCAGCCAGATGTAGGCTAGCTGAATGATTATAATATTAGAAGTAATTCGAAAGGTCAGAGTGTTCTATGATTCATAACTCGGAATTGTCCGAAGATTAGTTTCAGTTATATCTGTCATGTTAAAGCATGCGGCAATCGTTTACGCCTCGTTATTCATTCGTAACTTGCCATCTTTCTTGTTGTGCCTGTGAAGTTGTCTGATACTTCGATACGTTTCATTTCGATGTTCATGGTGGGTTCGATTTTTTTAAGACGTGCTATATCACTGGCGATTCGTTTACAGCCTAAAAACAAGATGCCATCGAGTGGTGTTATGACATCTCCAGCCTTGAGGCAATCAACGAGGGAGGTGGCAGAGAGTGGTGTTTTTGTCCCAGCAACGTAGCGGGTTGCCACAAACTCATTCGTATAGTGGATTTCTCTTGGTAACATTTGTTCGCTTTTGGCGTAAATCATTCCGCTTTGTTTACCATTAATAACTCGATGCTCTTTATACACTCGTGTTTCCTCGCCTATGGTGGCCATAGCTTGTGGTGCGCGTGTGATGAATAAGCGAAAAGGTAGATCTTCACTTGTGATGTAATCGACAAGGTTAAACGCTAATCTTGCTCTCGCGATCTCTCCGAGTGGTTTGTCACGACAGATTTGTAGAACCTGATCCCATTGGCTGGTCAGTCGAGTGCTTTCTTTATCGCTTCTAACTTTAACCTTGAGAATATCGTAGTGAATTATCTTTTCCATGGTTAATTTGGCCTTCCGTTTTGCTTGCTTCGTTAAATTCCAACCTAACATTATTTTTTTATAACAAATTAAAGCAGTTATCCACAAAGTTGGGGCGTAACCTGTCTAAAACCTTCGTCGGTTGAGTTTATGCTCATGGTACCAAATAGATCGAAATCACCTAAAAATGCCGATAATTGTTTTCAAATTGAAGTAAAAAGCGCCAATTATAAAACTTATCGCGACACTAATAGGCGGGTATATTCGTTGACTTCTAAAAGAGCCCAATGATGGTTACTTTGCAATTGGAGTAGATTACCGCCAGTGCTCCTTGAAGCGAAAATTAGAGCAACTGCCATTGATTTCTTGAGAGGTCATGGGGGTTGGTTAATCTCTGCACCCTCGTTAGGGTACCAATAGGCGGATACCTACTTATAAGCTCTCATCCTATCCAAATTCACGAGTTGTGATCTGATTTAACTTTTTGGTGAAATTACCTCTGTTAATCCCTAAAACCCTAGCAGCCTTAGACTGATTACCGCGCGTATGAGTTATCAACTCAGTAAACAATATTTCAAACACAGCAGGAGTCACCCAAGACATATCAGGGCTAACTGATTGTTTATCAAACCATGTCGGTTCCAGTTCTGCTCGGATAAGTTTTTTTAAATGGTCTTTGTTGATTGGGGTTAGTTGGTCATTCATAGAAGTTGAAGGTCATTAAGGAACGTTATCATTCTGACAAATTTACCATGAAATCGCCTTGAAATCAGCCGACGCGGGAAAATACGAATACGATGGATAACTGTCCAGCGCAATAAGCAACGAGGACATTTTTAATCATAAGCTCAAAGCCATTCGTTTCTAAAAACACTCGACCAATCCCTGTCCGGTGATGCCCATCATCAACATAAAGCTCACCATCTCTATTACACAGAGACCAATTTCGCTTTTCTTCTTAAAAAGAGTAATCAGGATTGCTTTGAAGGTTTCGAGCATAACGCTGACCACATTCGAGACCGTGAGGATTATCAGCGCAAGGAAATAAACCACCCAAGTTTTGCCAGCATGTCGGGGCTCTAGACCCCCACCCCGTCGGAGAGGTGAACATCCGTGACTTACCTTCGGCATGCGTAAATTTTTTTCATATCAGAGCCCTACACCGCAATACCATTAGCCAACAACCGTTCAATTGTTGGCCAGCTCATCTGCATACGCAGGTAATTACTTAAAAAAGCACTGCATTTCACTCTCAAGGAACCACGATGCCTAGACCTAAACGCGCGTCCGGCAACCACTTTACCCGTGGCGGACAAATTACTTTTCACTCCATTCGGATGTTCTTTCAAGTCAACAATACCTTAGTCTACGCCGCCATTTGGTCGGTGATAGCGCTCACTGGCGTTCTTACCTGGCTACGCGCGCCCGATAACGCCTTTTGGTCTGTGTTCTACTACTGGCGCAATCATATCTATGCCAGCTTTGGGCACAATCTTAACAGCGAAGTCACGACGTTCTGGAGTGGAAAACGCTACGTTGGCACGCTCGCCTCCCAACTGGAAAATACCCAACTCATCAGCCTTTATGATGACGTCATTCGCCAAGCACAAATCAACTTCTTAATTGCCATCTGTATTGCCTTCGCTATTTTGATGCTCGCCATGAGTTTCTTTAAACGACAAGGCGAAAAGCAAAGTGAAGATTTCCACGTTCGAGGCTTTCAATACGCCGAACCCAAAGTGCTCACAAATGATTTGAAAAAACGGGCAAAGAAACTCAAAAGACAGGGTGTAGGCAACGGACGGATTTCTGATTTCAAAGTGGATGGGCTGGCCTTATTTAAACGTGAGTTTGAAGTGCAGCACATGCTGATTGACGGCACCACAGGGGCCGGTAAATCCGTCATGCTGCGGAAACTGCTGCGCTGGATACGCAAACGTGGGGATAAAGCGATTATTTATGATAAAGGCTGCACCTTTACCAGTAAGTTCTTTGACCCTAGCCAAGATACCTTACTCAACCCCTTCGATGAACGCTGCGCCAATTGGGATGTGTGGTGCGATGCAAAAGAAGCCCCTGACTTTGAAAATATCGCCAGCGCCCTTATCCCGCAGCATGGCGAAGGTGACCCATTCTGGGTCGACTCCGCCCGGACTATCTTTTCAAGTGCGGCGTATCGCATGAGCCAAGATGACAAGCCCTGCTCGACCGCAAGGCTGCTTAGCCTGATACTCACGTCTGAACTTGAAACCCTGGGTAATTTCCTGCAAGGCACAGAGTCTGCTTCCCTGGTCTCTAAAGACATCAAAAAGACGGCCATCTCCATTAAGTCGGTGCTCGCCACCTACATTAAGAGCCTACGCTTTTTAGATGGCTTGGATGATAAAGACGCGAAAGGAGAGCCCAAACGCAAACCGTTTTCCATCACCGATTGGGTACAAGATGATAAACAAAAAGGCTTTTTGTTTTTATCGAGTAACGCGCAGCAACACGCCTCATTGCGTCCTTTGATTTCGACGTGGCTTGCCATTGCTTCTAACGCTATCTTGGGACTCAAAGACGATGAAGACCGCCGCATCTGGGTGATTATGGATGAAATGCCAAGTCTGCATAAACTGCCTGAGCTTGACACCATCATTGCCGAAGTGCGTAAGTTTGGGGGCTGTTATGTGATTGGTCTCCAGTCTTATGCGCAGCTCGTGAAAACCTACGGAAAAAATACCGCGGACGTTATTTTTGATTTACTCAACTCTCGCTTTTACTTTCGCGCCCCATCAGCGCAGATGGCGCAAATCTCATCCAAAGATTTGGGTGAGCAAGAGGTGGACGTCTCAAGAGAGCACATTTCTTACGGTGCAAATGCACTGCGTGATGGGGTATCGATTGGCCACCAGACGGTGACACGACCGGTTATCTCTAGCAGTGAAATCCAAGCCATGGATGATTTGCAATGTTACCTTCGCGTACCAGGAAGCAGCTTTATCACTCGACTGGATTTGCACTTTGATAAGATGCGAGATGTGACACCGGCCTTTATAAAACGTGATTACACCCCATCGCCCGCCATGACCAAAGCGTATCAAAAAGCGATTTACTTTGAGTGTGTCGCCCCAGGTATGCTCCTCAACGAAGAAGAGCGTAACGCACTCACAGAAATCCAAGCCAAGCAATTTGAAACGCCGGAAGAGATGAAGCTGGAAACCGACCAAATCCAACAAGCACAACGAAGTGAGACAGTCAAAGCGTTAGCCAGCAAGGAGTCGGAAAAGCTCAAATCAGACAATGCCCCTCAAGATCGCGCGCATCAAGAGCTCGACGAGTCGGCGATATCTCAAGATATCGAGATGGAAGCGGGTGATATGGTTGAATAGCGCATCAAATAGTCGATAGCCACACAAGACAGAAATAGGTCATTGCAAACCAAATGTATTAGGTATTTTTATGTTACCGAGTTTGTCTACATTAATCTTCGAGACCTTGGTCGTCTCACTCTTATTTTTTGCACTTTGTCTTATGCAGATCACCGAGAGTCAATTTCAGTGGACGCAACTTTTCATCGCGTCCACTGGCTTTTTATCACTGTATGGTTTGAAGCGCATCGTGGTTTTTTTGTTAAAAAACGCCCCAACACTCCTCACTACATCGTACTCACCTCTGCAGGATTTGGTTTATTGAATTCGATAGGCCTGACTTTCATGTACTTAGCACCCAGCGTGTTAAAAAGTGCACTGACTCAATCTTAGTCATGATTAGATATTTAGTTATAGTGCACCATAAGCGCACGTAAGCCCTATCATTGATGAGATTCATTAAAGGAAAATCGATGAAAAGCGTAACGCCCCATAGAGACGACACCCTAGGGCCTCATCATCTCGAATAATCACTCAACCACTCTTCCAAGCCTTGCAATGGCAAGGCTTTTTTACGTTCATTCATCAAGGAATTACCATGTCAAATAAGACCCTCTTTAATTCTGACCATCTACCGATATTAAAGAAACAATTACACACTATATTCGATCAACTTACCTTCGCTGAAATCATTCAGGGCAACGCCACCGAAAAAAACACATGGTTATCGATTTGCGCTCAAGCGGTAGGTTATGGCGACTGGGACGACTTAAAAGCGCAAGCAGTCACGCACCACGAGCCAACCCACAACATTCTATTTAACCAAGCATCCATCATTCCTTTCATCCAAAGTGTCAGAGTCAGCTTGGGGGAGCACATCGACAATATTGAAGGCTTTACCCATGTCATACTAAGAAACTTAACTACCGAAGAGTTAAACGCCATGAATGGCAATAAAGAAGAGCTTCCCCCCCTACCCAAAGCGCCAACCTCCTATACGTTAGAATTAGGACCGAATACGGCCTATGCCCGCGACCTTTTAGATTGGCTGTGGCCAAGAACAAAAAATTACCAAGTAGACCCTATCAACACTCAGTATCTAGCGCACATGAAAGAAAAGCGAATGAGCTTGAGCAAGTCTCAAGCAAAAGAGCGCGCTTTGGATGTTTACCCACACTCTGGCATGCTAATCAGAGACATCTTAGAGCAACTGATTTCAGAAAATTACCTAGAACTCAACGATGATCAAAGGTGCGTCACTTTTACTCGCAAAGGTCTTAATTATCTCAACGGAAAAATGACCCACGAATATGACGACCAATGGAAAGAATGGTTTAAGGCATTTGCAGCGCATCTCAAAAAAATCCCATACCGATACATCAAGATAGATTGGACACCCTATATCGATTTATATGCCCGGGGCATGTCACCCATTGAGGCGGCAAAAAGTCTTGAATGGTCAGAATGCTACACTCAAGCACACTCAGAGATCCAATCGGCCATTAAACACCAACTCGACATCCATCTGCCTCTATACCCCAAGGAACGATACCTGCAATTTACGCCTAGAATATTTCTGACACCTGAGCTGACCAGCAACAAGGTAACAGACATTCATTTTGAATTTATAGGTCCCGATTGGGCGAAACCAAACGGCAATCCAAAAACAAAGCGCTTTTGGCCAAACAAACGCTACGCGTCTGTTTATTTAGATACCTCCCCCAAAAGTCGAGGTTGGTATGCCGTCCCGATGAGGTTGATTGTTTTCAAGTGAGCTACAAATGGACAAGCCAGTCCCATTCTTTTGCAAGCGTCACCCACCATATGACTTACCAGTTAGAGCCAAATATAGAGTGTGCTCAAGATTGGCTGTATGGCAATGAGTGCATGAAGCATTCTGATTCTTCGAAACTAGCGATGGCCGCCGATGAATACAGCTTTAACCATCTAGAATGCCTGACTCATGGCAAGCATTTAACCAAGGAAGAAATTGTAGCGTTAGACCGATTTAAAGCGGGCATTACGTCCATTCACATTGATGAAAATGGCGTCATCATTCACGAAGAACGAACGTTAACCGCTAGCAATTCCTTTGCTTGTGTTGGGATCATTTTGTAACCACACCTCTTTTAATTCCACTTCCCCCTTAACCTCCACTCACCGCTCAGTTTTGCTGCTAGCGGCAATTTGCGTTGCATAAGGAAAATACTCATGCTTTCTATTAGCCCATTAAAATCCGCTTCTGGCGCTGCCAAATATTATCTCAGCGAAGAAAACCCCAAAGACCTACCTGACGTCTCTTTAGAAAAAAACGCGGGCGATAACTATTACCTCAAGGAAAAAGACCAAGAAGAAAACACCTTCTGGCATGGCAAGCTGGCCATCGAAGCGGGACTGGCGGGTAAACCCGTAGAGCAAGCCACCCTAGAATCGGTACTCTCAGGCAGTCTTGGCGGTGAAACCATTAAAGGAAAACGAGATGATCATAAATCGGGCTTCGACCTGACCTTTTCTGCACCTAAAACCGTCAGTGTTCTTGCGCTTGTAAGTGGCGATAATCGACTCATTGAAGCACACAATAACGCCGTAAAATTCGCCTTAACTGAGCTTGAAAGAGACGTGGCACAATTCACTACCATCAACAAAGAGGGAGCGCGCGAGTTTCACAACACCGACTCGATGATATTTGCGGTCGTGCGCCATAAGACAAGCCGTGAAAACGACCCACAAGTCCACTCGCACGCGCTAGCCGCTAACATGACACGCGACCAAGAAGGAAAACTTCGCACGCTTGCATCCAGCCTAAAACAAAAAGGGGGCGTGATTAACGGGACTGGCGAGCGCATTTACAACTTCCAAAAATACTACGGTATCTTGTACCAGAGCCAATTGGCTAAAGATGCACAAGCACTCGGTTATTCCACGCGAGGCGTCGGCAACGGTCAGTTCGAAATCAGCGGTGTCCCTCAGCCTATTCTTGATGCGTCATCCACTCGCAAACAACAAATTGACCAACGCACACTCGATTTAGGCTTTGACTCTCGCGCGGCGAAAGACGTAGCCAACCTCGATACTCGTAAAAGCAAAACCTACCAGAGCAGTGACAGCCTCAACAAACAGTGGCAAAGCACCGTAAAAGAGCAAGGGTATGAACCCGCAGAGCTTGTCACCATGGCGCAACAAGTAAAAGAAGCGCAAAACACCCCACCACTTGGTGAAACCCAAGCCGCCATCAGCAGAGCCATTGACCATCTAGGGCAATACAGCACCGCGTTACACCTAGAAAAAATCATTGAACTGACGGCCTCAGAGTTCACCAAAGGCGGCGTGCAACTCAACGCCCTTGATATCAAAAAAGTCGCGGATGAAATGATTAAACAAGGCGACTTGATAGGACTCAGTCACAAAGGGCAATACACCACCAAAGGCTTAATTGATAACGAGAAAGCGCTTATCGACAGCACCCAAGGCCGGGCGCATCACATGCGCACCCACGTTGAATCCAGCACGCTCAACAAGCTCGCTATCCCTGAAAACCAGCAGCGCATCTTGACCGACCTGTACCACTCCACCAAACAGTTCCACGTGGTCAATGTACACGGCTCATCACAGGGTATTGCGCAGCAGCTACTCAATGTAGGCAATCACAGCGGTAAGCGAGTCCAATTGGTCTCCCAAAGCGTGAAAGCCAAGGCAGAAGGCATGGAGAGCGTACAGCGCAAGAGTCAAACACTCAGCGCCTGGGTCGGTCAGCTCTTTTCACCAGAGCAGCGCCACACTACCCATAGCTTACTGCAAAGCGATACGCCGCTGACCAATAAAGACATCTTGCTCATCGATGACGCCAATAAGATGAGTGCCAATGAGTTGCTGGCCCTCACCGATAAAGCCAAACAATCGAGCAGTAAAGTGGTGATGCTTAATCGCGTATCAAGCCGTCAGGGATTTAAAGCCAATAACGCTATCTCGCTGTATCAAAAAGGCAATGTGGAGAGTCATTCTTGGGTTGGCAAGCGAGCCAGCAACACCAACGTAAAACTGCATGACAATAATACCGATAGGATAGCGCGGGTGTACGCCGACCTCCCCGATAAAGCCAACACGCAAGTGATTGCCACTTCCAGCGTCGAGCAGCGGCGGTTAACCGAAGCGATACGGGGCCAGCTCAAAAATACCGGCGCCCTCGCCAGACACGAAACCACCCTATTCACTCAAACCCCTCACCCCCTCTCCAAAGCGCAACAACCCCTCGTTCAACACTACAAACCAGGCATGACACTCACCCATTGGGAGAAAAACAAACCTCAGAGTTTTGTCATCGCCAGTATCGATAAAGAGAGCAACACCATGACCGCACTCAGCAAACACGATGGACAATCACACACCTTTGACCCGTCCAGTCGCGCCTTTAAGCACATGAAGATGCAAACCAATAAACCGCAAAGTCTCAACATCGCCCAAGGCGAACGCCTTCGAACGTTAGGCAAACACTTCCCTGCTGGCTTGGACGCGAACCAAAGCTACCTTGTCACTCACATTGACAAAGAAAGCCTCACGCTTGAGAGCAAAGGGGAAACGCAGCGCGTCAACTTAGAGAGCTTAAAAGACGCGCCGCTGCAATACGACTACGTTCATAGCGCCCACCATATTGAGCCAAAAGCCCATACTTTACTGTCTGGCAAAGCGTTTACCCTATCTAAGCCCCTGATAAACGACCTGACTGAAAAAACAGAGCGCCTTGATATCTTCACCGACAAACCAGAAAAAGCCCAAAGCGCACTCGAAAAAGAACAGGTCTCCCCTTCGGCCATTGAGCGCGTATTACAGACGCAAAACGTCAACGACCGCTACCTAAACGATGCCACCCAAGATTGGCTAAAGCAGGATGTCAGTCAAGCGCTGTCAGCACTCGCGCAAGCGCAAAACGCCCCACTCATCGAAAAAGCGGTCAGCTTTGCCCTGAACCACCTCTCAGAGCGAGAAGCGGCGTTTAGCCAAAAAGCCTTAGTGGTGGAAGCGGTGCGTTACGCCTTTGAAGAAGCCGGAGGCTCTATTACCAAAGAGCAGGTTGAAACAGAGCTGACTAAACGCAGCGACACCCTCTCTGCAGAGTACAGTGACGGCACACGCTGGACGACGCAAGCCGCGCTAGAAACTGAAAAGCGCATCCTGCAAAACATCGATGATGGTAAAGGCCAACATCAACCTTTTGCAACGCCTAAGCAGGTGCAAGACTTTCTCGATACCAAGCCTCGCCTAACCCAAGGGCAAAAGGACGCCATCACCCTTATCTCAACCACCAAAGACAGCTTTGTGGCCATCCAAGGGTTAGCCGGCACAGGTAAGTCCACCCTGCTTGAATCCAACATTGAATTTATCCAGTTAGTGAAAGAAGCCAGCCAGCAACCAGAGCAAAGCGTCATCGGTCTTGCGCCCACGCACGCCGCGGTTGCAGAGCTCGAAAGCAAAGGCGTGAAAGCGCAAACGCTAGACAGTTTGCTTTCTGACATCCGACAAGGCAATCGAGAAGCCAGTGACTATCAACACACCTTGTTCTTTCTCGATGAAAGCTCCATGGTCAGCAATAAGCAAGCCGATGAGTTCACAAAGCTGGTCAATGACAGTCAGTCCAAAACAGTCAAATTGGGCGATAAAGAGCAGTTGTTATCGCTCAGTGCCGGTAAACCCTTTGAGCTGGCCATAAGTCAAGGGCGCATCGATACCGCTTACATGACCGATATGGTACGCCCACAAAATGACACTTTGCACAATGCACAGCAAAACACCATTGATAAACAGCCGCTCAGCGCCCTAGATAAACTCCAGCAGCAAGCCCCTGATACCCAAGGCAACAGCCAACATGTCATTTCTACGCTGAATGAAAACGACAAAGACCGACGCAGAGCGCAGCTCACCGCCACAGAGAAGCTGCCTTATGTGGTCGCCAAAGACTATTTAGAGCGCACCCCAGAAACCAGAGAAAACACGCTTATCATCGCTTACACCAACAAGGAGCGTGACACCATCACCGAATACATCCGTGTCGGTTTGATGAAACAGAGTGAGTTAGGCAAAGAGAACGTCGTCGCAACCCGGCTACGCTCAATCGGCGCCACGGGTGAAGAGCTCACTACCATGATGCCGTATCAAAAAGGCTTGATATTGAGCACCAGACCCGGTGAGTACGCGACAATCACTCACGTTGACTCAGAGCATGGCGTGGTGACACTTCAAGACGCAGCGACAGGTAAGACTAGGCCATTCTTACCGCGCAACCGTGACCACCGCTTCACCACCCTGTTCTCTGCGTCAGAAAAGCCACTTTCGACGGGCGATAAAATCATCACGCGCTTTACCGATAAAAGTCGTGACATCAAAGCCAACGTCGAATACCGCATCACGCAAGCCAATGAGGAAGGCATCAAAGCGCAATCCAAAACAGGACAAGCGCTCACCATTAACCCCAACGAGCTTAAAGACGGGCATTGGGACTACGCTTACAGTCGAACCGCAGACATGGCGCAAGGGTCCACCTATCAACACGTCATTAGCGCGATACAAAGCAAAGGCGCACTGACCAACTTAAGACGCGCCGGTATCGATGTCACCCGTGCCAGTCAGCACATTCGCCTCTATACCGACAACACCAAACAACTGGTCAAAAGCTGGCTCTCTAAAGAAAGCCATAAAGCCAGTGCAATAGAAACCCTCAACCAAACGCCCCCCAAAGACACCACCTACTTTAACCGAAATGCCCTCCCTCACGAGGACGTTCGGTTCCAAAATAAAAGCGGTGACTTTGACTACGCCCTATTTAAAGAGCACATCAAGACGCAGCTACCCAAATACACAGAAAGCCTCGCCGTTCAGTTATTAGGAAATCCGAATCAATCCAAATCAGACCGTGATTATTTAACCTTTGGCCTTGGAAAATCGGCGATTAAAGTGACCCTAACTGGAGAATATCGTGGGTATTTTAAAGACTACACCACAGGCGAAAAAGGCGCATTGATTAACCTTATAATGAGTCATAAGGAAATGAACTATAAAGCCGCGATGAATGAAGCGCACAAGATGCTAAACGAACCGGACAAATATCAATTGGAGGAAAACAGTAAGCACGACAAATTACTGAGCACCACACCTAGGCATATTGCGAAGTTTGAAGAAAGAGCTAAAGATTATATAAATCAAAGCTTACCTATTGATAACACGCTCGCCCAAACGTACTTAAACAAGCTCGGTGTCAATAACATCGAAAACAACCATGTAAAATTCCACTCTGCGGTCTATTCATCCGAAGATAGGTCCCTTCACCCTGCAATGCTAACCAACATCCACAATAAAGAAGGCGAAACCAAAGCCATTGAAGTGACCTATTTAGACACTCAAGGAAATAAAGATACCTCCCTAGACATTAACCCAAGAACCCTAGGGACGAAATCCAAACAATTAACAAGATTCCATCAAGGGGAGAATTTAAACACCACCATCATCAGCACATCGATTGAACAATCGTTTCTAATTCGAGACCAAACCCAAGGACAGATTGATATTATTAACCTCAATCACAAGAACGACATTCAAAACATCTCTACCGATGAACTAAGACAGAACATCATTATTGTATTAAATCATGGCAATCACGATTTAAACCCGAACAACATTGAAAAAATCGTCGAGAACTTTAATGGCCGAGACATCCAATTCATGTCAAATGATAACCTTAAAGAGGACATCAAATCGTGCATTGATAAACTAGAGCGAGATAACAGTGCACATAACATTGAATTAAGTGAGCCGCACACGTCTCATCAGGATAGGGAATTAGACACCTTCAACTATAATGAGAAAACAGAACTCGACAGTCAATCACTCGACCACTTTGAGCCAAAAGAATATTCACCTCAACAAGAGATGGAATTTAATCAATCAGAGAAAGAGAGCCATTGGGAAGACAGAGAAATCGACAGAGAGTTAGAGCGATAATAAAAGGGTAGCCAATGGCTACCCTTTTTTTTCGCCTTCAAGATATTCATCGACGCTTTTATCAACCAAAGCGGTGTTGGATTTTCTTTGCTCAATCGAATCCGCTTTATTCTTATAATACCCCTCCCCATCAAAGCTATGCGCCAAATTTAAATTTAGCACGGCTTTGTTGCGTAATTCAGTGGAACTAAATCCAGAACCTACGATCTGATCAGCT
>NZ_JBGONY010000063.1:0-27136 GCF_041439375.1 Vibrio crassostreae | reverse complement strand
TAACTCTTTACCATGCTGTTCAAAAAACACTCACGAAAGATCAACACGCCCTAGTAACTGAATAGCTTCATTATCGTTAATAGTGATCTTAACGATAACCATGTTTTTAAATACAATACTTATCTTACAGCTCTTAGTTATTACGCAAGTTGATGTTAACATGCATAAAAACCGAATACACAGAGGATATTGTATGACGTCATGGATGAAGTTTGCCTCGCTTCTCACACTTGCAGGCCTAACCGCATGTAGCGCTTCCCCGACAGGAAGAAACCAATTACTGCTTTTTTCTGATCAAGACATGTCTCAACTTGGGGCACAATCTTTTGAACAAATGAAGAAAGAACAGCCAATAAGTAAAGACGCGAAAACAAACGCTTATGTACAGTGCGTTGCAAATAGCATTACTCAACATATTCCAAAACAAGGCTTTAGTGAATGGGAAGTTGTTGTTTTTGATAGCGACCAAGTGAATGCCTTTGCTTTGCCGGGTGGCAAAATTGGCGTATACATAGGGTTACTTAAGGTAGCGGTCAATCAAGACCAACTCGCAACGGTTATCGGACACGAAGTGGCTCACGTTCTCGCTGACCACAGCAACGAACGTCTCTCTCAGTCTCAAATCGCTAATACTGGTTTATCCATTACCAGTGTTGCGTTAGGCGCATCAGAATACAAACAGTACCAAGGAATGACAATGGCTGCCCTAGGTTTAGGTGTTCAATACGGGGTTATTCTACCGTATGGCCGAACTCAGGAATCAGAAGCCGATGTTGTTGGTTTAGAATATATGGCTCAGGCTGGGTTCGATCCTAAACAGAGCGTCGACTTGTGGCAAAACATGGCGAAAGCATCAGGTGGTAGCCAACCGCCAGAATTGCTGTCTACGCACCCTTCCCACAGTACGCGTATCAAAGATCTACAGGCGACGATAAAAACGTTACCTCAATCGGGTTCACCAAGACCAAATTGCAAAGCGTAATCTAACATTTGTTTAGACGCTAAACTTCGAATACAAAAATGCCCTATCCATATTGGTTAGGGCATTTTTTGGTTTTTGATTCTTGTTAAGTGCCAAGAATTTGCAATGGTAGGCTTAATAGCTGATCACCAGTAGATGCAAAATACCAGATAACACCGATCAAACTGCTCACTAGACCCACATACCAAACAAACGACACGACTTGACCGTATTTGTCTAATGGCAACAAGTGACTGTGGTGACGCCCTTTCCATTCGAATAGTATTTCCACACTGCCCATAATCAATAAGAAGCCAAACAGGGTCAAATTCAACTGATAACTCAGTACCACGCCAGCAATAGCGGCTGCAACACACAGCACAATACCAAGCACACTGTTCATCGAGAAACTGATACTTTTTAGTACATGTCCGCCATCGAGAGGCAAAATTGGTAATAGATTAAATAGGTTTAATAACGCGTTAAATACCGCAAGCCCAGCGAAGAACATTTCGCCAGTCGCCCAGTACAACACCATAAATATCAACGACAATATCAAGCCAAACAATGGTCCCATGATCGAGATAACCACATCTTGCCAGCGCGTATTGATCTTTTCGTCGGATAACGCCAAGCCACCAAGGAACGGTATCAAATAGATGCCTTTGGTCTTCATTCCAAAGTATTTCATTGCTCTAATGTGGCCATATTCATGGAACATTAAACAAGCGATCAAGGCTAAAGCGAACTGAATTGAAAATAGCCATGAGTAAGCGGCTAAACTCGCAGAGGCAAGCACCACCTTGATTAACTTGGCACTCTTGAGGGCTTTCATTCCCAGCGAAACTAACCCGATCAAGCTAAAACGCTTCTCTGGTTTTGGTGCGACAACCGGGGTTTGTTGCTCGATATCTTTGGTGTTTCGACTGCCTTCGGTAACGGTTTGGCCATTCACGGTCGCTTTATAGGTCATCTCAAACGGTTGCCACTGAACGGTCGCCTCAACGTTACACTGCAACGTTTCTTCACCTGCGCGCAGAGTAAATGCATGGGTTCGAGCGTCATCTTGATCTGTGGTTGCGTCTAATTGGGACACCAAAGTATTGTCCCAATACAACTGTTGCCACCCTGCCATTGACCCCTCTAAACGAAGTGGTTTTCCAAGAAACTCTATCGCGAGTAATTCCAAACTTTAATTCCAATTTAATGACTATCAATATGAATCGATATTATGCCGATTTAGCGATTAACGGTAAACATAAACAAAGTTGTTACATATTGAGCAGTTGAACACTATTTATACCAGCACCTAACATAAACATTCTGGTCACACCTCCAACCACCCATAAATCATTGATTGTAGTTATATTATTAGTGTTAGAGTGCCGCCCTTTAAAAATATTACTTCACAAAATGACAACTCATTCTTTGACTTTATATTAAACATGAATTTAACATGCCATTTACATTAGAGCTTAAACACCAACAACGCTCAGTGTGTTTTCAACAATAAGAATGAGATTTGATGCCCTAGGAGGGTCAAGGATGAAAACAATACAACGCTCTCTCGTTTCACTTTCTGTGCTATTTGCATGTAATTCACTTGCGGCTGGTTTCCAAGTTGCTGAGCACTCTGCCTCAGGTCTTGGTCGCGCATTTTCAGGTGAAGGTGCCGTAGCTGATAACGCGAGTGTACTAGCGAGAAACCCCGCCGCAATGACCCTATTTGATACAGCCCAATTTTCAGGCGCGGTTTCTATCGTTGATCCAGAGGTTAACGTCACTCAAACCAAAATTAATGATAGCGATTTCAATCAGAAGTCTTCTGACGTAGCCCCTTTGCAAATAGTCCCAGCCGCTTACTACATCAGTCCAATCAACGAAAAGTGGGCATGGGGGATTGGCATGTTCACTACATATGGCGTTGCTACTGATTATCCCGACGATATTTATGCAGGTGATTTAGCCGGTGACACATCTTTGGTGTCCGTAAACCTAAATCCAAACATTGCTTACAGAGTAAATGAAAGCTTAAGCCTCGGTGCTGGTATCAATCTGGTATATGCGGAAGCTGAATTAAATAGACACAAAGGCAGTCTGCCTGTTGGCGGATCGCCAAGTGACAAACTAATCTCAATGACTGGTGAAACGTTCGCTTTCGGCTGGAATGTCGGTGCGCTGTATGAACTGAATGAAAATAACCGTTTTGGTTTTGGCTATCGCTCATCTGTCGAACTTGATTTTGATGACGGAGAGTTCACTGATTACACCGGCTTAAAAATGGAAAGTGGCGCTCCAGGTAAGACTACCGGACGTTTAGAAATTGAACTACCCGATATCTTTGAACTATCGGCTTTTCATCAACTTAGCGATGCTTGGGCAATACACTATGGTTGGCAATTAACCAAATGGAGTAAGTTCAAAGAATTAAAAGCAACGAGTTCAGATTGTAAAAATAATGAGTGTTTCTTAAAAACCGAGCATTACGAAGACAACCAAAGATGGTCTGTAGGTGCTACTTACATGGTTAACCAAAGCTGGACTCTACGTGCAGGTTTGGCATATGACGAACAAGCTGGTGAAGCAACGTTAAGCATCCCAGATAGCGACCGTATGTGGTATTCAGCCGGTTTAACTTATGCAGTTTCTGAAAACATGACTGTCGATGCAGCATTTGCATTAGTACAAAGCGAAAGCGGCTCGTTTACCGAAACCGATGCAGCAGGACAAAAGCTTACATTTGATGCTGAAGGCGTTGCTTACCTTTCAGCGATACAACTTAACTACACGTTCAACTAACCGTACGGGAATAATTACATGAATAACAAATTTTCTTTATCTCTCGTATGCTCAGCATTACTTCTTGCTGGCTGTGGGGACAACAGTGAAAGCTCTGGTGATTCAACTGCAGCACCGTATTCCGATGCAATCAACCAATCATTAGCTAGAAGCTCAAAAATTAGCTTTACGCTTTTAGGTAATGAAGCGGATGTCCCTCTTCCTTCGTTTTTCTTGTTCGATACTAACGATCACACTCTGAACATCCCGTTAGATGCAAGTTCAACAGGATTACTGAATGATCCCAAAGTAGCAATGGGAGAAGCTGATGGTTGGAGTACTATCATGCCGTTCACTATTAATGTGAATCTTCCAAGTGATAGGACGCTGAAGAACGATGTCGTGATGAACGGGACGACACCGTTTAGTGCGCACCTAAATTCCGGGGTAAAAGTTGCTAAAGTGGATGTTGATCTGAGTACCGGTGTCATGTCGAACTTTACTGCGCTAACAGCTGGTGTTGACTATTTAGTGGTATCTAGCGATTTTAAGACCATACAAGTTTTACCTCTTAAAGGTTTAGACCCTAGCTCTGACTATATCTATGCATTAACCGACTCAATTGTTGATAGTACAGATGAACCACTAGGTACATCAAGCTCCTACGCGTCTTTAAAAACGACAGATATAGACCAAGCAGGCTCGCTCGATTTACCACAAAAAATCATCCATCAAGTTGAAGCGTTATTCGCAGGCTATGGTTCTGTATCAAGCTCAGATGAAATCATCTACTCATCTTGGTTTACTACTGCGTCGGCAGGTAACGTAATGAACGGTGCTAAAGCAGCGATTGCTCAAACAATCAGCCCAGCCGTTTCCCCTTCGGACATATGGAAGAACCTAGCGAATCCAAACAATATTTCGACGACTGATTTAGACAGCTTATATACTTTTAATGTTTCAAGCACGGTAGAAGACCTTGCTACAGCAGTTCAAAACGACGATGTTTTTAAATCGGCATTTGGACAGACAGCAGCAGACCAACTTACTGCGGCTTACAATACAAACTTTTCTAATGCTGCAATAGCTTCGATTCAGGTATATCGCGGGACGATTGAACTACCGTATTTCCTGTCCGATTCACTAACAGATGATGAATGGAAAACAATGCCTTGGCGCAGCGCAATGCCAAGTGTTCTAACGATACTAAACATCCTAAGTTCAGGTAGTAACGAAGATAAAACAGCGATCGCGACACAACTTGCTAGCTTAGGTATCACAGAACCTGCGACCCAACTTTATCTTGCAGAATATCAACAACTACTTATTGGCGAAAAGTTAACTCTCGCAAATGGAGAACAGTTAGACAGTGCGCGTATCATGACCAAATACAGTGCTGTACCTCAAATTCGCGCAGTGAAGTCAGTGCCATTCGTAATGTTTGTACCAGAAGGTGGAGCAATTGGTAGTGACTTACCTATTCTTCAATACCAGCACGGAATTACAAGTGTAAAGGAAAGTGCTTTCGCATACGCTATGCAACACATTGGTGGCGCAATGAATGGTGCAGCTCCATTTAAGCCTTACGCTATCATCGCAATTGACCAACCACTTCACGGTCAACGCGCACTAAGTGCTGATGTTGTCACGACACCAACAACACCTACTGTTTATATGAATCTTGAGTATTTACCAGTTGCACGAGATAACATACGTCAGAGCGCCATTGATGGGCTTGGAGTTCGCTTTGCTTTAAATTCAGCTACAGATGCTGCATTCAGTAACCTCGATAAAGCGAATGTCTCTCTATTTGGGCATTCTATTGGGGCTATTACAGGAATCAGCTCTTACACGGTTGGTAACACTGTGTTGAACCCTGCAATCGATTCTATGTTTAGTTATACCAGTGCAACCCTTGCTAACCCTGGTGGTGGCATTGCTCCTTTCTTGCTTAATTCAGGTTCTTTCTCTCCTGAGATCAAGCATACCGTTAGCCTATCAAGTGTAACAGAGTACCAAGCACACTATTCAAGTAACTGTGCTCCAGTCAGTAAGTCAGGTGGCCTTTGCTTTACTGAGTATTACACGACCTTAAGTAGTGACAGTGCGTCGAGTTCAGATAAAGCAATTAAAGCGACAATTGACTCTACCCTGACTTCATTCATGTATGCTGCGCAAACAGTTCTAGATAACGTTGACCCATATAATATTGCATCTACAACTACCGGACCTGTACTTGGTATTCAAGCAGATGGTGATGGAACAATACCAAACTCTGTTGCTGAGATTCCAACAGCCGGAACTGAACCACTGTTTAAGAAATTATCCTTGGTTAATACTGCACTCGATGCTTTGGGGACGAGAGTTGCTTCTTACTTTGACGCAAACTCTTCAGCAGGGCATTCAACGGTAATTTCACCGAGCACTACTGGTGCAGATGTTGCTGCAAATACAGAAATGACCTCTCAAATCGTCCAGTTTACTCTTACTCAAGGTAACGCCACTGGAACGTTAGCGGTAGATGATACTCTACTTGATGCTTCTAAAAATGTTCAGTAGATGTTTCCGGAGATAAACTACCCTCTAAATGCCAGCCTAACCGCTGGCATTTTTGTATCTATCGACATCCCATCGTCCCTAGTTAACCGTTTGCATAGAACCTTAAAACACAAATGGTTGATCTCAGCTAAAATTAATCAAGACAGAATACCGTACGACCTCTTTCTTTATTGTAAATAAAGTGGATAATAGCCCCGTAATTTAATACCTAATAAATGTGAGTCCATTATGTCTTCTGAAGCTACGATGCTAGAACGCTGCCAATCTAAATGTGAACTATGTGGTTCTGATTCTTCTCTTACTGCATACGCAGTACCGCCACACAGCCACGTAACAGTGGATCACGGCATCATGGTATGTGACAAATGCCTTGGTGAGATTGACGATCCAACAGATATCAACCACTGGCGTTGCCTAAGCGACAGCATGTGGAGCCAAGAAGCGCCAGTTCAAGTAATGGCATGGCGTCAACTTACTCGTCTGAACTCTGAAAGCTGGGCTCAAGACGCGCTAGACATGATGTACCTTGAAGAAGAAACATCAGTTTGGGCACAAATCGGCATGTCTGCTGATGACAAGCCTCTTGATGTGAACGGCGTTGAACTTAAAAAAGGTGACGACGTAACAGTAATCAAAGACCTGCCAATCAAAGGTACTAACCAAGTGATTAAGCAAGGTACTGTTATCCGTGGCATCAGCGTTGGTGACGATCCTAAGCTTGTTTCTGGTAAAACAAACGGCGGTCAATCAATGTACGTAATCGCTGAGTTCTGCCGTAAGAAGTAATTCTTCTTTTCGCTGAACAAAATCTAAAAAGGCGCTAATGAATAATTAGCGCCTTTTTAATATCTCAAATTTTCACGACTTAAAACTATCAATAAGTTGCTCGCGGTACTCTTTAATGACAGACACCAAAGAGCCTTTGATACCACTGACTTGCTTCGAGTGCGGGCACCACAACGCGAATCCAAATTTGAATCCTTCCACCATTTGCGCAGAGTGAATGGGCTCTATTGAATGTTTTGAAAACTCAGAGTCGGTAAAAAATGCCTTAGGAAGAAGTGCCCACCCGAAACCCTCTTCAAGCATTTTGATCATTAACGAAAGCTGATCGATTTCCTCATAGTCAGAGCTAACAATAATCTTCTCAGACATCCCTTCATCAATCAGAGACTTCAATACGAACTGTTTTGAGTTCCTTAGTGCCACTAATACTTCATCTTTGTCTATATGTGAGAGCGCTCCCCCTTTTTGTCCGAATGGGTAGAATTCGAAATGTCCAAGGAAAGTAGAATCAAAACTATGCATCGCTCGGCTATTATGAGCATTCACAAGTCCAAAATGATATTCCCCACTTTGTATCCCTTGCTTAATTTCGTTCTTATTCCTAACCAGAAAGTTCACTCGCATCATTGGGAAGTCGTGCTTAAGTCGTTTACGTATATCGACCAAAACACGTTGTGGAACGAAACTAGAATACGCTATTGTTATTTTCTCTAGCCCACCATAAGAGAGGCTCAACGCCACTTTGTCAAAAGTACGAGCTTGTTCAATCGTCTGTTTTGCGTAGTGATAAAGGAGGTGCCCGTCCTCCGTTGGTTCAACAGAGCGCCCGACCCTTTCAAAAAGATTCACTGCAAGGTGATCTTCCAAGTTTGTAATCACCTGACCCACGGTCGTTCTGTGCTTGTTAAGCTTTACCGCCGCCTTGCTAAATGACCGCTGTTCATAGACAGTCACAAACGCGAGAAGTTGTTCAATACTGAAGTTCATTTTGATGTGCTTACTTTCTTAGTCATGCATATGAGGTAGAAAAATATCTACTGCATCAGAATAATAATGATAAAAAGACGGAGCTAAATAGCTAATGATTTGTGCCTTTTGCTAACTCTTCTTCCTAGTATATACCTAAACCTGTCTGTATTTGATGGATCTGATCCTCTATATACGATTATTAACATCACCGCATTTCCTTTATCGTTACCTTCTTAAAACGATAGAGACAGACCCATGAACACAATGCCACATGAACTCGTGTGGGGTGAGATCTACTTCCCTCCTTTGCTATTGGTTATCGCGTTAGCTTATGTATTGACGATATTGACTGGCTCAATCGCGACAAAACTTGGGCTACATAAATATGTCGCTTTTCCTGCAATTGCCGAATTAAGCCTAATCGTGATTTTCGTCGGCGTTATAGGTCAATTCATTACCATCTTCTGAGGCATTCACCTTGATTAAACGTTATCTCATCATGCTACTACTGGTCGTTGCCGCAAGCTCTGTGGTTTATAACTATTACCAATCCTATTCAAGTAATCCTTGGACTAGAGATGGTCAGGTCAGCGCATACATAGTTTCTATTACCCCTCGAGTCACCGGGCAAGTAACCAAAGTCCATATTGAGGACAACTCACAGGTAGCTAAAGGGGATCTACTGTTTGAGATCGACCCAAGTATTTATCAAGCGGCCTACAATAAAGCACTCGCGACACAGAAGCAGGCTCGCGCGCTCTTAGCAAAAGCTAAAAACGAAGAGCAACGCGCGTTGAACTTAGAAAAAAGAACGCCTGGCGCGCTGCCAGTGCTGACCTTGAATAACCTGAACAACGCGGTTGAGACAAATGCAGCTAACGTTGCACTAGCAAAGGCCAATGTTGAAGAGGCACATTTAAATCTCAAATACACCAAAGTTTACGCTCCAACGAATGGCTTCATCACAAACTTAAACCTACGAGAAGGCTCTCAAGTCGTCGCTAATACACCGGTAGTTGCGCTGATCGATGAAGACAGTTTCTGGATCGAAGGCTATTTCAAAGAAACTGATCTGGTTAATGTTAGCCCTAACGACAAAGCGCTTGTCACTCTTATGATGCACAACAATATTCAATTGGAAGGCCATATCAAAAGCATTGGCTTTGGCATTGCGACACAAGATGGCAGTACTGGTAATGACCTTCTTCCCAACGTGAACCCAAATTTTCAATGGATTCGCCTCGCTCAGCGTATACCAATTAAAGTAGTACTCGATAACGTGCCTGAAGACTTGCAACTTCGTGTCGGCATGACAGCTTCAATCAAAATAATCAAATAGTTGGATGGCATTTATGTTCAGTGCATCGACCAAAGAAGCAATTAAGGCTTCTCTCGCGATTGTTATCTCTATCTGCCTTGCGTTGTGGTTTCAGTGGGAAAAACCCTATTGGGCGGCAATTGCGGTTGCTGTCATGGCATTGAACGAGAGTTTTGCCCATTCAATAAACAAAGGCCATAACCGATTAATGGGAACCTTGTTAGGGACGGGTTATGCCTTTTTCTTGATTGCGATGTTTTCTCAGGACCGCTTTCTGTTTCTGATGTTTTTCACCTTATTCCTCGGTACGTGCATCTTCATGTCGAGTGATGAAAAATACGGTTATGTCTTTTCTATAGGCTTTGCTGTCTGCTCCATCATCTCTTGTATGGGGGGATTCGATAACCAAATTACATTCTATTTTGCAGTTCTACGAATACAAGAAACTTTGCTAGGCGTTATCACTTTCTCGATTGTTTATCGTCTAATCTGGCCGGTAAGCACTGAACAAAACTTCGTACAACGATTTGAAACAAGCAGAGAAACGCTGATAACAGCAATGAGCGATACCAATAACCTTGATATAGAAGCCTTAGAATCCAATACCGCTAATATTAAAAAGCTTTATCAGCTGTTGGATTTACCGCTCACTGGCAGTTATCACCTAAAGCAAAATATCCAAGCGTGGCGCTTACGTGTCCGTGAAATGGCTCATATTCAAGATCGTCTGCTTGTACTCGCCTCGGATGAACTTACTCAACCTATTGATTGGCCAATTCTCACAGAAAAACTGGAAAAACTAGAGTTAATGGCGCCAAACTTGTCATTGATTGATGATGTGCCGTTTGTGAAGAGTGAGAAGAAAAACGTTTCTTGGCACCATGAGCACCGTACCTTTGTTCAACATCTGGATGAAGATGGGAGAAAAGTCTTACAAGGAGTCTCGATGTTCGTAACGTCGCTACTGGTTTGGATATATCTACCTGTGCCGGGTGGTTTTATTTTTCCGATGATTGCAGGCGTATTCTCTTCCATGTTGCCGACGATGTCACCAAGTGTGATCAAAGATGCGTTTTTCGGAGTGATAGGCACAGGTAGCATTATTTTACTTCAATACATCTTTATCATGCCGATGATGACTGAGTTGTGGCAATTGGCATTGTTCTATTTCATTAATAGCATGGTGATATGGAAAGTATTCGCAACGCCTAAACTTATGGTGCACCGAATACTTGGCATTAACCTGCTGGTCGTACTGACGTCTGGCGCGCTTAATCTAACACCGGTTTATCAGATTCAAACACCATTACTGATGTTAACCACACTGCTCATCATTTTGATGATCGGCAAACTATTTACTGACCTCTTTAGAGTCAAGAGTGTCGTTTAATCTCGTTATGCGGATTCGTTAAACTTAGGGCTAAAAATAAAAAAGGCGCAATTAAGCGCCTTTGGAAATTCTATTTTTGACTGACTCAATATCAGTTATTTCTCAACCAAACATCTTGGTTTTTAGGTGCTTTCTTCTTTTTCTTCTTGCCTGTGCCAGCCGGTGGCGCAACGGGTTTTAATGCAGCAACAAGTTCAGCCGTAGCTTCTTCATCCACTTCAAAACCTTCAATTTGCTCACGCTCAAGACGGATTTTGTTTTTCTTCTCAATGATTGTGAAGTGATGGTAATCTTCGTGGTCGATCAAAGATAGCGCTAGACCAACCTCACCCGCACGACCACTTCGGCCAATACGATGCATGTAGTCTGAAGGGCTACGCGGTAGGTCAAAGTTGATTACTACTGGTAGCTTTTCGATATCCAGACCACGTGCCGCGATGTCTGTCGCGATAAGAACGTCAATCTCGCCAGATTTAAAATCTTCAAGAATACGAGTACGTGAACCCTGCCCTTTATCGCCGTGGAATACTTCTGCGATGATACCGCGCTTGTAAAGCTTGTCTGCAAGGTGCTCACAGCTGTTTTTCGCGTTTACGAAGATAAGAGCTTGGCGCCATTCGTGCTGTTGAATCAGGTGCGCTAACAATGCGGTCTTACGACCTTTTTCTACTTCGAATACACGCTGAACCAATGTGCTCGCATTAGCACTTTGAAGTTGAACCTCAATTGGATCATTCAGTAGTTCGTGAGTCAGCGTTTTAACTTGCTCGGGGAAAGTCGCAGAGAACAACAAGGTTTGTTTTTTGCTTGGCAGAAGTTTCAAGATCGCGTCTAGTTCTTCTGTAAAACCAAGGCTTAACATTCGGTCAGCTTCATCAAGCACTAACGTTTTTACTTTATCTAGCTTGATAGCGTTGCTTGAGATCAGATCCAGCAAACGACCCGGTGTTGCCACCAAGATATCAGTGCCGCCACGTAGCGCTTGCATCTGAGTGTTTACCGATACACCACCAAATACACAAACCGTTTTGATCGCACCATTGAAGTGTACTGCGTAAGACTTAACGCTGTCAGCCACTTGCTTAGCAAGTTCACGTGTAGGCACCAAGATAAGACCAGACACAAAGTTACCTTTGCCTGCTCTGCGGTCTAAAGGCGCATCTTCATGGATTTGTTGTAACAGCGGCAGTGCAAATGCTGCAGTTTTACCTGAACCCGTATTTGCACCTGCAATTAGGTCGCGTCCTGCTAACACACTTGGAATAACTTGCGCTTGGATAGGCGTTGGCTGTTGGTATTCAAGCTCTGTTAAACGAGCCATCAAAGGAGAGATTAAGCCAAGATCAGAGAAGTTGGTTGGTGTTGTGGTGTTAGTCATTAATTGCAGGAACTCAAAGCTAAAATAATAGCGCGCTATATTAACGTATTTCAGCAGTATTACGTAACTAAATCGCCCCTTTCTCCCGTGTTTCAGCGATTAAGCCCCTCTAAAACACATCCAGATATCAAGTTATCGCAAATTTAGTTAAGCCAGCCCGCTACCGTTTGCTCTGGCGTGTACGAGTTGAGCTCAGTTAACCACACGGCTACAGCATCTGGCGTGGCGACTAACGGGGAGAAGTCGATATTGAATTGCCATTTGAATTCACCACGTTGATAGCCGTCGTAAACCACGACAAAATCGTGCTCAAGTTTCTTACCTCTGTTCTCGCCCGCTTTAACGCTGGTGACTTCGTTCATCGCCAACAAGGCAATATGAGCGACATAATCCCCTTTGCCTTCGTAACTCACACTGAACGTATCGCCTTCATGGTTCACTGTTAATTTGGGATGAGTTTGTTGTTGGAGCGAAGGCAACGTTCTGTCTAGCCAATTAAAGTAACCACGCCACTCTTTTCCATCGACAACAAAGCCCGGTGTATAAACGCCACTTGTTACCCCATAAGCTTTGTACAAACGTTGCTTCTGACTGAATGCCTTGCTGGCGAACTTGTCTCCCCAGCCTAAGTAGTCCCAGTAGTCTACGTGATAAGCAAGAGGTATGACCTCGGTCCAAAGTTTTGGATGATCTGCAAAAGTACTAAGGTACGTGTCAGCAGGCGGACAACTAGAACAACCTTCAGAGGTAAACAGCTCAATAACCTGAGCAGGCTGGCCTTCGTTACTCCACGTTTGTGCAAACGACACAGAGGAATAGGCGCCGATCGGTAAGGCAAGTAAACAAAGTTTAATCAATGATGAATTGCGTGTGGCGTGTGACATACCATGATCCTTGTACAAAGCGAATTTACTGGCGCTCAAATACAGACCGTTATGCCTAAGTATTTCTTTCAGGTGATGAGTTTATTTCAGATGCTGGGGTTATTTCAGATAGACAGCTTGTTTTAGATGCACAGCTTGTTTCAGATACAAAAACGCCAGCTTTAGAAGCTGGCGTTTTTTAAATTCTATATTTTTACATGTTAACGCAGAGATTAACGGTTGATACCGATATCGCGTTGCATGTGACCAGATAGGTCGCTTGCGTAGTAACTACGTGGAGAGTTGTCTACGAAAAGAATATCGAAAATGTGTGCAATCAATCCTTTGATGTTAACCGAGTAGGTCTTCTTATCCATAGAGTTAGGAACAGCGATAGTATTCATTTGCATTGCTTGAGCCATGATTGCCTCTCTATAAATTTGTTTATGTGGTTCGTTCTGATGACAAGAATAATAGGTGATCTTTTGCAGGTTAAAAAATGACTAAAATTAGAAATTCAGATTAGTTTTTCTAATAAAACAAATCATTAACAACACCTCGAAATACATATTCACGCTTGATGAGTATAAATTCAAAACGGTGCCTAAATCATGCATTTAGTACAAATAACCCTCAAACAACAGTGGCCAATGTCACAAAAAATTTACATAAATAAATTTCAAGCTTCATTGACCACCTAATCCTTATCGAGTTTTCGATAAGTTATTTTTGTTTTAATTTACTTGTTCAATGTCTGGCTTCTTCGCATAAATCGACGCTATAACCGCAATCGTCATAGTAGAAATCAGAACAGCTAGCGACCAATACGTTGGGATAGCCCACTCACTGTCAACCAATAGCATTTTCACACCAATGAACACCATGATGAATGCCAGTGCAGGCTTCAAGTAGATGAACTTATCCATCATGCCTTGCAGAACAAAGTACAAAGAACGAAGGCCAAGCAATGCAAATACGTTTGCAGCCAGTACTAAGAATGGCTCTCGCGTAACGGCGAAAATTGCAGGAATAGAATCCAGTGCAAACATCACATCCATAACCGCAATGGCACCAATCACCAACATCATTGGCGTGAGTACCCATTTAGTGCCTTGCTTGATCATCAACGCTGGACCATGGAAGTCTTCTGTCACTGGCATCACTTTACGAAGTAACTTCTCAGGTAGCGTATTCACACTCTCCTCTTCGCCCTTGTCTAGCGCTAGTTTAATACCCGTACCAATTAGGAATGCAGCAAATACATAAAGCACCCAATGGTATTCAGCCAATAGCTGAGCACCTAATGCGATCATAATTGCACGAAGCACCAATGCACCAATTACGCCCCAAAGAAGCGCACGTGGTCTCAGATGCTCAGGAACTTGGTATTGAGCAAAGATCATCGCAAAAACAAACAAGTTGTCTACGCTAAGGGATTTTTCTAACAAGTAACCTGTAATGAATGACACGGTTGCTTTTTGCGCTGTGTAATCACTATTCGGCGCATAAATGTCCCAAAATAGGTAAATAGAGCCAGCAAACAAAAACGCAAGTACAAACCAGAAAACACTCCAGATTGCCGCTTTTTTGATAGTAACGTTGCCGCCACGAGTCTGATAGATATCAATAGAGACGAGAATAACGGTCAGCAGGAAAAAGCCCGCATAAGTCGTCATGATTGGCGATGAAAAAAAGGATTCACTATTTGTAGATAATAGAGATTGAGTTGAGTTCATTATTCCTCCGGGCGGAAGAACTGTACAAAGACCTTCCGCAAACAAAGCATATCAAGCTCCATTACGGATCTTGACTGTGATTGCGTTGGTCTCGTTGAAGTGAAATATGGGATTTCACCTTTACATACCGGATAGACTCTTGGCCTAACGAGATGACGATATGTAAACTTGCGCTAACTACTCCCCAAACGCGTGGATAATAATCCTCTGATTGTGTTTCGTCTATATAAATTTGCACAGAAAAAGCAAAAAAGGAGCAACCTGCTCCTTTTTTATTTCTTCCACTTACGCTTGGTATAGCGTTTATTGATAATGGGAATACTGCGACTGTTCAAAGCTGATCTTATCCAGCACGTAGGACCATTACAAACCTGTAGTTGGCACCAAATACACTAACGCTGACCAAACTGATACCCAACCGACAACCGCTACCGCATCTAACCAATCTTTCTTATCCATGCATATCTCCACAAGAAGGCGACCTGCAGAGGTGAAGCATAAACAATGCCAATTTTATAAATAACCCCAGTTAATAGCATTTAACATCAGTATTAGCTTCGCTTATCTAAAACATTCCATACAATTCAACGGTTCAATGTGTTGAAGAGACTCTGGGTGGTCTTGCAGAAACTCAATGAAGCAGTCTGCCATTGAGTCGGTCGTGACCACGCCATCACCTATCATATCCAAGACGGCGTTATAGCCCTCTTTCCCTTTCATTGTGTAGGCAGACGACGCGCCACGGTAAATACGCTTGCGAGAAACAGTCTGCCAACCCGATTCATCAGAGTGGATTTCTAGATGGTGAATCCTGTGCCCTAAAGGCGCTTCTTTGTGGTAACAAAACCTCAGATTGTACGTATAAGGGAAACTGCCAGACCCCGTCCCCACGACGCCATTATCAATCGCGTTATTGATTGCACCTTCAAGCATGCCAGCGATCGTTTCACCTTTTACTTCATACACACCAATGGGTACGGCAAACGGTAGTAGTTTTCCGGCAATATCGGCAACAGAGACATCGCCGCTATTCAGTGAATTTCTTACACCGCCAGAGTTATGGATCGCAAAGTCTACCTGATGGCCTTTCTTATTCATTAAGTAATGGAATGACTGAGCAACCAAGGGCGCAAGTTGGCTTGGGCCTTTCTCGTCCGGGATACGTACATGGCGAAGTTTTGTATCTGCATGAGCAATAATTTGTTGCTGAAGCTTTCGAACTCGCGGCTGGTATTTATCCGTAAGAATACTCTGCAGTTCAGGATCTTTTTTACACACTGCAATATTGGGGTGATTGTTCAAAAACTCACACGCCATATCATGTGCGTCGTCTTGCCCTACTTCACTCAATTTCGCGTCTATAAAGAGTCGACGACCTAATAACAGTTCGTTCTTACCATTAAAGTGCGTCACTTTGCCTTGAGCATCGAATTCAATTTCACAGTGGCCTAGACTCATTGCGTGGAAACCCGCTTGCACAACATAGGTGTCACCAATTTTTACACCGTAGTCATCGTCTTTCACTAAGCCGATATCCGAGAAATCACCTTGTAAGCGGTGACTGTGGCCACCAACAATCACACCGATACCTTTCACATTCGCAGCTAGCTCTAAGTCGGCTTCATAACCAAGATGACTAAGTAACACAATCTTGTTGATACCTGCTTGATGGATTTGCTCAATGGTCGCTTTTGCTGTTTCCAAAGCATTTTCAAACGGTGTATCGATATCTGGGTTAGCGATGCCTGCCATCTTGTCGATGCTTAAACCGAATATTGCGACCTTCTCGCCATCAAACTCTTTCGTTATAAAAGAAGCACTTCGTGTTTCAGGCAGATAAGGCTTAACAATTTCGTTGTCCGCTAACGTATGAGTTTTATTGATATCCTCATTCGATAGATTCCAGTTACCAGCTAACAGTAGGAATTTGATTCTTTTCGCGAAAATCGCAACGGGTTCATTACCCATGTCTAACTCGTGATTGCCGAGTGTCATGGCATCTATATTAAGGGCGTTCAACAAATCGGCGTTGGCTTTTCCCTTGAATAAAGAAAAGTACAAAGTGCCTTGGAAGCAGTCGCCAGCGTGTAGGAACAAGGTTCCAACCTTCTGGCGCAGGGCATCTTGTTCTATTTGTTTAAAGCGTGTTGAAATTCGAGCAAAGCCACCAGCACTGACATAAGGTTCAATGATGTGATTGTTCATTTTAAGTGATAGCTGTAACGAGGTTGGTTCAAAGTATGAGTGGGTGTCGTTGATGTGTGCCAACACTATTTTTGTCGGCTTATTCTTTTTAGTCATATTTTCTTCTCTCTTTGTCCCTTCATACTAGGTCGAGAATCATGACAGAATCGTGAATTTTATGAAACTGCACTGCAAAAAAATACTCGAGATAGATCAAAAATCTCATTTTGCACCGTATTAATAAACAACGGGTTTTGTGACAGGTGAGCATACCGGATTGGTATTTTTCGATTATGATTAAAGATATCTGTTAGCTTTCAAACAATTAGCAGAGCCTTCCGTTAGGAGTAAGCCTATGCAACTAGAAAGAATCGAGATTTCTGGCTTTCGAGGTATCAAGCGCATGTCACTCGCGTTTGACGAGCTAACCACGCTTATTGGTGAAAATACTTGGGGTAAGTCTTCATTATTGGATGCCCTTTCCGTTGTACTGCCTTCAGACGGTGTACCATATCATTTTGAAATGACCGATTTTCATGTCGATTACTCTGTGTCACATCCACAGTCTCAACACCTTCAAATTGTTCTCGCATTAAAAGCTAACGACAAGAGCGAACTTAACGCAGGTCGTTATCGCAAACTCAAACCTATCTGGGTTCAAGATGAGTTTGGCGCATTTCGCATCTATTACCGAATAAGCGCGACGTTAGAACAGTACGAAACGACCACACACTATGCATTTTTAGGTTTGGATGGTAATCCGCTTAAGCTTCATCATTCGGAAAAGCTCGCTCAAGAATTAATGACCTTACACCCCGTCATCCGTTTGCGTGATGCGAGGCACTTTGATCGTCCTTTCAACGGCAAGTCTCTTAATCATAATGCTCACCTCCCAACTAACGGTCAGGCTAGTAATACGAATGGAAATGGAAACGGCAGTAATCATACAAGCAATGGTAATGGGGCGAACGGAAATGGTACCAATGGTAATGGGCGCCAAGCAAGAATAGAAAAACGAATCGACAATACCTGCCGTCGCTTAATGGCGATACCTGGCCATGTCAATAAAGGCGAAATGCGCAGTAGCCTAGAGTCGATGCAAAGCCTAATCGAGCACTACTTTTCTTTCAAAAGTACTTCTCGTCGTAATCCTAGAAAACAAAGGGATGGCCTACTCTACTCAGCTGGTGCGAACGACAAGAGCATTCATCAACTTGTTGAAGAGACAAAAAATAAACAAACCCGCTTATTATTCATGGGGTTACTTAACGCCTACCTGCAAGCTAAAGGGCCAAACGACTTACGACGATGTGCTCGTCCTCTTCTGATCCTTGAAGATCCCGAAGGTCGATTACATCCAACCCATTTAGCAAGGGCGTGGAGTTTGATGCAAAAGCTACCCATGCAGAAAATCCTTACAACTAATAGCGGCGATTTACTTGCAGCAGTGCCATTCCAATCAATTCGTCGCTTGGTACGTCAATCTGACAAAACCATCGCCAATCAGCTCAACATGAATCACTTCAGTAAAGATGAACTTAGACGAATTGGGTTTCATATTCGTTTCCACCGTTCCGGTGCCCTGTTTGCTCGCTGTTGGTTATTAGTTGAAGGTGAAACCGAAGTTTGGTTATTCAATGAACTCGCCAACCAATGTGGTTACAACCTTGCAGCAGAAGGTGTACAAATTATAGAGTTCGCTCAATCGGGGCTTAAAGCTCTAATCAAAGTAGCTCAAGAGTTCGGGATTGATTGGCACGTGGTTACCGACGGAGATGCGGCAGGTAAGAAATACGCCGCAACAGTATTATCTAAGTTAGGAAAAGACCAAGCAAGACATCGCCTCACTGAACTACCAGATAGAGACATCGAGCATTACTTGTACATGAATGGTTTTGAAAACTTTTTCCGGGATATGGTTAAGATCCCTTATGACCATCCTATCCCTCCCAAAAAAGTGGTCGCGAAGGTATTAAAGAAACACGCGAAACCCGACCTTGCATTAGCTATCGTTTCTCATTGTGAGGACCAAGGACAAGAATGCATTCCGTTATTATTGAGGTGGACGTTAAAACGCGTGATCACCATGGCGAACGGGAATACCTAAGCATAATTTGTTTTATAGATGCTAGCAGTTGCTCTACTGATGAAATCTTTAGTTTATTGCCTTAACCAAAACCTCAACAAAAAAAGGCACACCAAATGGTGTGCCTGTATAAATCGATATACAAATTAATTGGGGGTTATCTTGCAAGAGTTCACAGTGACTAAACCATAGCTTTCTTAACGTATTTATTAAGCCTTTGCCTGTTTAGCGTGTTGTTCCACAACTTCCGAAGATTGAGTCGATTTCTCGTGAAGCCATAGCCCTGTTGCTTTCATCAAGTATCCAAACACACCACCAAGCAGTAAAGATGGTACTACAAGTTGCCAATCGCCACCTGCAGCAAACGTCGCACAGCAACCAATGAAGGTTCCTGGGATATAACCTAGCCACGCTTGTTTCGCTTGAATACACATAAAAAAAGCCACAACAGCAGTAATCATGTAGCCTAAAATCTCTAACCCTGCGAAGGTTGAGCTTTCGATAATCACCATTGCCCAGAATACGCCTGTCATGTTGGTCAATAAGCTTCCTGCTAGTCCTTTAACGCCGCCTGTTGGCGAAGCAAAGTAGCTGGTGCAGCCTAGGAAACCTGCCCATGACAATAAGCCGAAAGAGATAGCTATCCATCCCCAAAGACCTGACAAAATACCTGTTGTTAATGAAATCGCGACTAATGTACTCATACTATTTCTAAAGCCTAATTACGTCATTGAACGCAACCGGATTTAGCCTCACTTAAAATCAAGTAAGCATACTATGGTAAGAACGCCTTCATTTAGAAGATCACGATCACATTAATAATGTACGCGAATGTGCATTTATCACCAGATAGAGACCGGAAACGCTTATTCAACACATTTAGTTATAAGGGGCTGTTAACCATTCGAGCTTTATTTTGCAGCTCTTGTGGGAAATTTATACAAGGCAGAGGCTTTGATGTGTAGTTAGCCTACATGAAAAGGCGATAACGCAGTAGAAATAAACCACAAGGGCTGCCCGAAGGGTTCGAGCTAGGCACCCCCGCAAAAATCGCTTTATGCTTTGTTGAAGAATATTTGCTTAGAATGACTAGGCTACATACTCTTCGCCGCGCCTAAAACGATTTTACCTCGAACAAAACTTAACCACGAAAGGTCAACAGCCCCTAGCCTTTATCAAATCTACCTTACAGAACCGATGGTTTGCCTTTCATCATGCGCTTACCTTCTCGCTTAATACACTCAGCAAGTGGGTTCTCAGACATATCTGCACGCCAAATAAAGGACAAGGTTCTTTCCATTTCAAGCTCAGGGACATTTAATGTGACCAGTTGACCAGACTCAACAAACTGTTCGACATCGAGATAAGGTAAACACGTTAAATATGGGCCGTTTGCTACCAAACTTCTTAAAACAGGAACGTGTTCATACTCTCGCCAAACATCGAGATCACCAATTAAATGGTGAATAGAGCTATCAAAAACTTTGCGAGTACCCGAGCCGTGTTCGCGCAATACCCACTTCGCTTGCTCTAACTGTGCCAAACTCACTCGTTCACGCTTCGCAAACGGGTGATGAGCCGAAGCAACCACCGTTAAATGGTCAGTACACCACACTTCTTGGTGAACTCGATTGTCATCACAACGACCTTCGATAACACCCAGATCATATTGATAATCTAATACACCATCAATGACAGCATCGGTACTTTGTACACCGAGCGAGATTCGCATCTCAGGAAAGTCGTTATCAATAATACTGATGAGGTCTGGAACTAGGTGTTCCGCTGGCGTTTGGCTAGCACCTAATTTGAGTTCACCACTCAACAAATGCTGCTCATAGAAACCCATCTCAATTTGCTGTGCGTCTTGCAGTAAACGCTTCGCTTTTGGTCTTAACCACATCCCCCAATGAGTTAGGGCCATTTGCTTGCCCTGCCTTTCAAACAAAGGCCTGCCGAGCATTTTTTCCAACTGTGCAAGAGACATACTTGTCGCCGACTGAGTCAACGCCAATTTGTCTGCTGCCTGACTGACACTCCCGGAGTCTGCTACTGCATCAAATACCGCGAGTTGTTTTAATGAATAACGCAAAATTCATCCTTAATTCTTTTAATAACTTATGTCCTGCTGCTCGTTTTTTGTTAAGCCGATGAGCAATTGATTTCATTCTACGCGTAACCAAATCTATATCAATAAATTTGATGTGGTTTCTAAAAATTATCAATTTTACCTCTAACCCTCAACGCCCTAATCTGGAATGGCAGGACACAAGAAGCCCTGCAAAACACAATTGATTAACCATTACGGATTAACCAAGTCATTAATACTAGGAATTACACATGACGGATTGTTCAAGGGGGGGATATGGCAACCAGCACTTCTGAAAATCATCAACTGTTCTCACCAACAGAAATGATGGCGGAAGCAGAGAAGTTTGCATTAAGCAAAGCAAATAAAACCAGCAGCATGACATTGAGTTTAGCAATCATGGCTGGCGCATTCATCGGGCTTGCTTTTCTATTCTACATCACGGTAACCACGGGCAGCGCTGATGCTGGATGGGGATTGAGTCGCTTAGCCGGCGGTCTTGCATTCAGTATGGGTTTGATCTTGATTGTGATTTGTGGTGGAGAGCTGTTTACCAGCTCAGTGTTATCAAGCATCTCATGGGCTAACAAGCAGATCACCTTCACTAAGATGCTGTCTATCTGGGGCAAGGTGTATGTCGGTAACTTTATCGGTGCCATGTTCCTATTAGCTTTGGTAAGCGCAGCAGGTCTGTATCAACTGGATGGCGGGCAATGGGGCTTAAACGCTCTGAACATTGCTCAACACAAGCTACACCACAGCCCTGTTCAAGCATTTGCTTTAGGTGTGCTTTGTAACTTGTTGGTGTGTTTAGCGATTTGGTTAACGTTCAGCTCTGCTAATGCAATGACCAAGGCAATGATGACCGTACTACCCGTAGCAATGTTCGTAAGCTCAGGCTTTGAACACTGTGTGGCGAATATGTTCATGGTTCCACTAGGCATCACGATTCAAGCATTCGCACCAGAAAGTTTTTGGATGCAAATTGGCGCAACACCAACCCAGTACGCAGACCTAAACATCATGCAATTTGTCACCGCGAACTTAATACCAGTGACAATCGGCAACATCGTAGGTGGTTCAGTATTGGTCGGCTTAGCCAATTGGAGCATTTACCGTCGCCCACAACTTAAAGCAGCAAAAATTACCGCTATTACACAAACAACAGAAATTACGTCAGTTAAGGAAATTACTATGAACACAGCAACGACTATCAAGCAAATCATGAACACTCAGCCTATGACACTAAGCGTAGAAATGCCTACATCAGTGGCAATTGATTCACTTTTAGACGCTCAACTTGTTAGCGCTCCTGTTTGCGATGTTGAAGGTCGTCTGGTTGGTATCTTCTCTGTTCATGACGTAATGGTGGATCTTTGGTGCCAAGATTACATCCCAACTAAAGGCCAGAAAGTCGTAGACTTAATGAGCCGTGACGTTGTGGCTATCGATGCAAACGACAAGCTAGTAGACGTTGCTGAGTTCTTATGCATCGACAAAGAGCAACTTTACCCGACAACAAGCATGGGCTTCGCGACTCGCCTGACTTCTCTTTCTCTAGAAGAGCGTGCAAAAGCGATGAAAGTGAGCCAACCACATATGCTTCCTGTGCTAGAAAATGGCGTAATGGTGGGTGTGTTGACTCGCATTGAAGTGATGCAAGCACTACGTCCAATTTACGGCGACCGCCTAAACGTGGTTCCACAAGCTGAACTAGAAACAGCTTAACTAATCTAAAGCTGAACTATTAGGGATTAGTAGTTCAGCTAGATAAATCAGTCATGGCAACGTTGACTGGCTAGAAGTAAATGGAGGCTTAAAACGCAACTCAAGGTTTGACACAAAACAGATCTAAACGCGTGGCCATTTACCTCAATAAAAAAGGCGCAAAGTCATTACTTTGCGCCTTTCTCTATTTCTAGCTACTTGTTCTTTTTCTAACTAACCTGCTAGTTGATATCGACCAAACTTTTGATGTTTCTAAAAATGTTGATACCAGTCAGCAACTATTGATAGCTAGATTACTTCTTTACACCTTCAACGTGTAGATCCATATCTACGTAGCTTGAAGCGCCCATTACTGGAATGTTGAAGTCAGCAAGCTCTAGACGAGTTGTACCAACGAAACCAGCACGCTCACCGCCCCATGGGTCTTGACCAGCACCGATGAATTCAGCTTCGATAACGATAGGCTTAGTTACGCCGTGAAGTTTAAGGTCACCCATAACTTCAAGTTTGCCGTCACCTTTATCGACCACTTTTGTGCTGTTGAATGTTGCGTCTGAGAATTTACCAGCATCGATGAAATCGCCGCTACGGATATGCTTATCACGCTCTGCGTGGTTTGAATCAAGGCTTGTAGTGTCAACCGTTACGTTTACTGTAGACGCTTCAACGTTGCTTTCATCAAATGAGAAGTCACCTGAGAATGTGTTAAAACGACCTTGGATAAAGCTGTAACCTAGGTGGCTAACTTTAAAGTTAACTGAAGCATGCGCACCTTTTGTATCAATCACGTAATCAGCGGCGTTCGCAGCGAAAGGCATTGCCATTGCAAATGCTAATCCTGTAGCGATAATTGACTGTTTCATTTTGAAGCTCCTATCATTTTTCGTAGCGTATCGTCTTTGTCGATAACGTGGTGTTTTATCGCCGCTAAGGCGTGCACTGATGCCATAATGATCAGTACCCATGCAGCATAGTAGTGAATCGTTCCTGCGAGATCAGATTGGTTTGCAAACAATTCGCCCATACTTGGTACAGTGAACCAATTGAACACATCGATCCCACGGCCATCTGATGTCGAAATCAAATAACCTGAAATAAACAAAACCGCTAAGTTAATGTACATAAAACCGTGAGCGATCTTCGCTGCAGCAACTTCATAACTCTTCCCTTCCACATTAGGTGACGCGGTAACTAACTTCCAAACCAAGCGGATAACGGTAATTGCAGCCAAAAGAATGCCTACCGAGCGGTGATAGTCTGGTGCTGTTTTGTACCACTCGCTGTAATATGAAAGATCAACCATCCACAGGCCTACACCAAACAGACCAAATATTGCGAGTGCTGAAATCCAATGGATCGCTCTTGCTAAAGGGTTGTAATTTCTAACGTTGTTGTCCATGCATCTCTTCCGAATGTTAACGAGTGGTGAAGTTTTGCAAAGCGTACCCTACACCGAGTTTGTGTAACATAGTATTTACCAAGCTTTACATTGGTAACATCATTTCAAATTAAACGAGTTATTCAAATTATTTGAACAAGTTTGGGGTTAACATTAAATTTCAACGATTTGTTCAATCTCATAAAGCTCATCTGAGATGTCTAACATTTTACGTTCCATCACTTTTTGCGCGTCTTCTATCCCCTTGTTGTAGTAAACAGCACCAAACTTTTTACTGATGAAGTCGACCAAGAATTCCGTGTCGAACTGACCAAGTTCCACATCGAGTTCATCTTGAAAGTACTTTTGAAGCGTATGAGTGAGTTCAGACTTTTGTTTCGAATCTAATTGAATGGTCATGAATGTTTCCAAATAAAGAGTAAGTAGATCAATTGTGATTAGCTGACTAAGATTAAGCTAGCCACCAGTAACTTTGCTAACTAAGCATAATCCTTCTAACTGATTAGAATTCCTCATAATTTAGAATACAGACCAGCGAAGTGCCAGTGCTATCCATAAAATCGCTCCGCAATCGCTAATTTTGATAGAGGGATCAAGAACTCGCACTTTGGCAATAGGTAATGACACATTAATTACCGTACTATTGCCCATCAATAAGATAGTAACTGTGTATAAGGGACTTCATTGTTATTAGATCTCGTGATTAAAAGCGTCAATCAGTTTCAAGACGATTGTCTAAAACTCTGTGAGCGTCATTATCCTACGGTGCACAACCAAGGGATCAGTGAGCATCACATCGGTAAAGCCTTTGCCCGACGAATGGAACACACCTTTGTTAGCTTTAACCATGCAAGCAACATCAGCCCACTCGAAATGCTCTCTTCTGGTGAAAACCCTAGACACTTCCGAATCTCTTCTGAAATCGGTACCGTTTGGATGATTAGCCATCATATGGTGAGCGCGGGAAAAACGTGTCGTAAAAAGTTGATGTTAGACATTCATAACTGGCAGCAAGAGTATGGATTCGCAATTCAGCCCAATGACGTTTTGATCATTGTCTCCGACCATTGGATAAGCCGAAGTAAAAACAGTAGTGAGTTGTTACATTGGTGGATGGGAGAACTCCCAGACGAGATAACGGAATACAGCCAGCAAGGCATCACTCTAAGGGAGAGTGATTCTCAATTCGCTTCCGATTTAAATAACAATTTCAGAATCAGCCCTTGCTTTATTAAATTCGGCCACCCACTCAAACGGTCAGTAAATCAACAATTGGTTCGTAAATACCTGCAACTTTATGCGGTACTTCAATGGCAGTAATAATACGGGTCAACTTTTTCATTCAATATTTAAAGTAAATTGTTAGACCTTCATCCCAATATTTTATAAAAGAAAACTCATTCCCTGTTCATTAATTATTCGAACCTTCTGTTTTAATTATTAATAGTTGTTGTACTCGTCGTCTCGATTTTGAGAGATAGATATCATTTCTGTGTAACTCTCTTAGTCCCTCCATTTTGTAACTTTGACATTCCCCTACAATCTAAGCCTTTAACCCTACTTTTCGCTGGTGTATCAGCGTTATAGCCTTATATTGGCTGAGGTTAATATGAGAGACGTTACTTAGCCATTAAATTCACAGCAACTATCAAACACAGCGAATGATAAGTAAATTTAATGACTAATGTCATTTATCATGCTGATTTTTCGTTAATTATCTTTATTTAATTATTGACCCTACATATGATTTTTTATTAATTGACAATTTACTTACACCTGTCAATATTGTGACAGCCATGACGTATATTTTCGTCATTAAATAAACACCTTTATTAGCGACTATGATTTTATCAGACAGAAGTGAATTTATTAGCTGTATATCTGTGGATGCCGATATGCAGTTTATTGCTAAATATCAAGACTTAACACTTAGAAGTGTCTATCAACCTATATTTGACAGTTCAATGACTCAGATAGGCGTTGAGGCTTTGGTGCGTATTTCGAATAGCAAAGGGGATGTTGTTCGTCCTGATCACTTCTTCCATTCCGACGATACCTTATGCACTGACAAGATCAATGTAGAAAGGCTGAGTCGCGCTATCCATATCCGTAACTTCGCACAATCGAATATCCGCCATTTAGACTTGTTTTTGAATGTTCTTCCAAACGTTGGTGAGTTATTTGCTGCAGAAAAGGTCAGTGACAGCCTTCTGGCAAAACGTCTTCATGAGTTGAACCTTTCATGTGAGCAGATCGTGATGGAATTGGTCGAACTGAATGCCGAAAGTGAAGAGCGCTTGAAAGATGCAGCCCTCTCTCTTGCGGAGAATGGTTTTCAAATCGCGGTCGACGATTTCGGAACACAAGCATCAACAGAACAACGCGTCCGCCACATCAATCCTCATATCATTAAGATCGATCGCTCAGTGATGTTAGATTTTGAGCAAGGTGACACACGAGAAATGGAATTAGTTCTAGAACTCGCGAAGCAAATCGGCGCTAAGACTGTCATCGAAGGCATTGAAACAGAGCATCAACTCACGGCAATGCAAAGCTTGGGCTTTGACATGTACCAAGGCTACCATCTAGCGATGCCTAAACCGATTGAGTTGGATATCCGTTTAGCAATCTAAAACCGCCCCTACTCTTCTTAAAGCCGCTAGCCACTGGTTAGCGGCTTTTTAATACCTGTTACTGAACACATTCCTTTATTAACGAAGTTCTTTGTTCGTGTAGCGGTTTTCACATCGTTTTCTCTGCATGCAGATGTTTACTTAAATCGATGTTGCGTAAAATCACGCGCATAAAAAAGCCCAGTCAAAATTGACTGGGCTGGCTTAAAAGAATCTGTTTTATATCATATATGGACCCACCCAGTTTGCAAGTAATTTTACACGTTTGGTAATAGAGTC
>NZ_JBGONY010000062.1:0-27522 GCF_041439375.1 Vibrio crassostreae | reverse complement strand
AAGAGAAGCTGCTTAGTAAACAAGCGAATGATGACAACTACCTTGAAAAACGCCGTATTTCAGAAACTGAAATTATATTCGACAAACCATCATAGTTATAAAATACAACTCGTGCCTCACTTTCCGTTCGCTTATTATCAACTTTAGTTAATCTTCCCATAATATCATAACTAAATTGAACTGCATGTGCTGGGTTAAGCACACTAATTACTAAAGTTACAAAGAGCATTCTAATAAGCATAATATAATCCCAGCAGGCAAAATTTTGAAAGACAATAGCTACTGTTATAAATTGAAATTAATAAAAGCCAATCATCATAATGCGTCATAATAAAAACTTCAAATAAGATTAAACCATGAACCTATAAGTGAAATTTATATCTATATAGCAATCGAAAACACCATAGAATTAACTAATTCATTATTAGTTTCTCGGCTCTTCTCCGCTTAGATGAGCTTGATTTCTGGGTAAAAGGTAGAGTGAGTTTCTAGGATTGAGGTTTGTCTAATCTTCAATTTAAAGTAATCAGTATCCCTTACTCCTCGAGCTCTCCGCCTAAGAAGGCCTATCGATACATTCCCAGCTTCAACTCGGGCATTCGTTAGCCTATATTTTGCATAATTGCAGATCCCAACTCTTCTCTCCCAAATCGCATCTGCAAAGTTGATGAGAGATAAGATCCTTGTATTTTTAGCAAGCTGGCACCACGCATCAAGCGCTGCGATCATCAAGTCAAAATTACGTTCATTCCATAAGGCTTCAAGCTGCTCTTTGAGCATATAAATAGTACAAAGTGTCTTATTGCTTTCAAGTAAATCATCCAGCCTATCTGACTGCTTATCGCTTAATTTCGGCGCATTTTTGAGGAGTAAAAATAGCGTCCCCTTAAGCATTTTTTTCTCGTCATGCGTTCCTCTCCTAAACGCTTTATTACGCTCTTTCCTTATCAGAAGAGAGTAGTTCTGCATAACGTGAAACCGGTCAAAAACGATGTCTGCATTCGGAAGAGCCTTTCTCACCGCTGATTGGTAAGATTGACCCATATCCATTGATACCGCTTGGATGCCGTCTCTCGTTTGTGGTGATAATTGTTCAAAAAAGTTGATGAGTACGTTTGAAGTCCGTCCATGATCAACCCAGATAAGTTGTCCTGAAACCAGATCATAAACAACGGTTATATAGTCATGGCCTTTAGCCCTGGCGACTTCATCAACGCCAATATGAACAAGGTTGGTCAACTTCTTAGGCTCTAAAGCGGGCAAGGTAGATAACAGAAATGCTTTATCGATATTTTTCACGGTTTCCCAGCGAATGTCTAAATGCTTAGACACTGCATGGATGCTCATATAGCGGCATAGTCCACTAATAAAGTGACAGAATCTCTTGGTATAGCGACCACCCTTATCAACAAAATCAGTGGCTTCAATCAATCTTCGGCCGAGCTTATCTCTCGTCTGAGCCAGTTCAATTTCTATTACGCAAGGGCGACCACTTACAGGTAAATCTGACAGGCGACGTTGAACATAGTGGTCGACGGTACGCGGTGCTCCAGTCTCAGGGTCAACGACTTTACAGCGTCTGTCTCGCTTGCATTTGACGAGTACTGAATGAGTGCACTCTTCGAGCGTTACAGACTGTACGGATTGACCTTTAAAATTAAATAGAGCGGAAGATAATAACGACAAACTACAACACTAAGATATAAGACAGGAAGTAATTATAAATCAATGCTTTATTGATTTTATTGTTAATTTATAGACTCATCTAAGCGGAGAAGAGCCGTTTCTCTAATCTAGTGGGTCGCAGTTTAGAACCATCGGAATTACATGCTTCTTCGTCGATCAAAGTTGGGTAATAATCTTTTTCACCTTCCGTCGGCTTTGTTGCGCCCGATTTCAGATAATAAGTGCGACATTCATGGAAAGGTGTAGAAGAGGAAGCCAACTGCTGAAAGTGGTACGCTCTTCTCGCCAAAGAAACAAGCAGTACTACCATGAACTATCAGCAGTTGACCGAAGGCAGAAGATACCAGATTCCTGCCCTTTTGGAACGGGGGATTTCAGTTTCTGAAATTGCTAAAACCGTTCAGTGCCATCGCGGCGTTGTTGATCAAATCAGCTTGAAGGTCAACGACGCCATATTTGACTCACCGTTAGCTTCGAACAGGCATGCCTAGTCCTATGACTTTGTTTATAGCTTTGACATTCGCCATGATTTCACCCACTTGAACGTTGTAACATCTCAAGCTCAATTTACCGCTGGTTAGTCCTTTATATCGAGACATTGCGGTCTCAGATATTGAGCGATAGTGATAACCCGACTCAGATTTCCACTCCGCTATTGTTCCGTTTTTCAGAGCCTCTACAGCTTCATTTCTGGGATGCCCATCTTCCCAAAACGCTACATTCTTTCGAGGTGGTATCAACGGAGTACAACCTTTATTCTTCAGAGTATTGTGGCAACTTTTTGTGTCATATGCTCCATCGGCAGATACAGCATCGATCTTTCTACGTAAAGGGTTGAGTAACGTTGGCAGCACTTCGCTATCACCAACATTTACCAGACTGACCTCGGCACTAATGGCTTCATGGGTATCTACATCAACGGCTAAGTGCAGCTTGCGCCATGTTCTACGTTTTTCGGCACCGTGCTTCTTGACCTTCCACTCACCCTCGCCAAAGACTTTGAGACCAGTCGAGTCAATGGCTATATGACGAATAGCCCCTTTAGATTTATTACGGTATTTCACCTGGGCTGTCTTCGACCGTTTACTGATACAGATGTAGTCTGGGGACGTCAGTGGAACATCCAATAACTCAAAGATAGAGTCGATAAAACCTTGAAGAGCACGCAATGGTAATGAGAATACTCCTTTAATCATCAAGGCAGTTTCAATCGCTGCATCAAAGTACTGAAAGCCTCTACCACGCTTACCCTGATGGGTTTACATCGCCATGCATCTACGGCTGTATCATCTATCCAGAACGTAACCGAGCCCCGTTTGCACAAAACCTTATTGTACTCAGCCCAGTTAGTTATCTTCTTTTTCGCCTTACCCATGTTGTCACCGCTCTAACCATCATAAAGTATCAGATCGCAGGACTCGAAAAAGGTTCAACTGATTTAGGCAACAACGCCCATAAACAGTTCAAACTCGCGCCGGTACAAACGCCTTTTCCGCCATTGAACTTAATAGTGTCAGCATCTTCGATGATGTTCTGGCTTTGATGGTTCTATTGCCTTTAACTATTTCCGTGTGTCACCACCAATTTCAGGGATTCGATTTTCTAGCACTTTGATTGCTGAGTGAGGCATTCACGTTTGTCTGCTTGGTCTGTCTTACGTTCAAAGTTACTTCCTTGGTCGACTAATTGACACACACCTTGACTCATTTGTGGCATTACTTAAAGTGGTCAACCAAGGCCCACAACCGGGATAACGAACCGTTCCCGCCTTGCGCATCAGAGCATGTACGTCAGAAAACCCTTTTAGCCCCATTCTTTCACGATAGGTTGAAAACCAAGTCCATTGTGCGTTGCTGATGTTTTTAAACATTGTCCTCCCCATTCATGTTGATTCATACTGACTACGTTGATATCGCAGTCTTTGAGAGCAAAGTCGAAAAACACATTCGTCGGCTTTTTATTCCATCTGCATACCAACACCCGCATCACCGTAAGAGTGGCTGCCTTCACTATTGCAAAAAGCGCCGCAGATGGGCGCAGGCCTGCGTAATATGCCTAAAAAGTTCAGGAGCCTTATCTGGGGCGACGTCCAAGGCTGTTTTTCTACTCAATTAAGCATGCTTGTTGAGTGGTAAAACAGAGTTACTTGGGAATACCAGACACCACATCCTTTGGATGTGCGCCTTCTACTACAAGAATGCACAAGCCAGTTTGTAGCACGGCTCTTGAGAGAGAGCCCATTGTTTTGCTCTTTTAAAAGAGCAAAACAATGTCCTTAAAAGGAGTTTGAATAATGCAAATTATATACGGATATTGTCGTGAAGATGAGGCGGGGAATTTATTAGACCGCTTTGTTGAGCAAGGGGATTTTGTCAGCTTCAAAGAACTGGGCTCAGTCGGGCGTGAATACATGGCATTTGCTGCTTTGTTGCCTTTTACTGACCGCCTCCCCTTTCCTTTCTATTGGAAGGGCGTTCATTTCGTTTCGGTTCAAAAACAAACCCAATCAGTCCGTCAACTCACGCCACCACCATCAAAGAATGCTCAAAAAAAACATTATCGTAAACTCAAGAACACGATCATGACCCCTCAAAATTGGAAACAACACGTCAGTCGCAATCGCGGTTTGAAGTATGTTAACGCTTCCTTATTGCCTTTAATGTAATCAGGAAAATGTGGGGCTCAACGGCAACCTATGAGCCGTAATCGTGGTTTAAAGTACGCGAAACCTTCTCTGTTTTCTTTATGATGCGTGCCTATACCTGTCGATTTTAACCTTTCTCCCCACGCGCCGTTTAATTTGCACGTTGCACGGTCTGCCTAGGACAACCTAACCCTTCTTCCCAGCTTCCAGGCAAGGAGGTCTTTTACTCCATCATGACCAAACACTTGATAAATTTATCACTCAATAAGGATATTTATTATGAAAAAACGCACCCAGCACACCCTCCTTGTCGGGCTTGGCGTTGCTGTCTCGACACTTCTTATCACTCAGCCCGCTCTGGCTGCCGATATCTTCGCGTCAGGTAAACAAGCCATGAAAGACTCGGCGGGCAAAGGCTCTGCGGTTGAAACCGCGATGCTGGGGACTGGGCTTGCGGGGGCGGTCGTCACTGGACTGATGAGCCGTAACTGGTTTGCGGCCGTTGGCGGGTTCATTGGCGGCTCAGTCTTGTGGAATGTTGGAGCACCACTCGTCGGCTTAGGCTAAGGAGTCACAATGGAAGACCCTCATCAGTTTTTTTCTATTCCAAAACACATGAACAAAGGTCGTCGCTGGCTCGGGTTCCCAGTTGATGAACTCGTGCCTGCCCTCTGCATTTTTGGCCTCTCATTCTGGCTTAAACACGAAATGATAGGGCTGACGTTATCGCTGGCTTGGTTTGGGGGATTACGTTACATCAAAGCGCAATACGGTGACAGCATCGCTACCCTGTCACTTTATTGGTGGGGGGCTTCCTTTGTCCATCCCACCCTCTTTAAGCGTACCCCCTCAGCCTGTCGTCGTTACTGGATTTTCTAAGGAGACCCTTCATCATGGATCCGTTTGTTAAACGGGATAAGCTGGCCGTCAAAAGCCTCCTCAATCTTTTTTTGAGTGCAGGCTTTCTTGTTATGCTTATTACTAACCTGGTGTTGGGTTACACCAGTTATCAAGCCCTTACCCATCAAAGCCGAACCCTAGTCCCGCCCACCCTCTCTCAAGCCTTTACGGTTTCGGATGGCGCGGTCGATGAACCTTATCTTGAGCAAATGGCGGATTATCTTCTCTACCTGAAACTCAACATCACGCCGGCAAGCGTTGGACGTCAGTTTGGTCAGTTACTTGAATATTTAGACGAGACAAGCTGGTACAACGTTCAACCTAAGCTGCTTCGAGAAGCCACGGTGGTTAAAAAAGATAACATCAGCAGCCAATTTTCTGTCGAGTTGGTCCGAATTTCTCTCGACACTCTCCAAGTACAACTCTACGGGAAACTCCAAAAGCACGTAGGCCAACGCGCACTAGATCCGGAGATGAAGTGGTATCAAGTCAACTTTAGCTATGACCAAGGCGTCATAGGTTTACTCTCCATTGAAGAAGTCGAGGTCAACACCGATGAACCTTTATGAGCAATCATTCACCCCATCGCAGCAATGGCACCCTTATTTTTTATCCATCGCGCTTTGGGTGGTCTTTTTCATCCCCTCTTTTGCCCTGGCTGAAAATGCCGCCATGGTGAGCTATGAGTTTGACGAAGGCGACACGATCCCCTTGTCACTCTCTTCCATTAACGTGAACCGTTTACTGGTCAACAATGACCGTATTATTTCGATCGTCTGCCCGAAAGGGTTTTGCACCTCAACGGGCAACCAAAAAGACGCTTCCGGCTCCATCACCTTAAAAATTAACCTTCCCTTACCGTTTACCGCGCACCTGACGACAGAGAAAGGGCGATTGTTTGCGCTGTTTATTACCCCCAAAGCTACACCATCTTTGGTCACGGAGTTTGTTTGGTCGCAAAATTACAAAGAGCAGCAAAGCCCGATTGAGCAGGCGGCGGATTATCCCGCCGCCATGACAGCGCTCACCAAAGCCATGATACGTTTTGTCCATGATGGCGCTCCCATTGCTGGTTTTAAACGTCACGACGTTGACCCCAAAACCTTACCCAAAGATGAAGCGTCGCTGGCCATCATCCCTCAAACGGTCTTCGTGGGCCGTCATTATTCTGGGGTGGTTTATCAGCTAAAAAATCAAAGCCGCAGTGACATGGCGCTGACCACCGCGCAGTTCTACAGCTATTCCGCACGCTCAGCCGCGCTCGATGCCTATCAATTAAAACCTGGGCAAACTACCACGCTCTATCTCATTACTGGAGGAGGCGCCACCCATGCTCGATAAACAAAAAGACGCCTTGGGCCGTTTTAAGAAACGCGTCTTCAAAGACACCGACGGGGACTTTGAAGACGGCGGCACGATCAATGCCGTGACAAGAAAGCGCAATCGCACCATTACGCTCACGGTATTGCTGATATTGACCGCCCTGGCTTTTGTTGTTTGGCGGTTAACACTGTCTCCCCAAGCGCCAAGCAAGGGCATTCAAGATGTCGGATTTGGCGCTGTCGTCACCGATGATTTTACCGACAAAGACAACCAGTCCGCCCTGACGTTTCAACAAGACAAAATCAACCAAATAGAACAAAGCTTAGCGCGGTTTGAAGGCACATTAAGTCGCTTTGGACAAAGCTTAACCTCTGAGTTAGAGAACATTAAAAAGGCCAATGAGCGCGATACAAAATCGCAACTGACAGAGCTTGAGCAGCAGATGCAACAAAAGCTCGATGAAGTTGACGCGCTCAAGGCGCAGCTTGAGACGCAATTAGCCTCAACCCTCAAGGCAGGCGATCCTTCGACTCAACACGGCATCGAGACCAACCAGGGAGACACCTTTGGCCAATACAAACTGCCCCCAAGACCGGCCATTAATAGCAACATGGATAACGCCAAGGTGAATGAGTTTCAGTACCAAGAGCAAGATGATGTGGCCTTTAGTGGTGATGCCTTTGATAGCTTTGAATTTCACTGGCAAGCCAGTGTCGAGGAGAAACAATCCCGTCGCACGACCGATAACTACGTGCCAACCGGCACCTTTGTGACCGCCGTAATTACCGGCGGCGCTGATGCTAATGGGGGCGTCTCTGGACAAGGGGATACCTCACCGATTGTCTTTCAGACAGTCAATCAGGGGGTCTTACCCAACGGTCAGGCCTCTAAATTGAAGGATTGCACGATCACCGGCGCCGTCTACGGTGAGATCTCATCCAGCCGCGGCGTCGCTCGCACCAGTAGAATGAGCTGCATACAACCCAATGGCGATATTCTCGATATCCCCGTCAATGCGACCGTGTTTAACTTTGGTCGCAATGGTATTCGCGGTACCACCATTTTGAAAAACGGTAAGATCGTTCAAATGGCCGGCATTGCGGGGATCTTGCAAGGCGTAGGGGATGCAGGTAAAGCGCTGGCACAAACCACGACACCGACGGCGCTCGGCCCAAGTCAAAGCATCAACAGCGATAAAATTGGCTTGAATCTGCTTGGCGGCGCCACGGAGAGCGTTGGCAGCAAATTGGCGGACTACTACATCAAACTGGCCGAACTCTATCATCCGATAGTGGAAGTCAATCCTGGTGCCATCGTCAATATTGTCTTTTTGGAAGGCTTTCCATTAGATCCATTGCTGGCCGATGAATACGAAACGCGCATGAATGAGCAGCGTGAGCAAGTCTCCAACAGCAATCAGCTCTTGGATGTCATCACCAACGCCTCCTCTTTTCCACCAACCACTCAAACCGCCCCCATCAACCCATTAGCGCAAAAAATCACCCAACAAGGGTTAAGCCGCGTGGGCTTTGGGCGTGAGGAATCACCATGAATAGGCACGCTTTGTTTTCACTATCGATACTCTTAGGTCTGACCGGTTGTAGCGCGGGCTTTGAGAGCGAATACAGTTGCGATCAGGTCGGCGGCGTTTCAGGTTGCGTCACCATGAACGAAGTTCGAGACAACCTATACGGTTATACCGGAGGCAGTGGTAACGCCACGGTCTCTTCTCAAGCGCGTCTCGCCCCACCTTCCGCCTTTACCTTACTGCCAAGGCGCAATCGAGAGGGGGAGCCAGAGCGAAGCCAAGAAGACGTTAAAAAACTCACCGTCTTCCCTTTCATCGACAAAGACAATCACTACATCGATACGATGGATGTTTACTTTGTCTTAGACGATAGCCGTTGGTCTGGGCGCCCTGCGCGCGCGATTTGGAAAGATTGATTAGGAAAAAATAATGAAACGAACCTTAAAAATCATTGTTATCACGGGCGCGATATTATGGGGCACATTACTGAGCAGCGCCCTGGCACAAGTGGCGCAGTTTATCACCTCGCACGATGACGCCAGAGATCACGTTGTGGCGCGCTACATCGAGTCTCAGCCCTCTCTAGATAAGGGGGCGCTCCATCAAGCGGTCCAAGATTGTGCCGTGCACCCTAACATTAAAATCGAAAAAGAGATCGCGCCAGAGACGCGCCTTTCTCCACTCAAACTCAGCCTATACGAATGCTTACAAAAAAAAGGGCATCCTGAGCTTGCTCACCGCCTTCAACTCAGTGATGAAGCAATGCAAAGTGTCAGTTGGCCATTGTCTTTGTTTTGGTAAAAAATAGAAAAAGGGGTCCCCCATGTTTTCCACCTCACGCAGTGGCTTATCCGCCTTATTTCAAGAGGCCAAGCAAGCCCAGAACCACCTTCACCATGAACTGCCGTATCGAGATTACGATCCCATTGAGCGGGTGTTCGACAATACCCACTCTCGCGGTTTTGGCTTTAAAATCAGTGTCCTTGGGGGCGCTAACGACGATTTAATTCAGTCGTTAAGCCACCTCATGGGGGATTTGCCTGCAGGGGATAAATGGGACTATCAAGTGCAGCTGTTTGGTCACAACCGAGTGGCGCACTATCTCGAAGGAAACCAAGCTCTACTCAGTCAGCGAGGCGGTATCTGCCAGAAGCTGGCTAACGATGACGCCATTTACGCCCACTACGCCGCGCAGCACGGTTTTTTACACCGACAAAAAAACAATCGCTTTGATTTGCGCGATTACGACGCGTTCTTTTTTGTCTCCACCACGGAAAAAGACCCACAAGAGCTGCTTGATGCGCGAATGACTCTAGAGACAGGACTGGCGCAGCTTGGTTTTGATTTACTGCCCGTCACGCCTGAGATGTTGCTGACCGATGTGAGTGATATCTTAAACTTTGATAAACGCCAAGACCGGCCAAAGGAAAAAGGCTACAACCCGTTAGAGCCTTTGAACCTGCAAGCCCTCTCTCCCGATACCGAAGCGTTAACGCATCGTGGCCATATCGCCACCCGTCATACCAATGACCAAGGGGAGGAGGTGCGCACACGGCTGGTCAATTTGGGACTTTCTCGTCTGCCTGGGGATTATCGCTTGTACGCCTTACCTGAGGCCTTTTCTTCTCTTCGCAACGTTTCTCGTAATATCACTTGCCCTCACCGCGTCACGTTGAGCTTTCGTAATGAGCCAACCGGTAAGCAAAATGCGGATAACGATAATAAGATAAAAGACTTAACCAAGACGGTGAACAGCCAAATGGCGCTGCTGGCTCCAACAGCGGAAGATGAGCTCAAAGAGCGAAAAGCCCTACAAAAAGGTCTGTTGTCTAAAGAGTTTACCATTGCGTCTATGGTACTCACGGTCTCCCTGTTTACCGATAAGACCCACCAGAAAAAAGACACCCAAGCGGCGAAGGAGTCATTCAGCCATGCTGGCCTTGATATCATTCCCCTGAAAATGAATCAGCCACAAGCGCTGCTTTCAACGTTGCCTTTTATGATGAGCGAAGGGTTGTGGGGCGATTGTAAAAAAGCCGGCCGAGTTCGCACGTTAAAAAGCTCTAATCTGGTGAACCTCTTCCCTCTCATCATGGATTTTTGTCAGTTAAAAGGCGGCGTATTGCTGCCCACGATGCGCCAGCAAATTTCTTTCTTTAACCCTTTCACCTGTGGCAGTGATAACCAAAATATCGCTCTGACCGGAGGCTCAGGCGCAGGGAAAAGCTTTCTGGTTCAAGAGATTGCCGAAACGGTTTACGCCATGGGCGGTAAAGTGTGGATCCTCGATAAAGGGGCCAGCTATAAAAAATTGACGCTCAGCCTTGGGGGGACGTACATGACGCACGCCAACATCTTCTTAAATCCCTTCACGCATTTAGGCGCCATGCAAAGTGCTGAGTTTGAGTTTGTGGATGATGACGGTAGACCGGTCGACCCCATGATGGAAGCGCTCGATAATATCACGGCGTTGTTTGCCACCATCGCGTCACCCTACGTCCCACTGACGGCGTTTCAACAAAGCGTCTTAGGCGATGCGATAGTGACGGCATGGGAGCGTAAAGGTAATCAAGCCTTGGTGGATGATGTCAGAGACGCCTTGATTGAGATTGCTGGAGAAGAAAGCGACCGACGCATCAAAGACATTGCGGTGCAACTGAAAAAGTTCTGCACCGACGGCATGTACAAAGATGTGTTCAACAAGCCCTCCATGCTCGACCCCAGTGTGGAAATCACCACGCTGGAGCTGGATGGGTTTCCGCCTGCTGTGCTCAGACCCGTGATTTTTGCGTTGATGGTGTCGATTAACCAGCAGATGTACCTGGCTGGCTCTCGCTCTACCCCAAAGCTGTGCATCATTGAAGAAGCCTGGAGCCTCCTCTCTGGGGCAAACGAGCAAGCGAGGGAGTTCATCAACACCGGTTATCGCACCGCCCGTAAGTTCGGCGGCGCTTTTTGTACAGTGACTCAAGGGATTGAAGACTTCTTTAGCAACGAGGAAGCCAAAGCCTGCTACAACAACTCAGATATCCACATCATTCTTCGTCAAGGGGAAGGGTTTGATGAGTATCTGATCCAAAACCCGGATGCCTTCTCACCGTTTGAGCAGCGCCTCATTAAAAGTTTCGCTCCGTCTGCCGAAGCGGGATACAGCAGTGCGCGCATCAAAGCGGGTGGCCATGTCACCTATCACCGCTTTTTCGCCTCTCCGGTGAAACGCGCCATGTTCTCAACCGAGCCTAAGGAGTTTGAGTATTGTGAAAATCTTTATAAACAAGGCCACTCACTGGAGCGCGCCATTGAGCAAACCTCTAGGCACTTTTATGGCAAAGACATTGACGCCTTTAATCAAGCCATTGGGGCGAGCGCTTAAATCCCCCCTTTTTCTTTTGGTCGCTGGACTGGCAACGACAAATGCCGCTGGAAAGAACTTGGGCCAAGTGGCCCCTATCTTCCCCATCGGTGAGATTGACATGCTGGAGTGGATTGACCAAAGACTGAAAGGGTTTGAGGCCAGTGGTCAATTAGCGGACATGCAAAACGAGTTCACGGAGCGCGCCAAGCAAAGCATTGAAAACCCACCGCCCGTTGCAGGCTTAACCACCACGATCAACCCCCGCACCTTTTACGTTGACCCAAGCATCACCCTCCCTAAAGACATTATCGCCCCCACTACAGGAGCCGTGATTGCCAAAGCGGGCACCAGAGTGAACCCCTTTGATACCCGCACTTGGCCAAAGGTCGACGGTCAAAACGTTCTACCACGATTTGAGTTAAGTAAGGTGCTGGTCTTTTTTGATGCCAGAGACGCGCAGCAACGAAGGTTCGCCAGCGAGTATCAAAACGCCAAGCCAATCAAGTGGGTACTGACAGGAGGCAGCCCGAATAAAATGGCGACCTTATTGGACGCAAGAATGTATTTTGCGCAGCAAGGCCACTTAACCCAATCGCTTAACATTACTCACGTCCCAGCGATTGCCTACCAAGAAGGCACGCGCTGGCGCATCGATGAGGTGAACGTATCGGGTTTGCACCCCTTGGCGATAGAGCAATAACAATGACATCGCATTGGAAGTGCGCACCTCCCTTGATCATGCTTCCAGTATGACGCTTTTTTCTCTTAACCAAGCTCGCTTTTGGCGGCGATAATGGGGCGAAGCCTCTTGTCGAGACAAAAGGAGTACCACGCTCGGCGTGGAAAAAGGACACCCCATGACACAACGACACTTTCGTTTACTGTTGTGCTGCCTATTGGTTTTTATTGCCCCATCAACCCTAGCAGCCAGTGCGGCGTGTAAAAGCCGTTTTATTAACCCCATGACCGATATTTGTTGGGATTGCTTGTTTCCGATGACGATAGGCTCAGCCACCGTCATGCCCTCTAAGTACCCCGATACGCCCAATCCCACACTGCCTATCTCTTATTGCCCTAAACCGCCGCCTATCTTTGTGCAAATAGGCATCAACATTGGCTATTGGGAGCCTTATGCCTTAACCGATATCACGCGCGTCCCTTACTGTATGGTGAACATGGGCGTGCAAATGTCCGGCGCTAACACTCAGCGTATCGGTGGGCGCGTGACCGCCCGTGAGAGTGACAGCAGTGACGGAGGCTTTTATCACGCCCATTGGTATAAGTACCCCGTCATTTATTGGCTGCAACTGATGCAATCCACCGCCTGCATGGCCACGGACGTTTTTGATGTGGCCTACATGACGGAAATTGACCCACTTTGGGACGACGATGAGTTATCCCTCATTCTCAATCCCGAAGCGTTACTGTTTGGTAACCTGGTGGCGCAGCTTGCTTGCGTGCCCGAAGCCCTGTTGACCTCCACTAATACTGCCTTACCTATTGATGCGTTATTTTGGTGTTTAGGCTCACAGGGCAGTGCCTATCCGCTCACCGGCACCACCAACTATCGAGACACGCCCATCCAGGCGGCGACACTCTTGATGGAAAAGCTGAACTACAAACTGCACCGGCAAGGGATCATCTGGGAGACGCGCGGCGAAGATGGCGCGATTTGTTATCAATATCCCGATCCTATTTTGCCAAAATCTCGTTATCGGTATCAAATGTCGGGGCCTATTCCCGATGCCGCCTGGTGTCACCCGTACACCACGACAACCACACTCTGGGAAGCCGGCCATGACAACCCGGTGACAGGGGATAACTTTGGTTTTGTACAATGGCGAAAGCGCAACTGTGTCTTTTTATAAGGTGACGCGATGATGCCCATTCTTCCCCACAAAAATGAAACGGACCTATTTATTGCCAGTCACCCTGACTCCCTTACCGATTTTTTAAAAACAGAGCTCGCCAACAACAAGCACATTTACTGCTGTTTCCCGCTCTCGCAGTTTTGCTTCTCGTTTTGTCGCGATCTCAATGCTCGTCAGGTGCTGTCAATCAGCTTCCAAAACGCTCACACCCTCTACCCACCCTTTCAGCGGCCATAATGAAGAGGTTACTATGACCATTCCATCTTTTGAGAGCACCTTTAGGCGCTCTCTTGTTTTTCTGTGTTTTTTTATCGCGTTACCCGCCCAAGCTTACACAGAGCAAGAGCTCAAAGCTTTTGCCAAGCTTGAGCAAAAAATGACTCAACAACCGGAGGCGGCGAAGACGTGGCCTACGGACGACATACAAAATAAAGCCCAGGCTTATCGAGAAGAAGCGCTGACTCTCAGCCGCAATGTTCAAGATTTGATAAAAGAGGAGAGCCTGTCCCCCTTATTGGGGCGACAAAAGCCCACGCGCCACCCTGACCAAGCCCCAAAAGGGGTAATGGTGTTTGTTTCACTCACCATGCCCAAGACCGCGCTCAAACAGCTTCTGATGCAAAGTGAGCACTTAGGCGTTCCACTGGTGATACGCGGTGTCTTACCTGAAGGTTTTCCGGCCACGGCCAAGCGGATCGAGGCCTTGATACGCTCCCCAAATAAGGCGCCCATTCAAAGCGGCTTTTCCATCAGCCCTGATTGGTTTAAGCAATTTGATATTCATCGCGTACCGGCCTTTGTTTCGGTCAAACAAAACCGCTGCTTACCTAAGCAGCCTTGCAAAGCCAGTGACTACGACATCCTTTACGGCAACATTTCACTTTACCAAGCTCTGGATTACCTCGCGGCCGGGGATGCGCAGCAAAACATTCACCCACTGTTGCGCACGCTCTATGCCCAATAACCCTCTCTCACCCCAACTTTTGATGAGGTGCTCCTTATGCGCATTGACCTCTGGGCTGCGCTCACGCTCAGTTTTTTATCTACTCTCGCTCTTGCCAGCGAACAACAAACCTTTACCGAGAGCGCCAATTGGGCGAAGCAAACGGCAAGCCAAGCTCTCACGCCTCATGCGCTTCCACTCAATGTCGATGACTATTGCAAAGACGCCACGTGTCGAAAAGAGATCCGCAGTCCAAAAGAGTCAAGACTGTCAGACAGTGATATCAATGCACAAAAAGGGACAGAGTTTGTGACCAATGGATTGGCTCAAGACATCAACACCCACTTTAATAAAGGGCGCCCCGATGTTAAAAGCGACCCAGCGATGCGCTTTGCCTTACTCGGCCAAGAGAATGCGTATGAAATCACTCACGGCCTCTCAAATGCCTATGTGGATTGTGATAGCGGCTCCCAGTGCCTTATCGAACACATTCCTAAACAGTGTCATCGTCCAACGAATAACAATGTGCCTTGTACAAAAGTCCCCGTTACCTCCGTGAGCACCGGTGAGGTGAGCTACCGCTGTCCATCCGGTTGGACACAACAAGGGAGGGATTGCCAACGCCCCCTCCCACAATGCCGATACAATAATGACAATTACGTGAGGCAATCAGGGACTAGAAGAGGTTTTTCGGGATCAGAAACCACGTATTTTTGGGATGGAAAGATAGTCTCTCCCAACCAAGGCTACACGCTTGGCGATTTAAAATATACCATCAACTTAAACTGGCAATGGAGCGCATACTGGCATAAACGCTACGAGATTTGTCGACCCACCACACAAACGAAAAAAGCCACCTTGAGCTGCTCAAACGGATTCTCCTTATCCGGAGGGAACTGCATCAAAAACACCATGACCTGGCGAACACAATGCCGCCTGATGAACTCGTGCAAGGTCACTCGCCAGCAATGTATTGAAGGTCGAGCCACCCGCACCATTAATGGCATTCCCACCACGCTCAATTGTTGGAAATATCGGATAGACCATCATTGTGACCGCCCTAATACCTGCGCAAACCTCCCGAAAGACTGTACGACTCAAACTCAACATTGCAGCCTTAAGCAAAATGGGGTGTGCATCGAGCAAGAGGTCACAAAGCGTTGTGCTGAGAAGACATGCCGAGCCACTGATCTGCAATGTGGGGAGCACTCCTTCTGTCTTGACGGGGAGTGTTACGAGGAGGCGCCCAAATTGAATAACAATTTTGATAAGTCCGTTGCGGCACTGGCAGGGCTTGCCGAAGCCGTGAAAGACATCGGCGACCCACCCAAAATATTCACGGGAAAGCCGATGAAGTGCAGTAAGAAACTCGCGGGCTTCAACGATTGTTGTAAAGACTCAGGATGGGGGCAAGGATTGGGAGCGAAATGCAGCGAAGCGGAAGAAGCGCTGGGGGAAGCCAAAGAGAAAGGCTTAACCCTGTACGTGGGGCAATACTGCGCCAAGAAAGTGCTGGGTGTCTGCACCCGTAAAAAGCGCAGTTACTGCGTTTACGACAACAAGCTGGCCAAAATCATCCAAGAGCAAGGGTCTCTTCAGCAACTGGGTAAACGGTTAGGCAGTGCTAAAAATCCCACCTGCGCCGCCATTACGCCCGAAGAACTGGGTCAAATCAATTTTGAATACATTGATTTTAAAGAGTTCTACCCGGAAATGCGTGCCAACACCAACCTCCCCAACTTTGATGAAATCAAGAAACGACTTCAAAGTGCCACGGGCGGATAACCGCCTCCACGGAATCAAGGTCTATGATGATGAAAAAACCTCTGCTTTGCGTCATTACCCTAGCGCTGCTGACTCACCTCCATCCAGCTCTTGCTCAAGAAACCCCTCCTGGGTGGCGCTGGTACAACGAGCCAAAGGCAATGCCCGTAACGCCCAAACCTAAGCCGCTACCAAGCAACACTCAAACCACCGTATCAAGCCCTAAAACGTTATCGGCGACCGAACAGATGGCCTGGTTTCACTCTGTGCATATTGAAGCGCAAAACGACGCGGCCATTCATCCCAAAGATAAAGACAAGCTCGCGAAGTTTTTAGCGTTAAATCATTTTATCACGGACCAAACCGACCAATTAGGCATGACCTTTAAAGCGCTGCTGCTCGAAAGACCTGAGTTCTCTTACACCAAAGACCATCCGACAGAGCAAGCGGCAAGACAGGTGTATTTAGCACTGGAGGATAAGAAGAAAACCGACGCGGTTGAAAAGATGAAACAAGACGGATGGGGCTTTTTCTTTGTTTATGAAGGAAAAGATGCGCTAAGCCAGCAACTCGCCCCGTCCATTCAAGCGTTTGCTGACCAATACCATTTTGAGCTCCTTGGGATCAGTAATGATGAAACCTTCATCACTCACCTCAAAGAAAACCGCCACAACCAGGGAAAAGTCACGGTGCCTTTTACGCCCGCCTTGATTTTGGTGCATCCAAGCACTGGAGAGATGAAGCCACTGGCGTACGGCTGGATAAGCCAAAATGATTTAATTGGGCGCTTTTACAACGTCGCCACCCACTTTGAGCAATCGGATTTTTAAAGCCACTCAATCCATGTAAAACCACCCAAACGTAAGGAGGCGCTATGCCATTTCTTCGTACCCTTGTGCTTGCTTTTTTGATTCATGCCGCCAGCGCACACGCTGCCATGCAAAACCAATATGCCCTAGTGTTCTTTTTTGAAAGCACCTGCCCGTACTGCCATAAGACCGCCCCTAAAATCACTCGTCTTGGCGAGCGATTTCAATTGCCGGTTTACGCCTTCTCTGTTGATGGGCCGGGCCTTCCAGGGTTTGAGGTCCCTATCCCTGTCACACCAGAGATAGGCAAGACCTTTTTCCCAAGCCAGAGGAAAACGGTCATGCCTGCGACCTTCTTAATGAACGTCAACAGCCGTAAGTTCTCACGTTTGAGCATTGGAGACGTACCAGAAAGCACGCTTGCCCAAAGCATCCAACAAGCCTTAAGCGATCCGCTAGTGCAGGAGGCGCTGCAATGAAACGTTCACTTTTCCACCACTTGTCCACCGTTGCGGTGAATAAGCGAGTTATTCCTTTATTTCTCATCAGCTTATCAGGCGTAAGTCACGCCGACACCAACCACTCGCTGGCCCGCTTTTTTGATAACTCAGGGTACAACGCCAACGTCTCAACCCCGACGGCTTACCAAGGGCAATCGGCCAACTACTACACCGGTGGCAGTTTGTTTGTGCGTAATCAAATTGTCGATGCACAGTTGGTCAGCGTCACTGTCCCCTCCATCAGTACCGGGTGCACTGGCATTGATATGTTTATGGGGGGATTTTCACACATCAGCTCAGACCAACTGGTGAAACTGGGCAAAGCCATTATTCATAATGCCCCTCCTTTTATTGTCAACTTAGCTCTGCAAACCTGGGCGCCGCAGCTCAAGCAAAACCTTGACAATCTGCAAGCCATTGCCGACAAATATCTCAATCAATCGGTGAACTCTTGTGAAGCCGCGCAAGCGTCCATCGGTGGACTGGCCGCCTTTGCCGCTCCTGCCACCAAAAAGCATGTCTGCGCGACGCTCGGTACACAAAACAACGCCTTCTCGGATTGGGTTCAAGGGCAGCAGGAATGTGGCGCAGGAGGCAAAGCAGCGGGTCAGCTAAAGGACGCCAAAAAGGATCCAGCCCTGAAAGACATGACCCAAACCAATCACAACGTGGTCTGGTCTGCGATCATGAATAACGCTTTTTTGTCCTCCGACAAAAATCTAGCGCAATTCATGATGAGTTTGTCAGGCTCTTACGTGTACGACAAAGACGGCAATCCGCGTTATTACCCTAGCCTTTTGACCGACAACAACAACCTCGTCAACGTGCTGCTCGAAGGGGGCAAGGCTGACGTTTATCAGTGTCGCAAAACAGGCCCAGATGCGTGCATTACCATTACCAAGCGCAATAACTTATCCATAAGTCAAACTAACGGCATACAAAACCAGATACGCAAACAACTGGAATCGATACTGCAAAAGATAGCCACCGACCAAAGACTCACGCGTCAACAAGAGGGTTTTCTGGAGCTGATTCAAACGCCGGTACTCAAGTTCTTTATTGACGACTTATCCGCCAATCAAACCCCCGATACCAGCAACTACTCGCGAATGATAGCGGTGGAGCTGCTTAATCAGTACCTCGTGAGCATGTTAAATGTTGCCCGCCAATCCTTGGCCAACACCAACAACAGCCAGGATGACATCGCCCTCATCACTCGTGATATCGATAACGCCAAACGCTTTACCGCGGGGCTGGCTGAGAACGCCATTGAGGCGCTCAACAACCGCAATCAACTGATTGACTCGCAAAGAAAGACCACGCAGCAAAGCACAAAAGAAATCAGCACGACCACCAAACCTACCCCGGCTTATGGGAACTGACCTATGATACTCGAATATTACACTTACACTTCCGGCGAAGTGGTCAACAAAGCCTTTAATGCGCTGGCCACTTTTTTTAGAACCAATACCTTTGGGGATTACTTACAGATGTGCATGATGCTGGGGCTTATCACCAGTTTGTTTATCTTCATGCTGTCACGTAACCCCAAAGACCTCATCAAATGGATGGTGGTGTTCTTTGCCGTACCCCTGTTTCTTATCAACATGAAAGCCGACATGCTCATCATTGATAAGACGCAACCGGGTAAGGCTTACAAGGTGGATAATGTCCCTTACCTCGTGGCCGTGCCTACTTACTTTTTCTCTTCTATCATGGTGGGGATGGCCGAAGGTGTGGAAGGCATTTTCACCACCTCCGACGATGAGCGTTATGGTCGTACTGGGATGTTGTTTGGCTCTGAGCTGTATCAGCTCTCAAGACAATCCAGGATTAATGAGCTGGCGCTGCAAAAACTCTGGCGAGACTACTTTCATAACTGCATGATTGGGGATGTGAGAATCAATGGGAAATACACCTGGGATGAACTCTTTACCGCCCCTGATATTTTTGCCTTTTTAGACGGCGTTAGGCAAAGCCCGTTGCGCGCCCTTTATCTTGATGAAGGCGGCGGCCGAAGCACCTACAAGCGATGTGAAGAAGCTTACCCTATCATCAAGCAGCGCTTTGATGATGCCGCCAATAAAAACATGAGCTTGTTAGCGCATCAATTGCTTGGCAAAGACGCGGACCGTTATAAGCCGCAAGTGGTGCAGTCACTCACCCGCAGCTACGACAAATTTTTTAGAATGAGTACCAGCGCGTCCAGCACCATCAAACAAAACATGCTGATGAACGAGCTACGCTACAACCTTGATAGCCTCGACCCAACGCAAGCTGCGCTCAATTACGCTTATACCACCAATAAACTGCAAACCACCTCAATGTGGGCGTCATTAGGTTTGATGGCAAGAGAATACTTGCCGATGCTCCATACCATGATGTTTATGTTGTTCGCGTGCCTAGGCTTCTTTGTGGCCGGGGCCGCGGTCATTCCTGGCTTGACCATGATGGTGTTAAAAAACTATTTTGGGACGTTTGCCTTTTTGGCCACCTGGCCAGCCTTGTTTGCCATCATCAACGGCTTTCAGCTTTGGGGACTGGAATCTCTGTCTACGGATGTCTCGGGTAAGTTCGGGGGGCTAGTGCTTTCCAACACGAATGCCGCGGATGAGCTTCACAGCCGCTTCGCCTGGATCACGGGTATATTGATGATAGGCGTCCCTATGATAGCCAAAGGCATTTTAAAAGGCGGTCAAGAAGTCATGTCGAGCATGAACTACCAGCTCTCGAGCATGATTAACTCGACCAATGCCAGAGCGAGCGCTGCAGCGTCCACGGGTAATCTGGATTTTGGCAGTATGCAGATTGACAACCACAGCATGAACAACACCCATGCCAATAAGTTTGATACCAATACCCTCGCCAACCAAGGTCACAGCTACACCCAAAACCCAGACGGCTCGGTGACCACACAACACGGAGATGGGCGCACCACCTACGACAGCTCACAAACCACCAGTCGCGGCAACATCAGCGCCAACACGCAAAGCATGCTGCAAGAGAGTGTGGCGAATGCCCGCAATCAAACGCAGCAAAACCTTGCTCAAACTAGCACCCAACTGGCTCAAACCCTCCAAGGAGGCGCGGCGCTGAGCGACCGCTGGCATGATAGTGTGGGTAAAAACCTGGCTTACGGTGAAGGCAATACCAGTGGCTTTAATACTCAAGTCAGCCAAGGTATGAATGACATGCAAACGGCGGTTGACAGCGTGATTCAACAAACGGGTTGGACGAAAGACCAATCAAAAGCTTACCTGCAAAGTGTCTATGGCGGCTTCGAGGGCGGCGTAGGCACCGGTAAAGGGGCATCGCCATTCAATTTGGGCGCCAGTGGCGGCGTGAAATGGTCTGATGATGAACGTACGGCTTACAGCAATATGAATGCCGAGCAAAAGCAGCAGCTTGAGCAAGCCACGCAGCAATACACCGAAGGGGCCAATGCCGTGACCAGTGCCGGCACGCAGGTGGACAATAAAGACACCCGAACGTCGGTTGAGCAGTTTGCGAATGATTTTGCAATTAATGCCAGCAACACCAAGTCTCTTGGTGCTAGCGTGATGCAAAGCCAATCGGACTTGAACGCCCTCTCGAATACTCAAACGCGCCTAAACTCTGGCAGTGCCAGCTTTACGGCCAATTCTATTCAAGGCTTCCAGAATTATTTGGAACGACAAGCAAAGCCAGAAGACGTTCAACGTCTAATGACCGCTTACCAACCGGAAGATATTGCCGAGGCGAAAGAGCAATGGCAATACTACACACGCACCGAAGCGTTTGCCACCATGGCGGGGCTCGATGGTGACACGGCGAAGATTGTGGCAACAATGGAGAAAGCGCATGAAACCACCACCCCAACCCAACAACCAGAACTGACACCCGAGCAAAACAACACGATGGAGAAAGGATGGGCTAGTACCGTCGATACCGTGGCACACACCCGCACCGAGATGCTGCATACCAAGGGAACGGGCGGACTGTTTAATCAAGAGCGCTTTGATGGGGTAACTGATGATGTAAAACTTCAGCAAGAGGAAGCGCAGAAGCCCATCATCAAACCTGAGCCGATGATTGAACTGACAGTCAAGTCGCAGGTAGAAAAGGAGATCACTAGACCCGAAAGGACGGAATACGTCACCTCCGACCAAGCCTATCCTTCGGTGCCAAGATACACACAAAATTCGAAAGAATAATACTTAACTAGATGCATAAAAAAGAACTTTATGCACCGCCTAAATACTGGTATTATGATCAGGTATCTAAAGGGAGAATGACCATGAAAACAGTCTTACCATTACTGCTGCTTACCTGTGCGAGCGTGCAAGCTCAACCCCACTCTCCCGAGCTCACTCAACTGCTGAGCGAGATACATGAGCAATATGACACAGCAACGTTAGCTATGCCTAAAAGAGCAATGGCAGACATCACCAAACTGCCTTACTTCTTGCAGCACATAGATGAAACGGACACCGTGGAGTCCATACGCTTAAACGCCTACCTACAAGGTTTGCATACGGCGTATTTTGGCAGTGCTAATCATCAAAAACGCCTAGGGGGAGGAAGCTGGTTCTGTATGCGTGACACGATGGCGCTCGATCCGAATCGCCACCCTGAATTTCTTGAAGAAATGATTTGGACGGTGCTTGAGAAAACCGCCCAAAACGATTCTCAAAAGTTTAGAAGAGATAATTACGCAGGAGCATTCATGGTTTCGACGGAATATATTTTCGAATACGGCTTACAAACCGAATACCCTTGCTACAGCCCTATCCCTAAGTCATTGCAACTGAACGGTTGGAAATATTAATCTCAGCACAGGATATCCATCGAGATTGAATGTTATTTCAGGTATAAGGCCAGTACGAGAGAGTAGGAACGGGTTAAATGTCTTTATTCTAGACTAGGTATTCATTGGCCGCTGCTTGGGCGCGAAAACGCCCTTATATAGCCCAAGAAAGTATTACGTCCCTGTTCCCATGAGTACCAAGTAATAAAGTAAGCTCTTAAATGGCAGCGATCGTATTGGTACGCTGCTATTTGTTCTAATGAATCATTAGAGTAGTAGCTCTAGCTCATTTCTGCCCCTTTATCAGCTAGAACAAGAACTCATTCATATCCTGTTAATGGCAATTTACCCTACAAAAAGTTATCCGAATTCAGTACATCTAGAAATTATGCTTCACTTAGCAGTCTAACCTCTCAATGTGGTCACTAACTTATTGATTACAAATTGAAGTGATAGGTGAAAGTCTGCATTATATGGGCGTAAAATGCGGCGCAGAGTCATATAGAAGGCGTTATGCTACAAGGAGTAAAAATGTTGAGATTTGATCAAGGTGATGCTCGATTTAACTTTCGAAGTGCTGCCGTTATTGTTCATGATAATCATGTGTTATTACATAGAGTTGTCGGAGATTCTTTTTGGGCGCTTCCCGGTGGTAGAGTTGAGTTTTTCGAAAACTCAGATGCTACATTGAATCGAGAGCTACTAGAAGAGTTAGGGGTAGAGTCGTCTGTTAAGAAGCATCTTTGGCACGTTGAAAGTTTCTTTGAACATGCAAATAAAAAGTATCATGAAATCGCTAACTATTTTTTTGTTCAACTAAGCGAACCTCATAGATTTCCATTGAACGAACCTTTTCGTGGTATTGAGTCTGGCGTCGATCTTGAGTTTAGGTGGTTTTCATTGAACGAGTTGCCAGAAGTGGATGTAAAGCCAGAGTTTTTGCGTTTAGGTTTGTTAGATTTACCTTTAGAAACAAAGTACATCAAACTAAGTGAGATAGCAGCATAACAAATAAGAATTTAACGCTGCGAAGCCAGCGCTTAATCCGATTGTTGAACAAGCCCGATGCCTCTATATAAGTAAATTGTGCGATCTAACCTACATCAACAATACTGGACTTCCTGAATTTAAGCCGTTTGCCATACTTGCAGTTATTCATTAATTGCTAATTTAGTAAAGTCGCTGACAAACTTTTGTCCAAAATCTTCACAGTCTGATTTTTAACGCATGGTATTTCCTAGCTCGAAAATGACTCAAAGTCAGCCAGAGAGGGATTGAACTCAGTTTAAAACCCTGCAACTTGCCTTACTTTCGCTTAACTATTTTTAAGGCCTAGTAGCAGAGAAGTGAATATTGCTCTCTGGTCTTGTAGGCTCTCGAAATATAACTGGTCTAACTCTTCTACCTGAGCGATGGCTTTTTTCGTTAGAGATTCTCCAGTTTTCGAGAGTTTGAGCGAAAAACTACGTGTATCTCTAACGTCTTTATCTTTAATTATGATCTCATTAGCGACTAGAGCCTTCATCGACTTGGATAGTGTCATCTTATCCAAGCCAGTGATATTGACTATTTCTGCTTGTGTTGTTTCGTTTTTATTTTTGTTACACCATAGTATGGAGGCGAGTATAACGAACTGAGTATGATTAATATTTAGAGGCTTGAGGTGCTTCATTACCTCTGAATGCCATTTATTGTAAACAACCCAGAGCTGTAGACCTACGCTGTTCGAAGGGAGTTCGTGCTTAAACATTGTGTTCAGCCCTTTTTTTTAGTCCTTCAAGAGTAGACGGTAGACCTTTATAGATTTTCTTTCCAATGATTTTCCCAAACAAAAAACTAGTTAAACCTGAAAACTTAACTCTATGAATTACTTGAGTTGCTTTTCCATTGACCTGCAAATGATGCTCAAATGATAGAACGCAGAATGGTAGTTTACTTGTTACAGTAAAGTGCTTATTTGGTATAGCATCTGCAATTACAATCTGTGATTTAGGTCCATTAATCGGCTTCAGAATACCTTTAGTACCGATCTTGAATTCTCCCATGAGATGAGAGTAGTCAACTTCTTCATCCCATTGACTCCAATTTTCGACATCGGTATATAACGAATATATGTCTTGAGGTGAGGCTTCAATGCAAATACGTTCTTCAAAAATCATTCTGTTCCATCTCGATTGCAAGTTAGTAAACTAGTTTACTATATTTCGTTATGGGCATGCTTGCAAGAGCAAGTAAGTGTATTTGAATAGGAGGTAGGAGTGCGCGCTTAATAACTCTTGTCTATAGACATTTAAAATGGGAACGAAGTTAACAATTTACCATACTTGTAGTTATTGATGGTTTGCTAATTTAGCAAAAGCGCTGGCAAGGTTTTGTCCAGAACCTTCATAGGTTGAATTTTTACCCGTGGCACTTTCTAGCTCAAAAGTGCCCAATTCCGTGCTTCGAGAGTCAAGGAAGTGAACTATTTAACTCAATTAAATCATTTACGTCGTCCACTCATATTTTTCTTGAACGATCAGTTGATTCGCTTTTAGTGCATTATACCTGTTCTTTATTTTATGGATTCTTGCTATGTCACGAAGTCAACGCCTCCTAGATTTACTCCAACTTCTTCGACGCTATAAATATCCAGTCTCAGCTGAGGGTCTAGCAAATAAGCTAGATGTTAGTGTAAGAACAATCTATCGAGATATAGCAACTTTGCAATCGCAAGGCGCAGAGATCGAGGGGGAAGCTGGGCTTGGTTACATTTTAAAACCGAGCTTCGATTTGCCACCGATGATGTTTAGCTTAGAAGAGCTTGAAGCCCTTAAGTTAGGAGTTGAATGGGTGGTAAAGCAAGCAAACGGAGAATTTAACGAAGCTGCCATTGATGCACTTGCTAAGATTTCAGCTGTGTTGCCTTCTGATCATGAAGCTAAGCATACTGAGAGCGTCATCAGAGTTGCTTCAATTATCAAAGCACCAAAGGTGATGGTTAAGCTGGCTGAGTTAAAAGCAACGATAAAAAAAGAGCATAAAGCAGAAATTCTTTACGAAGACGCTAAAGGTGCTATCAGCAAGAGGGTTGTGTGGCCAATACTTATAGGTATGTTTGAGCAACACAATATCTTGGTTGCATGGTGCGAAACACGGAACGATTACCGTAATTTTAGACTTGATAGAATTCAATCATTTTTACAACTTGAGCCTAAATACGAGCGTTCTCGTCATACTTTACTAACTGAATGGGAAGCTTTGGAGGGCATCGGACAAAAGTGCTTTCGTTACTGACAAAAACTGTCAGTACTTGTGGTTACACTTAGTTCATCCATTTCGAAAATGAAGATTTACAACCATGTTAACTATTGATTCTATTGTTCTTTATGTTGAAAACATCCAACTCAGCATGACCTTTTATAAGAAAGTCTTTGAGTGTGAACCTAAGCTTTTATCGCCAACCTTTGCGGTAGTCGAGTTTGCTGAAAACGTAAAAATCACTCTAAAACAAACTGATACACTTACGCCAAGTAGTTTAGTTCGAGGTGGCGGGACTGAACTTTCTGTCCCTGCAATTAACAGCACCGAGTTAGATACCTTATTTGAAAAATGGAAAGAGCAAGGAGTGAATTTTGCTCAAGAGTCCGAAGAGTCTGTATATGGTATCAATTTTGTTGCGTTAGACCCTGATGGGCATCGATTGCGAGTGTTTGCTTAACGTTACCTTGTTTTTCTTAAAAGCCAGCATCACTGCTGGTTCATCTAAGTCCAGAACCTTCATAGGTCGAATTTTTACCCGTGGCACTTTCTAGCTCAAAAGTGCCCCATTGTTAGTTTCGCCAAAAAAGCCACGCTCTCGGTCGGATGGGTTTTGCCCAAACATATCTAATCTGAAACCCAAAGCTTATAAAGTACGATAAATGGGGATCAGAGTGCAGTTGTTAGTTCAAAGCAACTCGATGAATTTTGCTCTACAAACCGCTCTTGAAGCGTCGCAAACTTACAAGGCGTTATTGAAGTATACCGCCTTGAACAAGTGTCGAAAATCTTCACTGAGAGCGTTTGAAGCGGTCTAATGGCTACTTCTGATAGCACACAGACACATTTACCATAATACGAATAATAACTACAAGATTTCTAACGCCACGCGTTGCGAATCCATCTTGAACCGTTGTTGTTATGCGAAATTCGACAATGCTAATTTGTACGCCTTTCTAGCTTCGGTACTTAAGTAGCTGTCCATACCTTGGAACAGTTCAAATAGCTCAGCACCATATTTGAGCTTGAACTCTTCACTGCTATAAACAAGCTCTAGCTCATTAGCGACCGTTAACTCGCAAAACAATTTTACCGTTGCACTATCGAGTTTGAATATTGAACCAGTAAATCTGTCTTTAAATTGGATTTCTAGCGCTTTTCCAAATTGAGGGAATACATAGTCTCGGTCGCATGAGCAATACAAATAAACCAATGCTTCTTCATCATTACCAATAATTCGCGCTATTTCTTGGCGCTTGCTTAACGACACCATGTTTTCATCGAAACCTGCTGTTCCATATGCGGCATGAAAAAGACCTGCGATTTGAAGTAACTCGCTACTCCCCCAGTTAATCAGAACTTGTTCAGTTCCTTTCAAGTGTGCTTCCAATGAACCGTTAAGGTGCTGAAAGTCACCCGCCCCAAGTTCTTGAAGCATTATAAATTTATCCATAAATATCATTTCCTTTAGGTCGTATAGAAAGCGTTGATTTATGCCTATTTAACCTTTCATGGTCAACATGATATCAAGGACTTAAACTGATTTTTTGAATGTTAGAAGGCAATATGTAGCTTAATGTGATGAATTGAATTTAACGTAACGGCACTTAGTGCGCACCTAAACCAATACTTTTGCTAGTGCGATGCTACTCATCGCATTAGCTCTTCACAAGTAAATTTGCCATACCTGTAGTTATTGATGGTTTACTAATTTAGCAAAAACACTGACAAATAATTGTCCAAAACCAGCTTAGAGTATTTGATCTAAATAGTTTTTGCCCCAAAGTTCGTTAGAGCAAATGCTCTACACAATTTAGGGGCGTGCGTTTTGCCCTACGAAAAGTTATCCAAATTCGGTAGCTGTCAAAGTTATGCCACACAGAAAACCGCCCCCATTATCTTTATCACTAACCTATTGATTTATTGTTGAAGCGTAAAAAGAAAGGCTGCATTATGTGATCATAGAATACAAACGCCGCTTAGCAATCAGGAGAAACAATAAGTGTAAATATCAGAAGTGCAGAAATCAGTGATTCGAAGGCAATCAGTGAATTAATCTTACCTTTAGCAAAAAAATATGTTTGTCCTACTTGTGATGCGTCTGCACACGATATTTTGGGCTTTGTTGCGTAATTAAATTTAAAGATAGAACTACCCCGTTTCGCGTATTTCT
>NZ_JBGONY010000061.1:0-27816 GCF_041439375.1 Vibrio crassostreae | reverse complement strand
GCTACCGATGTATTGTTGAACGCGAAATGTACAGCAAAGATCAACACGCCCTAGCGAACTATCTACTCCCCATACTTAATTACTTTATTTAGCGGTTTCGCTAACGTTTTCTTGTCCTTTATCTACTTCAGTCAGTAGACCTTTCAACAAGCTGAAACAACCAATCAGAAGAATGATCGTAAACGGCAATGCAGCAATGATCGTGATCGATTGCAGGGCTTGGATAGATTGAGTACCACCAATCCACAGCATCACCATTGCAATAGCACCTGAGATAACCGCCCAAACCACTTTCTGCTTCACTGGAACTTCAAGCTTACCACCCGCAGTCATACCATCGATAACGATAGAGCCTGAGTCTAGCGTTGTAACGAAGAACACAATGATCAGTGCAACTGCGAGAACCGACAGAATACTACCGAACGAGTAAGCATCTAGCATGTAGAACAAGCTTAGAGACACGTCTGTGATGCCTTGGTCAAGGCCAAGTTGCCCTACATGATTAATCACCTGCTCGATAGCCACGCCGCCGAAGATAGCCATCCAAGCCGACGTTACCAATGTTGGGATAATCAGTACGCAAAGTAAAAACTCACGAACCGTACGGCCTTTAGAAATACGCGCTACAAACATGCCGAAGAAAGGTGCATACGCAACCCACCATGCCCAGTAGAACACAGTCCAGCCATGCAGCCATGTTGTGTCTTCACGACCAGAGCTTTGGCTCAACGCTACGATGTTATTCGCATAACCCGTCACCGCCGTTGCCACAGAATCAAGCACGGTTGTGAAGTTCAGTACAGCGATAAGACCAAGGAATACAAACGCAATAACCATGTTCAGGTTACTTAGGAACTTAACACCACCGTCCATGCCACGCATAACAGAGATGATCGCCAAGCCCATAATCAAAACGATAATAGATTGCTGAAGGTAGATGTTGTTTTCCAAGCCAAACACGTGGCTAATACCACTTGCTGCCTGCGTACCACCTAGGCCTAATGAAGTCGCAAGGCCAAACAGAGTAACCAGGACCGTTAGTACGTCGATCACATCACCTGTTTTACCCCAAACTCGTTCACCCAGTATTGGGTAAAACACAGAACGCATTGATAGCGGTAAGCCTTTGTTGTAAACAAAGTACGCTAGACAAAGCGCCGTCATGCCATAGATAGCCCATGCATGAAAACCCCAGTGGAACAGTGTCGCGCCAAGAGCGAGTTCACGGCCTGCTTCTGTAAAAGGTTCTGCACCGAGTGGCGTTCCGAACCAGTTCGTGAAGAACGCGGTTGGCTCTGCAACACCCCAAAAAATAAGTCCTATACCCATACCCGCTGCGAATAGCATTGCTATCCAAGATGACATGGAGTAATCCGCCGTCGCGTCTTCGCCACCTAGACGAATTTTACCCAAAGGTGAAAACGCGAGAACAACGGCAAACGCTAGCATGATGTTAGCTCCCCACATAAAGAGGAAGTCAAACTTTGATAAAACAGCACCCTTGATAGAATCAATAGCAGCTTTAGCATCTGCAGGAGGAAGAGCAAGAAGAGTGATGATGAAGAGAAGAGATAAGCCTACTGAGGCTACGAAGACTGTGTTATGGACATCCATGCCCCATTTACTGACGTTGTCTTGACCAACTTGATAGTCAGTAGAATCAATACTGTATTTTTTTGATTTAAAACTCATAAATTATGATGTTCGCATATCCGAATTAACGAATATAAGGACGCTCTCCATATCCAATTACTACTTGATTGGCTCGCCGCACCACCTAAATAAAAAGGCGATAAAAATCACAATGATTGGTGACAAATGGACTTATTGGCTCAATCCCAAGGCGCGGATTATAGCACAGCTCAAAGCATTTTGACTGAGTTTTAGCTCAATAGTCACCCAAACCACCGTCAATAGTGATAGTTAAGCCAATAAAAACAGAATAAAATAAACAAATAAAAATGTTTAAATACAGCACTTTAAATAAAAATAACGCACCGTAAAATCTCATTCAAACTTTCTAAAGATAAAATCAACAACAGCCTAATTTATTTATAGCTCTAACAAAAAAGCCCCGCTATAGGGGCGGGGAAATTACCAAAGGTAAAAGAGAAATCAGTATTCAAATGTCAGTGCTACGTCTAGCAGAGCAGCACTGTACATTTCAAAGACAGTACATTTCAAAGACAGCACATTAGATGGCGAAGCAAAAACCTAGGTTATAGTCTTCGCCATTTTTTGCCGTGAACTCTTTATCTTCACTTGAAGCGTTCGGTCGCCCGCTTTCATCGCCTTTCACTAAGCTCACCCAGTGACGGATGCCAGAAGAACGGCTCGCCTCAGTTTGGCCAAACGTGGTGCATGTCTCTAACTGGATATCTTGAATATCAACCAATTCCAAGTAGCCGGTGCCTTTACGAGCACCGATTGTCACTTCAACGTGTGTACCGCTTTCATCACGAAATAGGATTGCTGAAGGCTTAGACTTATCACCGGTGAAAGCAACAAAGTGCTTCGCTCGTTTTAGGCCTGTATGTTCGCCATTTTTGAAGTAAACCTGAACATGTCGGTAGTCAATCTCATAGCTCACTGCGTCTTCGTGTGAACCAGCCTCAAGAGGAAATAGAGTATCAAGCAACTGTTTCGCCATTTTTTGTTTTTCGAGCTGCTTGTCTGCTTTCACCATTTCTACGGCAAAGACAGCTTCAGCAATAAATGTTGAATGGTTTCTGTGAAGTTCTGTTCTGTCTAGTGTCAGCATATTCATAGTCTTTCCCTCTTACGGCTTTGAATTTCATGTAGGTCAAAAATCCTGATTGACCCTTTTCAAAATTGTTCTTTACTGTGTTGCTTCCATGTATTTCATACTACTTGTATTTTCGAAACAATTTCACAACAAAAATTTCACAGTGTTAATTTTACTAAATTGCTTTTTTACACAAACCGGCATTTTGAGCCCCCAGCCCTTTATCTAACTGGGTTGAGGGCTCAGTAGAAACACTTTTACGTGTTGTTTGAATTTGTGTAATAACCAACACCAACCAGCTTATTGTCGATCACTCGATAGTAAGTGTGCTTGGTTTCCACTTTGCTCGACAACGGGTTTAACCATTGATAGGTATAAACGCCTCGGCCATTTTCTTTGGCTAGGTTTAACATCTCAGTGAGAATTGGCTTATCGTCAGGGCTTAGGATTTCGTTGTGTGAACGCCCGACAAGCTCAGGGGATACACCGTGCGCGAGCAACTTTCCAGAGCTCATATCCATCACGAACACATACAAGTCTCCCTCAACAAAGCTGCCTTCGGTATCATTGAACTCCGCGAGACTGTCCTGCTCTGATTCCACTATCGCGGCCATCGCTCTAGCCAATAATCGCTTAGCTTCTGTTGCACTAGAGCGTTCTGGGTAATACCCCACGGCAACAATCACATCACCCACACGTTCAAAGAAAGTGGTTTTAGGCTCGCCCATGCGGTCAGTCGGATTAGTCCAATGGTACTGAACTTCGCCAAACCCGTTGTGCACAGCCTTAGTGATCATTTCACGGAAAAAGGGATTACCGTAAACGTCTTGAGTATCCAAAACACTGTCGCCCACCAACACCATTGAAGAGCCGCCACTGGCAAGGAATTGGCCATCAATACCAAGAGCAAACACATAGAGCTCACCGTCTATATATTCGGCATCACTCATGAAGTCTTTGACACTCTCATCGCCATCCTTTTGTACATGGACAACCGCTTTAGCAAGCAGGGTTTTGGCTCTTCTTTCAGCATCGCTGACGACATGTGGCTCTGAAATATCGAGCACATTAACTGGCTCGTTTTCTTTTGCTGTTTCTGAATGTTCGGCACGTAGTCCAATGCCACTGATCACTGCAAATACGGCACAACCAATAAGGATAATTCTTGATATATTCATAGTGACTTCTCCTAATAGCCCACTAAGGACGGTAGCCAAAGCGTAATTTGCGGGAAGAAAGCGATAACGAAAACGCCAATGACGGATGCAAGCACAAAGGGATGGATCTTCGCGGTGATCTGTTCGACCGTGGCTCCGCCTATCCCCGAGGCGACAAAGATATTTTCACCGAGTGGCGGCGTAGCAAATCCTATCGAGAGCGTACATACCACCACAATACCAACGTGAGTAGGATCAGCGCCGAGCATGTACATAATTGGCAGCAAGACCGGTACGATAATCATGATCGCGGCTAACGTTTCCATAAACATGCCAACGAAAAGCAGTAACACAATAGTCAGTGCCCATACCATGTACATGTTGTCAGTGAAACCTAGCAATGACTCCGCCACCACAACTGGAATTTTTTGTTCGATTAGCAAGCGACCAAATACGGTTGCCGCGAATAGAATCAGCAACACACGTCCAGTGATCCATGTCGTTGTCGACAATGATTTAATCGTGCTTTTGAACGATAACTCTCGGTGAATAAACACCCCGACAAACAGTGAATAGAAGATAGCCACAACCGCCGACTCTGTTGGTGTGAACATGCCGCTGTAGATGCCTCCGAGAATCAAAAACGGAGCCAGTATCGACCAGATACCACGACGCAAAGAGTGTCTTACTTCGCCAAATGACCAGTTTTCAGTCAGCCCTTTGTAACCTTCACGTTTAGCAATAAAGTAGTTAGTGACCACTAGCGTCGACGCCATAATGAAACCCGGCACAACCCCAGCAACAAACAGTTTTGGAATAGATAAAGAGGCAAACTGTCCGTGTTGAGCAATGGCCTCTGGCGGTGCCATCAATCCCATTGCGGAGATACCGAAAATAACTAGCGGGATGGATGGCGGAATAATGATACCCAACCCCCCTGAAGCGGCAGTCACCGCAGAGGCGTAGCTCTTATCGTAATCTCGCTTAACCATTGCTGGTACCATCAACATACCAACCGCAGCGGTCGTGGCTGGGCCTGAACCCGATATAGCTCCAAAGAAAAGGCAGGCCATTACCGTTGCAGCGCCAAGGCCACCCGTCACAGGGCCGGCTAAGCTCTCGGCTATATCCACCAATCGTTTGGAGATACCCGCCGCCTCCATCAATGCACCGGCAAGAACAAAGGCCGGCAGCGCCATTAATGGGAAGTTACCCACCGAAGTAAACGCGATTTGTACTAACGCAATGGGATTTTTGTCGAGCAACATATAGGCCGCCATTGAAGCGCCGGCCAGTGATACTGTGATTGGTGCACCCAGAATTAACAGGGTTAAGAAGCCACCAAATAAAATTAGAGTTAAATAGGATTCCATTATTACATCTCTCTATTACGGCTATTCTCTGTGACGACTACTGTGATGACTTTTGTGCCGTCATTTTTCGCAGTTCTTTGACTTCTGGATCTTCGTTCTTAGCGCCTTTGAACAAACGCTCATAGTTGTTCCAGATAATTCGAATCATCATCAACGAAAACGCGATAGGCAAAATCATATAGAAGTACTTCATTGGGATGCCTGTAGTTTGAGATTTCCAGAACAGGTTCATTTTGTTGAACACGAAATCGTAACTGAGATAGACAAAGTAACCGTTGAACAGCAACCATAAGAAGTCAGCGATGGTTTCACAGACGGTCTGAACAATCGGAGGGAAGAACTTGAAGTGAAAACTGACTCGGTTATGTGCCGACATTTTGGCCGCCACAACGGCGCCTAGATAGGCAAACCAAACGAACATGTAAGTCGCGACTTCATCACCCCAAGGTATGGAGTAATCGAAAAGCTGACGAGTAAGGATTTGTGTGAACAGTAATAAGACAAAGCTTGCTAGCAACAGACAACAGGTATATTCCTCGATGTTGTTAAGATGCTTTTTTATAGTTTTAGCGACTGACATATAACCTCCAATGTTGATTTCCACATGACAACCAGTCGCTCGCGGTACTGAGCAGATCACGTACTAAACAGATCAACGAGTAAAGCCATGTAAATGCCCTATCTCACTGTTCTATCGCTAGGTGATTAAGTAGCGGAGAACAGCAGATAGGGCGTATCTAATCGTTACTTTCTACCTAGTAACTCAAGAACGTCGTCTAGCTTGTCTTTACCACCAATGCTTGAATAGAACTTAGGCCAAACTGATTTCGTTACCTTGCTGATCCACTCTTTCTCATTGTCTGCTGGGTCTGTGAATACCATGCCTTTTGCTTGTAGCTCTTCACGGATCTTGTTTTCAGTATTCTCTAGATAAGCAAAGCTGTGTTCTGTTGCTTCCTGACCCGCTTCAAGAATGATCTTTTGCATTTCAGGCGTCTGTTGTTGGAAGACCGTTTCACTGACGATTAACGGCTCAAGTGAGAAGATATAACGCAGGTTTGTTACGTACTTTTGTACTTCATTGAACTTCATCGCATGAACAGTGATGTATGGGTTGTCTTGACCATCAACCACACCTTGCTGCAGGCCCGTAAATGTCTCTGACCATGCCATTGGTGTTGGGTTTACACCCCATGCTTGGTACGAAGCAATCATAATTTCGTTACGAGGGACGCGAATCACTAGTCCTTTCAGATCCGCTGGTGAAGCGACTGATTTTTTCGAGTTAGTCAGAACCCTAAAGCCAGAATAAGCCCAACCTACGATACGAACGCCTGCATCACGAATCGTGTTATCGACAAGATCTTGGCCCACTTGGCCTTGAGTTAATAGCACCGCTTCTTCTGCACTTTGAATGACGTAAGGCATGGTCAATAGACCAACCGTTGGAGAGAAAGGCGTCACGTTGTTGATCGCCAATACAGAGAAATCGAGAAGACCGATTGCCGCGTCGTTCACGGTGTCTTGCTCATTACCCAATTGACCATTCGGGAACAGGTCAATTTTGACTTTACCGTCTGTTTTTTGCTCCATCAATTCAGAAAATGATGTCGCTAATTCCCACTGAGTACCACCAGCAGCATCGCCGATAGCCATTTTGAAATTTGCTGCTGCCGCGGTATGAGATAGCATCGCTGTTGCTACAATTGTGACGCCAGCAATAATTTTATTTTTAATCAATTTCATAGTCTTAACCTTTCATATCATACAGACGTCCTGCCTGTACTTTGCTCACAAGGTGACCTGGTACAACTTTCCTGGTCGTAGTTCTATTTCCCTATTTTGGAAACAATGTTCGAGTAGCTAAAGCACTTCATCCTTTAACGAATACCACTGATAAAGGAACTGTTGCCCTACTCTTCGAAATGGTGCAAACATCTCAGATTCCACCACTTCCCTCACGTTGGGGAACGGAAGTTTTGATTCAAATATTGGCAAGTCAAGCTTATGACCTTCACCTGCGATCCACTGGGCAAGGCGCTTGCCTGCTTGAGCGGAGTACATCACACCATTGCCGCCATACCCTAGCGCGTAGAATATGGACTGCTTTGGATTCGGCTGATAGATTCTTGGCATCATGTCGTGGCTAACATCTACCCACCCCCACCATGAATAATCGATTTTGATCTGATCGAGAGAAGGGAATTTTCGGGTTAAATCCGCTCTCAACATGTCTTCGTATTTCTTTTCAGGTGCATTCTTGCCACTGATGGCACTGCGTGTACCAATCTGCACTCGGTTATCCGGTAACAAACGGTAGTAATGACGCAGAATTCTGGTATCAGTAATCACCTGATTGGTTTTGAAGTTACACGCAGCGATTTCGTCTTGAGTTAACGGACGCGTCACCATAGAGTTAGAAAGTACGGGTAATAGGCGATTCTTAAGCTCTGAATGCAAACCTTGACTGGTATATCCACCAGTACAAACACCAACAGAGCGAGCCTTAACCACACCACCTGGTGTTTTTAGGTAGTGCACACCGTTGCGCGTTTCCCACCCCATCACAGGGCTTGCTGGGTGAACTTTTACGCCGAGTGCTCTCGCCTTTCTTAGATAACCAAACGCCAGTTTCCCTGCATGGATGCCAATACCTTCTGGTTCATGCATTGCGCCTGCCGCTTCTTGATCACCAACGTAATCACGTTTTACGGTTTCCGCATCTAAGATCTGCGCATCGTAATCGAACGTGTCACGCAGCAACTTGGCTTCTTTTTCAAGTGTTGCCATCACTTTGGGACGATGGGCAACGTATAAGTGGCCGCCCGGCTGTGGGTCACAATCAATGTCTTTGATCAGAGACTTAAAGGTGTTCATACCATCGACGCATTCGCGGTGCATTTTCAGTGCGGTTTCGAGTCCCCAGCGTTCAATCCACTGAGAACGCTTCAAACGTCCTGACGCACACTGAGCCTGGCCACCATTTCGGGTACTGCAACCCCAACTCATACGGTTAGCTTCAATCACAGTCGCTTTAATGCCATACATTTCAGCAAGGTGTATCGCGGTGCTTAGGCCTGTGTAGCCTGAACCGATTATCGCCACATCGACATCCATATCCGATGTAATTGGACCATCATCTTCAGGTGGCGCGCCTGCGGTATCTACCCAATAAGTCGGGGCGTATTCCTTACCGTGACCTGGGCTCTTGTCTTTAAGTGGATCGTATTTTGGATCGTATCTTTCTTTTGCTTGGGTACTTTCTTGTGCTTGGGTGCTTGTCACCTTTGGCGGCACATCGGCTGCCGGTTGTTCCATTACTAAACTCATAATTCGACTCTCCTAGTCATAACACGTGGACTGATTTTGGTTTCGTGTCTAACTCTTGGGAGTATTGCTGGGAGTCAAAAGAGGTCGTGTTTTACGGAAGGCATTTTTTACGCTGATTTTTCCCTCTTTCAGGGTAAACACATCAACCATACGAGCTTCGATGACAGTGCCATCAGGGTTAGTCGCAGAGAACGTTGATTCGCTTACTGCGCGGTCACCACACACAAAGTGGACAGGGTCGCTCCAGGCTGCATCTGGAAAGTTCTGCCAAACCAATTCAAAGCTATTGCGAACGGCTTCGTACCCTTCGATAGTGTTTCCAAGTACGCCTTCTCCTGCCACGGTGTGGAAGACACAGTCTTCGGTCATAAACGACATTAGCGCTTCAATATCATGGTTATTCCATGCATCACTAAAAGACTGTAAAAAGGCGGTGTCGACTTGGTTTTCCAGCACGAATGTCGCTGCATTGGTTTGCATATTCATATTCCAGAATCCTTTATGTTTTCGTTATTGGTTTAAATTTCAGTAGCTTTGCGCCACTTTTTTATTAGAGTGTTTAAACTAGATCTGTGAAATTTAACAACTTGATAACAAGCTTCGCCACTCTAACTTCGAGTTACTTTATAAACAATCTTTAAGCTCACAGATTTCATCTTTTTATAAATTAATTAGTGTTCTAATTTTATTTACTCAGTCACTCACTAGATTTATACGAGGTCTAAATAAAATAATTAAAAATATTAGACTTTAGTCGAAGTCAAAATCTTGATGGTACTTTCGGCCATACTGCTCAAGCTGGCGATCATGAGTATTAACTTGTAATTCGATATTAACCTCACCTTTATTAATTGCTTGATTGTTATCTACATGGGCTTCATTTTTCAAATCAGCCAGTTTCTCTTCAATATATTCTGTCGGTTCATTTAAAACATTCATGGAGGTTAATTCCTTTATCAGGTTTACTTTCGCTGATGGAAGAATATGAACGGACACTAGACCGTTTGAATATTCTTTCTCATCGTACAAAGGCTGAATGGCATCATTGCCACCTTCCTTAAATGGGTGAATGGAATACCACTTATCCTTTCTTTGCTCTTGCTGATCACAATCAGCCACATTAAATATCTGAGTTTTGTTGAGATCACACGGCGAGCTAAAAACACTAACATTTTGATAATCAATAGCTTTTATAATATTGATACAGTCTTTACTTTGGCTGTGGCACACCGACCAAAGCGCATTTAACAGGTTATCGGTCCATTCCAGTAAACGGGTGGGAAAGCCCTGCTTCTTGGCTAAACACATCAATAACCAGTCATTTATGTCGTGTGAGCTCAGCGAGTGACCACCGTAAACTCTCACAGTTGAAAGCAATTCTTGTTCGACACGGCGTATGTTCTTACGATTGGAACGGCCTAAACTTGGCATTAGATTATTATTTTCATAATCACACACGTTATACATCAAACCACGTTGGTCACTGCATTCATTCATTAATGAATCAATTATCTTATACAGTTCTTCGAGTGAGCTTATATAATGTTTATTTTTCACAACATGCATACTACGATTCACTTAATTTAAATTCGGTAAGATCCAAATATCAACAACCCTATCAATCGATGATAAAAATCAACCAATAATAACGATTGACCAATAGTCAACGAGTGTCGTTATTTTATTTTTTTCTAAAATGATAATAAGTATATATCTTCATAAACAAGTATCAGTATTAGAACCATTCACTAAGTAGCTATGAGTTAATGGTCGATTAATAATAACGAGTAACAAAGTTTATATAGCAATAACCACTTATTTTCCTAATGAACATTTAATTAGTGTTCTAATGTTTAACTGGAAATTATTGAACTAAGCGTTTACGTTCTTCACCTAAGTCCTTTGCCAATACCCTTTGGTATTGCCCGACCACATTCTCGATAGCACTTTCTCTAACACTCTCGAGATTTCTGCGGCCGGACAAACTTCCTATGACTTATACGTAATCTTTGTATTTATCTAGGAAACGAACCGGTGTTGATAGTGCATCTCGGCGGAACGGGTCGCCCAATTCCTGAGTACACATGATTTCAATGATGGTTGTTTTACCTTCGTTCATCTGCATGTCGATAGCTTTTTGCAAGGTTGGACCTACATCTTCTAGCTTATCAACCGTGATACCTTCAGCACCCATTGCTCGTGCAATCTCTGCAAAGCTTTGGTTTTCAAGTTCACCGGCAACAAAGCGTCGGTTGTAGAAGTCGACTTGGTTCTTCTTCTCTGCACCCCATTGACGGTTGTGGAATACCACGGCTGTCACTGGAATGTTATGGCGAACACATGTCATGGTTTCCATCAGGCTCATGCCCCACGCACCGTCGCCTGCATATGAAATAGCGGGACGATGAGGTGCCGCTGCTTTCGCACCAATGATGGTCGGGAATGCGTAACCACAGTTACCGAAACTCATTGCAGCAAAGAAGCTACGTGGTTTTTCAAAGCGTAAGTAGCTGTTTGCCACTGAGTTGATGTTACCGATATCCGTCGAAACCATTACGTCTTCTGGCATCGCTTTTTCTAGCTCACGCAATACTTGGCGTGGATGTAAGTATTCGCCACCAGAGAACGGAGTCTCGTGTGAGTTTTCTTCAATCATATCTAAGCTGAAAGAGTCACGTTCGTGTGTCCACTCATCAAGCTCTTTTTCCCAAAGTGCTTTCTCTGTTGCGACTGTGTCTTGACGAGCGCCTTTGTTGTCATCACACAACAGTGCACGACCTTCCAATCTTTCAGATAGAGCAACCGCAGCTGCTTTCGCATCACCACAGATACCAACCGAAATCTTCTTAACCAGACCAAGCATCTTGTTGTCAGCATCAATCTGAATGATTTTCGCGTTCTTCGGCCAGTAGTCCATGCCATGTTGAGGCAAAGTACCAAATGGACCAAGACGTGTACCCAAAGCGATAACCACATCCGCTTGAGCCATCAATTTCATTGCTGCTTTCGAACCTTGGTAGCCTAAAGGACCACACCATAATGGGTGACTAGCAGGGAAAGAGTCATTGTGTAGGTAGCTGTTCACAACGGGTGCGCCTAATCTTTCTGCCAGTGCCGCACACTCTTGAACTGCATCAGCCATTACCACGCCGCCACCAGAAATGATGACTGGGAATTTCGCTTCAGCAATCAGGTCTGCTGCTTCATTTAGAGATTTTTCACCACCTGGACCACGGTCTAAACGCGCGGGTTTAGGGATTTCAGTTTGAGTTTCACCGTAGAAGTAGTCACGAGGAATATTTAGCTGAGTTGGACCCATTTCGCTCATCGCACGGTCGAAGCATCGGCCTGTGTATTCCGCCATACGATTTGGGTGCGTTACGTGACCTTGATACTTAGTAAACTCTTGGAACATTGGAAGCTGGTTACATTCTTGGAAACCACCTAAGCCCATTGTTTTAGTGCCTGTCTCTGGCGTCACAATTACGACCGGGCTATGTGCCCAGAACGCAGCTGCAATTGCTGTTACACAGTTACTGATACCCGGGCCATTTTGCCCGATGACTACACCGTGGCGACCCGATACACGGGAGTAACCATCTGCCATGTGGGCAGCGCCTTGCTCGTGTACTACTGGGACTAATCGAATGCCAGCAGGAGCAAAGATATCCATTGCGTCCATAAATGCCGACCCCATGATGCCGAACATATCGGTAACATCATTAGCAACCATAGTTTCAACGAACGCTTCTGATGGTGTCATTGTTACTGTGCCGGAAACAACCGTACGTTTTTCTTGCTCGCTCATTCTTCCATTCTCCTTGAGTTAACCAAAATTTCATTTTTCGGAATGAATTGTCTCTTTTTCGAATTCATTTTCACCTTAGTAGTAGAATTTTTGCACGTCAACTTTTTATATTAAATTGGAACAATTCATTCTAATTAATAAAACTGGATCACATTATTGGTAGTTTTTCGTACAAAAAGTGTCGTTAACTTAACTGGAGCTGTTAATAATCGATGACATATCGCGATAGCAGCGACAAGTGATGAGCTATATAGAGGGAAATATGATGAAAGAGGCGGAATTGGTACCAACGCAGCCGGTAAGCGTGAGAGAACGCTTTGGCATCGACAGTAACCTAACGGTGATGGCATTTGAACATCCGGGTGAATATGTGCCGAGAGTCGATCCTAATTACTGTTTTGACCCCGAAGTGACGCTGGCTATATTGGTAGGGTTCACCTCCAATCGTCGCACGCTGATTCAAGGCACACACGGAACGGGCAAGTCATCTCACATTGAGCAAATCGCCGCGAGATTGAATTGGCCGTGTTTGAGGATCAACCTAGACGGACACCTGAGTCGATTGGATTTCATAGGTAAAGACAGCATCGTCATTAAAGACGGAATGCAGGTGACTGAGTTTAAAGAAGGCATTCTTCCACAGAGCATTCAACAACCCATCGCACTGGTGCTAGATGAGTACGACGCTGGTCGTCCTGACGTGATGTTTGTGATTCAGCAGTTGTTAGAGCAAGACGGAAAGTACACCTCTTTAGAACAAAACCGAGTAATCACACCTCACCCTTCTTTCCGCCTGTTTGCTACCTGCAACACGCTTGGCTTGGGTAACTTCTCAGGTTTGTATTCGGGCACTCAAGTGCTTAACCACAGTCAGTTAGATAGATGGAACATCATCGCTAAGCTCAACTATTTAGACCCACAACATGAAACCAAGATCGTGTTATCCAAGCTTCCAGAGCTGAATAATAAAAGTGGCCGACAACTGGTTGAGAAAATGATCGCCACCGCAGGGTTAACTCGCAACGGGTTTCGGGCTGGCGACCTTTCAACGGTGATGTCTCCGCGAACGGTGCTCACTTGGGCTGAAAACATCCAAATATTCGACGATGTAGCCACCGCATTTAGGTTGTCATTCTTAAATCGCTGTGAAGACGAAGAGAAAGAACTGGTTAGCGAATACTATTTCCGTTGCTTTGGTGAAGCCTTGGAAACGCATACTCAAAACTATTCGCACTCGGAGTCGTAAACCATGGCCAATGTTTCTTCCCAGCAGAAAAAGATCCTCGATATTGGTGTGTCTGTCGCCAGAGCAATCAGTGGCGAACTCAATCTGAACTATCGGGGGGAACGTCTCTATAAAGGCAATAAGCCCTGTTATTACCAGTCCGCACATACTAACGATCTCACCTTTGTGTCTCGCCACGAGCTGAAAAACAGCAAGCTATCGATGCAAGGTAAGATCGATTCATCGGCACTGCGACTATTGCTTTCAGACGCTGACCTCCATTATTCATTGCGCCCTCAAAACGAAATAGAACGTCTGCTTTACGACTTCTGCGAACAGGTCCGAATTGAATCTCAAGTCCCGTCTTACCTAAAAGGCGTGACTAAGAGCATTCAGTTCAATTTTGCGTATTGGAGCGACCAATATCATCAGAATGGCTTCACCGAATCACGAATCGGCATGTTGCTGTTTACTCTGATGCAACTGATCCACACCCGCTTAACCGGTGTCCCAGTTTCGGAACCTATCGCTGAGACCATTGAATCAACTCGCGCCGGCATCGTGCCTACTTTTGGGCACAGCCTTAAGCGCTTAAAGCAACATAGAACCGACCAACAACAGTTTGCTCACTGCGCCAATCAGCTTGCAGCCCTTGCACAAGAGTTAATCAACCAAGAACAAGAGAGTGATAACTCGCCCACGCCAACGGTCGAAGAAGACATCAAGATCCTTGCGCAGCTTGCCTTGATTGTTGATGGTGACATTCAAGATCAAGACGTCGATACCGACATCACAGGCAGTAGCAAGGTATTCGAGTTGTCGGGCGCGAATTATCAGGTCTTTAATTCAGAATTTGATCAAGTCATCGCCGCAGACAAACTCGTCAGGCGCGCCCTATTACTCGAACTGAGACAAAAGCTCACCGATGACATCATGGCGAGACAAGTAAACACTCGCCGTTTAGCCGCTATGCTCACCAGCTTTGTCGCCACGCCACAAAAGAATCGACGTCAGGACCATTTAGAAGAAGGCATTGTTAACGCCACTACCATCACCAAGCTCATCACAGCGCCATTGGATCGCACTGTCTTTTATCAACCTGATATCGGTACATCTCATCAATGTGCTATCACGTTTTTGATGGATTGCTCAGGTTCAATGCAAAAGCACAGTCACAAGTTAAGCTTGTTGATGGATACCATTCTCAAATCCGTTGGACTGGCTAACATCCCTTTCGAGATTATTGGCTTTACGACCAATAACTGGAACGGGGGTAAGGTCTATCGACAGTGGCTTAAACAAGGTCAACCAAAGCACCCAGGCCGCTTAAACGAAGTTCGTCATATTGTATTCAAGGATTTTGATACGCATTGGAGACGTGCTCGCCTTGGCATTGCGAGCCTTCGTAAAGCCGACATATTCAAAGAAGGGGTTGATGGCGAAGCGGTTCAGTTCGCTAGCCAACGATTGCAGCAGCACACCGCCCAACGAAAGGTTTTGATTGTGTTTTCAGACGGCTGCCCGATGGATACCGCCACCAGCACAGCCAATGATCAGTTCTATTTGGACAACCATCTCAAACAAGTGATTGAGCGCGAGTCGATCAAAAACAGTATCGAAATTCATGGCGTCGGAATGGGCGTCGATTTAAGCCCGTACTACCGCAGTAACATTACTTTAGATGTGCAGGAGAGCTGCTTGTTTGGGTTATCTAGGAGTATCTTTGAGATATTGAAGCGTTAAGAGATGTAAACCGTGAGCAGTGACGTACCGGCTAGCAAACCGCTAGCCTCCTTTGTCGAAAGCGGTTTTACGAAAAGCCAAACAACGACCATGCAGAAACTGCCATCAAATACCCGCCAATCAACATCAACACCATAAATACTAACTTTCTGAGTTGGTCATTCGACAATGGCGGTGGGAAGCGCCGAGCACACATAGTCACAAGCGCCACCAAGGGAACAGCAATAGCAGACAACCACAATATGCTCGCTTCCATGTCGCCTGCCGCGTAGACATTGACGGTACGGGACATCGACGTACAAGCGAACACCATCAGCAATGTACTTCGTACCAGATCGAGCGTAAAAGGCTGTCGATAGAGATGATAAACAATCGGTGGACCCGCCATCCCAAACAACCCTCCCGCTAAGCCAGAGCTAAAACCAGACAACAAAAACGATATAGTTGCCGAACGATCCTTTCTAGTTTTAGGTTTGAACATAAAACTCAAACCTGCGAATAATACCATTGCCCCCAACAGCCCTCGTAGGATATGCGTTGCCGACTCACTCAACTCGTCCAGTAAAAACACTCCCAACGACACGCCGGGGATAATACCGATCACCAACACCACCAGAATTTTGAGTTCTCCAAGCAGAGGCTTTCCCATCAACGCGACCAAACAATTAAACAAGGTCACAATACTGACTACGGCAGCAATCACGGGCAACGATACCAAATTAAGGCTGACCGTTAGACCAATCACGATAATGCCAAGTCCAAACCCTGTGACGGTTTGGAAATAGGTACCGACCGCAATGGTGGCAAGAATGGCGAGTAAAACAGGTAACTCCATTAGCAATCCTAATTAGGTGTTTTTACTTAGTGTGAGTGCGGGCTTTAAGTTTGAGCCTTAGTACCTAAACTCAAATTCCGATTCAGCTCTTTCTTTAGCTTTTTGATCTTCTGTAGCGTTTTGATCTTCTTGAGCATCAGCGTCAACATCCGTCGTTGCATTTGCAGTTTTGCCTTGTTGTGCTTGCACAGCAGTCACCGCGATTACATTAAAGATATCTTCGGCACTACAACCTCTGGATAGATCATTGGCTGGTTGATTCAACCCTTGCAACAAAGGACCAATCGCGACCGCGCCTCCTAGCCTTTCAGCAAGCTTGTAACCGATATTGCCAGCTTCTAAGTTTGGGAATATCAGCACGTTAGATTCTCCTTTAACCTCGGAATCGGGCAACTTTTTCGCCGCAATTTCAGTGACAATCGCCGCGTCGAGTTGAACATCCTGATCAACCGCAATTCCGGGGCAACGTTGCTTCACTAACTGGGCGGCATTACGCACCTTATCGACCGATTCATGCTTGGCACTGCCATTGGTAGAAAACGACAGCATTGCCACTTTAGGTTCTTCCATTAACAGCGTTTGAGCACTATTTGATGCGGCCACTGCTATCGATGCAAGCTCGGTTTCATTGGGGTTAATCACCAAACCACAATCACTGAAAATCATGCCACCTTTGAGATTGTGGAAAGGCTCGCACAACATCATTAAAAAGAAGCTCGATACCAACTCGCTGTCTGGTGCTGGCCCAATGATCTGCAGCGCAGCTCGCACCACATCTGACGTGGTATAAACCGCGCCATTAACCGTGCCGTCGACCAGCCCTTCTCTCACCATCAAATTGGCAAAAATCAGTGGGTCTGTAACCTTCTCCAATGCATCTTGATAAGTCATGCCTTTGGCTTTTCTGAGCTCATACAGACGTTCAGCCAACACGGCTTTAAGTGCCGATGTTTGTGGTGAAACAATATGAATGCCCGCGAGGTTAATATGATGCAACTGAGCGGCTTCGATAATCACCTTTTCATCCCCTATTAGCGTGATATAAGCGAGTTGTTTATCTATCGCTAATCGTGCCGCTTTGAGTACACGAGGATCTTCAGCTTCGCTCAAAACCACACGCTTACGATCTAGGTGCGCCTTATCAATAATCCGTTCAATTGCTTTCATTTTAAAATTCCATTTATTGAGATTAATTGTTCCATAAATTATATTTATAATATTGAAATAATAAAAAAGGTCAAATTTTATTCAGATAATTGAAGAATATTGATTTGGTATGTACACTCTTACACATAGACATATCGCAAGGATGAATCACTGTATGCAAACAGAAACACCACAAGTTCAAGGAGATACGCCCACTCTGCGACTTTTTGCACTATTAGAGGTGATAGCGCAAAAAGACGAGTTTATTTCCCTTCAAGGGCTCGTCGAAGAAACAGGACTACCGAAACCCACTCTGCACCGTATGCTGCAACAATTAGAATCCGCAGGCATCATTCAAAGAGACGGTGATGAAAAGCATTACAGCTCTGGCATTCGACTCAGAAAGCTGGCTGAAAACCTACTGTTCAACAGCACCATGCACAGCGCAAGACGCACGATTCTTGAAAACCTTCGAGCAGAAGTCGGCGAAAGCTGCAACCTAACCGCACTATCGAGCGGTGAGATCATCTACCTTGACCGTGCAGAAACTGAAGCACCCCTTCGCTTCCACCTACAACCCGGCTCTCGCGTTCCTGTTCACTGCTCAGCGACAGGTAAACTGTTTTTGGCTCACATGTCGAAATCACAGCGCAGAAGACTGATCGAAAATGTGCCGCTGACTCAGTACACAGTCAAAACCATCACCGACTACTCAGTGTTAGAGCAAGATATCGAAGAAGCGAAGATCCAAGGCTTTGCGATTGATGACGAAGAGTTTCTGCCGGGTTTGGTGTGTATTGCGGTACTCATTCCATCGCCAACGGGCCAATCTAATCTCGGCTTAGCAATCCAAGCACCTGTGATTCGAGTAAAGCCGGACGAGGCGATCAAGTTCCTACCTGCTCTACAAAAAGCCGCGAAAGCACTGGCGAAGATAGAAGCTGACAACTGGGCGCAAGAATAACCTTGGTAGGCTAAAGCGAATCATCAGCACTGCCATAGACATCAACTCAATAACAGCACCAACACGTGTTAAGTAATCATCAAGAAGGAATCACATGCTAGAAATTTATAACCAGCGCTTACTCTCTTTTATGGTGACAGAAGCGAATAACGCGGTTGCCGTGAGCAATCCAGCAACAGGTGAACTTATTGGGCATGCGCCTATCTCATCTGAGGCGGAATTGGACAGTGCTATCGAGCGAGCTCATATTGCGCAGAAAGAGTGGGCGAAAATTCCTGCTAAATCTCGCGCTGCGATATTGAAGGCTTGGCATCAACTGATCCTTGAAAACAAGGATGACCTTGCTCATTTAATGACGATAGAACAAGGCAAGCCATTGGCAGAAGCCGCGGGCGAAGTGGTTTATGGAGCAAGCTTTATTGAATGGTTCGCCGAAGAAGCCAAGCGCACTTATGGTGATTCCATTCCTAGCACAGTCGCAGGCAAACGCTTGGTAACTATCAAGCAACCTATAGGAGTCGCGTGTGCCATTACGCCATGGAACTTCCCTGTTGCAATGATCACTCGTAAAGCAGCGCCTGCATTAGCTGCCGGTTGTAGCTTTGTCGTGAAACCTTCAGATGAGACACCGCTTTCCGCATTTGCTGTGGTCGAACTGGCTTACCAAGCGGGTATTCCTAAGGATCTACTCCAAGTCGTATTAGGTGATAGCCCAGAACAGATTGGTGAGCTATTCACATCGCACCCATTAATCAAAAAGATCTCTTTTACAGGCTCTACCCGTGTGGGCAGTATTTTGATGGCTCAAGCTGCAAAAGGCATCAAGCGTACCTCTATGGAACTCGGCGGCAATGCACCTTTTATTGTGTTTGACGATGCAGACATCGACGCTGCGGTTCAAGGCGCAATGGTCTCGAAATTCCGCAATGCTGGCCAAACTTGTGTTTGTGCAAACCGATTCTATGTTCACAGTAAAGTGTACGATGAGTTCGTGGCTAAATTTGATCAAGCCGTTCAACAACTTAAGATTGGCAACGGCTTAGATGAAGGTGTAACCATAGGCCCTGTTGTCAGCCAGAATGCCAAGAACAACATCCAAGCATTAATAGACCGAGCGATTGAACAAGGAGCTGAGCCTGTTACTCCAATTAAGGATCTTGATGGGCTTTTCCTTCAGCCTGTCATTCTTAAAGATGTGAAACACAGTATGGACATTGTTCAACAAGAGATCTTTGGCCCAGTCGCACCTGTGATGAAATTCGACACAGACGAGGAACTCATCGAGATGGCGAACGATACTATTTATGGTTTGGCGTCTTACTTCTACAGCCAGAATATCCACCGAGTGTGGAACATTGCAGAAGCGCTTGAGTTCGGTATGGTCGGTATTAATGATGGCCTAATCTCAACCGAGGTAGCGCCTTTTGGTGGCGTAAAACAATCAGGTATTGGCCGTGAAGGTGCTAAAGAAGGCATCGATGAGTACATGGACATTAAATACTTATGTTTTGGTAGTAACTAGGTTTTAGTAGCAATTAGGTTTCGGCGTTAACCAAGATTCAGAAGCACTTAAATCTTAGTGAGCACTAACCTGGCCCACTCTCCCCCTTCCCACCACAAAAATGAATCAAAAAAAAGCCGCGCTATATAAGCGCGGCACCTTGGGCTCGGTTAAAGGGGGTTTCTTTTTTTAGTATTTTACATTCTCTGTTTTTGTTATTCGGTTGCTTCGCTATTCCTGCGCTTTCAGCTTTAGACGCATCGCGTGCAGCACTGGCTCGGTATAACCACTCGGCTGAGCACAGCCTTCAAATACCAACTGGCACGCTGCTGAAAACGCAATGCTGTTTTCAAAATCAGGCGCCATATTTTGGTAGCTTGGATCCCCTGCATTTTGTTCATCAACCACTGCTGCCATGCGCTTCATGGTTTTCATTACTTGGGCTTCCTCGCAAATGCCGTGACGTAACCAGTTAGCGATGTGTTGGCTTGAAATTCGCAGCGTTGCACGGTCTTCCATTAATCCCACATCGTTAATATCAGGCACTTTCGAACAACCTACGCCTTGGTCAATCCAACGAACTACGTAACCAAGAATACCTTGCGTATTGTTGTCCAGTTCGTTTTGGATATCTTGAGCAGTCAGCTTTTGATTACCTAACAATGGGATAGTAAGAATATCGTCAACATTTGCTCTCACACGCACACGAAGCTCTTTCTGACGGCTAGGAACACTCACTTTGTGATAGTGCAAGGCATGCAGCGTCGCTGCGGTTGGAGAAGGAACCCAAGCGGTATTAGCACCGGCTTGTGGGTGTCCAATTTTCGCGTCCATCATCTTCGCCATGTTATCTGGTTCTGGCCACATACCTTTACCAATCTGGGCTTTACCTTGCAGGCCACAAGCTAAGCCAAGATCAACGTTTTGATCTTCGTATGCGCCAATCCAAGTCATGGTTTTAAGCTGTGTTTTAGGAGCAAACGGACCCGCTTCCATACTAGTGTGGATCTCATCACCCGTTCGATCTAGGAAACCTGTGTTGATAAACACGACACGGTCTTTGGCTGCGCGAATACACTCTTTCAAGTTCACAGAGGTACGACGCTCTTCGTCCATAATGCCGACTTTAATGGTGAAGCGTTCTAAACCTAGTGCATCCTCAATGCGACCAAACAACTCATTGGTGAAAGCCACTTCTTCAGGGCCATGCATTTTAGGTTTTACAATATTGATGCTGTTCGCGGTCGAGTTTTGGTAAGGGCTATTACCCTTTAAATCGTGCATCGCGATGAGCGAGGTAACCATGCCATCCATGATACCTTCAGGCACTTCATTACCTTCAGCATCAATAATCGCAGGGTTAGTCATTAGGTGGCCCACATTGCGTATGAACAACATGCTGCGACCTTTAAGTGAGATTTCACCACCCGTCACACTGGTGTATTGACGATCGGGGTTAAGATTACGAACAATGGTTTTACCGTTTTTCTCTAGCGACTCTTGAAGGTCACCCTTCATTAAACCTAACCAGTTTCGGTAAGCCAATGCTTTGTCTTCACCGTCAACCGCAGCAACCGAATCTTCGCAATCCATAATCGTGGTCAGTGCCGATTCCACCAGTACATCTTTAATACCCGCCACATCGACGCTGCCAATCGGCGCACTCGGGTCGATTTGAATTTCGATATGAAGGTTATTGTGTTTAAGAAGAATGCACGAAGGTGAACTTGCGTCACCTTGATAGCCAATGAACTGGTTGCTATCTATGAGAGTGACTTCTTCACCGTTATCGAGTGTCGCTATCAGCTTATTGCCGACGCTAGCGTTACTGATGCTGTATTTGGTGACGTCTTTATGAGAGACACCGTTTAGTGGTGCAGCGTCATCAAGGAAACCTCGAGCGTAGCTCACCACTTTAGCACCGCGTACAGGGTTAAAGCTTCCGCCCTTTTCCGCGCCGTCACTTTCACTGATGACATCGGTTCCATAGAGCGCATCGTATAAACTACCCCAACGCGCGTTGGCCGCGTTAAGCGCAAAACGTGCATTCATAATAGGTACAACAAGCTGCGGACCCGCTTGTGTTGCAATTTCAGGCTCAACGCTGGCGGTCGTAACTTGAAAGTCATCGCCCTCAGCAACTAGGTAGCCAATCTGCTGTAAGAACTGTTTGTACTCGGCAGCATCTAGCGTTTGTCCCGCACGCTCTTGGTGCCAAACGTCAATTTGATGTTGAAGATCTTCACGCTTGATAAGTAAGGCACGGTTCTTTGGTGCCAGATCTTTAAGGATGGCTGCGAAAGATTGCCAAAAGTCCTCTGCGACAATGCCTGTTCCAGGAATGACCTGCTCATTAATTAATTGGTAGAGGGTGCTATCAATGCTCAAGCTTCCCTGTTGAATACGACTGCTCATAAAATCTCTCTCAAATTAACCGCTGACTACTAAATAAATTTACGTAACTGACGAAAATTTAGCTAATTTATGCCGCTTATATTGGATATTCACAAAAGAAATACCATAAAAACTGTGTTATCCCGTCACACCACTTTCGATTTCATTGGCGACACTTTTGATCAAGCGACGCATCCACTGGTGGTCTGGATTGGTTTGTAACAAGGGGCTCCACGCCATCTTTACTTCAAAAGGTTCAATAGCAAATGGGGCTGGTTTGATTAACAAATTAGGGTTGTTGCGCTGCAATTGCGCCGCTTTAGTAGGAATAGTAAGGATCAAGTTCTTCTGTTGTGCGAAAAGAATCGCCGACAGGTAGTGTCGAGTAAATACCGTGATATTGCGGGTTTTACCAATGCGCATTAACGCTTCATCTATCCAACCGAGCTTTTGTGCTTCACTTGGGTTGATTCCCACTCCGGTTCCCATCCCCGTCTTACTTACCCAGATATGTTGCGCCTTTAAATAAGACAAAATATCAAAGTTATCGGCTATGGGATTATCACAGCTGAATAGGCAAGAGAACCCATCGTGCCAAAGGCTCATCTGGTGAAAGGACTGTGGAATGTCATCAAAACGGTTGATAATAATATCAACTGTACCTTGTTCTACATCCTGATAGCTCACATCACTTGGCGTCATGATATCCAAGCGTATTTTCGGCGCTATCTCACTCAGTTTTTTCAATAGCGGTTGAATAATGGTCGACTCAGCATAGTCACTCGCCATGATACGAAACACGCGCTCACTGTCTTCTGCATTAAACTCTGTGGTCGGCTGGAGTGTCTTTTCTACATTCGCCAAGATGTTGCGGATCAGCGGTTGCAACTTTTGCGCCCGCTCGGTCGGCACCATCCCTTCGCTGGTTCTCACCAATAGCGGATCTTCAAACAGATCACGCAATCGGCGCAGTCCATTACTCATGGCTGGTTGAGTTATTCCTAATTGATTTGCCGCTCGTGTAACGTTTCTTTCACGTAGCAACATGTCTAAATACACAAGTAAATTAAGGTCTATACGAGCAATATTCATAAGAAAAATACCGAATATAATAACTATAAATTAACAAAATTATCACATGTGTGGTTATTCTTTGTCCATAGCAAAGTTTTAATCCAAGCCAATTTGGCAACCATACCCCACGTGAAACTAAGGAATAGTTATGTCGCAAATTACACAAGATATCGAAATGATAGAAGTTGCAAAAAGCGCTGCAGGTGCTCCATGGGATGCAATCAATGCTGAATCTGCTGCTCGTATGCGAGCTCAAAACAAATTCAAAACAGGTCTAGATATCGCGCAATACACAGCAGATATCATGCGTGCGGATATGGAGGCTTACGACAAAGACAGCTCTCAATACACTCAATCTTTAGGTTGCTGGCATGGTTTTATCGGTCAACAAAAGCTGATTTCTATTAAGAAGCACTTTGATGGCAAGACAGACCGACGCTACCTATACCTTTCAGGTTGGATGGTTGCAGCACTTCGCTCGGACTTTGGTCCACTTCCAGACCAATCAATGCATGAGAAAACATCGGTTGCAGGCCTAGTAGAAGAACTATACACATTCCTGCGCCAAGCTGATGCTCGTGAACTGGGTGGTTTATTCCGTGAGCTAGACGCTGCACGTGAAGCGGGCGACGTTAACCAACAAGACCTTATCCAAGACAAAATCGACAATCACGTAACACACGTTGTGCCAATCATTGCCGATATCGATGCAGGTTTCGGTAACGCAGAAGCGACTTACCTAATGGCTAAGCAGATGATTGAAGCGGGTGCATGTTGTCTACAAATTGAAAACCAAGTTGCCGATGAGAAGCAATGTGGTCACCAAGATGGCAAAGTAACGGTTCCACACGCTGACTTCCACGCAAAACTTCGCGCACTTCGTTACGCTTTCCTTGAACTAGGCATCGACAACGGCGTTATTGTTGCTCGTACCGATTCTCAAGGTGCTGGCCTAACAAAAGAAATCGCAGTAGTGAAAGAGCCGGGCGACCAAGGTGATATCTACAACTCATACCTAGATGTTGAAGAGATCGATGTTGCAGATATGGCAGAAGGCGACGTTTGCTTTAACCGTGACGGCAAGCTAGTTCGACCTAAGCGTCTACCTTCAGGCTTATATCAATTCCGCCAAGGTACTGGTGAAGACCGTTGTGTATTCGACTGTATTGAAGCAATCAACGCAGGTGCTGACCTACTTTGGATTGAGACTGAGAAGCCACACATCGGCCAAATCAAAGAGATGATGGACGGCGTTCGTGAAGTTCACCCTAACGCGAAACTGGTTTACAACAACTCTCCATCATTCAACTGGACGCTAAACTTCCGTCAGCAAGCTTACGATGCATTGGTTGCTGAAGGTAAAGATGTATCAGCTTACGACCGTGCAAACCTAATGAGCGCGGAATACGACGAAACTGAACTGTCTGCGAGTGCTGACGAGAAGATTCGTACATTCCAAGCGGACGCATCTCGTGAAGCGGGTATCTTCCACCACTTGATTACGCTACCGACTTACCACACTGCAGCGCTGTCTACCGACAACCTTGCGAAAGAGTACTTCGGCGACCAAGGCATGTTGGGTTACGTTGCAAATGTTCAACGTAAAGAGATCCGCCAAGGCATCGCATGTGTTAAACACCAAAACATGTCTGGTTCAGACATCGGTGATGACCACAAAGAGTACTTCGCTGGTGAGAATGCACTAAAAGCAGCGGGCGAAGCGAATACATCTAACCAATTTGATTAATCTTGATTAATCGCTAGAGCTAAAGCCTCCCCCGCCCTTCTCTCTTACTTAGGTAAGATCCGGGGGAAGGCTTTGAGATAAAGCTTGTACTGCCGGCTTTATCTCAAAGTCTAAGAATTGTGTTCTACACCACGGTCAGCTAAGCAACATCTGTTTAAGCTAACTGTATTCATGTTGTTGAGATTCCTGTTTGTTGATATTTCTTTTGATCGAGAGTGCCTATGACTTCAATACCTAAACACCTACAAGATGCAAAAACGCTGCTATCAAAAAATGGTTTCGCAACGGGTGATACTTGGTATCACGGCACATCTTCAGCCTTGCTTGCTTCAATTAAAGGCCAAGGCCTGAAACGTTCTGGAGACAAAGCACTCAATGAAGCCGCTTCAAAAACCATGGCAACGATTGGTAATAACTACACCGAGTCGGTTGAACCTGTGTTCCTAACTCAGAGTAAAGAGCTGGCGTATTACTGGGCGCAACAAACCGTTCGTGAGCGAGGTGTTCGCTTCGAAGGTGAAGAACACCCTATCGTGTTAGCGGTAAACCTATCTGAAAAGCAACGAGCTAAAGTAAGACCGGACGTGGGTGCGATGAGCCTGTTAATGATGAGTGTGGGTGAACAGTTCATGGCTCACATGGCTAAGGTTTATCAAGAGAACAACATCGCAGGCCCTGATATTGAACTTCGCACTGCTGATCGTATGGATTACTTGAACAAGCTGGGTATGGCTTACATTGATGAAGACATCAGCCGAGCTTGTATTCAAGAGTTAGCTGTCCCCGAGCTGGCCAACTAAAAACGTTCAATAATCAGTCTTCTTAAAAACAAAAATGGCTCCCAATAAGGAGCCATTTTTATTTGCAGTCTATCTAACAAAGTACAGACGCAACTAGACTATGAACACAAACGACCTTTCTGTGCCGGTTGCGTCATTTCGATGTCACCCTGTAGAGATCGATATACGATGGTATTCCACACTTCACCATTATCCATTTCAAATTCGATAGCATAGTTCAAACCCGCGACGACCTGAGTTCTAACACTCAAGATCTGCTTGAGCTCAGCTGAAGTATTCATTTGGCCAAGAACCGCGTCTAGAGCTTGCTTAGCTTCTGGTGTGATATCGCTTTGCGACCAACCACCAGTTAGGTTTTGAGTGCTACAGATAGGGTTCGCATTTTCTTGTGATTGAGCTAAAACCTCAGCCTTCTGGCTGCATCCTGCTAACGCAGCAACACTAAACAAGGTTGCCAATAGTACTTTCTTCATAAACCCTCACTAAATAAATCATTAACGAGTGACCACTCGCAACGATATTTCATATGCAGACAAGCTTAAACTTCTAATGTCATCACTTCATCAGAGATTATGGTATAACTACTCTATAAACACAGAAGATTGTCAGAAAAACAAAGCTGGGCACTGATGCCCGGATTTTATCCGTCTACTTTATTGATATTGAATCATTTAGTTTAGTGACGTTCTCGTTAATACAGCTTGAGGGATACCCCTTTTTTAATGCCAATTACCTAATGCCTGTTCTGTTAGTGAAAATACACCAACATCACGACATCATCCCCTTGCTGCTCTGCACTCAATAAGAAGTGTATATAGCCTTCTTCTGTTACAGGTATTTGCAAGTACTCATTGCTTCCACGGTAATCAGACGCATAGTCATGCTGCCCTGCCGTTGGCCAGTATGAGTGGCTAGCGAACAGATCAACGTTACCCGCATTCGACTGTTCGTTTTCCGCTTTATCGCTCTTATCGTTGAGCCACACTCGCACCTCTTGTACACCTTCTGGTACATAGACAGCGGCATAACGTCGTTGGTGCACGGTAAGCACTTGAGCCTGACCGGCCTCCAATACCACAGGCGTTAAATCATCTTGCTGTTGAGTTGGAGGCGTTGGCGTTTCTGTGGCTACCGATGCGGTTAGCGACACCTCATTAAATTTGGTACGACCCGTAACACTCATGTAGTAGCGACCCGACTTAATGTAGCCCGAAGGTTCTTGTTCAAACGCCACCACTTCATTGCTGCCATTGCCGTATTCGCTGAATTCAAAGTCGTAGTAATGCGCTGGTTTGTTGTAGCTCATGTAGAGGTCAGCATCACCTTGAGTTTGCCCCTCAATAGACACTTCAAAATGCGTAGTGTTCTCTGGAATATCAACATAGAACAACTGCTCGCTATACGCCTCGCCACTCAACAACACACTTTGGTTTGCTGTAAGCACTATGGCTTGATCTGTTGGTTGCGTAGGATCAGTTGGTTCTGTAGGTTCTGTGGGATCACTTGAAACCGAGTCTAACCAGCGCTCAAACTCGCCATTGTATTGCTGCCCTAGCACTTTTACTTGTTGTGCCCATTCGGAGAATTGACCAGTACGAGACAATGCCAATAAACCTTGCACCTCTTGAGGATGCTCTTCCAGCATGAAGCGTACCGCCAAGTATCCCCAACGATATATACGATTGGAGTCATGGGAGTAAGTAGTCGCAAGCACATCCGACAGACTCATCTTCCCGCTGCTGATCAAACTAATCGCTGCATCATAGCGTTGCTTGTAATGCATAAATTCGGCAAAGCCCTCTAACCACCACACTACATAGCCATGTGCTAGGTTGTCGTTGAATGAGCCATATTGGTTAAAGCGAGCATCGAGATAGTGAGTGTATTCATGCTCTAAATTGAGAATAGAAAGGTCATCATGATCCGCACCAGCAGTTTTGGACACTGAGTTAAGTGAGTACAATCACTAATGA
>NZ_JBGONY010000060.1:0-27880 GCF_041439375.1 Vibrio crassostreae | reverse complement strand
TCTTGGCGCATTGCGACGCCGTTTAGAAGGGTGGGTCCATTTCATTATTCCCTAGAACGAGGGTCGAGTGTCATAGGGAATCTCTCGAAAGTATTATAAGCATCCAAAAAAAAGCGCCATTCCTACAACAGGAATGGCGCTTCTTTTATATACGAGTTAGAAACGTTTAGTTAAAGAAACCTTTCAATAAACCATCGACTGCTTCTTTAGTTTTCTCGTCTTTGATCTTGTCCGTTAGCTTGTTCACACCACGGTCAATTTCTTTCTGTGCTTTCTGTTTCAACACATCATCAAAAACAAGTGCGAATTTCGGGTCAGCCCACTGGCCAGTTACCTTAATTGGGATGGTCACATCTTTCAGGTCGTCAATGCTCTTACCGCCCTGACCTTCAAGTGAACCCACAATTGATGTACGTACAAGGAAGTCGACCGTCTCATTGATGAAGTTTGCTTTACCTTGACCTGTCACGCGTAACAGTGGCGACTGTGCTGATAAGTCGTTTGTTGAAACCCAACCTTTGTTGACCTTCAGCGTCGCTTTCATTGCACTGAAGTCCGTTTTTTGAGCTTCATTTGTGCTTTCAACTTTTTCGCCTTTGATCTTCGCGTAATTCTCACGAATCAGTTGAGCTACGTTGATGCCGTTAACTGCACCATCTTCAAAGTTAATCGCGATAGTACCGACTAGGTTTTTCTTGATACCCGTCGGAGTCAGACTCTTACCTTTCACGTTGACATCGATATTACCGGTACCTTCCAGCATATCGTTATCTGCAACATCAACCAGTAACGGCTGAACTTTCACACCTTTGATTTTCTTCTTAGCTGTGTAAGTCGCTGGTGTTTTACGTGCGTCTAACTTAGCTGTCGCAGAAATAGAGCCTTGGTAAAGGTTCGATGTGAATGAGGTAAGCTCTGCGATACCACGGTTAACCGAGAATGCTGTTTTAACATTCTGCATTTTCGCATTGTTCGCCTTAAACTTATCAATCGTGATGTCACCTTTCACATCTAATGTTTTCAGTGCCGACAGATCAGGTTCTACTTCTTTCGCAGGTGCAGAGCTGCCTGAGTTTGACGTTGAACCACCAGCAGACTCAGAGGGAGCCGTGCTCGCCGTTTCTGTTGTATTACCTAAGCCTAAGAACTCATCAAGGTCGATGTTCGGACTATGAAGAGAGAAACGCACCTTTGGTATTTCAGATAGGGTTACGTCTGCTTTACCGTCTAATGCAATAGCGTTAGCTTGTAGCTTCTCTAACACAAAGCTCAGGTGGCTCTTGTTAAGATCAAAGCTTAAGTCAGACAGCATGTCGACTTTCATTGGAGACTGAGGAAGCGTGTCGCCTTTGAATGTTGAGTCTAACGTCAATTTGTTCAACGTTACTTTTGAGATCGCGCTATCAACCGTAAGTTCACCGCCACCTTTAAGATCAAGGTCAAGACCCGCTGCATTACCGATTACAGCGTAAGTCAGTTGGTTGACCTTATCGAACTCAAACGCATTCAAGCCAATTTTTACTGACTCAATCGACGTCGCTGGATCATTGAACTTAGCGTTTAAATCAATGTTACGAAGTGCGTAACTTGCAAAGCCTTCAGCTAATTTGAATTCGGCACTGCCCTCCGCTGAGAACTTCTGTTGGTTGTTTTCACCAGAAGCCGCAAATGTCGCGGTTGTCCATGTATCAACGGCAAACTCAGAAAGGTTCAAAGACACATCGTATAGCTTAGTGAATGAACCCGCTTGCTTGTCGTCCATTTCAAACAATGCGTTTGAGACAGTTACACCTGCAAGGTTGATCGTCCAACCCGATGCGTCTGTGGTAGTTTGCTCTTGAGGTGCAGGCGCGGATTCAGAACTTGTGTCGGCTACAGACTCAGACTCTTGGGGCGCTGAAGCTTGCGTTAGCGCATCAATGTTCTTACGACCATCTTTAAGCGTTTCTAAGTAAAATTCTGCACCATCTAGAGTAATGTTGCCTATCTCTAGTTGGTTGCTAAATAGCGGAGTAACCGAAACATCAACGCCAACGGTATCAACCTTAAATAGGTTTGGTTGGGTGAACCCTTCAGGGTTACGTAATTCAGTTTGACCAAGTTCAAAGCCAATGGATGGGAAGAATTGCCAGCTGATATCCCCTTCAATCACAAGCTCTAGGCCGGTGTGTTTTTGGGCTTGTTCGACAATTAATGGCTTAAATTGGTTGGGATTCACTAACAGCACTAGTGCCAGAATTGCTGCAACGACAACAAACACTGGTACAGCTATGAAAATGAGTAGTTTCTTCATCCGCATATTCCTTGCTTAGATTCCAAAAGAAAGTGGCACTATAAAAGTGCCACTGATTCAGTAAAAAATAAAGCTAAGTGAGTCACTTAGGCAAAATTTTATTCGATTAAGACTTCAACAACTTCGCAATGTGCGCTTTTAGTACATCAATCGCAATACGGTTTTTACCACCACGAGGAACGATGATGTCTGCATGTTGTTTTGAAGGCTCGATAAACTGCATGAACATTGGACGTACTGTTTCTTGGTATTGCTTAAGTACAGTGTCCATTGTACGACCACGCTCTTCTACATCACGCTTAACACGACGTAGTAGACAGATGTCTAATGGTGTATCCATAAACACACTTGCGTGCATTAGTTTACGAAGACGCGGGTCTGTTAGAAGCAGAATACCCTCTAAAATGATCACTTTCTTTGGAGTAAGTGTAGTCGTTTCAGAAGTACGTGTGTGCTCTGTGTAGCTGTATTCAGGAACTTCTACGGCGTTGCCACTCATTAGCTGCTGTAGATGTTCACATAAAAGATCATGATCTAGTGCATTTGGGTGATCGTAGTTAGTTTTAACACGCTCTTCCATACTCAAGTGGCTTTGGTCGCTGTAATAGCAATCTTCCGTGATAACACCAATTTGATGGTCGCCTACTTTTTCGCGCAATTCATTATAAATTGTACTAGCAATCAGACTTTTTCCTGAAGCTGAAGCGCCAGCGATACCTACGATGACACATTGATTATTATCAGACATTAATTTTGCACCCGATATGGTTTGGTGGTGGGAAGAGATAAACCGCCTGATTATAGGGGCTAAAGCACATAGATTCTAGTCGCGATTTTAGCTAATTGCAGTCAAATTGATGATCTCAATACATTTACTTAAAACAATCGTTTGCTTTCAAATAACTTGCCTACAACTATTTGCACAAGCCCAATGGCTATCTGCCCAATCCAACCGTTGTTTATCTAATCCAAACTGTATTTAAACGACCCAGTAATTAACTTGCGCTATTCAACCATAGAGAAGTTAATCGCTTCTGGCCTTGCTTTCCCTGTCCAGAACATTTTCGCAGCCACATTTTCTGCGAGCTCTAGGTAGTGACGTGTATGTTCACTATCAGGACGACGAATCACCGTCGGGCAACCAGCATCAATATCTTCTCGCACGTCAATATGAAGAGGGATTTGCGCCAAGATATCGAGGTAAAACTCTTCTGACATCGCTTCTGCACCACCAGCACCAAAGATATGTTCTTTCTCACCACAGTGACTACAAATATGATAGCTCATGTTTTCAACTAAGCCTGCGACTGGCACACTCACCTTATCAAACATCGCTACGCCTTTACGCGCATCCGCTAATGCCAAATCTTGAGGGGTGGTCACCACTACTGCGCCCGTCACTGGGATCTGTTGCGACAACGTCAGCTGAATATCACCGGTGCCCGGTGGCATGTCGATAACAAGGTAATCCAACTCTGGCCATACAGTTTCATTAACTAGCTGCCCCAAAGCCTTCGCTGCCATAGGACCACGCCAGATTGCCGCATCGTCTTTCGACACAAGATAGCCAATAGAGTGAGTGAAAATGCCATGAGCCTCGATTGGCATCATCCATTTATTGTTCTGTACTTCTGGTTTTGCGTCTAGTTGGCCAAGCATCATAGGCACTGATGGACCATAGATATCTGCATCCAATAAGCCCACTTTTGAACCTGACTTAGATAAAGCCAGAGCAAGGTTTACAGAAGTGGTCGATTTACCCACTCCACCCTTTGCCGACGTCACGGCGATAATGTTCTTAACGCCCTTCAAAGGTGTCGCGACTGTGGTTTCCAGCGCAGACGGCTTCACTTTTACTTCAAACTGAAAAGCGCTAACAAGCTGTTGTTCAATCTGAGAGTGGATCCACTGTTCCAATTCAACCGCAAGCTGATTAGCAGCAAAAGGTAAGGTGATAACAAATGATCCACGCGGATCAACCGAGACAATATTTTGGTGTAGCGCCCACTCTGGGATGAGGATTGGTGACTCGAACTCATTCAACCATGAACAGAAATCTTGCTTAGAAGTAAAGTTACGCATTGGGGCTCCTTTTTTATTTATGCTATCACCCACGAGATGAAGACTGAACCCCTAAAAAACTAGGGGAATCCTTTGTCTGATACCTTGGCGTATCACACGTTATAAAGTAGTATTACCTCTCAAAATTTATACCTATCAAAAAAGCGAATTATTAAGTATGGCAACTGATCCAAGACAACTTTTGGTAACTTGTGCGCTTCCGTACGCTAACGGCTCTATTCACCTTGGCCATATGCTTGAGCATATCCAAGCTGATATCTGGGTTCGATACCAGCGTCTACGTGGCAACACTGTAAACTTCATCTGTGCTGACGATGCTCACGGCACGCCAATTATGCTTAAAGCTCAACAGATGGGTATCACGCCAGAAGAGATGATCGCTGCTGTTAGTGAAGAGCACCAAAAAGACTTCGCTGGCTTTGATATCAGCTTTGATAACTACCACAGCACACACAGCGAAGAGAACCGTGAACTGGCTTCTCACATCTACCTGGAACTTAAAAAGAACGGCTTCATTTCTAGCCGTACTATTTCTCAGCTTTTCGACCCTGAGAAAGAGATGTTCCTACCAGACCGCTTCGTAAAAGGTACTTGCCCTAAGTGTAAGTCAGAAGACCAGTATGGTGATAACTGTGATAACTGTGGTGAGACATACAGCCCAACTGAACTGATTAACCCTAAATCGGCGGTTTCTGGCGCAACTCCAGTAATGAAAGACTCTGAGCACTTCTTCTTCGACCTACCTCAGTTCGAAAGCATGCTTAAAGAGTGGACTCGTTCTGGCTCTCTACAGAATGAAACTGCAAACAAAATGCAGGAATGGTTTGAGTCTGGTCTGCAACAGTGGGATATCTCACGTGATGCACCTTACTTTGGCTTTGAAATCCCAGGCGAAAAAGACAAGTTCTTCTACGTATGGCTAGACGCACCTGTTGGCTACATGGCTTCTTTCAAGAACCTATGTGACAAGCGTGACGATCTAAACTTCGATGAATACTGGAAGAAAGACAGCACAACTGAGCTTTACCACTTCATCGGTAAAGACATCGTTTACTTCCATAGCCTATTCTGGCCAGCAATGCTAGACGGCGCAGGCTTCCGTAAGCCAAACAACGTATTCGTACACGGCTACGTAACAGTGAACGGTGCGAAGATGTCTAAGTCGAAAGGCACATTCATCAAAGCAAGCACGTACCTAAACCACCTAGACCCTGAGTGTCTACGTTACTACTACGCTGCGAAACTAAACAGCCGCATCGATGACCTTGACCTTAACCTTGAAGACTTCACTCAACGTGTAAACGCTGACGTAGTAAACAAGATTGTTAACCTAGCTTCTCGTAACGCTGGCTTCATTACTAAGCGTTTTGAAGGCAAGCTTTCTGCTGAATTTGCCGAACCAGAACTTTACAACGAATTCGTTGCTGCTGCTGAGCGTATCGGTGAGCTATACGAAACTCGTGAGTTCAGCCGCGCTATCCGTGAAATTACTGCACTAGCAGACAAAGCTAACCAGTACATCGATGAGAAAGCACCTTGGGTTCTTGCAAAAGAAGAAGGTAAAGAGAAAGAGCTTCAAGAAGTTTCTTCTGTTGGTATCAACCTATTCCGCGTACTAATGGCTTACCTGAAACCTGTGATGCCTGAGCTTGCGGCTCGCACTGAAGCTTTCCTAAACGAAGAGCTAACGTGGGAAGCGATTGCTACTCCGCTAACTGATCACGAGATCACTAAGTTCAAAGCGCTATTCAGCCGTATTGATCCTAAGAAAGTGGAAGCAATGGTTGAGTCTTCTAAAGAAGATGCAGCCGCTGAAGCAGCAGCGAAAGAAAAAGCAGAAGCTGAAAAAGAGCAAGCAAGCCAAACTGAGTTAGACAAAGAGCCAATCGCAGACGAGATTGAGTTCGATGCCTTTGCTGCAGTAGACATGCGTATTGCTCGTATCATCTCTTGTGAAGAAGTACCAAAAGCGAACAAACTACTGAAGTTCCAACTGGACATCGGTGGTGAGACTCGCCAAGTATTCTCTGGTATCAAATCAGCATACAAACCTGAAGAGCTAGAAGGTAAGCTAACTGTAATGGTAGCAAACCTAAAACCTCGTAAGATGAAGTTTGGTATGTCTGAAGGCATGATCCTAGCCGCGGGCCCTGGCGGCAGCGACCTATGGATCCTTGAGCCACACGAAGGTGCACAACCTGGTATGCGTGTAATGTAATTCTGATTTCAGTCAGATAACAAGCACTCATCGCTAAATCCCTAATGCACTTATAACTTGAAAGAGTTAATAAGCATTGGGGATTTTTTATATCTACCGAAAATTTACGTTCTCTGTTAGAGTCGCCGTCAACTATGCTATGTAGAGTAGAAATTGGTTTGTCGACGATAATGGACTAACCAACACCTCTTTACTCTAAAACCCTTTTTAGGAATCCCCAGTGACTAACAACGAAATCTTGCGTCGTATTCAACACGCACTAAACCTTAAAAATGCACAAATCATCAAAGCTATCGAACAAGCTGATGTGACCGTTGCTCATGACCAAGTGATTAACTGGCTAAAAGACGACAACGACAAGTCATGCTCTAAGATGAAAGACAAAGAGTTAGCGGTATTCCTAAATGGTTTCATCAACCTTAAGCGTGGCAAAAAAGAAGGCGAGCAACCTAAACCTGAAGTTGCACTGACGAACAACATGATCTTCATGAAGCTTCGCATCGCATTAAACATGAAAGCAGAAGATGTTTTGGACGTACTAGAAGTGGTTGGCATTAGCTTGAGCAAGTACGAAATCGGCGCTTACTTCCGCAAGCCAGAAAACAAAAACTACAAAGTGTGTGAAGACCAACTACTTTGCGATTTTCTAAACGGTGTGCAATTTACCAACCGTCCAGACTCAGAAGAGTTTGCGGGTTAAGTCGCTACTCATAGATAAATTACTCGTCATAGGTAAGTAACTACTCGTAGGTAAATTAATGCCCCACGGGTAATTTTCTAGCAACGACAGATAAATAAAAAGCGGCGAGATAATTGAATTATCTCGCCGCTTTTTCGTTTTCTTTACGTCACTGACTAAACAGGAGCAACAATAGTAAACCTATAGCTTAGCTGTCGTCTTCAGTGAAGTTCGTTGGCAATGTCGTTTTCATTTCATTCCAAACTTGTGCACTTGCGATACCGTAGTTACGAATCACTAATGGCAAAGTTTCGCGCTCACCACTTTCACAGATAATGAACAACTCTTTATAAAAGTCCATCGCTAAACGTCGTGCTTCTGGGTTAGAGAAGTAGTAGCTACCGATACGGTCATACAGTTTACGCACACCGTTAAAGATTAGGCCGTAAATCTGGTTGCCTGAGTGGAATGCCAAACGTTGGAAAAGCATATAATCATAGAAGTTGAAAGTCTTCGCGATTAAGATCGTCTGACGTTTCGCTTCATCTTTTTCTGAATCTTCTTTTACCGCTTGTTTGATCTTGTCAGCGTATGGCGACGATTCTAAGAACTCATCCCAAGTCGGTGCCGCAAGTAGCGCTTCACAAGATTCAATCACGTTACTGATAGTACGCTCTGAAGCTTCTTTGTTTGCTTTAAATGCATAACGCATAAAGATCGGGCTGATATTAGTACGGGCAGCAAGTAGGTCTTCTACCATTTTGCTTGCGTTATCAACGTCCAACGTCATTAGCGTATCAAGGATATGAAGACCTGAGGTTTCCATAAACTGGTTAACTTTAGTGGGTTTGCCGTGCTGGATTGTCAACCAACCATCACGAGCAAGACGTTGTAGTACTTCACGAAGCGTAGTACGTGTAACACCAATCAGCTCAGAAAGCTCACGCTCTGCGGGCAAGATAGAACCTGGAGGGAAACGGCCATTCCAAATACTTTCAATGATATACTTTTCTGCAAATCCTGCCGGGCTCTTCGCCTTAATGACCATCTACACTTCAATCCAATTTAATTATTCTGTTCTAATTTACTCATCATACCACTAGTTCACACCTAGCGGAAACACCCGCAAAAATTTTACTCACTCAAAATAGCAATAGAGTTAAAACTCTAAAGTTCAGCACACGTTTGCACCCTAGGTTTGGAAAGCAAGCGACTATAAATCACCATTTCAACAAACCATTAACACAATAAATTTTCTTTTAAATCAATGAGATTAGTCATATTTTCAAAGTTATTAATTTGCAATATTAAGTTGTAATAATCATATATAAACCGTCTTTATTCTGTAAATTTCAATCATTTCGCTGAAATATTGATTCTAGTCGGTTTTTATCACATTTTAAGTGGTATGCTTGCGCTACTTTGATCGCGTTTCTCAACAAAAAAGAGGTATTTTTAGTGCTACAGGGCTTTTCCTGTTGACTAAATGTTATCGAAGAGTAGAGTTGCGCTCAAAAATAAGCAGTGCTTGAGTTTCTAAGGGAGTGACTTGGCAAGACCACAGAACATTACATGGAATGTAGTTTTTCTAAGTCACTGTTAGTTATAGTTTTTAACAATTTCTATAGCTCGATTCTCAAAATGTTGTATTGCTTGTCTATTCATAATCAACATAAAAGAGTATTAACATGCCGATGTCTCTCGGAAACGCTTTTATCAAGAACTTCCTTGGTAAAGCTCCTGATTGGTATAAACTTGCCATCATTTCCTTTTTAATCATCAACCCGTTTGTTTTCTTCCTAGTTGACCCATTTGTTGCGGGCTGGCTATTGGTGGTTGAGTTTATTTTCACCCTAGCTATGGCTCTAAAATGCTACCCTCTTCAACCGGGTGGCTTATTGGCAATTCAAGCCGTCGCCATTGGCATGACCAAACCAGAAATGGTTTATCATGAGCTACAAGCAAACCTTCCAGTATTACTCTTACTTGTATTCATGGTTGCTGGCATCTACTTCATGAAAGAACTACTTCTGTTCATTTTCACGAAGATCCTGCTTGGCATCCAATCAAAAATCTTGCTCTCTGTTGCTTTCTGTGTCGCTGCTGCGTTCTTATCAGCGTTCCTAGATGCACTAACAGTAATCGCCGTAGTAATTAGCGTTGCAGTTGGCTTCTACTCCATCTACCACAAGGTTGCATCGGGCAAGGGCACAACGTCTGCACACGATCATACTCATGATGAAGAGATCTCTGAGCTAACTCGTGATGACCTAGAAAACTACCGTGCTTTCCTACGTTCACTGCTTATGCATGCCGGTGTTGGTACCGCACTGGGTGGTGTAATGACCATGGTAGGTGAACCACAAAACTTGGTAATTGCTAAACAAGCGGGTTGGGAGTTCGGTGAATTTATCATCCGTATGCTGCCAGTAACACTGCCTGTTTTCTTCTGCGGCATTCTAACTTGTGCACTTGTAGAGAAATTCAAAGTGTTTGGTTACGGCGCAGAGCTACCAACGAATGTTCGCCAAATCTTGGTTGAATTTGACAACAAAGAACGTGCAAACCGTACAAAGCAAGACGTAGCAAAGCTATGGGTTCAAAGTGCAATCGCAGTTTGGCTGATTGTTGGCCTTGCACTTCACGTTGCTGAAGTAGGTTTAATTGGTCTTTCTGTAATCATCTTAGCAACTGCATTTACAGGTGTTATTGAAGAGCACTCTATGGGTAAAGCCTTTGAAGAAGCTCTGCCATTTACTGCACTTCTTGCCGTTTTCTTCGCGGTTGTTGCTGTAATCATCGACCAAGCTTTATTTAAGCCAGTAATCGATGCAGTACTTCACGTTGAAGATAAAGGTGCACAACTCGCTCTCTTCTATGTTGCCAACGGTATTCTATCGATGGTTTCAGATAACGTATTCGTCGGTACGGTTTACATCAACGAAGTGAAAACTGCATTAGTAGAAGGCATCATCACTCGTGACCAGTTCGACCTACTTGCTGTTGCTATCAACACAGGTACTAACCTACCTTCTGTTGCTACGCCAAACGGCCAGGCTGCATTCCTATTCCTATTAACATCAGCACTTGCTCCGTTAATTCGATTGTCTTACGGTCGCATGGTTATCATGGCGCTGCCATACACCATCGTATTGGCACTGGTTGGCCTAGCAGGCATTGTGTTCTTCGTAGAGCCAATGACAGCATGGTTCTACGATGCTGGTTGGATCATTCAACGCACTGGTGAAGTCGTTGCTCCCGTTATCTCAGGTGGCCACTAATCCAACTTTGTGTTGTAAAGCACAATAAGTGTATCTAACTAATCAAAAATATTAGTTGATTAGGAAACTTATCCAAGATAAAAAGCTCTGAGTAATCAGGGCTTTTTTATTTTATAAACGGGATTAAATTCGTGAACTTTTTTGCAATGCTCAAAGACTTCTCTAAGGGACGTTTATCTTGGCTTTTACTGTTGGCTTTTATTGTCTTTTTTGAGGCATGCGCTCTCTTCTTTCAACACGTAATGATGCTTGGTCCTTGCGTAATGTGTATCTATGAGCGCGTTGCTATGCTTGCTATCGGTCTTGCTGCAATCATTGGTGCTATCGCCCCTCATAACCCAATATCACGCTGGTTAGGTCTTGCTGGGTGGGGACTTGGCGCATACAAAGGTTTGATGCTGGCTTTAGAACACGTTGACTACCAGTTTAATCCTTCTCCTTTTGCTACTTGTGATCTGTTCGTAACCTTCCCAAGCTGGGCGCCTTTAAACCAATGGGCTCCGTGGATGTTTGAAGCTTACGGCGACTGCAGCAAGGTTGTGTGGCAGTTTTTAGAGCTTTCAATGCCACAATGGTTAGTGATTATCTTTGCGGGTAACTTGATTGCTTTCGGTTTTGTTGTCATTTCTCAATTCGTTAAATCAAAGAATGACTAACAATTAGCGCATCATGTACAGAAACTAAAAAGTCGACCCAAAGGTCGACTTTTTTATCGCTTAAGCTTTTTATCACTAAAAGAAAGTCTGTTACTCACTCAAGCGTAGTCTATCGAAAAATCTCGATTAGCTGTTTTTACCACAGCACTGCTTGAACTTTTTACCACTTTCACATGGGCAAGCATCGTTGCGGCCGATATCTTTAAATGGATTCACGCTCTGCGATTTATTACCTAGCATCGCCTCATCAGCCGCCATTGCCACTTCTGAGATCATCAAATCGACCTGACCCACTAAGTCGGCAAGTGATGGTGGATTAGTAAGCCCTGCAGCGATCATTTGTTGCTGAGTTTGCTCTTCATCAATCGCTAGCATTAATGTAGTCAGCAAAGCTTGCAGCATGCGCAGAGTTCCGTCCGCTACCGTAATGCTTTGCCACTGCTCTTCCACTGTCGGCCAAACCATCATAAAACCTTCCGCAAAATCTGCGAACTGCTCATTGAAGTCACCTTCTGCAAACGCGTCAGTCAGTAAGTATTCACTACGCTGAATCAGGTTGTGCTGACGGTTAATCTGTTCCGTCACTAATGTCACAAGCTCTTTGCCCGCTTCAGGCGCAACGATAGCAATCCATTCTTCAGGATCGAGTGGCTTTGTCGCTAAGTTGGAGGCAAGGATTGCACCTTCAATAAACTGCGGCGTAATGTCTGAAATAGATTCTGGTAGGCTTAATAATTGGTATGTCATGAAAGCTCTGGATATTTGGGCATTTTCGATATTATAACGCCATACTCTCCAAGATGTCGCTATTAAGAGACGAAACCATCATTAAGGTAGACACACCACACTCATAGTGACAATCCTGTAATCAAACCGTACAATCACGCCTCGATTTTTTCGGTTCACTCAGTTTAGGTAAAGCAACATGCGCGTAATACTTGGCCCTATGGAGGGCGTTCTAGACCACCTAATGCGTGAAATTCTCACAGAGATAAATGATTACGATCTCTGTGTGACAGAGTTTGTGCGCGTCGTGGATCAACTTCTTCCTCCGCATGTGTTCCACCGTATTTGCCCAGAGCTGCACCAAGGTTCTCAGACCATGGCTGGTGTGCCAATCCATCTTCAACTTCTAGGTCAACACCCAAATTGGATGGCCGAGAATGCTTTTCAAGCTGCTAGCTTAGGCGCTAAAGGCATCGATCTTAATTTTGGTTGCCCAGCAAAGGCGGTAAACAAAAGTAATGGTGGCGCTTCATTGCTAAAAGAACCAGAACTCATCTATCAAGTGGTGAAATCTTGTCGAGAAGCGGTACCTGCACACATTCCTGTATCCGCAAAGATCCGATTAGGTTGGGAGCATCCGGAAGAGTGCTTTGAAATTGTCGACGCCATCGAACAAGCTAAAGCTGACGAACTCACCGTGCACGCAAGAACCAAAGTTGGCGGTTATAAAGCCAGCGAAATTAAATGGGATTACATCAATAAAATAAGAGAGAAAACATCTCTGCCATTGATTGCTAACGGGGAAATCTGGAACTATCAAGATGGTCAAGATTGCATAGAAGCAACAGGCGTCGATTCATTGATGGTCTGCCGTGGTGCTTTCAATATTCCAAACCTTGGTAACGTCGTTAAGCACAACCACCAGAAAATGCCGTGGGATAAAGTCATTGAACTTTTGCTGCGCTATTCAGAGTTTCAAATTAAAGGGGACAAAGGTATGTACTACCCCAATAGAGTGAAGCAGTGGTTTGTTTATTTAAGTAAAGGCTACCCTGAAGCGAACGAACTATTTAAAGAAATTCGCACTTTCAAGAAGGCGCCGCCGATTGTAGAACGTCTTCAACGTTATCAAGAAGAACGCCGCCAACCTGTTTAAGATGAGGCGCTTAACAATTCAACAACGTGGCTAAAATTCGAGACGATCTTTACCCGTCGTCTTAGCCACGTACAGCTTTTCATCGGCGTACTTAAATATCTCATCGAAGTTAAGCTTACTTTGCTCAGTTTCAACAATGCAGACACCGCCAGATACCGTAAATCCATTTGGAATAATGTCGGCTGAAGTGGAACAAATCGCATTCTTCACCCGCTCTAAAGTTCTCATCAAAGTTTCACGATCTTCGCCTCTCATATAAACGACAAACTCTTCACCGCCAAATCGTGCTGCTACGTCACTGCTTCGTACACTGTTACCTATCTGACGTGACATATAACGAATCACATCATCACCCTTGTCGTGGCCGTAGGTGTCGTTAATTGACTTAAAATCATCGATATCAAATACAGTTAAGGCAAACAATTGATCGTGCTCTACGCTGCGCCAGAATGCTTCTAAGCCGCGACGATTCAATAAACCTGTCATTGGGTCTTTGGCCGCGAGATCTTTGAAGTAACCACGTTCAATATTGGAATTGACGTAGAAAAAGATAGTTACAGAGAACAGATAGACAATGATGGCAACAATAAGACTGTCTTTCTCATAAACGAAAAAGTGCTCAACCTCTTTCTCGATGTCTAACTCGTAATACATCGCATGGTGAGACGCGACACCATCTAGTTTGATCTCATGGTAGAAAGCTGCAGAATCTATCGGGGTAGCTAAAGTGGTGTCAATAATATCGATTCGACCTGCTAGATGTTGGTTCGAATTAGCAAGCAGCCTGCCAACATTAATATCCACCGACAGCATCCCTTGGTGAACGCCTTTATGGAATACAGGGATCGTCATACTAATTATACGGTCAAGGGAATCAAAACGATAACCAGGGCCTGAAAGGGTGAGTTGGTCAGGGTTGTTGGCTGTTTTCTGCCAGTAAGGACGACTCTTTATAGTCGAGAGCAGCTCTTTGCTCAGCCCTTTGGCAAAATCTTCTGGTGAAGAGATCACATAGCCGCTCGTATCAATAAAGTGCACGCCATCATGGTATTCATCAAGCTGGGATAAAAATGAAAGAATAGGAGCTAACGCTATTTTTTCTGACGCGCTCTTATAACTATCACTGCTTTCAGAACAAAGAGACTCTTGACCGATTAGCATATAATCGATATCGACAGAAGGAATGTCTGAAGTTTTACCATCTGCGAGGAGTAACACATCAATAGGCCAGATTTGGCAAAGCCCATCCACAACTTGTTTGTTGTGATCGAGAAAGAGAGGGTTTCCAGATTTGTAGTAGTTGGAGAAGCTGTAGTCTAGGGCAGTCGCCACTTTTGTGGTTCTTTTGAACACATCTTCAATACGATGAAACTCACTACTGATATCTTTTTCTACCGCGTCAAAATGGTTCTTTCCTATTAGGCTAAGTAACATCGCGGCGATCACTGCGGGAAACCCGAAGACAAAGGTAAGGCTAAAGTGCCTATTTACTTTCATATAGTGTGCTCTTAGCGTTCAGCTATTTTCATTTGCCCCATTAATATTATTACATTAATCGGCAATTCGCTCGACGTAAAATAATGTAAATTGATATTAACAACGCACCTAACGGTAAAATAACCGCTTACAAATGAATAAAATAGAGAAGCGCGAACATATAGAGCAGGTTAGTTCTGTTTATCTGAGCCCATTCCTATGCTGTTAATAATATGACTTATGACTTATGACCTATTAGTTCACCTAACACCAAACTCAATTCACCGGCTAACGATTGCACGATCAATCACAGACTGAGGCACTGTCACGCCAAGCTCACGAGCAGCTTCTAAATTCACCACCAGCTGAGAACTCTGCGCAGTTTTGACACTTAGCTTCCCGGGCTTCTGTCCGTTCAGAATGGCAGCCACATAGTCTGCGGTTTGTACACCAACGTCATAGTAATCTAAGCCTAAACCTGCAATCGCGCCCTTTCCGACATAAGATGTGGCACCTGCGACGACGGGTGTATCCGTTTGGTTAGCCGCGTTGATAAGACCTTCCATGCCGCTCGCAACAGTATTGTCCGTTAAGGCGTAGATAACATCCGATTTCTTTGCCACTGATTCTGCTTTTGATTCCACATCATCAATGGTGAGTGCTCTTTCTGTGTAAAGAGTAAAACCAAAGTCTCGCGTCGCTTTCTTTAACAGCCCAACCAAGGCAACTGCATTTGCCTCTGCAGGGTTGTACACCACACCAATTGAATTAGCTTCAGGAAGCAGTTCTTTGATTAATGACACATGTTGAGTGATCGGAGATAAATCAGAAAGTCCCGTAACATTGCGCCCCGGCTTTTCCAGTTGTTTGACTAGCCTAGCGCCGATAGGATCGGTAACCGCAGTAAACACGATAGGAATAGAGCGAGTCGCCGAAACTAGGGCTTGTGAAGTCGGTGTTGCAATACCAACCAATACATGAGGATTTTCACTGACAAGCTCTCTGGCAATTTTGGCGGCTTGCGCTGGATTTCCGTCCGCCATTTCATAAGAAAACTCTAAGTTCTTACCGGGTTCATAACCTTTAGCTCTTAATCCTTCAAGAAGCCCTAGACGTGTCGCATTCAAATCTGGATGGTCTACGACCTGTGACACCGATACCTTGGCAATATTTGCTACCGCACTACTAGCCCACAACAACAGACAACCACTCAACGCCGTCGTTAATACTTTTCTTACAAAACCCATCAATACTTCCTTCATCAAGCGCTCATTGTTATTGCTCGATCTAGAGAGAACACAACATTAAACTCACTATTGACATTATTACCAGTAAGCTTTGATGACTTGAAGTGATATTTAACAAAAACACAACAAAGCTCGAATTATGCGTCAAAAGGCTAGTTGGGTTGAATCCGTAGGTAAGAAACGAAGTGAATAACAAGAGGTAAATGAAACGATCAACAAAGAGTAAGATGAACCAACAGGATCAAGAGGAACTAATCTGAGAACATGCCATCACAATGTACAGCTGTTCTCAGAAGATAGGGAGAAGTGAGGTTTTCTTAGAACCAGCGTTCCATTGAAGATTTGTCTAACTGACGGAATGCACGATTCAGAATGATCGCCAATTCCTTATAACGAGGGCGTGGCTTCATTGGCTCTAACGCAAATCCCGTTTCAGTGATCTTCTCGTGCAGTTCGCGGTACCAGGATACTAGCGCTGGCGGAAGTTGTGTATTTGAGCGGTTACCTAACCACCACATGCCTTGAAGCGGCAAACTAATAGCAAACAAAGCCATAACCACAGCTTGTGGCATCGCTTGGTAATTATTAAAGGCCATTTGCGTAAGAACGCTGATAGCAGCTATCGCGGGCATCACCTTAACACCAAAGCGCGTCGCTTTAATGATGCGTTGCTCAGGGAAAATAGCGTTTAACTCTTTTCGAACAGGCCAGAGATCCATGTACTTTTGGCCATCTTTTAAACTGCTCGCTAAACCAACTCTATTGCTCATATGAGTCTCCCATTAAAAAAAAGTTGAAACCATCAACTAAAAACACAAAAATTTGACGAAAAATAATATTCTTTCAAATTTTTTTGTTATATTTGCACAATATCGCTATTATTTGCAGACCTCAATCTCATTGTTGCCCTTATTTACAATTTAAGCAACTTTGAGAAGACTTCTGCAAGGAATGCACAAGCCTCTTTTTTTGAAAAAGCGCGCTTTCACTTTATACGGAAATTAACGTTTTTTTGACCAAGGTTAGTACGCAAGCTACCGTGCTTCGTCTATTCTTGAGATTAATTTTCATCCTTAACTGATTTCGATCAGAAAAATTAACAGGTAGTCATTAATGTCTAAGCTAGTTTTAGTTTTAAACTGTGGTAGTTCTTCTCTTAAATTCGCTGTGGTTGATGCAGAAACAGGTGCTGAGCACCTAACTGGTCTTGCTGAGTGTCTGGGTCTTCCAGAAGCTCGTATGAAGTGGAAACTTGATGGCAAGCATGAAGCACAACTAGGCGCGGGCGCAGCTCACGTAGAAGCACTATCTTTCATGGTAGAAACTATTCTTGCTTCTAAGCCTGAGCTTAAAGCTAACCTTGGCGCTATCGGTCACCGTATCGTACACGGCGGCGAGCAGTTCACTTCTTCTGCACTTATCACTGATGAAGTACTTAAGGGTATTCAAGACGCTGCGACTTTCGCACCTCTTCACAACCCAGCTCACCTTATCGGTATCGAAGCGGCTCAACAGAACTTCCCTGGTCTACAAAACGTTGCTGTATTTGACACTGCGTTCCACCAAACAATGCCTTCTGAGTCTTACCTATACGCTCTACCGTACAACCTGTACAAAGAGCACGGCATCCGTCGTTACGGCATGCACGGTACTTCTCACCTATTCATCACTCGTGAAGTTGCAGGTCTACTAAACAAGCCAGTTGAAGAAGTTAACATCATCAACTGTCACCTAGGTAACGGCGCTTCTGTATGTGCTATCAAGAACGGTCAATCTGTAGATACTTCTATGGGTCTTACTCCTCTTGAAGGTCTTGTAATGGGTACTCGTTGTGGTGACCTAGATCCTGCGATCATCTTCCACCTACACGACGCTCTTGGTTACTCTGTTGAAGAAATCAACAACATGCTAACTAAAGAGTCTGGTCTTGCTGGTCTAACTGAAGTGACTTCTGACTGTCGTTTCGTTGAAGACAACTACGGTGAGAAAGAAGAAGCAACTCGTGCAATGGACGTGTTCTGTCACCGTCTAGCTAAGTACGTTGCTGGTTACACTGCAACTCTAGAAGGTCGTCTAGACGCAATCACTTTCACTGGCGGCATCGGCGAGAACTCTGGCCCAATCCGTGAAATGGTTCTTAACCGCCTAGGCATCTTCGGCATCGAAGTTGACGGTGAAGCTAACCTTAAAGCTCGTTTCGGCGGCGAAGGTACTATCACTACAGCTAACAGCCGTATCCCTGCAATGGTTATCTCTACTAACGAAGAGCTAGTAATTGCTGAAGACACTGCGAAACTAGCAGGTCTTTAATTGATTTTCCTGACTAGCTTCACTCGAAGCTAGTCAGTTTTTCATATCAAGAAAATGGGGCTCAACTTCTATTCCTACCCCAATTTAAATATCGGTGGGAATAGCAGTTGAGCTTTTTTTATTTCCAATAGTCAAAGGTGTTCGTCAATGTCACGTACTATTATGCTTATCCCTACAAGCGCTGGTGTTGGTCTTACTAGTGTTAGCATGGGTGTTCTTCGCGCTATGGAGCGTAAGGGCGTAAGTGTTTCTTTCTACAAGCCAATCGCTCAGCCTCGCAGCGGTGGTAACCAGCCAGATCTAACGTCTACTATCATCAGCGCAAACAGCGACATTAAGATTGGTGAGCCAATCGCAATGACTAAAGCTGAAGCTTTGATCGGTAGCGAAAAAATGGACGAACTTCTTGAGTCTGTTGTTGAGCAATACAACAAGATCAACAAAGACGCAGAAGTAACGCTAATCGAAGGTCTAGTACCTACTCGTAAGCACCCATTTGCTAACCAAGTGAACGCGGAAATCGCGAAAACACTTGGCGCGGAGATCGTATTCGTTGCGACTCCTGGTACTGACAACCCTACGCAACTTAAAGAGCGTATCGAAGTAGCATGTTCTAACTTCGGCGGTACGAAGAACAAGAACATCAAAGGCGTAATCATCAACAAGCTTAACGCTCCTGTTGATGAAGCTGGCCGTACTCGCCCTGACCTATCTGAAATCTTTGATGATGCAGACAGCGCTCAGCAAGCGAACCTTGAAGTAATGCAAATCTTCAACTCTAGCCCTATTCGTGTTCTTGGCTGCGTGCCATGGAGCATCGACCTAATCGCAACTCGTGCGGTTGACATGGCTAAGCACCTTAACGCTGAAATCATCAACGAAGGTGAAATCGCGACTCGTCGTATTAAGAGCATCACTTTCTGTGCACGTTCTCTACCGCACATGATTGAGCACTTTAAGCCAGGTTCACTGCTAGTAACTTCTGCAGACCGTCCTGACGTTATCGTTGCTGCGGCTCTTGCTGCGAAAAACGGTGTTGAGATTGGCGCAATCCTACTTACTGGCGGTTACGACATTCCAGAAAGCATTGCTAACCTTTGTGCACCGGCATTCGCTTCAGGTCTACCAATCTTCAAAGCTCAAGGTAACACTTGGCAGACGTCTCTAAACCTACAGAGCTTCAACCTAGAAGTTCCTGCAGACGATAAAGAGCGTATCGAGTTCGTTAACGATCACGTTGCAAGCCACATCGATGGCCCTTGGATTGATTCTCTATCTGAAGGTACTCAAGGCATTCGTCGTCTAAGTCCACCAGCATTCCGTTACCAGCTAACTGAATTTGCTCGTAAAGCGGCTAAGCGTATCGTTCTTCCTGAAGGTGACGAGCCACGTACAGTTAAAGCTGCGGCTATCTGTGCTGAGCGCGGTATCGCGACTTGTGTACTTCTAGGTAACCCAGAAGAAATTCGTCGTGTTGCTGCACAGCAAGGTGTTGAGCTTGGCGCTGGCGTTGAAATCATCGATTCTGCATCAGTTCGCGAAAACTACGTAGCTCGTCTAGTAGAACTTCGTGGCGCTAAAGGTATGACTGAAGTTGTAGCTCGTGAGAAGCTAGAAGATTCAGTATTCCTAGGTACTATGATGCTTGAAGCTGGTGAGGTTGACGGCCTAGTTTCTGGTGCTGTTCACACAACGGCGAACACTATCGTTCCTCCGTTCCAGATCATCAAGACTGCTCCTGATGCTTCTATCGTATCTTCAATCTTCTTCATGCTTCTGCCTGACCAAGTTCTTGTATACGGTGACTGTGCGATCAACCCAGACCCAACAGCTGAACAGCTTGCTGAAATCGCTATCCAATCTGCAGATTCTGCTGCGGCATTCGGTATCGACCCACGTGTTGCTATGATCTCTTACTCTACTGGTGAATCTGGTAAGGGTGCAGACGTAGATAAAGTACGTGAAGCAACCAAACTTGCTCAAGAGAAACGTCCTGATCTAGTGATCGACGGTCCTCTACAGTACGATGCAGCAATCATGGAAAACGTAGCCGCTTCTAAAGCGCCTAACTCTCCAGTTGCAGGTAAAGCGACAGTATTCGTATTCCCAGACTTAAACACGGGTAACACGACTTACAAAGCTGTACAGCGTTCAGCAGATCTAGTATCTATCGGTCCAATGCTTCAAGGTATGCGCAAGCCAGTAAATGACTTGTCTCGTGGCGCTCTAGTAGACGATATCGTTTACACAGTAGCTCTAACGGCTATCCAAGCAGACCAAGCTGCACAAGCTGAAGAAAAAGTAATTAACTAATTTTTCTTTTGTAGAAAGCAAAAACCCTAGATTTTTATCTAGGGTTTTTTTATGTCTGGAGTAAAAGAACTATTTGGTAAGCCTAGACTCGTCCATGTGGCGATTCTAAATCTAGCGTGGGTCCTTTAGGGACAACCTGAGTTGGGTTAATGCCCGTGTGGCTGTAATAATAGTGACGTTTGATATGGTAAAAATCCGTCGTCTCTTGGATGCCTTCGATCTGATACAACTCTTTTAGGTAACCTTGAATATTTGCATAGTCCGTAATTCGCTGCTTGTTACACTTGAAGTGACCCACATACACAGCATCGAATCTAACCAAGGTCGTAAACAACCGCCAATCCGCTTCTGTAATCTCGTTACCCGCCAGATAACGGTGTTCGCTAAGATGGGCATCCACTTTGTCTAACGCTTCAAATAACGCGTCATACGCTTCTTCGTAGGCCTCTTGTGTGGTCGCAAAGCCGGTACGATAAACGCCGTTATTGATGTTCGGATAGATGTAGTCGTTCCATTCATCAATCTTGCTCGCCAATTCCCATGGGTAGTAATCATCAGTGTTGCCCGTTAGCTCATTAAACTCTGAGTTGAACATGCGGATGATTTCAGACGACTCGTTACTCACAATGGTATTGGTTTTCTTATCCCATAAAACAGGAACCGTGACTCGACCTGAATAGTCCGGTTTGGCTTGGGTGTAGATTTGGTGCATTCGAGTGTGACCGAACAGAGGCTCAGGCAAGCCCATTTGCCAACCTTCACTCATCATGTCGGGGCAAACTACTGTCACATCAATATGATCGGTTAGGTCTTTCAGTTCACGGAAGATCAGCGTGCGATGCGCCCACGGACAAGCTAACGATACGTATAAGTGGTAACGACCACTTTCTGGCTCAAATTGCGCACCGGCTTTATTTTCAACCCAGTTGCGAAAGCCCGCATCTTCACGAACGAACTTGCCACCGCTTTCTTTGGTGTCGTACCACACATCGTGCCAAACACCTTCAACTAACTTACCCATATCCAAACCTCTGTGATGCTAACTTTTCTCTAGTATAAAAAAAGCCAACTTTTTCAAAACTAGAAGAAGTTGGCTTAGTTGTTCGAATATTTTGATGAAACTTGTTGAGCGGACCTATAAGCCTAAGACAAAAAAAGCGCGACTCTAATAACTAGTCGCGCTTAAGCCTGTCACAGGCTGAACCGTTTTAAATAGGCTCTAGACTTGTACGTGCAAGCAAGATACTGCGTGAACGTCATCGCCTTGAATCGTTGGCTTAGTTTGCGCACACGCCTCTGTTGCTTGTGGGCAACGAGTACGGAACACACAACCTGATGGCGGATTGATTGGTGATGGTAGATCACCTTCCAACATCTGAATGGTTTTGCTGCGCTCTAAGCGAGGATCTGGAATTGGAACTGCAGACATCAACGCTTTTGTGTACGGGTGCTTAGGATCAGAGAACAAGGCATCTGATTCGCCAAGTTCTACCGCGTTGCCTAGGTACATCACCAATACGCGATCAGAGATGTGTTTAACAACCGACAAATCGTGCGCGATGAATACCAAAGACAAACCTAGCTCTTTTTGTAGCTCCTTCAGAAGGTTAACTACTTGAGCTTGGATAGATACATCCAGTGCAGAAACAGGTTCATCACAGATGATCATCTTAGGTTTCAAGATAAGCGCACGTGCAATACCAATACGCTGACACTGACCACCAGAGAATTCATGAGGGTAACGGTTGATTACGTTGGGTAGTAGACCAACCTTTGCCATCATCTCTTTAACTCTGTCCTTCACTTCTTGTTTAGAAAGTTCAGGGAAGAAAGTCTCTAGAGGCTCAGCAATAATATCGCCTACTGACATACGTGGGTTAAGCGATGCTAGCGGGTCTTGGAAGATCATCTGAATCTCTTTACGAGTCTCACGACGCTTCACTTCCTGCATCTTAGTTAGGTCTTGACCTAACCACATCACTTGACCTTCAGTCGCTTCAACCAAGCCGATAATCGCACGGGCAAAAGTCGACTTACCACAACCAGACTCACCTACTACACCCAGAGTCTCTCCTTCGTAAAGGTGAACATCAACACCATCAACCGCTTTAAGGTTTGATGGTTTTGCCCAAGGCCAAGCAGACTTAGCTGCAATGCTAAAGTGAACTTTCAGGTCTTTAATATCTAATAGTAATTCTTTACTCATTTTGTCCAAGTCTCCCAATCTGAAAAACAAGCACGCTGACGGTCTTTAGCAAATGGCTGCAAAATCGGTGCTTCTTGCTTACAACGGTCCATTACACGGTGACAACGGTCTTGGTAAGGACAACCTGTTGGTAGGCGAAGTAAGTTAGGTGGGTTACCTGGAATCGTCGGTAGAATTTCACCTTCGGTATCCAAACGAGGAATCGCTTTAAGCAGGCCTTCCGCATATGGGTGGCTTGGCTCGTAGAAGATTTCATCAACCGTGCCGTACTCCATTGTACGACCCGCGTACATCACAAGTACTTTGTCACATGAGCCAGCAACAACACCCAAGTCATGGGTGATCATGATGATTGCCGTGTTGAACTCATCTTTCAATTCGTTCAGCAATTCCATGATTTGCGCTTGAATGGTTACATCCAGTGCCGTTGTTGGTTCATCAGCGATAAGTAATTTAGGACGACACAGCAGTGCCATTGCGATCATCACACGCTGACGCATACCGCCAGAAAATTCGTGTGGGTACATGGTGATACGCTTACGTGCTTCAGGGATTTTAACCGCTTCAAGCATGCGTACTGATTCTTCAAACGCCTCTGCTTTACCCATGCCTTTGTGCAGCATAAGTACTTCCATCAACTGATCACTTACTTTCATGTAAGGGTTCAGTGACGTCATTGGATCTTGGAAGATCATTGCGATCTGTTCAGCACGAACCTTGTTCAGCGCTTTTTCAGGCAGGTTGAGGATTTCATTGCCTTCAAACTTTGCACTGCCTGAGATGATGCCGTTTTTAGCCAGCAGCCCCATCAGTGCAAATACCGTTTGTGATTTACCTGAACCCGACTCACCAACAATACCCAGCGTTTCGCCTTGGTTAAGTGAGAAGTTCAAGTCGTTTACTGCGGTTACGATACCATCTTGCGTGGTAAATTCGACGCGCAGATCTTTGACATCTAATAAGCTCATTATTGCTTCCTTAATCTTTTATAGCTTTTAATTGCTATTTCGTTATCTGTCTTTTGGATCAAGCGCGTCGCGCAGACCATCACCTACGTAGTTAAAGCAGAACAGCGTAACTACCATGAATGCCGCAGGGAATGTTAATTGCCAGATTGCAACTTCCATTGTTTGCGAGCCTTCTTGAAGCAATGCGCCCCAGCTTGTCATAGGCTCTTGAACACCAAGACCAAGGAAAGATAAGAATGATTCTGTAAGGATCATGCTTGGAATAAGCAGCGTAGAATAAACCGCTACGATACCCAGTACGTTCGGTACGATGTGACGTGTAATGATCTTCCATTTGCTTACACCACATACGTGTGCGGCTTCAATGAACTCTTTACTACGCAAGCTCAGCGTTTGACCACGTACAATACGCGCCATATCTAGCCAAGCAATCGCACCAATAGCAACGAAGATTAGGATGATGTTACGACCAAAGAACGTTACCAGGACGATTACTAGGAACATAAATGGTACCGCGTACAAGATCTCTAGGATACGCATCATCACTCGGTCAGTACGACCGCCGATGAAACCTGAAGCTGCACCGTAAAGCGTACCAATCAGTACCGCTACGAATGCGCCCATCACACCAACCATCAATGAGATACGACCACCGATAAGAGTACGAACGTACAAATCACGGCCTAAGCTATCAGTACCAAACCAGTGGTCCGCGCTTGGCGCTGCATGCATTGCGTACCAGTCAGTATCATCATAAGTGTACTGAGCAAGCATCGGTAAGAAGATAACCGCCAGTACCATAAGCGTAAGAATAAACAGGCTTACCATTGCCGCTTTGTTTCGCATAAAACGAATGCGGGCATCCTGCCACAAACTGCGACCTTCAATCTCTAAACTCTCAGAGAACTTTTCGATCGCTTCTAAATTTTCTTTTTTCTTCAACATAACCATGCGTCCCTGTTAGTAGCGAATTTTCGGGTCAATTAGCGCTAGCAAAATATCAACGATTGCGTTGAACAAGATGAATAGGAAACCAATCAAGATGGTTACACCCATTACTAGCGAGTAGTCACGGTTAAACGCGGCGTTAACAAACAGCTTGCCGATACCTGGTAGGCCGAAGATGGTTTCAACAACAACAGAACCTGTAATGATACCTACAAACGCAGGTCCCATATAAGAAACGACAGGCAGCAGTGCTGGCTTCAGTGCATGTTTTAGAACGATGTAACGGTAACTTAGGCCTTTTGCACGAGCAGTTCGGATAAAGTTACTGTTTAGCGTTTCAATCATGCTACCGCGAGTAATACGAGCAAATGTGGCTACGTAAAGAAGAGACATCGCGATAACTGGCAGGACGATGTACATATAAGTACCGCCGTGCCAACCACCTGCTGGGAATATGTTCCAGTGCAGAGAGAACAGGTAAATAAGCGCTGGAGCCAACACGAAAGATGGCATTACTACCCCGAGCATAGCGGTCGACATTATGGTGTAGTCAATCCAGGTGTTGTGCTTCAAGGCGGCAATCGTCCCGACCGATACTCCCATAATTAGGGTAAAGATAAAGGCAATAAAACCTACCTTCGCAGATACTGGAAGTGCGACTGCGATCAGCTCATTTACGGTGTAATCTTGATATTTGAATGATGGACCAAAGTCACCTTGAACGATGTTAGTCAAGTACGTGGTGTACTGTTCAAATACAGGTTTATCTAAGCCGTATTTAGCTTCGATGTTAGCCATAACTTCTGGCGGTAATGGGCGTTCGCTCGAAAACGGGTTACCCGGTGCAAAACGCATGAGAAAGAAAGATATAGTGATCAACACCAACATGGTTGGAATCGCTTCGAATATCCTTTTCATAATGAATTTAAGCATAAACTCACTCTTTTCAGTCTGTGACAATTAAAAATTAAATAGACACTGCGTGCGATTTCTCGCACACAGGTCTAAGTTAGTTATATTTTATTTTATTTTATTTTTATAGGAGGTTATTTTGCTTTGACATAAAGATCTTTTGAATAGATCTTATCTTCGGCGTTACCTTCTGGGTAACCACCTAGCTGAGGTGATACAAGACGTGTTGTAACGTACTGGTAGACTGGAGCAATTGGCATGTCTTTAGCTAGCAATTTTTCTGCTTCGATGTATAGCTTAGTACGCTCTTCTTCTGAAGTAGAGCTTAGTGCTTTATCGATAATCTTGTCATAGTCTGCGCTCTTATAGTGCTGACCAGCAGTTGTATTTTGACTAACCATCAATGTTAGGAATGAAGATGCTTCATTGTAGTCACCACACCAACCTGCACGAGCAACGTCAAAGTTACCAGTATCTTTACTGTCTAGATATGATTTCCACTCTTGGTTTTCGAGTTTCGCGTTAATACCAAGCTCTTTCTTCCACATTGATGCGATTGCTACAGCAAGCTTCTTGTGGTTTTCAGACGTGTTGTAAAGCAGGTTAAATTCAAGTGGGTTGCTCTTCGTGTAGCCCGCTTCTTCAAGAAGACGCTTCGCTTCAGCAATACGCTCTTTTTGAGAAAGTTGACCATACTCTGGAGTTACCGGGTCAAAACCAGCAGTAATTTCAGGAGTCAAGAAGTAAGCTGGTTTTTGACCTTGACCAAGAATCGCTTTCGTCACGATGTCACGATCCATCGCATAAGACATTGCTTTACGAACACGTACGTCGTCGAAAGGTGCTTTCTGTGCATTAAATTGGTAGTAATAAGTACACAGGTTACCCTTAATGTTTACATCTTCTGGGTATTCTTTCTGTAAGCGACGGAAGTGCTCGTTAGGAACTTCATATGTGAAATCTAGTTCGCCAGAGAGGAAGCGGTTCATTTCCGCTACTTGGTTTTCGATTGGTAAGAATGTTACTTTGTTAAGAACTGTATGTTCGTTATCCCAATAATTTTCGTTGCGTACTAGTTCAAGACGCTCGTTAACTACCCATTGATTTGGAACAAATGCACCATTACCAACAAAGTTTTCAGGCTTAGTCCACTGGTCACCGAATTTTTCAACAGTTGCTTTATGTACTGGCTTCACTGTTGTGTGACCCATCATCATTACGAAATATGGGACAGCTGTATCTAAAGTCACTTCTAACGTGTAGTCATCTAAAGCTTTAACGCCTAGTTCACTCTTGTCTTTCTTACCCGCAACGATGTCTTTCGCATTCGCCATCTTGGTATATTCCATGTACCAAGCGTATGGAGAAGCAGTTAAAGGATCAACCGCACGTTGGAAGCTGTAAACGAAGTCATTTGCCGTTACAGGATCGCCGTTAGACCATTTTGCGTCTTTACGTAGGTGGAAAGTGAATGTTTTGTTGTCTGTCGTTTCCCAGCTTTCAGCTACTCCTGGGATAGTATTGCCGTCGCCATCTTGGTTCACTAAACCTTCTAGAAGGTCACGAATTACGTGAGATTCTGGTACACCTTGAGATTTGTGAGGGTCGAGTGTTGCTACTTCAGTACCATTACCGCGAACCAGTTCCTGAACTTTTGCTAGTTCAGTGCCTGCTGGAACTTCAGCAGCGATAGAAAGAGTAGAAGTGGCAGCCACTGCCAAACCAGCACCTAGAAGAAGGGCCTGAGTGATTTTATTCTTGTACATTTAATAAACTCCAAGTTTTCCGTATTGCATCCATGACTTCTTTGCTTGGTTCACTAAACGGCAGTGATTTAGATTTATTTAGCTCAAATTTTAAGCATAAAAATCTAAAACCTTACAAAGATTGAGGCACACACTATCAACCATTGAAGTAATTTGCCATAAACAAGTCGCAAAAAATCGGATAATTCTCCGAATTACTCAAGGTAACAGTGTAAATCTCTAATAAAAACCTAATGAATAGTGAGTTACACATAGGGATTAATTAAAAAACAGCCTTTAGTGTTGATGTATCTGTATTGATACTTTTTTTTAGCATCTTATGCTAGAACACTGTCGGCAAATTAACATTAATGCCACATGAAATCTAATTGCACATCACATATCCCCTAAATCGACTCCACTATTTGTGAGGGTTATCACTTTATACAAAACAGCATAATGCACTGCACCAAAACAGATTTAGAAATGCACCAAGACAGACAAAATCACGTATCGAATTTATATGCAACCTGAATGAGTAATCATTTATTAATACACCACTCATTTATAAATAGCTTTATAGCACGCACAAAAAAGCCGACCTTAATAGTCTAATGCCGTTCGGATAAGCATTATTGCTTGAACCTGAACGGATATTTGGCTG
>NZ_JBGONY010000059.1:0-29632 GCF_041439375.1 Vibrio crassostreae | reverse complement strand
ACGAAATACGAAATACGAAATACGAAATACGAAATACGAAATACGAAATACGAAAATGGTGCTCTTAGTGACAGTATATGCAACTCAACTTGCCGATAAGTTACGTTGATCTTATCGACAATATACAGACGTAAAAAAACCGCTAGTTGCCTAGCGGTTTTTTTGGTTTAGCAAAACTTGTTAAGCCAAGGCCTAAGGCATTTCGTCAAACTCTTCACCTTCTTTTTCCACTTGTGGTGGCATTAGGTGTTCACGTGTAATACCCAACTTCATTGCTAGTGCAGATGCAACGTAGATAGAAGAGTAAGTACCAACCGTAATACCCAATAGAAGGGCAGTTGCGAAGCCGTGAATCATAGCGCCGCCCTGAACGAACAGTGCGATAACTACGAATAACGTGGTACCAGAAGTGATCAATGTACGACTCAATGTTTGTGTGATTGAGCTGTTCAGTACTTCAGGCGCTTCACCTTTACGCATCTTACGGAAGTTCTCACGAATACGGTCGAATACAACGATGGTATCGTTGAGGGAGTAACCGACTACCGTTAGCAAGGCTGCTACGATGGTAAGGTCGACCTCAATTTGCATTAGAGAGAACACACCAAGTGTGATGATAACATCGTGCGCCAGTGCTAATACCGCACCCGCAGCCAAACGCCATTCAAATCGCACTGATACGTAGATCAAGATACAGATAAGAGAAACTAGGATAGCAAGGCCACCCGCTTCTGTTAGCTCATCACCTACGTTAGGACCAACGAACTCGATACGACGCATTTCAACTTGCTCACCAGTACCATTCTCAATAGCAGAAAGGATTTGGTTACCAAGCGTTTCGCCCGCTACGCCATCACGTGGACGTAAACGAACCATCACATCACGAGCTGAACCGAAGTTCTGTACCGTTGCATCACCAAAGCCTTCGGCTTCTAGTGCACTACGGATATCAGGAAGGTGTGCCGGTTGTTCAAAACCAACTTCAATCAGAGTACCGCCAGTAAAATCTAGACCCCAGTTCAACGATTTCGTTGTTAGGGTGAAGATAGCAGTACCAATCATCAAGATAGAAAAAACAAAGGCAACCTTTGACCAACGCATAAAGTCGATCATTTTGTCTGCTTTTAGAATCTGAAACATATTAATTCCTAGCCTTAGATCGACAGTTTTTTAACGCGTTTGCCGCCATACATCAGGTTCACGATACAACGTGTTCCCACAATAGCTGTAAACATTGAAGTCAAGATACCGATAGACAGCGTTACCGCGAAGCCTTTGATAGCACCAGTACCCACAGCAAATAGAATAATTGCTGTTAGTAGCGTGGTGATGTTGGCATCGGCGATTGTGCTGAATGCGTTCGCGTAACCTTGGTGAATCGCTTGTTGTGGACTACGTCCATCTCGAAGCTCTTCACGTATACGCTCAAAGATCAGAACGTTGGCATCAACCGCCATACCGACCGTTAATACGATACCGGCAATACCTGGCAGGGTCATAGTAGCCCCCGGAATCATCGACATCACACCGATAATCAACACCAAGTTAGCCATTAGCGCAACGTTCGCAATCAGACCAAAGCTGCGGTAGTAAAGCAGCGTAAACAGCATTACAGCAGCCATACCCCAAACCATCGCCATGATACCCATATCGATGTTTTGTTGCCCCATAGATGGACCAATCGTACGTTCTTCTACAATCGAGATAGGCGCAATCAGAGCACCAGCACGCAGTAGAAGTGCCAAGTTATGAGCTTCAGCCGTTGAGTCGATACCAGTAATACGGAAGTTACGACCAAGTGCAGACTGAATCGTCGCTTGGTTAATCACTTCTTCGTGCTTACTTAAGATAACTCGACCTTCCGGTGTTTTACGACCGCTGTCTTTGTACTCTGCAAATACCGTCGCCATTAGCTTACCGATATTCTGACGAGAGAATGCAGACATCTTGCTACCACCTTCGCTGTCTAGCGAGATGTTAACTTGAGGACGACCATATTCATCAACACTTGAGCTTGCATCAGTAATACTTGAACCGCCTAGAATAACGCGCTTCTTAAGTACCACAGGACGACCATCACGATCTTGCTTGATTTCGCTACCCGCAGGGGCACGACCAGAAGCGGCAGCGGCTAAATCAGCACTGCTATCTACTTCACGGAACTCAAGCGTCGCGGTAGCACCAAGGATTTCTTTAGCGCGAGCCGTGTCTTGAACACCAGGCAATTCCACTACGATACGGCTAGAACCTTGACGTTGAACCAAAGGTTCAGCAACACCAAGTTCGTTAACACGGTTACGTAGAATGGTAATGTTTTGCTCAACCGCGTAGTTACGGATTTCTTGAAGACGAGCCTCTGTAAAGCTTGCAACCAAAGAGAAACGACCGTTAGATTCAGAATCTACGAACGTCATATCTTGGTGCTTAGATTGCAGTAGCGATTTCGCTTCAGCAAGCTGCTCTTCGTTACGCAGAATCACTTCAACCGCATCTTTACCAGATGGGCGAATCGCACGGTAACGGATTTTCTCTTCACGAAGTTCACTACGGAATGCTTCTTCTTGTTGACCAACCAGCTTTTGCATCGCCGCGTCCATATCCACTTCCATTAAGAAGTGAACACCACCACGTAGATCAAGACCAAGTTTCATTGGTGCAGCACCAATAGATTCAAGCCAATCAGGAGTTGAAGCCGCTAGGTTTAAAGCAACAATAACGTCATCGCCTAGTGCTTCTGTGATGATATCACGGGCACTAATTTGCGTATCTGTGTCGTTAAAGCGAACAAGAATGGAACCGTTTTCGAGAGCAACGGATTTAGTAGAAAGGTTTTCTGCTTCAAGAGCATTGGTGACAGCATCCAGCGTAGACATATCTACAGAGGCGCCGCGCGCCCCTGTAACTTGAACTGCCGGATCTTCACCGTATATATTTGGAAGTGCGTACAACGCAGCGATAGCGATGGCAAACACCACCATCAAATACTTCCATAACGGGTAACGGTTTAGCACAGCGAGGATCCTCTAGCTGTTTATAGAGATTTCAGAGTACCTTTTGGTAGCACTGCTGTAACGAAGTCTTTCTTGATAACTACTTCGTTGTTTGCGTTCAGTTCGATAGCAACGTAGTCGCTGTCTTCAGCAATCTTAGTGATCTTGCCGATTAGGCCGCCGCTTGTAAGAACTTCATCGCCTTTGCCCATAGAAGACATAAGGTTCTTGTGCTCTTTAACACGCTTAGCTTGTGGACGGTAGATCATGAAGTAGAAGATCACAGCGAACATACCTAGCATGATAAGCATTTCGAAACCGCCGCCTGCTGGTGCACCTTCTGCTGCTGCGTGAGCTTGAGAAATAAACATTTAAAACATCCTCTATTTATATTTTCGTAATTGTTTGTCTAATTGGGTTGCATCCCTTTATTTTCAAGCCCCATCACTCGGAAGAGAGATAGGGCTCGCAAAAAAGAAATACTAAGATTCTTTACCTAGTGGTGGCACTTCACGCCCCATTCTTGCGTAGAACTCTGCAACGAACTCTTCAAAGCGGTCTTCATCGATAGACTGACGAATGTCTGACATTACTCGTTGGTAGAAACGCAGGTTATGAATCGTGTTCAGTCGAGCACCTAGGATTTCGTTACAACGATCCAAATGGTGTAAGTACGACTTGCTGTAGTTCTTACAAGTGTAACAGTCACACTCTGAATCTAGTGGTGTTGTATCGGTTTTATGCTTCGCATTACGGATCTTGATCACACCTTCAGTCACAAACAGGTGGCCGTTACGTGCATTTCGCGTTGGCATTACACAGTCAAACATGTCGATACCACGACGAACACCTTCAACTAGGTCTTCTGGTTTGCCTACGCCCATTAGGTAACGTGGCTTATCTTCCGGCAGTTGAGGACATGTGTGTTCAAGAATACGGTGCATGTCTTCTTTTGGTTCGCCTACTGCTAGACCACCAACTGCGTAACCATCAAAACCAATTTCAGTTAGGCCTTTAACAGATACATCACGAAGGTCTTCGTACACACCACCTTGAACGATACCGAATAGTGAGTTCGGGTTTTCAAGTTTGTCGAAGTGGTTACGTGAACGCTCAGCCCAACGAAGAGACATCTCCATTGAGTCTTTTGCTTCTTTGTGTGTCGCTGGGTAAGGCGTACACTCGTCAAAGATCATTACGATGTCTGAACCTAAGTCTTTTTGGATTTCCATAGACTTCTCAGCGTCCATGAAGATCTTGTCACCGTTTACAGGGTTACGGAAGTGAACACCCTCTTCAGTGATTTTACGCATTGCACCTAGGCTGAATACTTGGAAGCCGCCTGAATCAGTCAGGATAGGACCGTGCCAGTTCATGAAATCGTGCAGGTCACCGTGCATTTTCATGATCTCTTGACCAGGACGTAGCCATAGGTGGAATGTGTTACCTAATAGGATTTCAGCGCCTGTGTCTTTCACTTCTTCAGGTGTCATACCTTTTACAGTACCGTAAGTACCTACAGGCATGAATGCTGGGGTTTCAACGGTACCGCGTTCAAACTGAAGTTGACCACGACGTGCGCCGCTATTAGTTTTTTTAAGTTCGTATTTTAATTTCACGAAGCCTCCAATATGCCAGAGAAACAATCTGACTGTTAATTCAGAACCTTAGGCCAAACAAAAGTTCAGTCTAGTGGGCTCTATGAGGAGCGGTCGCGTATTCCTTGCGAGAGATTAGACAGACACCCTGCCCGACTCCTAGCTTACTGCTAGCACCCGTAAATTTTTTTATCGCTTAAACCAGCTTCAATTAGCTCGTTTTCTTATTGATGAACATAGCATCGCCGTAGCTGAAGAAACGATATTCGCTCTTCACGGCGTGATCGTATGCGCCCATCACATTGTCGTAACCTGCAAATGCACTCACCAACATAATCAGCGTTGATTCTGGTAAGTGGAAATTGGTAATCAAGCAATCCACCAACTGGTATTCGTAACCAGGGAAGATAAAGATTTCAGTGTCACCAAAGAAAGGAACCAACTCTGTGCCTTTCTTCAACGCATCTTGCGCTGCACTTTCTAGTGAGCGTACTGATGTTGTACCAACGGCAATAATACGACCGCCACGAGCTTTTGCTGCAGCTACGGCGTCAACCACTTCTTGCGGGACTTCAACGTACTCAGCATGCATGTGGTGATCATTTATATTATCGACTTTTACTGGCTGGAACGTACCAGCACCAACGTGAAGCGTCACATAAGCAAATTCGACACCTTTTTCTTTCATGTCAGCCATTAGCTTGTCATCAAAGTGCAGGCCTGCAGTTGGCGCAGCAACCGCTCCCGGCTTCTCATTATAGACCGTCTGGTAACGCTCTTTATCTGCGTCTTCATCTGGACGATCAATATAAGGAGGTAGCGGCATATGACCAACACTGTTCAGAATCTCTAAAACGCTTTGATCGGATGTGAAATGGATTTCGAATAACGCATCGTGACGCGCCACCATTTCAGCTTCATATTCATCGTTCTCACCAAGGAACAACTTGGTACCCGGCTTCGGTGATTTAGAACAACGAACATGCGCAAGAATGCTTTTCTCATCAAGCATACGTTCAACCAAGACTTCAAGCTTACCGCCTGATGCCTTGCGACCGAATACACGAGCAGGAATCACTCGAGTATTATTGAAAACAACAAGATCGCCTGGTTCAACCAAGTCTAAAACGTCTTTAAACGAACCATCTGTCAGGTTGCCATTATTGCCGTCTAATTTAAGCAGACGGCTTGCTGTACGCTCTTCTTGAGGATAGCGAGCAATAAGTTCATCTGGTAGGTCAAAGTGAAAATCTGAAACTTGCATGTGTCTAGTCTTGTCTTAGTTGATGAGATTTGTGCCGTTGACGAATCATCAATCGTAGTTGCTGAACAATGGTTACGGTAAGTCAATCATTACCGGAAACACATCGCAAACACGACTAAAAATTTCGCAGTGGGCTAGTATAGGCACACGAGCCGCAATAGCAAGGTTTACAGCAATGGATTATTGTAAAGAGGCGTAAAATAATGCTACTAACTCACCTCCTTAAACTAAAGAATTAGTTGCATAAAACTCACCCAAAAATGCGTCAGATCTCAGTTATTTTTAGGATAAAAAACTATAGTAATAGCAACAAAATAAAAAAGAAGGAGGTTCGTATGATCAAGGTTGAAGATATGATGACTCGCAACCCTCATACCCTATTGCGCTCACACTCACTAGCCGATGCTAAGCACATGATGGAAGCGCTTGATATCCGCCATATTCCGGTCGTCGATGCCGATAGAAAGCTACTCGGTGTTGTCACACAACGAGACGTTCTAGCCGCTCAAGAATCCAGCCTACAAAACATCCCACAAGCTCAATCTTTTACTCTTGCTACTCCCCTCAACGACATCATGCACAAAAGTGTTATGTCAGCAGAGCCACGTGCAGGATTAAAAGAATCGGCTATCTATATGCAGAAACATAAAGTGGGCTGTTTACCTGTCGTAGAAAACCACGAACTAGTAGGCATTATCACCGACAGTGACTTCGTCACCATCGCGATTAACTTGCTTGAACTGCAAGAAGAAGTCGAGCCAGAAGAAGCTGAAGTAGAGTAACGCTCGGAAGTGATATAAAGAAGAGCGGCCAATTAAGCCGCTCGAAGGGATTTTTTGTCGATACGGACTATTATAAAAGCTCAGAAACCACATCAGCTAACTGATGAAATGTCTCACGACGTGAAGAGCTTGGTCGCCACACCAGACCAATGTCTCGGTACGCCTGTTGGCCTGGAGGATCGATCACCACGAGATTCTGGTTTTGCAGCAAACCATGGTCGATCGCCATCTGAGGAATAAAGGTAGTACCTAGCCCGTTTGCCACCATTTGAACCAATGTATGGAGACTTGTCGCTGTGAATGGGTTTATCTTCTCTTTATCTGTTAGCTTACAGGCTGATACTGCGTGCTCGGTTAAACAGTGTTCATTTTCCAATAAGAATACAGACTCGTCTGGTAGGTCATCATATTTAATCGGGACACGAATACCATCGGCTTGAGTTCGACTGATCACCATTCTGAATGGATCTTGCCCGACAACTTTGCTTTCCATGTTGTCGATATCGACGGGCAAGGCCAAAATCAGTACATCTAACTCACCATGACGTAGTGCAGCCAACAGATTGGTTGTCGTGTCTTCACGTAACAGTAAATTCAACTGTGGAAAGCGTTGGTTCGCTTCTTGTACCAAATCGCACAAAAGGAACGGTGCAATGGTAGGAATACACCCTACTCGCAGCTGCCCTTGCATCGCATCTCCGTTACATAGGTTACCGAGTTCGACAAGATCTTGCCCTTTCGCCAATAGCTCTCGTCCATGCTTGACCACCAGCTCACCCGCTTGCGTGAAGACCAATGGACTCTTTTTATCTTTCTTCTCATAAAGAGGGCAACCGATAAGCTCTTCTAGGTTTTGAATACCTTTACTTAGAGTAGACTGGCTAACGAAACAGCGATCAGCTGCGTCGCTAAAGTGGCGTGTTTCGTGAAGAGTAACAAGATAGTGAAGTTGCTTAAGACTTGGCCATTTATTCATGAAATTACTTTGTAATATGAGTAGGATAAGTTACACGAAGGTCATAAGACCTGAGAAAAGGACAAAGAATAAGCTTATCGCTTTTTTCGATTAACTTAATCTATTTAATTCGCTTTTTTCTATAGTACCGATTGTACTATAGTTTGTCGCGTAGAAACGGAGCCCAAACAAAGATGTGTTGGGCCAACTAATTTTTTAGGAGATTCCAAAATGGTACTAGTAGGTCGTCAAGCCCCTGACTTTACTGCAGCAGCTGTTCTAGGTAACGGTGAGATCGTTGATAACTTCAACTTCGCAGAATTCACTAAAGGTAAGAAAGCTGTAGTTTTCTTCTACCCACTAGACTTCACTTTCGTTTGTCCTTCAGAGCTAATCGCTTTCGACAACCGTCTTGAAGATTTCCAAGCTAAAGGCGTTGAAGTAATCGGTGTTTCTATCGATTCTCAATTCTCTCACAACGCATGGCGTAACACTGCTATCGCTGATGGCGGTATCGGTCAAGTTAAATACCCTCTAGTTGCTGACGTTAAGCACGAGATCTGCAAAGCATACGATGTTGAGCACCCAGAAGCAGGCGTTGCTTTCCGTGGTTCTTTCCTAATCGATGCTGACGGTCTTGTACGTCACCAAGTAGTTAACGACCTTCCACTAGGTCGTAACATCGACGAAATGCTACGCATGGTAGACGCACTAAACTTCCACGAGAAGAACGGTGAAGTTTGTCCTGCACAATGGGAAGAAGGTAAATCAGGTATGGACGCATCTCCAAAAGGTGTTGCAGCATTCCTATCTGAGCACGCTGACGACCTAAGCAAGTAATTACCTCTTAAGCCCGAACTCAACGCGGGTTAATGGTTGGAAGACTCTCTATAAAGAGAAATAAAGCATAAGCTAATAGCGCAAAGCGCACCGCCAATCAGTTAAGAAGTAAAGTCTTATTCAAAGCCCGAAGTTCACGCTTCGGGCTTTTTGCATCTATTGCTTCAATAATGATTTATTCCTCGCTCATATCCACTATGAATAGAGGTAACCGCAAAGCCAAACTTTACCTCTATTTTCCTCTATCTCTACCTATTCAGAATCATCCCAAGATTGCTATGATTTCATCAGTATCTTTTTAAACGGATAAACATGATGAACATCGAAATTGAAGTCTGTATCGATAACTTAGAATCTCTACACAACGCGCTGTCTGGCGGCGCAAATCGCATTGAACTTTGCTCCTCACTAGCACTTGGCGGGTTAACTCCTAGCTTCGGTATGATGAAACAAGCGGCAAGAGTTTCGTCCGTTCCTGTCTACGCTATGATACGACCAAGACAGGGCGACTTCATTTTCGATGATGACGATATGCTCTGTATGCTTGAAGATATTGAAGCTTGTGCGAGTGCAGGATTGAATGGGGTCGTACTTGGCGTGTTAGCGCCTAATGGAAGTATTGATATGCCAAAAATGCAGCAACTGGCTGACAAAGCGCACTCATTAAAGCTTGGGATTACGTTTCACAGAGCCATTGATCAAAGCTCTGATTACCAAACAACCTTAGAACAGGTCATCGCACTTGGATGTGAAAGGATCCTGACATCAGGGCTTGCTGTTAATGCTGAGCAAGGCATCAATATCTTGGCAGAAATGGTTAAACAGGCCGATAGTCGAGTCGACATCATGGCAGGGGCTGGCGTCAACGCAACGAATGCGAAAATGATTCATAGCACCACCCAAGTACCTGCACTTCACCTTTCAGGTAAATCGACAAGACCGAGCCTAATGGAAAGCAACTCAAGTGCTCAAATGGGCAGTGATGATATTGATGATTATCAGATCCCCGTGACTGATGCGAATAAGATATCCGATGTAAGAGCAGCCCTTACCGCTTTAGGACAATAGTCGCTACCAAAAATCGAAAAGAACCACGCTGACTAATCTAACTGACTGACGTATATTAGATTTAATAACGCAGTAAACCTTTCATGGACAGATATGGCTAAAGACTTATTCAGCTCTCTCGATTTAAACTTGTTACGTACCTTTCTGATTGTTTATCAAGAAAAAAACACCAGAAAGGCGGCAGAACGTTTATTCGTTTCTCAGCCAGCAGTTAGCCAAGCCCTACAGAAGCTAAGATACCACTTCAATGATGACCTTTTCGTTAAAGTTCATGGAGGTTTGCAGCCTACCGCTTTCTCAGAACAGCTCACTAATCAAATCAAACCGTTCATGGACGGTCTATCTATCGCGGTTAATACATCAAACACTTTTGATCCGAAAGAGATCGATTACACACTCAAAATAGCGCTATCTCCAGTGGTACTTTCTTGTCTGTCCGGCTCACTTTTTAAAGATATAAGAGCACAAGCACCAAACGCTAAACTAAAGCTTGTTCCATGGTCAAACTCGTCTGTCTCAGATATACAAAAAGACGAGGTTTTGATGGGAGTAAGCTATTTAGGAGAAAAGACAAGTAAAGAAGTCTATACAAGGCAGCTCATTGAATTAACAGGACGTATATTTGTTAGGAAAGATCACCCTTTAAAGCAAGATACCGTAACTCCATATGATATGGCAGGGTACGATATCGCTTCATTAGTCACACCAGGTTGGAATGACAATTTTAGCTTAGCGTCTCAGATTCTAACCGACCTTTCCATCGAGCATAGTATAGGTTTCCGCAGCGAATTGGTCATGGCTCTAATCGATGTCATTCAACATACTGATATGTACATGCCCCATTCCAACCTATTCCCAGTAGAGAATTATCCAAACCTACGTGGAATTGACGTTTTAGTTGAGGGACATGTACATACAAAGCCAATCTATAGCTATATACACATTAAAAATCGAAACTCGCCTTTGACAAATTGGCTTTCAAAACTCATTAAACAAGTTTTATCAGAACAGCTTCAAAAGTAAGCTCAGTTACAAGGTATATATTGAACCCTAGTCTTCTGGACGCCAACTCAATGCACTCGCGATAGTACCAATAACTAGCGTATCTTTCTCATCATCATTAAGTTCAGGCATCATCTGTAAAGTTAGCATTCCATTCGTCTGAGCGGCTGCTACCTCTTGTGAAACTTGTTTAAAGCTATACCCTAAAGGTTTTTCAACTGACATCAAAAGGTCTTTGCTTGAGTGGACAGTTTCTACATCATATTTACTCGACCCAACTCGTATGTAGCCAGCTTCTTTCTTCTCTAAACTAACTTTAATCATCCCAGATTGAGGCTCTAAGACGAACTCTCCTACTTTCTCATTCCTTTGGGTTACAGAGCAGCGATAAGGCTTATTGCCACCGAAATCAACACCCATATAGTTAACTGAAGTCCCACCGCCAGAACAAATTAAGTTCCACACCTGACCATTGTCGTTTCTAGTGATCTCAGCTGCAAGCTCTCCGTCTTTAAAAGAGACAGTATCAAACCATGTTGAACTTGATGAGTTTCGACTGTATTTGCCTTGATACATACCTGCAATATCAAACGTTCCTTCTTGTCCCAATCCCCAGAAGTCACCATCTGTTTTAATAATAAGTTGCGGTTGCTTACTAACCACTTCTGATTTGTCCATGATGGCAACGCTGCCGCACGCTGTTAACGTGAAAAGAGGGGACAAAACTAAAAGAAACTTTTTCATACTGATATCTACCTGAAAAATAAATGTGGAGGATAAATTCAGCAAGAGAATAAATTAAAGATTAATCGGAATATAGTAAACACTAATGAGCCACATCGACATTATCGTCATTTTCATCATTACATCGAAACAAATACACTAAATAACATAAGGTTAAGTAGACGTTTATCTATCAAACTCGTTTTGTAAGGCTACGTAAGACAAAGCACTCGCTAAATAACGATAACAACCACTGATAAGTATACGTTATTACAGAGATAACCAATGCGAATTAGCCTGCTCTTTCAAAGTCCATACAATGATTACCGTTATCCAGTTAATTCTCTGGGTTCATTCATGGATCGACCTAATGCTAAGGAGAGCAAAATTTACTTCGGTGGTACCATGAAACTAAAAACACTTCTTCTAACTTCGGCTTTATTCTCAACCTCTGCATTTTCAAGTGGTCTTCATTTATCCCCTGAACTAAAAATTGGTTCTTATCATGGCTTCGGGTTACAGGCGGGGGTTACTGATGTGGCAAATTTAGGTGCCGTTTACCTAAGTTATTCTCACCTTTGGTATGACAGCGAACGATATGATGAAACTGTCGATGCATATCGTGTTGGTATCCAAAATATGTTTGGAAGAAACCAAAACCACGGCTTTCAGGCTGAGATAGGTGTGGCAAGTTATGATGGTACAAAAACACGCTCAGGCGAAGTAGAAGAAAAGACAACCCATGGGTTAAGCCTAGGCGGTGCCTACGTTTACCAAGCGACACCAATGCTTGGACTGCGTGCTGGTGTTGATATGAATATTTTTGATCACAATAAAACCTTTGTGCCTTACGACACGACGATCAATTTCAATCTTGGTGCAATTCTTAGCTTTTAAAGAGTCCCCTACTTCAGTGCGTCATCTAGGCTTTGATCGCCTAAATGGCGTACATCTTTCCCTTTCACAAAGTAAATAATGTATTCACAGATATTCTGGCAACGATCCCCCACTCGCTCAATCGCACGAGCCGACCACATCACCTGTAAAATATTTGGGATGTTATTAGGGTCTTCCATCATATAAGTCATTAACTGACGAATGACAGCCTCGTATTCCGCATCCAACTTATCATCAAGCTTGTGAACTTCTGCCGCCGCATCGACATCCATACGAGCAAAAGCATCTAATACTTGGTGAAGCATGGTGATAGCCTGACGGCAAAGAGGCTCTAACGAAACATGGAACTTTTGTTCTTTGGTCGAAGGGATCTCTATCGCACCTTGAGCGATTTTAGAGGCAACATCGCCAATACGTTCTAGATCGGTAATCGTTTTGATGATCGCCATAATCAGACGCAAATCTTTCGCTGTCGGCTGACGCTTTGCAATGATTCGAGTACACGCCTCATCAATCGACACTTCCATCGCATTCACTTTATGGTCGTCACGAATCACTTTTTTAGCCAATTCAACATCGTCTTTATGAAGCGCCTGCATTGCAAACGAGAGTTGCTGCTCCACTAACCCACCCATGGTCAATACATGAGTACGGATCGACTCTAACTCGACATTGAATTGCCCTGAAATGTGGCGACCGAAATGCATAGCTGCTCCTTGAAAGAAATGAAGAAAGCCATTTTTATAGAGTGACTTAGCTCTAGATGACACCTCTGTAGAGATTAGCCATATCTACCAGTAATGTAGTCTTCCGTCTGATTTTTCAATGGAGACGTAAAAATTGAGTCCGTATCTGAGTACTCGATCAATTTTCCCATATGAATAAAGGCAGTATGGTCACTTACACGCGCGGCTTGTTGCATGTTGTGGGTAACAATCACTACTGTGTATTGTGTTTTGAGATCGTTGATCAACTCTTCAATCGTCAAAGTAGAAATCGGATCCAGTGCAGATGTCGGTTCGTCCAACAAGAGTACTTCAGGCTCAATCGCGACCGCACGAGCAATAACCAAACGCTGCTGTTGGCCGCCAGATAAACCAAAGGCGTTCTCATGCAGTCGATCTTTCACTTCATCCCATAGCGCTGCAGCACGAAGAGAGCGCTCAACCGCATCATCAAGGTCTCGGCTGTTGCTAACACCTTGCAGCCTCAAACCATAAACCACATTCTCATAGATAGATTTAGGGAAAGGGTTCGGGCGCTGGAATACCATACCAACACGACGCCGTAAGGTCGCAACATCCACCTCAGGGTGATAGACATTCTTGCCATGAAGCTTCACTTTCCCAGAAACCTTACACCCTTCAACTAAGTCATTCATCCGATTAATGCAGCGCAGCAAGGTCGATTTACCACACCCTGATGGGCCAATAAAAGCCGTCACTTGCCCCTTTGGAATTTGCATTGAAATATCATCGAGTGCTTGGCTCTCTTTATAATAAAGATTTAGCCCCTCAATTGAGATAGCAACTTGCTCATCCTTCAGGTTATGAACATCTAGTGGTGCTTGGTAACCCAAGGTTTCATTAATCGAGAACATTTAATCTTGTCCTAAGGTTCGGTATTTTTCACGCAAGTTATTACGGATATTGATGGCTGTTAAATTCAATCCAACAATCACCGTAACCAATAAAAATGAAGTGGCATACACTAAAGGTCGTGCCGCTTCAATATTAGAGGTTTGAAACCCAACATCATAGATATGAAAGCCTAAATGCATGAACTTTCTGTCTAAATGTAGATATGGAAACTGACCATCTACTGGCAAGCTTGAAGCTAATTTCACAACACCCACCAGCATTAGTGGAGCCACTTCCCCTGCGGCTCTCGCGATTGCCAAAATTAAACCCGTGATAATCGCAGGACTTGCCATCGGTAAAACAATACGCCAAAGCGTCTCAAATTGAGTAGCACCAAGGGCTAATGAACCGTGCCTCACAGAGCTAGGAATCCGTGTTAAACCCTCTTCGGTAGTTACAATAACAACGGGCAATGTTAATACCGCTAAGGTTAATGCAGACCAAAGTAGACCCGGTGTACCAAATGTCGGAGCAGGTAATCGCTCAGCATAGAACAGCGTGTCAATCGAGCCACCAATGGTATAAACAAAAAAGCCTAAACCAAAAACACCATACACAATCGACGGTACACCCGCCAAGTTAATCACAGCAATACGAATCAAACGTGTGAGTGCGTTGTTTTTTGCATATTCATGAAGATATATCGCAGCAACCACCCCAAGAGGCATCACGACGATCGACATAAGAATAACCAGCAACACGGTGCCGAAAATCGCAGGAAACACACCGCCTTCAGAGTTTGAGTCTCGTGGGTTCTCAGATAAGAACTTCCAAACTTGTTTGCCCCAATGCCCAACCTTTTCAAGATAGGACATATTATTCGGGTACCAATAATCCAGAATGTGACTGAGCGAAATTTCAACCACTTTTCCTGTCATATCCTCAACGAGTAAGCTTTCTACATTAAGCTGCGTTCTCAAGTGCTCGAGCTTTGCTTCAGCCTCACCTAATTGGCGGTTTAATTCCAGTCTAGTTTGAGTATAGGTTTTAAGATATTCATCGCTCACTGATTCATTAAGTTCAAGCTTACGCTTTTCTAAACGCAAGTTTTCCAATTGCCAGCTGATATTGCGAATTTCTTGATTTACAACACGCGACGTTTCTTTACGTAACGTATCGGCAAACGCTAAACCTTGTTCGAGCTTTTGGTCTATGTTCGAATCAAATGTGCCAGAAGCGGTTTTAAAACCCACTGGCTTACCAAAGAAATAACCACCTCGACTTCGTTCAATCACAACCCAATCAAGTGGAGTGGTTGGTTCACGTAAGTTAACATCCAGAATCGAAACAAAGTCCGCAGAGTACAGTTCTCTGTTGGCGACTTTAATGCTTAAGCGCTGTATTAGCCCTGTCGACAAATTTTGAGGCGACAGAAGGCCATGGACTTGTGGAACTTGCTCTATCGGAATGTACTTTCGTTCATATAACTGACCAATCAATAAATCTTGTTTTGATACGGTTTCGTCAAGGTCGACCACTAACGATAAGTCTTTGGAATCAACTTGCCATTGGTATAAAGGAGCTGGCCAAAAATAGGTTAGGCCCTTCCAGCCAATCAACAGCATGAGACCAAGGACAGAAAGCATACTGATGCTCACAGCCCCACCCGTTAGCCATATCCACGGAGAGCCCGATCTAAACCAAAATATTAATGACTTAAATTTATTCATCACGATCTACCTTACTCTTGACGAGCGGGCTCAAGGAACAGAAAATGCCACGAGATAGGCTAGTCAAACAGCTAACAGTCATTGATGCATATTGAAGTAAATCTTTAAAACTACAGCGCACGATATTTATCTCTCAGTCTTTGTCTAACCCACTCTGCAACTGAGTTCACCGCAAACGTGAAAATAAACAGCAACAATGCTGCCAAGAACAATAAGCGGAAGTGAGAACCGCCAACTTCTGATTCAGGCAATTCAACTGCAATCGTTGCTGATAGCGTTCTCATCCCTTCCAAAATATTCCAATCGAGAATTGGTGTGTTACCTGTAGCCATCAAGACGATCATTGTTTCGCCAACCGCTCGTCCTAACCCCATCATGATGGCTGAAAAGATACCCGGACTAGCCGTCAATAACACTACATAAATAAGGGTTTGCCACGCTGTTGCGCCCAACGCCAATGAACCATCTGATAAGTGTTTAGGTACAGAGAAAATAGCGTCTTCGGCGATAGTGAAGATTGTCGGGATAACCGCAAAGCCCATAGCAAAACCAACCACCAGCGCATTGCGCTGGTCAAAATCGATGCCATAATTAGCCAAAAAAGTACGAATGTCACCACCAAACAACAAGGCTTCGATGCTGTTTCCACCAGCAAACACAGCGCCCACCGTAATCATCAATACCGGTATCAATATTAAAGCATGCCAGCCATTAGAGAAGCGACTCGTCACCATTTTAGGTAAGCAGTACCAAACAAGCCCCGTAAATAATGTGCTTAGTGGTAATAAAACCATTAATGAGAAGACTGCAGTTAAATGCGTTTCAACAATTGGAGCAAACCAAAGCCCGGCCAAAAATCCGATGATCACGGTCGGAAGTGCTTCCATCAGCTCTATCGAAGGCTTAACCACTCTTCGCATTCGTGGAGACATGAAGTAGGCAGTGTAAATGGCTCCGAGCACAGCAACCGGCACGGCAAACATCATCGCAAACAGAGCGGCCTTAATGGTACCGAACGTGATAGGTACTAAACTGAATTTCTCTTCAAAGTCATCGTTCGCCGACGTTGATTGCCAAACGTATTGTGGCTCAGGGTAACTTTCGTACCAGACCTTTTGCCAAAGTGATGAAAATGATATTTGTGGGTATTCATTGTCGACTTTAGCCACACTGATAGTGCCATCAATCAACGTCGCCAGATGCAGTTCATTGGCAGACATAGCGGCTAATTGTGGTGACTTATCAAACGCTCGTTCAAACAACGACAGCTTTTCACTGGTTGTATAATGGCTTTGTAATGTGCCGTTTTTATAGAAGCTGTAAAAACCCTTTCTATAAGTATCGGGCAGGATAAATTGCACTTGTTCGGCAAGTTGGAAATCTCGAATATGGGTCAGACTACGCTTTTCATCTTTGAGTACATCGAACCACTGAGAAACCTGTCCGTCCTCATGCGTGACCAACAACGAGTATGCCCCAGACAGTAAATCGATGCTTTTTACGGAATGCTTCGCATCGTTTAAGCTAAGGTCAATCACTTCACGAACACCAAAGCCGTTATCTGATAGTTTTAAAACAACCAAATCCGATTGTGCTCGGAGATATAAAGTTTGCCCATCAGGTGTGACGAGCAGTTGCTGCTGCAAGCCCAATTTATCCGACAGCCATTGGCTCTGCTGAAAAACATACTGACCAGTAAGGTCGCTCTGATACCACTTAACTAAGACTCGCTGGTCACTTAACTGAGCAGCAACCGTAATACCGCGTCCATTTTTTGAGAACGCAAATTTGTCGATCGTTGCCCCGTTTGAGGATTCATCATTTAAAAATGGTTCAGGGAGATCGATTTGCTCAATTTTAGGTTCGGCTTCGCTGCCCTTTTTCAGCACAGGCGCACTATACTCAGGATAGAAAAGAGTAAGGTTGCTAGCGCTGTCGGCAAAAGCAAACCAGTTTTCAGATGGGGTATTTCGAGAAAAGGCGACTGGGTTGGCTACAACATTACGCTCAAAGTAAGAGTGTGTATTTTGGGCCTCTAAATCCCAAAACTGTACCAAACCGGATTTTTCGATAGTAAATGCATGCTGACCATATTCGTCAACTGATAAGACGATAGGCTTTTCTGCGGCAACGGTCTTCACGGCTTGGTCAGTATCTAAACCAGTGTCAGAAAACACAGGTAAAATGACCATCGCCAAGTAAACAAAGATCAATACCAGAGCAGCGAGAACACTGACCGCACCACATGTCACCGAAAAACGGACGAGACGATCTTTCAACCATCTTTTTTTGTCGCGCTCTTTCAATGAAAATTGGGCTGAAGCCATCTGTTTATCTACCTTTTTTTAGCTACTGACATAATATGTATCTTAGATGACAATTATATTACAAGTTACGTTAAACAACTGAAACTAATAACAAGTTTGTTAGCCATATTTCTTAAAGTAAGATCATAGATTTTGTGCATTTTGCTATTCTAAATTAAAGTAATCAGCTCTATAGCCAGTACTCAAGGATTCTCATCTCGATGGAAAAAGACTATGTCACAAAAGAACTTAGCTGGTTATCGTTCAACGAAAGAGTGCTCCAAGAAGCGGCAGACAAGTCAGTACCATTAATCGAAAGAGTTCGTTTTTTAGGTATTTACTCGAAAAACCTCGATGAGTTTTACAAAGTTCGATTTGCTGATGTGAAGCGAAAGATCTTACTTCAAGATCCACAGCTACTCTCCAACTCACCGAAAACTTTACTGACTCAAATGCAGAGTAAAGCGAGCAAGCTCGATGCTCAATTCCATGACCTGTATAACGACCTATTGTTGGAACTAGCGCGCAATCGTATTTTTCTGGTCAACGAACAGCAAATCAGCGAAGAGCAAAGTGACTGGATCAAAAAGTACTTTAAGAAAAAAGTGCTACCACACTTAACTCCGTTTCTCTTGAACGAAGATAGCCAGTTACTCAATATTCTCAAAGACGAACAAAGCTACTTAGCCATCGACATCGGGCATGAGGCATCTTCTCAATATGTCTTACTCGAAATCCCATCAGAGGAACTCCCTCGATTTGTAAAGCTACCGGAAGCTTCGGGTTCGCAGCGTATGACTTTGATCTTGTTAGATAATATAGTTCGATTTTGTTTGGGTGACTTGCTTAAAGGATTCTTTGAGTATGACTCATTGCGTTGTTTTGCGATAAAAATGACGCGTGATGCCGATTATGACCTTCAAGAGGACAATGAAAATAACCTATTAGAATCGATGTCTTTAGGTTTAGAACAGCGCTTAACGGCACTGCCGATACGTCTGATCTATGAATCAGAAATGCCAGCTGAAATGCTCAACTTCTTACAAATCAGGCTTAAATTGTCTGACTATGATAGTGTCATTGCAGGTGGTCGTTATCATAATTTCAAACATTTCTCTGAGTTCCCAAGCCTTAACCGACGTGATTTAGTTAATCGCCCACTACCCGCGATTAAGTGCGCGCATTTCAACCACTACCCAAACTATTTCGAAGCAATCAAAGCGCGTGACATCTTACTCCATTACCCTTATCACACCTTTAATCACATCACTGAACTTGTTAGGCAGGCTTCCTTTGATCCCAAGGTAACCTCCATCAAAATAAATGTTTACCGTGTTGCGGAAGGCTCAAAACTCCTCAGCTCGATCATCGACGCTGCGCACAATGGTAAAAGGGTCACCGTGGTTGTCGAGCTGCAAGCCCGCTTTGACGAGCAAGCCAATATTCAATGGACCAAGAAACTTCAAGAAGCGGGTGTAAAAGTCATCCATGGCATCCCGAGCTTAAAAATTCACTCCAAGCTGCTGCTCATTAAACGAAAAGAAGGCAAGCATACAGAGTATTATACCCATATTGGCACCGGTAACTTTCATGAAGTTACAGCGCGCATGTATACCGATTTTTCTCTGCTCACTGCGAATGAAGGTTTGACTCAAGAGGTGAGACAAGTCTTTAAATATATTGAAAACCCTTATCAAAAGTCACAGTTCAAACAACTGATTGTGTCACCAAAGAATACAAGAAAACGCCTCTACCAGTTGATAGATAATGAAATACAAAATTCGATAGAAGGTAAGCCCGCAAGCATCACTCTAAAACTCAACAACTTGGTTGATCGAGAGATCATTGAAAAACTCTATCAGGCCAGCCAAGCCAATGTAAAAGTGAGAATGGTCATTCGCGGCATGTGCTCTCTTGTCCCTAGCATAACCAACATCAGTGACAATATTGAGATTGTCAGTGTGGTCGATCGTTTTCTCGAACACCCGAGAGTGATGATATTTAGTAACGCTGGAAAGCCGAAAGTCTATATCTCCTCTGCTGACTGGATGACACGAAACTTTGATCACCGCATCGAAGTTGCAGCCCCAATTTTAGATCCAAAGATCAAGCAAACCATCATCGATATCACCGAGTTTCATTTCGATGACAGTAACAAAGCTCGAGTGTTAGACCAATCGATGAGCAACCCTTACATACAACCACCAGCTAACCCACTTGATTACCCGACGTCACAACTCTCCACTTACCACTATATTAAACGTATGGAGAAACTTGCTCGCAAGAAGTACAAACAAGAGAAGAAATCATGCCACTAATTGATAACAGACATTCTCGATGTATTGCCGCTATAGACTTGGGCTCGAACAGCTTTCACATGGTAGTTGCCCGAGTATTCGATCAACACCTGCAATTAGTCAGCAGACACAAACAGAAAGTGAGATTAGGTAATGGATTGGATGAACGTAACTTCCTATCCGAAAGCGCTATCGAGCGAGGCCTAGAATGCCTTAAAGTATTCGCAGAGCGACTAGCAGATTTTGAACTTGATGATGTCAGAGTTGTTGCGACTCATACTCTAAGAAAGGCCAAAAACGCTAAAGACTTCTTAGAGCAAGCTAAACCATTGTTCCCTTTTCCAATCGAGATCATTTCCGGTCAAGAAGAAGCTCGAATAATCTATAACGGCGTAGAACACACTCAAACCGCCTCTGAATCTAAATTGGTTATTGATATTGGTGGAGGGAGTACCGAACTCGTCGCAGGACAAGGTTTTACTCCCTTAATTATGCGCAGTTTACCTATGGGATGCGTCAGTTTCACTCAACGTTTCTTTGCTGACGGAGGGCTAACCTCAAAACACTTCTCAGATGCTAATACCGCGGCTACTCGTCTATTGATTCCATTAATTGAAGAATATACAAAAGCCCCTTGGGAAATCGCCTTTGGCTCATCAGGGACGGCTAAATCAATAAAAGAGGTACTCATTGGCTTAGGGTTCACCGATGGCCTCATTACACCCCAACGCCTGTCCTATTTAAAGAATCACTTATGTGAATTTTCATCATCCAAAACCTTAAATCTTTCAGGTTTAAGTGATGAGAGAAAGCCAGTGTTTGCTGCTGGCGTTACCATTCTTTCAGCAGCCATGGATACGCTAGACATCAAAGAGTTACATTTTTCTGATGGAGCCCTGAGAGAAGGCGTTCTTTATGACATGGAGGATCGATTTAAAGATATAGGTGTTCGAACAAGAACTGCCGAAACGCTCATCTCTCGATACCATGTAGACGTAATTCATGGCAAGAAAGTGAAAGAACTCGCTCTTTCATTGCTGAAACAAATACAACCTCAAGTGACAACGGCGGTCACTAATGAGCTGTATGATCTGCTTAGTTGGGCTGCATTACTTCATGAGGTAGGACAAAGTATTGCATTCCAAGGCTATCATCGCCATTCGGCTTATCTACTTAAGCACACGACAATGCCAGGCTTTAATACTGAGCAACAACGTCTTATATCAACATTGGTTCGCTATCAAAGAAAAGCGCTCAAGCTACAAGATTTGCCGGAACTTTCTCTGTTTACCCTCCAACAAATCACCCTGCTGATTCGTGTATTGAGACTCGCTATCTTACTCAACCGTCAGCGAAATCAAGCACAGGCCCCAGACGTATCGCTAACTATAAAACAACAGGATAACTGGGAATTGCAAGGATCTAACAGCGATTGGTTGGCCCATAACCAACTGCTTGATTGTGAACTCAGAGAAGAGCAACGACGTTGGCAAAATGCTGGATGGTTGTTGAAGCTAAAATAACGAACCATCAAAATAAAAACAGCCTGCGGCATCGCAAGCTGTTCATATGTTTCTTTTCTAAGTTTGTAGTAGCCTCAATCAGAGCCCGACTTTTGCCAACTCTTGCTCTGCGAACTCAGACGGTATCGCTAAATAGCCATCTTTCTCTACCAGTTCTTGCCCTTGCTTTGAGAACACAAAAGTGAGGAACTCTCTCTCAACAGGAGAAAGCGGTTTATCTGGGTGTTTGTTCACGTATACATAAAGAAAGCGTGATAGAGGGTAATCACCACTCAAGATATTCGCTCGAGTCGGCTCTACATAATCAGAACCATGCTCGGTAATAGGAATTAACTTAACGCCAGCCACTCGATAGCCAATACCCGAATAGCCAATACCGCTGATTGATGAAGCGACCGACTGTACAACCGATGCAGAACCTGGCTGTTCATTGACTCGGTTCTTAAAGTCACCACCGCATAAGGCGTTTTGTTTGAAATAGCCGTAGGTTCCCGAAACGGAGTTACGACCAAACAGTTGGAATCGATGTTTTGCCCATGGCTGATCGACTCCTAAATCTTGCCAATCGGCTAGCTGTTTCGTTGCACCGCAACGCAGTGTCTCTGAAAATATACCGTCAATTTGGCGAAAATTGAGCCCTTCAATAGGGTTATCACGATGCACAAAAATGCCAATGGCGTCGATAGCAACTCGCAGTGCCGTCGGCTTATAACCATGCTCTCTTTCGAATGCTTCGACTTCTCTTAGGCGCATCGGTCGGCTCATTGGCCCTAAGTGAGCAGTACCTTCGGTTAAGGCTGGAGGAGCGGTAGAAGAGCCAGATGCTTGGACTTGAGCATTTACATTCGGGTAGTAAGACTTGAACTCTTCCACCCATAGCGTTGTCATGCCTGCCAAGGTATCCGAACCTACCGACAATAAACTCCCGGAAATGCCTGGAACCTTAGAATAATCAGGAAGAGAATCGACACCTTGTTCTGCATGGACAGAGTTAACCAAAGCCAACGCTAACAATGAACTGACGGGGAAACGCACCCTGCGTATGAGAGAAATCATGACACAGTCAATCGATTTGGAAGCGTGAAGTAGAAGCGGCTACCGACACCCACTTCACTTTGAATTTCTAAATGTGAGTCATGGTGACTAAGCGCATGTTTCACAATCGCTAACCCAAGACCACTACCACCAGTATCACGTGAACGTGCTTTATCTACACGATAGAAACGCTCTGTGAGTCGATGTAAATGCTGAGGTTCAATACCATCCCCCGTATCTGACACGTCTAAGCAGGCACCTTGACTAGTCTGATACCAACGTACCTTAACCGTAGCGCCCGGTGGTGTGTATTTCACTGCGTTGTACACCAAGTTAGATATCGCACTCCTCAGTTGATCTTCATCAGCTAAAACTCGTAGGCTCTTATCGATATCAAATTCCAGCTTATGCTCACGCTCACCACTTAGGCTTGCAGCCTCTTTTTCAAGAACCTCAAGCATCGCCGGAACGTTAACCACTTCATCGAGCTCATGCATTGGCGCAGCTTCAATTTTAGAAAGCGTGAGTAGTTGATTAACCAGACTGTTCATGCGATTCAATTGCTCAGTCATCACACCATGAGCTTTAGGCCACATAGGCCCAACGATCATATCTGGATCTTCCGTCATTTCAAGGTAGCCCTGAAGTACGGTCATTGGAGTACGTAGCTCATGAGATACGTTAGCGAAGAAATTACGACGCATGCCCTCCAACTGCTTAAGCTGAGTGACATCACGCACCACCATCAGGTGTTCACCCTCAGTATACGGCACAATACGCAGTTCGAGCATACGCTCCACATTCAGTGGAGAAGGCATCTCTAATGGCTCAGAGAAATCTTGCTTATTCAGGTACTTAATAAAATCTGGAGTGCGGATCAAATTCGAGATAGGTTGTCCAGAGTCGTCTGGCCAACGAAAGCCCAACAAATACTGAGCCAGTTTGTTACACCAAACGATATTGCCTTCGCCACGAAATACCACAACGGCATCGGGAAGGGATTCTGCACCGTTGCGGAAACGGCGAATAAGGTTGGTCAGTTCTTTACGTTTGCGACGCTGTCTCTGCTGCATACGATAAATACCGTTAAACAAAGATTCCCAGTTTCCAGAGCCTGAAGGGGGTGTTAGACGCTTCTCATCCCACAACCACGCGGACAAACGCATTTGGTTGTGTAGATGCCAGCCGAGCTGCAATACCGTAGCAGCCAGCAGTAACCAAGGTAGATAACCGAATATCCATCCGACTAAAACCCATGGTACGTAAAAAAAAGCCAGCTCCCAAGCCAGCTTTTTCCAGGTTAACTTTTCAACCATTCAGGACTCCGTAAACTGGGCAGCGAAGCCACATTAAGCCTTTGTAGAAAAACGGTAGCCAGCGCCACGAACCGTTTGGATTAGCTTATCGTGACCTGCAGATTCAAGCGCTTTACGCAGGCGTCGAATATGTACATCAACCGTGCGGTCTTCAACGTAAACGTTGGTACCCCAAACGTTGTTAAGCAGCTGCTCTCGACTGTATACACGCTCTTGATGCGTCATAAAGAAATGCAGCATTTTGAATTCTGTTGGCCCCATATCAACTGGACCTTCGCTTGCGGTAACGCGGTGAGATACTGGGTCTAGCTTAAGACCTTGTACATCAATCACATCTTCTAGTGCAGTAGGCGTTACACGGCGAATAACCGCTTTCAGACGAGCGACGAGCTCTTTGGGTGAAAATGGTTTGGTAATGTAGTCATCAGCACCCACTTCTAAACCACGAACCTTATCTTCCTCTTCGCCACGAGCCGTCAGCATCACCACTGGGATGTTGCGAGTTAACTCTTCACGCTTCATGTGCTTGATAAAGTTTATCCCGCTACCACCAGGTAGCATCCAATCTAGTAATACTAGATCTGGGAAAGGTTCACATAGCTTGTTTACCGCTGTATCGTAATCTTCAGCCTCTACTGCTTGGTAGCCTTTTTGTTCAAGTACAAAACACAGCATCTCACGAATAGGTGCTTCATCTTCAACGACCAGAATCCTTCTCGACATAATTGAATAGCCTTTGTATTTAATCAACGCATTGCATTATCTGAGTTAATTATGACACTTTTGTGACCTTTGAAAACAAATTTTCATATAACTGTCTCAAACATTTCACTTTACAACTTTTGATACAGAGCTAAGGACAAATCGAATTAGATCTCATATCATGAAGCACTTCTAAAAAGGTATGAGAAAAATTTATGTGGTTTAAAAATTGCCTAGTCTATCGCTTCAACCGTGATATTGATTTCAACGCAGATCAGCTAGAGAAACAACTTGAAGAATTCCGCTTTACTCCTTGTGGTAGCCAAGACAAACAGAAGTTTGGTTGGGTACATGCAATGGGTAGACACGGCGATATGATGACGCACGTATCAGAAAACCGCATTCTAATTTGTGCAAAGAAAGAAGAGAAAATGCTACCGGCTTCTGTGATCAAAGAATCGCTGAACGCAAAAGTAGAAACGCTTGAAGCTGAATCTGGCACTCCTCTTAAAAAGAAAGAGAAAGACAGCCTAAAAGAAGACATCATCATTGATTTGCTTCCTCGTGCATTCAGCCGCAGTAACTTTACTTATGCGCTGATCATGCCAAAAGAAGGTTTCATTGTGGTTGATGCTAGCAGCTACAAAAAAGCAGAAGACGTATTAGCATTGCTACGTAAAACAATGGGTAGCCTACCAGTCGTGCCCGCTATTCCTGAGCAAGCGATTGAAACAACGTTAACTGAATGGGTTAAGTCAGGCGATACGCCTCAAGGTATCACTATGCTTGATGAAGCAGAGTTAAAGTCTATCCAAGAAGACGGCGGTATTGTCCGAGTTAAGAAGCAAGAACTAGAAGCGGATGAAATTAAGAACCACATCGAAGCCAATAAGATGGTGACGAAACTTCTTATCAACTGGCAAGACCGTATTGAATTCATTCTTGCAGAAGATGGCAGTATCAAACGCCTAAAATTCAGTGATGAACTAAAAGACGAAAACGACGATATTCCTCGTGAGGACCAAGCTGCACGCTTTGATGCAGATTTCTCATTGCTATGTGGTGAGTTCAGCGTGTTCCTTCCGAACCTGTTCGAATCACTAGGTGGCTTAACTCAACCAAACGCTTAATAAGTAACTTCAAAGCTCAGGTGCACCGTGCCTGAGCTTATTTTCCCTACATTTCCCGCTTTATATTTATCCCTTCACTCTCTTCTTAATATCATTGCTATCTTTAGGGCTATCAACCAAACTCATTTTAGCGTAAAATTTGCGCCCCTTTGATATCACTTGGTGGTATCAACCTGACTTGAGATCAGATTAGAGAACGAAGCAATGACTACACAAAAACCATTTGTACCTGAACTATTATCACCGGCAGGAAGCCTTAAAAACATGCGTTACGCATTCGCCTACGGCGCAGATGCAGTTTACGCGGGTCAGCCACGTTACAGCCTTCGCGTTCGTAACAATGAGTTCAACCACGAAAATCTACAAATCGGTATCGATGAAGCTCATGCTCAAGGCAAAAAGTTATATGTTGTATGTAACATTCAGCCACACAACTCTAAACTAAAAACTTTCATTCGCGACCTTAAGCCAGTTGTTGATATGGGCCCAGACGCTCTTATCATGTCTGATCCTGGTCTTATTATGATGGTTCGTGAAGCATTCCCTGAAATGCCTATCCACCTTTCAGTTCAAGCTAACGCTGTAAACTGGGCAACGGTAAAATTCTGGGCTACACAAGGCGTTGAGCGTGTCATCCTATCTCGTGAGCTATCACTTGAAGAGATCGAAGAAATCCGCGAACACTGTCCAGAAACAGAACTAGAGATCTTTGTTCACGGTGCACTTTGCATGGCGTACTCTGGTCGTTGCCTACTTTCTGGTTACATGAATAAGCGCGATCCTAACCAAGGCACTTGCACTAACGCTTGTCGTTGGGAATACAAAGCAGAAGCGGCAAAAGAAGACGAAAACGGTCAGATTGTTGAAGCAAACCCTACTGGTGTTGAGATTCAGGATGTTGAAGTTCAAGACGAACGTCCAGACAACACACTAGGTCTAGGTAAACCAACAGATGAAGTGGTTCTACTTTCAGAGTCACACAAGCCTGAAGAGAAAATGGCTGCGTTTGAAGATGAGCATGGTACTTACATCATGAACTCAAAAGATCTTCGCGCAATCCAGCACGTTGAGCGTCTAACGAAGATGGGTGTTCACTCACTGAAAATCGAAGGTCGTACTAAGTCTTTCTACTACTGTGCACGTACAGCTCAGGTTTACCGTAAAGCTATCGATGACGCTGTTGCTGGTAAGCCGTTCGATGAAAGCCTAATGGGCACACTAGAGAGCCTAGCTCACCGTGGTTACACTGAAGGTTTCCTACGCCGCCACACTCATGATACATACCAAAACTACGAGTACGGTTACTCAATCTCTGACACTCAACAGTTTGTTGGTGAATTCACAGGTAAGCGCCGCGGTGACCTAGCGGAAGTAGAGGTGAAGAACAAATTCCTAGTTGGTGACAGCTTAGAAATGATGACACCGAAAGGTAACGTTGTTTTCAAACTGGAAGTTATGGAAAACCGTAAATCTGAAGCTGTCGAAGACGCTAAAGGTAACGGTCACTTTGTCTTTATTCCGGTACCAGCAGATCTAGACTTAGAGTATGGCTTACTGATGCGTAACTTGAGCGAAGGCCAAGATACACGTAACGCTTCAGGTAAGTAACTTTACTTAGAAACTCAACTGAGAAGAAAGCAATGGCTCTGTTAATCACTGACAAGTGCATAAACTGCGATATGTGTGACCCTGAATGCCCAAACGGCGCAATAACTATGGGTGACAGCATTTTCGAAATCGACCCAGATTTATGTACTGAATGTAAAGGTCACTATGAGAAGCCAACGTGTCAGTCTGTATGCCCAATTACCAAGTGCATCATCACTGATCCAAACCATATTGAAACTGAAGATGAGCTACTAGAGAAGTTTGTTATCATTCAAGGCTTGACCTAAAAGAAGAAAGGTTCAACTTAACCATAAGTTGAACCTTTTTTTTAACCTGATTTTTCGATTGGGTAAATATTGCAGAAGAGCTCTTTTTCAAATTGGTACTCGAGTCTCTCTCGCCAGTTTATCGACTGAGATACAGGAACAAGATAAAAGTTTTCCCTGCTGGTATCTGTCACAAATGCCATTCCATACTGCATCAATTCATAGTGCACATCATTTACGAAGCTAGGGTCTAGACGTTGTCTGCCCGTCAATTGAGTGATGTCATCCCTCGAAATAGAAATACCCGAACTTTCAGCGTTGAACCTATGTCTTAACCATCCTGAAAATTCCTTTGCACAAATCATAGTCATAGTCTTATCCTTGAATTATCTATCTACGGGTATCAGACTCTGATTTTACATACTGCATATAAGCCGCATCTTTCACCCCAAAAACACTCCACCCTTGACCAAGCCGTGTCAAATTCGTCATCGCCCTTGCTGATAGCGTTATTAGTTTTATTAATATCAAACGATGTTCTTAATCTCGTGTTTATAAACACTAGACAAAAGTGTGATATTTCTCCAGCTTTAGAGTCGAGAAAACCAGTGGCTGTACCACTGTAAAAAGCCTCGATTAACAGGATTACTTATTCGATATCAAGGCCAAACACTGACTTGGCATCACTTTAACTTTTTTCTTTTTCTTATTTTTCGCTACTTTTGGGGGAGGTGGAACTGGAATGGTCTTTGGAGCCCAACTGGCAAGTTCATCTCCACAGCCATCACCTTGAGGAGGGTTTGCTTGAGCTATACAATTTGAACTGCCTTCAGGACACTTTAAACGAACGTGGAAATGTGAATGATGCCCCCACCAAGGCCTTATTTTGCCTAACCAAGCTCTATCATTAGCGTCAGAGCCTTCTTGTTCACAAAGGGTTTGCTTAATCACTGGATGAACAAAAATACGTACCACTTTTTCATCTTTCGCGGCATAGCGAATGACTTGGAAGTGATCATCAGTCCAATTCGATTTGCGCAATTTGTAGTTGGTAAGATCGACAACGCTGATTGGCTTAGGAACAGCGAGTTCATTTTCGGACAGCCTCTTATCGGTGAGCCTTAACCATATATCAATATCCAAGCCAGTCTGGTGACTTGAATGACCAGACGAAAAGCGCCCTCCTCGAGGTAGAGAAATATCACCAACCAATAAATTAGTGTTGAGCTGTTCGCTTGCGGTCACACCTAGCCTTTCAATAAACTGAATGGCCTCTGTATGTCCATAGTAGCGCTCTCTCTGAGGACGAATCACTTGGTAACCTTGACCGTCAATTGGCAAAGCCTGCGCACCGTCTAGACAGCCATTAGCGTAACTACCGATAGATGAGGTTGAATTTCTTGTCGGGCTCTTTTCTTTTTCCCATGGGGTTGCCGATACGTAAAACGAACAAAAGATAAGAGCTGATGTACAAAATAACCTCATAACAATTCCAAATAAATGATCTCTATTTTCATACTAGTCGTCATTAGGAAATAGGTGCATATCGAGGATGATATTTTGAAGATAAAGAGGGATTTTCATTTGGAGAGAGGGTAATGTTCAAATCATAGAAAGCAAAAGGCTCGAGCATTTCTGCCGGGGCGCGCAAGTCTAGAGCCTTAAATATAGCAGGGGGGACTGAGCCGGCACTCCGGAGATTCGACAGGGCTGGCGCTCGAACTCCCAACACGCGCTGTTTTGGTAAGTAGGAGAATCCGCTGCTCTGCTAATGGCGGATGTTAGATTCAGAAAGCAAAAAGGCTCTAGCATTTCTGCCGGGACGCGCAGTCTAGAGCCTTAAATATGGCAGGGGTGGACTGGGCTGGCACTCCGGAGATTCGACCGGGCTGGCGATCCAGCTCTCAACATTGCTTCGTAGAAGCAACAAATGCAAAAAAGCCTCAGCATTTCTGCTGAGGCTTCGTATATGGCAGGGGTGGAGAGATTCGAACTCCCAACACGCGGATTTGGAATCCGC
>NZ_JBGONY010000058.1:0-30311 GCF_041439375.1 Vibrio crassostreae | reverse complement strand
GATGATCTGATCGTAGCTTTAAGCATTAGTTCCCTGATTTAGGAAACAAAGCCTCATCTATCTCAAGTTTTAAAAGATTGAGCCTTTCGTTGTAGATTTGGTGTCTAGCTTCTGTTGCGAAGGTGTTTTCAAACCAGTCGTAGTGTTTGGATAAGATATCGATCTTTTCTTTATTGCTAAAGCCAGTACATAAGTAGGGAGTGACAAATTTAGAAAGGAAGTTGGGTTGTTTGATAAATAATAACTTTCTCTCTTCAGAGTTGAAATTATCACTCATTTTTCGAGTAGCTGAATAATAAAACAGGGCTCGAATAGTAAACTTAACTATCGCTTTGTACTTACCCTTATTTTTATGGGTATTTGCTTCAATCCCCATGCGAACGACATTCATAATCACCTCAAAGAAGAAGGATTGCTCGAACACAGTCGTGTCATGAACCCTTCCAATAATCTCACCAATAACAAGAAAATGATGATAGTGAAAAAGGTGATTTGGGTAAGTATGGATATGTATAGCTATGTAACTCAATCAGTTACTTAGCGTTCAGATTTTGGGCAGATGTGTTTGTCGCTTTAGTGGGAAGGGGTATGGGTATCAATGTTATTTATTGGAGGCGCTTGCTCCTAAATCAAAAATGCCACTACAAATATGCAGTGGCATTAGAACGATAACAAACTATCACTTTGCTTAAACCTAAACTTTAGTTCTTATATAAACTATAGTACTTACATAAACTAAAGCTCTAACAGTTTGGCCAGTTTACGCTCTTCGAGAAGCTCTTCAATGCGTTGACGAGTCTTAGGCGTTTCGGCTTGCGCTTTAGTCGACTTACCTGCTTTTTTGCTTCGGCTCGTTTTCGCTTTTTCCTTAGTCGTCATCGTAACCTTCCTTGTGTTTTCTGTGTTACAGGTTGCACGTCTCTTTTAGTGCCTTGCCCGCTTTAAATGCTGGCGTCTTTGATGCAGCAATCTGAATCTCTTCTCCGGTTCGCGGGTTACGACCAGTGCGAGCTGCTCGAGAGTTAACTTTAAAGCTACCAAATCCAAGGATCGATACGTCATCACCGTTAGCAAGCGAAGTAGAGATACCTTCAACTAGCGCATTTAGTGCTGTGCCTGCTTGGTCTTTTGAGATGTCTGCAGAAGTCGCGATGTGTTCAACTAATTGAGATTTGTTCATAATCTATATTCCTTATTGAGTACGGCTGGCGTCTACCTTTAGCACCTAGCTTATGCGATCTTATCAACAGCAACTGAAATAATGTCAGTGATTGGGTAGAGCTTTGTAAAGTAACCAACAGAATTGACTATAAAAGCATCTGTCGGTTCAATCAATGCAATTCATTGATTATTATTGGTTTATAGACATGTTGCCCAAATTTACGTGAGAAAAGAGCATTAGGGTTGCCCGATCGATTCATAATCCAAATTGAGGCTGTCATCTATCACGTTGACAAACGAAACTGCAAAAACAAAGAAGCCCAGCTTAATTGCTGGGCTTCTTTGTTGTGCAGTCAGAGCGATTTGTTAATTCAGAACTATTTAGTAATAAAAATTTGTTCTGTTTCTAGTGATGTCATCGTGCGAACTTGACGCCAAATGTAGTAGAAAATACCTAACATCATCAGCATGCTTGGGATAGCGATTGCTGGGTAGCTGTAAAGTGTCAGCTTGCCAAGTTCTTCATTAAAGGCAGCGGTGCCAGCAGGGCTTGTCACAATCCAAGTCGCTAGGAAGTAGTTCATAGCTGAAGAAAATGCGAAAGTACTCGCGAATAGGTAGTTGGATGTCATTAGGCAACGATCAAACTGAGCCTGCTTACCAAACTGCTTCAACCGCTCTTCAATAAGAGAGATATTTAACAGGGCCGGTGTGAAGATAACTTTCTGGATAAACGGGTAGCGGGTGAAGGTTGAGCCAAGAACCGCCAAACCAATTAGACCAGGGATTAATGCTTCTTTTAGTGCTAACCAACGAGTGTCTAGCTCAAAGAAACCAATACCGCCCGTCAATAGCACGCTTACAAAGCCGAGCGCAGCGATGAAGTTGAACTTCTTATTGCGGATTAACTCCATGCCACCATAAGCAATAGGGAAGGCAAGGGCAACAAGCAAAGCTAAGCCTGTTCCGAGATGCTCATCTCCACTGAACTTCATTAAAATGAATGAAGGAAGAAAGACGTTAAACACGACTTCGAAAAGAGGACTCGATTTTTTGTTTTCTGTGTTACTCATAATTTCTAAATACATTATGTTATGGATTTATTCTCAGGGATTGTTGTTTACCTCGCCCAAGATGTAAAGCCTTAAGGCGTCATGCTGTGTAACGACATGTGACATCAACGACGTCTCTGAGCCTATATAACGCTCAATTTAATACTTTGTGAGGGATGTTTATCTGGCCGACTTGGGGAAATCGAGTGGAAATTTTGGTTTAGTTTATTCAAACCTAATTCAGTTTATTGCGTTGTCGCGTACTCTCACTCACATTCACCGCTCTTAAACGATTGATGAATGTGAAATGAGGCAGAACAGAAAGGAAGAGTTATAAGCCCATTATTCGTCGAAAAGTAGGTTAAAGCTCAAAGGGATTTGGTCGGAAATCGCTAATCCACCCACGGTCGCTGAAAGTTTGTTTAGATTCTCTGTAGATATCCCAAAATCAGCGCCGTTGACGATGATTGTCGAAGCTGAGCTAACCATGACAAACCCTGAGGATGGAACCACCACAACTGGGAAATCGATCGTTTTGGTTACGCCGTGTAAAGTAACTTCCGCTGCTACTGTTGTTCTTTTTGGATCACCAGATAGCATCGACGGTTCAACCTTCCCAGAGATCTTCACTTCAGGAAAAGTCATCGATTCAAAGTAGAGTTCATTCAGTCTCTGGTCACGAATAGCGACTCCGGTGCTCACGCTTTTCAAGTCCAATACTATTGAAAACTGGCCCTCTTCGGTAAGCCCTCCAGACATAGGTTTGATGGATGCGGGCTCGACAACAAACTGCTTTTTAATGGTCGCGAATGTGATGTTCGATAACTTCGGATCTAATGTGTAGCCCGACTCCGCGAAAGATTGAGCGGAGATAGCGGTGCATAGGAGGCCGAATGTAGAGATTAGTTTTTTCATAAGTTGTCACCAGATTGATGAATTCACAGGTTTACGTTCTTGAGTCGTACGTTTTTAAAATGACTTTTTGGAAAGAGTGATTGAGAGAAGCTTAGTTCAGCATTCGAAAAATTACCGCAGGAAAAGAAGAGCGTCGCTGTATTACTGGAATCATGATCGACGAAGTGACTTGTTTATTTTTAGTTACGTTATAACATAACTAAAATCACTCTTGCCAAGAATAATTATTCTGTTGGTAAAAGGGAAGCGATGAGCATGTATCAAGGAGACGACGTAATGAATGCCGTGTTAACCAAGCCTTTGGCTACCAATAGCAGCCAGCCACTCAACATTAGTTCAGCTGTGAGTATTCAGGATAAGGCAAATCACAAGCCAAGCTTGAGTGCTTCTGAGCAGCCAACGGTATTAGCGGATATCTACCAAAGTGATATTAATATAGCGGTATGGCAGCGACAGTTTGATGAAGGCTTAACGACGGCAATTAGTGAATTTATCGCCTTGAATCCAAACTTTAGTAAGTCTGTTAGCGTGTCACCTGATAATGCTTTCGATAAGTTGGAATTTGCTACCGATGGCACCGCCTCTAAAGCGCTATTAGAAAACATGGCAGAGCTGGTGGATATGTTCTGTTGTTTGAGCTTGAAGAAGTCGGATTGCGTTTAGCCGTTCTGAATAAAGCGATGTGCCCACGTTTCCATTTTGATCAAGTGCCTTGCCGCTTGGTGACAACTTATCATGGTGTTGCGACTCAATGGTTGCCAAACGACTTAGTCGACCGTTCTAAGCTAGGGCTAGGGGCTAACGGAAAGCCTGATTCTGTTTCAGGCCTGTACAACGAAGAATCTGACATCCAGAAAATGGCCAGTGGTGATGTTGCGTTATTAAAAGGGGAGCGTTGGAGTGGCAATGAGAATAGAGGCCTTGTTCACCGTTCACCAGTCACTTCATCTGACGAAACACGATTGCTGTTAACGTTGGACTTTGGTTGATCAACTTTTGACTATTTAGTTCGCAACCTGTTTCTATTCAGACGTTCAACTCATTTAAATACCTTCCTAATGAGCTAACGGCATGGCGCGATCTGTGCCGTTATTATTCTCAAACAGAGACACTCATCAGCTGACCATGTTTAGCACATTAATTCAAAATTTAGAGTTTACCATTCTCTAAATCAATGGGTTACGATGCGTGCACTTACTCACATATATCAATATTTCAGTTCCTCATCGGTTTCTTAATTTATTTTAAAGCGTAAAATATATCCCGCTTGCAAACCTCTTTGGCAACCAATTTGTTCGCCACGGTTTTTTACTTCCACATTATAGGTTTCCTATGTTCAAGAAACTCTCGCTTAAAAATAAACTGGCGATTTCAGCCAGTATGGCCATTATCCTGGGGGGGATCTTGGTCGAGGCATTGTCTTTTCGTGCTTCATTGCAAAGGTTGGATACAGAAGTTGAACAGCGTTTAGAAGGCGCATCGGCTTCTTACAATCAATATGTATCGGATTGGATCTTATCCAAAGAGCGTGCGCTTACTTCTCTTTCGAAAGAATCCAAACAAGAAAGCTTGGTGACTCACCTAAAACAGGTTCGTGATTCAGCCTCTTTTGATAATGTCTTCTTGGCATTTCCTGATGGTTCGCAAAAGAACGCAAACGGAGTGGTATTGCCACCGGGCAATGATGATCCACGCGTATGGGGTTGGTACACCAATGCGGTTGCGAACCCAAGCAAGGTGTTCATGGATAACCCAACGGTTGCTGCAGCAACTGGGGCGAACGTTGTTTCATTAGGAACAGCAATGCAACTGCATGGGCAACAGGTTGTGTTGGGTGCTGATGTAGAAATTACAGACATCTTAAACAGTCTAGAGCAGGTGATTCTTCCAGGTGAAGGTTACATGTTCATCGCGACCAATAAGGGCACGGTTTATACGCACCCTGACACTAAGTTACTGAACAAAAACATCAGCTCACTTGGGTTAGATTTTGCGGACGTACAAAAGGCGCTGACTAGCGGTAAAGACACTTCTATCGAGTTGAATGGCAGCGACTATGTTCTGTACGCACGTGCGATTGATGGAACGAGCCTGATTACTGTGAGCGTTGTTAACCATGACTCTCTGGTTGCGCCACTATTTGATGCAGTGATTGGTCAAGTGTTGGTGACGCTACTTGTGGTGATCGTATGTACCATACTGTTTAACCTGTTGTGTACGATTCTATTCCGCCCGTTGAACCACGTTTCTCAAGCACTGGCGCAAATCGCGAATGGTAGTGGTGATTTAACTCAACGCATTCATGTTGAAAACCAAGATGAAGTGGGCGAGTTGGCTCATAACTTCAATACTTTTGTTGGAAGCTTACAGCAGTTGATTGGCCATATCCGTGGGCAGTCAGAACAGCTAAACAGCCAGTCAGAGCAAAGTGCTCAGCGTGCGAACCGTTCGGTGGATGAGCTTAATCATCAGCAGCAAGAAATCACTATGGTCGCGACGGCCGTAACTGAAATGGCGAGCGCCACGCAAGAGATAGCATCGCATGCCGAGCAAACAGCAAAAGCGGCGCAAGATTCAGCGACAAGCACTAACAGTGGTCACGCTCTGGTTGTGGATACCAAAGGTTCAATCAATAACCTAGCCAATGAAGTTAATGAAGCGGGTAGTGTGATTAGCGAACTTAACAAGCATGCTCAAGAGATCTCGACTGTACTCGCAACGATTCAAGGCATTGCAGAACAAACCAACTTACTTGCTTTGAATGCAGCGATTGAAGCGGCTCGTGCTGGTGAACAAGGTCGTGGATTTGCTGTGGTAGCGGATGAAGTACGTGTGCTTTCACAGCGTACCCACTCTTCAACGGAAGAGATCAAATCAACAATTGATATCCTGCAGCGTACAACGGCGCAAGCGGTTGAGCTGATGGAGAGCAGTTCTAAGTTGGCAATACATTCAGTAGAAGATGCCGATCGAGCTTCGCATGCGCTCGAAGAGATCAATACTGCAGTTGCTTTGATCAGCGATATGGCGACTCAAATCGCGACGGCTGCTGAAGAGCAAACACATGTGACGGGTGAAATTACCCAGAACGTGACGACCATTAAAGATGTTACCGACCACTTAGTTGTGGGCGCACAGGACAGCTTAACTGAGTCGAACGAACTTAAGAGCCAAGCCGCTGGCTTAAGTGACAAAGTGGCGACTTTTAAGCTTGCTTAACTGGTTCGCTCACTGATGCCTGATCAGTGAGTGCACGTTAAGCAATAAGCCAAAGCGACGTAGATTACGTCGCTTTTTTTGTGTCTGTGAACAATCGAATTCTTTACTAATCCGCTTCTGAAAATTCTCTAAGCGCACTCATTGCGGCTTCAGCTTTGTCTTTCTGAACGAAGATATGGTCGTGATAAAAGCCAGCAATCACGTTGGCGCTAATGCCGTAAGAACCAAGCTTGGTGGCAAAGGCTGCTGTTAATCCAACCGCTTCAAGACTGGAATGTACCGACAATGTAATCAGGCTAAACACACCATCGAAGTCTAGCTGAGCTTTGGTCGCAACTTCTTCTTTCAGAACCAGTGTTAAACCTTCTTTCTCACGAAAAGTCGAGATTGGATTGAGCTGAACATAGTCTGCCAATCCCCCGCCTACAGTACAAAAAACATAGCTCCCGTCGATTAATTCTGGTGACATGGATTTCAGTAGAAGGTCTAGGTCGGTAATGGCAGCCATAGTCAGTTTCCCTGCGTGAATAAGCTAATTGATGATGTATGCAGTCACGATAGAAGCAACTGACAGTTAAGTAAAATTAATGATTTTAATTCTGCATCAGTTTTACTAATGGCAAGTTTTCCTCCTTAGTGATGGCATCGTACTTCTACCAACTTGTCGATTGTTCCATCTCGTCAGATAAATGGTCGATAAAGGCTCTTAACAGCGGTGTGACTTGTTTACGCGTTCCATAAATAGCATGAACACCGAGCGTTTTAGGTTGCCATTCAGAAAGCAGTGGCACTAATAGACCATCACGCATCAAGGTTTCCACTGAAGGGAAGGGCAGTAAACAGATACCGTTGCCTTTGAGTGTGGCAGAAAGCAGAACCTCTGAGGTGTTTGCACTGATATTCCCTTTAATCGGAACCGATTCGAGCCCATTGGGGCCATTGAACGTCCAAGCGGTTTTGCCAAAGTAACTGAACGATAAACAGTTGTGGTGCGCTAGATCTTGGGCTTCTGTGGGTGTGCCTTTCTCTTTTAGATATTGAGGCGATGCGCAAATCACGGAGCGGCATTCACCGATCTGCTTCGCGACAATATTGGGCGTCAGTTCGTTGGTTATGCGAATGGCCAAATCGATGCGTGACTCAACCAGGTTGACGGTCTGATCAGTCGAGATAATGTCGATAGAAACCTCTGGCCATTTGGCGATGAAGCGACTAATTGATTCCATCAAGAAGCTATCGACAATCGAGTAGCTCGCAGTAATACGCAGCTGACCTTTTAAATGCTCTCGGTTTTGGTTTCTGATCCCAGCTAGGGATGTTTCCAGTGCCAAAAGTTCTCTGGCGACCTCAAGTGTTTCTTTACCTGCGCTGGTTAAACTCAAGCTTCGTGTTGTTCTGTGAAGCAAGCGTGTGTCCATCCATGCTTCTAACTCACCCAAATAACGAGTGACCTTGGTTCGTGAGAGATCAAGGTGCTCTGCCGCAGCGCTTAAACTGCCACGTTCCACTATGGTGACAAAGACATTCATTGCCTCGAGTTTATCCATTGTTTTATTGCCTAGAGAATTAAACCGACCTCAGTATATGTCCGAAAACTGCAACAGTTAAAGTTAATTTGATGTCTATTTCATCTAAAAACAATCAAATAAGATATTTGGACATTCAGCGAGTTGGCAGGTGTTCAACTCCAAATATCGGAATAAAGCCATGAATACGTTATCGAAAACCCTGTTATCAAAAAGCATGCTTTTAGGAACCATAAGCCTAGGAACCGTGCTGGCATCAAGTGTTGCGCTAGCGACAGAACTGAACATTACTCACTATAACCCCGGCGAGAACGCGATATTCCCGGCAAGCTCGGTATTGGTCTCGGGTGAGAAAGAAGTGATTCTGTTTGATGCGCAATTTAGTGTGGCTGATGGACAAAATTTGGTGGAGCAAATTAAAGCGACTGGCAAAAAATTATCGATGATTTACATCAGTAGCGGCGACCCAGATTACTACTTTGGTTTGGAACCGATAGTTTCGGCATTTCCTAACGTTAAAGTCGTTGCCAGTGAAGCCGTTGTCGCGCATATCAAACGCACCAAAGATGCAAAGCTTGAATACTGGGGGCCTATATTAGAAGGCAACGCGCCCTCTAAGGTGATTGTTCCAATGGTGATGAACGACACAACATTAAGCATCGAAGGTGAAACCATCGAAGTGAAAGAGATAAATACACACCAAGCTTACCTATGGGTTCCGTCTGAAAAAACGGTGTTTGGTGGCGTGTCGGTGTATAGCGGTGTGCATGTATGGATGGCAGATACTGCATCGAAAGAGATTCGTAGCCAGTGGTCACAATCGTTGGAGCGTATGAAAGCACTAGAGCCAGAGGTTGTAATTCCGGGTCACTATTTAGGTGAAATGCCAACAGGAATAAATGCAGTTCACTTCACGAAGGATTATGTGGCTGATATTGAAAAAGCGTTGGCGAGCAAAAGTAATCCAACATCGGTCGAGATCAGTGATTACATGAAGAAAGCCTACCCGAAATTTGAGGCTACGGAAGGCGATTTAGAACTTGGCGCGAAAGTGCTAAGCGGCGAGATGGCTTGGCACTAGAGTTGATTATCTCGGTTGTGTCCCAGAACAGTCTGAAGATTGTATGCTAGATTTATTGGTGATACACAACTGGAGATATCGATGATCTGGCTTTCAGTGAAAGTACTACAGATTGGACTTGTCTATGGATACAGGAAGTATCAAAAAACGAAAAGAGCTCCAGCTTAGGAGCTCTTTTTTTGTTTCGGAGAGACGACTTTCTATTTCAAGTGAGAAAGAAAATCAGCATTTACCCGGTTTACTGTTAGTAGTCAGATTAGCCTAGTAGCCAGATCCGCCCTGCAACTCAATATCACCAATAAGCGAAAGTATGTTGAAAATAGAACCCATTACTCCTCACATCGGCGCTCGTATTCACGAACTAGAGCTTTCTACATGCAGTGCTGATGAACTCGATAAGGTGTATCAGGCACTTATTGCCCATCAAGTGATCTTTCTCGACGGGCAGACTTTGTCTCCAGAACAACACTTGATGATTGCACAGCGCTTTGGAACGTTAGAACCTGCACATCCTTTCTTCCCTCGCGTGGAAAGTGCGCCACAGGTGAGTGTGATTGAAACAACCCGTGGCAATGCGCCAAAGGAAAGTTATTGGCATACCGACTTAACGTGGCGCAGCTTGCCGTCGAAAGCTTCCCTGTTGCATGCTCAACACATTCCAAGCATTGGTGGTGACACTATCTGGTGTTCTATGACTGCGGTTTTTGAATCTCTACATGAAGATATGAAAGCTAAGTTGAGAGGGTTGTCGGCGACTCATTCGCTTGTGGCCTTTGAAGGTATAGAATCAGAAGACATTGATCTCGATTGGCACAAATCCTTGATTAAAACAGCACAGGAGAATCCGCCAGTGGTTCACTCTGTTGTTCAAGTTCATCCTGAAACGGATAAAGAAACGCTCTGTATTAATGAACAGTTTACTCGTTATATCAACGAACTCGACCGCAAAGAGAGTGATGTTTTACTCAGCCAACTGTTTGAAATTGCGAGACGCCCTGAGTTTCAAGTTCGTTTCAAATGGGACAACGGCTCAATGGCGATCTGGGATAACAGGGTAACGCAACATTACGCAGTGATAGATTACGGGGATACTCCAAGAAAAATGCATCGAGTAACAGTGACATAGCAGTAAGCTGAACACAGTTATCAAAAGAACACCGCGCATGCCCATCCCTGAACCAAGCACTCGTACTTAAATTTAAGTGTCGGCAGGGTGCATTATTTATCTACGCTTAAAAATAAAAACAAATGCGTTGGTACATATTTGATTGAAACCTCACTGCTCGGAGGTGATGTGTAATATAATTGGCGCCAAAATATAAGTATAAAAACTAAATCATAGAATTAATAAACGTCAGGGCTTAGAGAACAAAGTATTTCGTATGAACGCGATTCGTAAAGTTTACCAATACGCAGAACCGAATCTAACCCTCGTGGGTTGGATGGGCTTTGTCGGCTTTCCAATTTACTACATTGTGTGGGAGTTTTTGTTTCCACAACCCTACGAAAACTTAGCGCTTCGCTTGTTTTGCTCGGTATTGTTCTTTGGCATTATATTTCGCAATCGTGTCCCATTTGAATGGCGCAAGTACCTCCCGGCTTATTATCAAGTCGCTGTAACTATCTGTTTGCCAGGTTTCTTTTTCTACATGCTGCTAATGAATAATTGGTCTAACGTTTGGGTTATGTCATTCATGTCGGCCATTTTCCTCCACATTTTATTGGTGCACGTCACCAGAGTGATGTTTGCACAAACCTTTGCCGGTATTGGGATTGCGACCTTGTGCGCTTGGATTGCACAAGGCTTCTACCTCGAACTCACAATGGATTGGACGCATGTGCCAATCTTTTTGTTTATCTACTTATTCGGCAACTTGTTCTACTTCCGCAATCAGGTGGAACATGAAAACAAGGTGTCATTGGCGAAGTCTTTTGGTGCGGGTATTGCCCATGAGATGCGAAACCCTCTAAGCGGATTACTTACCTCTATTGATGTCATGCAGTCCATATTGCCGAACCCTAAAAGTGGCGATCAAAAAGGGCAATATGCGTTAAGCAATGAAGAAGTGATTCAGTTGCGTGAAGTGGGCGATGAAGCGATGGAGATCATTCATTCCGGTAACGAAACGATAGATCTGTTACTGACTTCAATTGATGAAAACCGAGTCTCTCGATCTACGTTTAAGAAGCATTCAGCGCAAGCGGTGGTTGAGGATGCGATAGACAGTTTCAATTACAAGCGCTCTGCTGATAAGTCAGCAATCTCCTTGGATGTGCAGAGTAACTTTGAGTTCTTGGGTAGCGACACCTTGTTGAAATACGTCATGTATAATCTGTTCAAGAATGCGTTCCATCATCGTAGCCCTGAAGATTTTCATATTCATGTCACCATGTTCAGTGATGAAGTGACGAACCAGATAATGGTGACGGATAACGGCTCTGGTATTTCGAGCGATATCATTCGTCGTATTTTCCAAGACTTTTACACCACAGGCCAGTCGGGTAATTACGGTTTAGGTTTGCCATTTTGTCAGAAGGTCATGCGCTCGTTTGGTGGTGAGATTAAATGCCAGTCTGAAGTGGATCAATGGACACAGTTCACGATGATTTTCCCATCTTTGACTTCCAATTCGGTAGAGGAAATCAAGAGCGAACTGACTAAACTCAAGACGGTGCTGATGATCAGTGATCAGACAGTGCTTTCCAGTAAAATGACTGAAATCTCTCGCTTTATGGGTTTTGACCTCCAGATTTTGGATGTGGCGTCAGCGCTACAGAATAAGGAATATCAGTTTGAGTTCGACTTGATTTTCGTTGATATGGAGAGCTTGGATTTAAGAGCCAATTGCCTCGATAGGATTGAATCGTTACTTTCGTTTACTGAGGCGCGAATCATTTACTTGTATGAGCGTCATCCTATCAAGCGTGTACGTAACATTTCTTTCGAGCCTATTTGGGTGGAAACACAAGTCTGGCTACTGAATACTAAAGCGATCATTGACCGTTTACTGTTTGACTCCAACTACGTGATGCCATCGGTTGCTGTAAAACCGCTAGAGGCCACCACTAAACGTACGATTATGGTGGTCGATGACAATGAATCTCTACGCCGATTTACGGCAATGTTATTGGAAAAACAGGGCTTTGATGTTGTGCAAAAAGAAGACGGACAACAAGCCTTAGATGCGCTTGATACCGACGAAATCGACTTGATTCTAATGGATATTGAAATGCCAATCATGGACGGTGTTGAAGCTTCTCGCCGAATTCGCAGTGCCGACAAAGAATACTCTTCGGTGCCGATTATTGCTCACACGGGTGACAGTTCTCCCGTTACCTTGGAAAAGATGGAATCATCAGGCATGTCGGACTTTATTGTTAAACCTGCCGATAAAAACCGACTGTTTGATAAAATTGCTCACTGGATTTAGCGGGTGTAATAGTCTGAAGTTCACGGCCATTGGGTAGACATAGATTCAAGAAAGAGCTCAGCGAATTGCTGGGCTCTTTTTGTATCGCGACATGATAGCATCCATTCAGTCCTGCCGTTGGTGTTGGTTATAAATATGGTTCGAAAAAGGTTACACGAACTCTAACTCGGGGTGATGGTACGCTTCGTGACAAACCGTGAGCACATGGTCAATGTCTCTTGGCGTCATATCGGCATTCACTGAAAAACGGATGATGTTTTTGTTCTTGCCAGTCGCAGGGCGGCAGAATACCGCACCGAACACATCACGTTCTTCTAAGAAGTCTCGCACACGCTCCGTGTTTCTTTCATTGCCGCACTCTAGCGCTACAATTTGAGACTCACTGCGGATATTAAAGCCAATTCGCTTTAGCCCCGTAGTCAGCGACTTAGCCCGATTGAATAAGGCTTCTCGTTTGTCTTCCGCACCTTTGATCACCTCCAACGTTTTCTCTAAACGAACCACTTCTTGTGGTAACACTGTTGAGCTAAAAATCGCAGGGTACGCCACAAACGGCAAGGTTTTAGACAGTTGTTTAGGGCCAAGGATTGCCCCAGCGCGATAAGCAAAGGTTTTTGCCAAGCTAACGGTGATGAAGTCGACTTGGTTGGTGAGCCCCAATGCTTGCACTAAGCCTGCACCATTCTCTCCATGTGTACCCAGTGAATGGGATTCATCAACGACGACCGCACAATCAAACTCTTGCGCCATTTCGTAGATGTCGCGCAGTGGGGCAATGGTGCCTATTGTGCTGTAAACCGAGTCGACAACAATGACACCTGAGCCGTGGCGCTCTAACTGTTTGCGTAGGTGATTCATATTGTTATGCATAAACGGATGGGCAACTGCGCCGGCAGCCCGAATCCCTTCCCATAGCGACATGTGTGCAAGGAAATCAATATACACAGGTGTGCCCGGTGGGCAGATGGTTTGCAATAGCCCAATATTGGCCGCCCAGCCCGATTGAGAAAGCAAACAGCTCTCCATTCCAACATAGTTCGCAAGCTTAGTTTCAAACGCAGGTTTAGACTGATCATCTTGTAAGAAAATGGCAGACATCACCACGTTGTCATCGTGCTCGCAGATCGCCGCTTGATGGGCTTGTTGGATCTGTTTGTTGTGTGACAGCGCTAAGTAATCATTGCTCTGCATCACAACGGAATTGCGCTGGGGGCGTTTACCCAATACCAAATGCTTTTGGCTTTGGTTCTGGGTAATCAGGTCTTGAATATAGAAGTTCAAGCGTTCTTCGATAAAGGAAGGTAGTGGTTTGTTTTTTGTTTTATCACTCATAATAGTTCTCTTCAAATACAGGAAAACGCCAGCGCTGACCGCTGTATATTGACGATAAAAAGTGATGTGTCATTAGCCAAGTTGCATAATTTTGTGGGTGCTTGCAAACTCAGCATTTAAGGGTTTTGAGGTAAGTGGGTTTCCTTACGGTTCGGGGGCTTTACCCGAATTAAGATAGGAATAATAGCCTTCTTTTTTATGACAAAAGGCTATTAGAATTCGGCATTCGAAGGCATTTAAAAAAGCGGATTTTGAAAGGCTACGTGCTACGTGCTACGTGCTACGTGCTGTTAGCTGTGAATATGGATAAGCTCGATTAAGGCATCCAATTGCTGCTTGGCTTCATCCTCTAACGGATACCCAATATTGATGCGTAAGCAGTTACTGTAAAGATCGAGAGTGCTGAACAGGTGTCCAAGCCTGATATCAATGTTCTGGTCGGCAACTGCTTGAGCAAAGGTTGCTTGGTTTAAGTTTGGGATTTGCAGCCAAAGCACCATGCCACCTTGTGGGTTACTTATCTTCACATCTTGAGGAAGGTGCTGAGACAAATAACTTAGGTATTGTTGGCGCAAAGACAAGATCTGAGAGCATCTTCTCCTGACGTGCTTAGCGTATTGACCAGATTCAATAAAGTCAGCAACGGCAAGTTGAGTAGGCAGGGCAACGCCGTAGCTCGCGGCAGAAAACTGCGCTTTGTATTCATTAATATACCTTCCCGGTAAGCACCAACCTAAACGGTAGCTCGGTGATAGGCTTTTCGATACCGAACCGCACCACAGTACATAGCCGCCTTTATCATAGTATTTCGCTGGCAGTGGTGTGTGTGATGTGTAAGAGAGCTCTAGATACACATCATCCTCAATGATCGGCACTTGGTAATCATTAGCTAACTCGGCAAGTTTTTGTTTTTGATTAGCTGACATATTGATCCCCTGAGGGTTCATATGAGAGGTACAGAAGATCGCGGCGTCCACTCGTTTGTTCTTCAAATGATTTTCCAGTTGTTGTAAGTCGACACCGTCATTGAGAGATGGGATCTCGATGATTTGGCGTGACATCTTTCCGAGCAACTCCAGAATGCCGTTGAAACAAGGTGAGCTAATCGCAATGGTGTCGCCTTCTTTGGTACACGATTCAAGTGCAGCCTTAATCGCCGACATACAACCAGCCGTGATCACCATCTCTTCAGGTGAAAAGTGCACATCGAGCTTGGCAAAGTGAGTGGATAATGCTTGTCGCAACATCGGCTCACCTTGTGTATCTGGGTAATGGTTGAGTCTGCTTCCCATCCGTTTGATTGAACGGCGGAAACTGCGTTCTAGCTCAACAATCGATTGTTCATCATTGGTGGTGCTCGAAACCCCTAAAGGCCCATTGATTGAGTTGTGAGCCGATGACGTTTCTTTAACTCTGGAAACCTTACTCTCAAACTGTGCCCACTCAGGCGTTGAATGAATAGGCTTGTGAGGCGAGACAAAATACCCAGCTTGCGGTCGCGAGTGTATCCAACCCTGCGATTCTAATTCTTGGTAACAGCTCACCACGGTCGACATGCTGATGGCCTGCTGCTTAGCCAATTGACGAAGTGAAGGCATGCGTCCGCCTTCCGGTCTTTTACCTGTTTCTATTTCATCGATAAACTGATTGGCTAGCTTTCTGTAGATGCTCATTATCACGACCGTTATTAACTGTACTGGTTTTTATTGTAAAAATTGTATCTGTACTGGTTTTATTGTTCAAGGGATACTCTTTTAAAACAAAGGAGGGGTGAGTATGAAAAGAAATGATTTGTTGTTAGCGGTATTTGTGATGGCAATTTGGGGATTCAATTTCTCGATGATCAAAATGGGCGTAACCAATGTTCATCCTTTGTTGGCAACCGCCGCGCGTTTCTCGTTAGCGGTTATTCCGGTGATATTTTTTGTGGCAAGACCGAATGTCGCTTGGTGTTATTTAGTCAGTTACGGCTTTGTGTTCGGTGTCGGTATCTGGGGTATGGCTTCATGGTCGATCACTGCTGGGTTATCTTCTGGGCTTTCATCGGTATTACTGTCAACCAACGTATTAATCGGCATGGCAGTTGGCGTATGGGTGTTCAAGGAGAGTGCTTCTATGCGCAAATTAATGGGAGCGATGTTAGCCATGTGTGCCTTAGCAGTATTGGTATCAGCGGCAACAGGTAATGTCACCGTTAACGGCGTGATATTGATTATGATTGCGGCGTGCAGTTGGACCTTGATGGGCGTGATTGTGAAGGCATCCAAAACCACTCAAGCTTTTGCGTTTAACGTGTGGGGAATGTTGTTTGCGCCAGTTCCATTAGTGTTGTTTGCCGTCATGTTACACGGTGACCAAATTATCTGGCAGGGCATAGAACAATGGGATTGGAACACGACGATTGCAGTGCTTTTTCAGGCTTACCCAACTACGCTGTTTGGTTATTGGGTGTGGAACAAATTACTAATCCAATACCCTTTAAGCACTACCGCACCGTTAACCTTGCTCGTGCCAATCTTTGCATTGATCAGTGGTTACTTTATGTATGACGAGGTGCTGTCAGTTGCTCAAGTTGTTGCATCTGTATTGTTTCTAGTTGGTATCGGCTTGATTGTGAAGCCTGCTAAGGCATCGAATACCCACGCTACAACGAAACTCGCAAAACAAAAGTGATTGATAAGCGGCCTGCATTCAATAAAACGGATAGAGTGCAAATGCTTTGAATAACAAATAGGACTTCGCACTTGCGAGGTCTTATTTTATGTCGAAGAAGTGAAGTTATCTAAAGAATCAATTAACTGCACTTCATTAACTAGCTCTCAATTAATTAAGAACTCTATTAACTAAGCAATCAAGTAACCATACACTCAAGCAATTGCCCCTCTAGGCCTTCATCTATTTGGTGCCCGATCACTTCAATCCTGGTTTCAATGCACTCATCCAACTCACACTCTGTTAGACCATCTTCTGTCAGGTTGTAACCAAAGATACCGCTTTGAGTAATGAACACCGCTTTCATCCGTTCAGCTTTGAGTCCAACCAACACCTTAAGCAGTTGCTGACGATCAAATAACTTGTCTGCTGAGAATCGCCAACCAACACTTTCAAACCCTTCACCGTGATTACTAGCCTTTATCATGCCGGTTTCTGGCATCGGCAATTCAGAAGCGAGCGGTTTCTCTTGTTTATGAGCGTGGTGGTGATGGTGATCATGAGTTTGATGGAGGTAAAAGTTGGTGTGTCCATCAAACTCGTCGTAAGGGATCTTACCGAGATGAGCAAATATGAGTTTGGTGTCCGGGTGACAAACCTGTGCGACGTACTCAGCCAGTTGTTCTGCATCGCCACTTTTGTAGAGATCGACTTTATTACCCACAATGGTATCGGCAATGGTGATTTGCTGATTGAAAGTATCGTGTTCAGAATAGCGCGTGTCAGAGAGCTTTCGGGCATCAACCAAAGTAATGTTTTTCTGCAGTGACAGCACTTTGCGATAATGTTCAGAAGATAATACTTCTAACACTTCTTTTGGGTGGCCAAGGCCAGTAGGCTCAATCAGTAAGCGGTCTGGCTTCGCCTCAGAAAGCAACTGATTGAGTGCTATTTGCATGGGTAGCCCTGCTGCACAGCACATGCAGCCACCGGGTACTTCGCGAATAAAAACTTGCTGTTGTTTGGTTTGATTGCCTTCGAATAAACTTCCATCAACGCCAATTTCACCAAACTCATTCACCAAAATAGCCCAATTCTCATCGGCTGGTTTGTGCTTCATTAAGTTAAGAATCGCAGAGGTTTTTCCTACTCCGAGAAACCCAGTAATAATGTTGGTCGGAATCCCAAGCAAGGGGGATTTATTAGAGTTCATTAGCAATCCTTCTATAGCCTTGAACAAGAGTATGGTTGGCAGAGACAACCGATTCTGAAAACGCCGAGTATTCTGGTTGTACTTTTGAAATGCTGTTTAGATCAAAGCCTGAACCTATGTTGGTCATCGGTGGTACATGAAAATTCTCAGGAAGGTCGAGTCCGTCCACCACGCAGTTATGACGAATCACGCAACCTTTACAAATGACGGCATTGAAAACGACAGAGTTGAAGCCGATAAAGACATCGTCACTGACTTCACAAGGCCCATGGATAATGGAGCGGTGAGCGATAGAGGAGCGTTCTCCTATGGTTACCGCAGCACCGGCCTTTGAATGGATAACCACACCATCTTGAATATTGGTGTCGCGCTTAATCACAATGGCTTCCATGTCACCGTGTTCATTAACCTCATCGGCACGTATCACGGCATAAGGACCAATGAACACGTTATCTTCAATGATGACCTTGCCACAAATAATAGCTGTTGGATCAATGAAGGCGGTTTCCGATACGTTTGGCATATGACCGTTAGGGTTTCTTCTTAACATATTGATTTCTTTTTATTGATGGTAATAACTGCTGAACTAGCGCTCGAATGACAGCCTCATTGCTGGAGAGTGATTTGTATCTTGGATCAAGCTCGAATCTGCATTGCTATAAACCTTGGTGCCATTTACCCAAGTATGTTTGATCTGGGAAGAGAACTCGTGACCAGTGAATGGAGACCAAGCACATTGATAAAGGTTGTTTTCCTCATCAACTAATGTTGATGCTTGTGGGTCGACGAGTACTAAGTCTGCGAAGTAGCCTTCACGAATATAACCGCGCTCTTGTATCGCATAACGAATGGATGGGTTATGTGCTGTTTTCTCTACGACTTGTTCTACGGTCATGGTTTCGGCATGTACGTGGTCAAACAGAGTCAAGAGGGCGTGTTGTACAAGGGGTAAACCGGCAGGCGCTTGCTCATAAGGAACTTGTTTTTCTTCCCATGTGTGAGGAGCATGGTCTGTGGCGATGATGTCTATTTGATTGGTGCTAAGGGCGGCAAGTAGTGCTTCTCGATCGCTTGGAAATTTGATGGCTGGGTTGCATTTGATTTGGTTCTCTAATCTTGGGTAATCCTCATTACTGAACCAAAGGTGATGAACACACGCTTCAGCGGTTATGCGCTTGCCTTCGATTGGCCCTTTATCAAATAGTGCCAACTCTTTCTCTGTAGTGATATGCAATACATGAAGCTGGCTATTGTGCTTTTTAGCGAGCTCAACAGCATAAGAAGAAGAGGCATAGCAGGCTCTGTCATCTCTTAGAATAGGGTGGTCTTCAATCGTGAAAACTGCTTTCTCTTTTCTTAATTGCTCTTGGTTTTTAGCGATAACAGGCCCGCTTTCACAATGGGTGACAATCAGGACGGGAGAATCACGGAATATGGCATCGAGTGCTTGAGGCTCTTCAACCAACAGGTTACCCGTTGAAGCACCCATAAATACCTTTACGCCACAGTGTTTGGTCGGGTCGAGCTGCTTGATTTGCTCTAGGTTGTCTTCAGTTGCACCTAGGTAAAAAGAGTAGTTAGCCAGTGAACTCTGTGCTGCGATATCAAATTTTTTCTCTAAGGCCTCAATGGTCGTAGTAGCAGGGTTTACGTTTGGCATTTCCATGTAGCTTGTAATACCACCGGCGACAGCAGCACGAGACTCTGTAGCGATTGAGCCTTTGTGGGTTAACCCGGGCTCGCAAAAATGGACTTGATCGTCAATCATCCCCGGGATGAGGTAGCAACCTTTTGCTTCAATGACTTCGCAATTTGAATTGGGCTGTATATTGCTTGCAACCTTTTCAATTCGTTGGTCGACAATTAATACATCTGTCTCGGTAACGGTACCTTCATTGACCACGTAGGCATTTTTAATGAGCGTTGCGGGCATAGCGTTTCACTTTCTCCTTGTTAATTAGGCTAATACGATTGGAATCTAGTTATTAGATGTAGGTATTCTTAGCAGGACGCATTCACTTCGGGCTTAGCACACTCATCACAAACACAGCTGATCTCTAACTGAGGGCTTGTGACGGTGAATCCTTGTTGTTTCGCGTGAGATTTAAGATCGCGAATAATAGAAGGGTTGATGGTTTGTTCACTTATCTTGTCGCACTTAGAACAAATCAAAAATTGTGGGATGCCATGTTCGTGCTCACAAAGGATGTGGTCACAAAGTATGTATTTATTTGATACCTTAATCTTGTGTGCTAGGTGGTGTGGTTCTAAAAAATCCAAGACTCGGTAGACCGACATCGCTTGAACATGTTGATCAAAATGCTCTTTGCAATAGTCGACTAACTCGTAGGCAGACAGCGCTTTATCGGCATGTGCCAACGCACGCAGTATCAGCAGCCTTTTGGCGGTGAACTGCTTTCCATTGTCTCTACACCCTTGTTTGACGTGCTTAATGATCGCTTCAATATCTTTCATTTTAAGTACTAAAATCCCTCTCGATTGATATGTTATAACATATCAACCTAGCGCTGTGAAATTTACTTTGCTGCAGAGCGTCACTAAAGAGGGAGATTGACGGGATTAGAATACAGATGAATCGCAGTAAAAGTCAGTACACAATCAGTGATAGCATTGACCGATTCGAATTAAATTCTGAAATGATACAAATCTCATATTTAATACTGATCATTTAGTAACCTCTGTTGAGTTCAATATCAAATCAAGTGGCTGATTTTATTGAGTATCGGAGAAAAGTCTCAAAATTTATTATTTATATCGTTAAAGTTTTTAATTCTTATTTATTGTCTTATTTTGGAGTTTAACTCTGATTGGTGGCTTGGGAATAGATGTTTTTTAGCTATATATGTAAATTTACAAGCGCGTTATCTTTCTGATTTGAAAGAATAATTAAATAGTTGAGATAAAAAAGTTGGCGAAAATCAGAAGCTTGGCATACACTTTCCTTGTAAACGACCTTATCTCATTGATTGAATAGGGTAAATGCTTTGGCGCTACTGGCGATAGTAGCAATGATTAACATAGCTTTGAGGAAAGTTTTATGGCACTCACGAAGGCCGATTTGGCTGAGAACCTGTTTGAGACACTCGGATACAGCAAGCGGGATGCCAAGGAAACGGTTGAAGTGTTTTTCGAAGAAGTTCGTAAAGCGCTTGAAAATGGCGAACAGGTAAAACTGTCTGGTTTTGGTAACTTTGATCTTCGCGAGAAAAACGAGCGACCTGGTCGTAACCCGAAAACTGGTGAAGACATTCCAATTTCTGCTCGACGTGTTGTTACTTTTAGACCGGGACAAAAACTAAAGGCCCGTGTCGAAAATATTAAAATCGAGAAGTAGCCAAGCAATAGACCACGCCTAGCGTGGTCTTTTTGTTTGTATCACAGTATTTATTCTTGCCACTCGTTTTCAATTTTTTTATCACTTCTCGCATCTCGCACAATCTCTAATCATCGTTCAGTTCTCCTGAACGGTAGTTAATTCTAATTGAATTTAAATACACCGCTCTATTTGCTGTAATGTCACTCTCCGCATGTACTGACGAAAACACTGCAACGGTGGAAAAGGTTTCGCCAAAACTGACAATACAAAGTGACAAAACAGTACCTTACATACCAAGCTTGACGGCAGGAGAAAAGCTCGTTAACAACCTATGTAGCCAGTGTCACGGTGATAAGATCATCCCTTTCGTGCAGTCTTACCCGAATATTAAGGGGCAGAAATCCAGCTACATCCTTAAACAATTGCGTGATTTTAAAAGTGATGTACGTCAGGACTTATACATGCAGTCAGTCGTGAAGTCTCTATCTGATAAGGATTTACAGGATGTCGCTGTTTTCTATAGCACCTTAAAGCGGTTGGACTTGTATGAACGCTCTCAGGAGTACTATCACAAATAGCGTTCGCTTATGATTGATAAGAGATACGCTGAAATTAAAAAGGGCTGCGAGAGCAGCCCTTGTTCGTTTTTGTTTTGTAGTAGCGGTAAGGTTCGCGTTAAGCCGCTTTGATGTGCGTGGTAATGTAAGGTTGCCATGCTTGTTGGTAAAGCTCTAAAGATTGGCGTCTTAGGCTATTGATTTGCGCCGCTTCGATATCGTTGATTGGGCGATGTTCTGCAATTGCGTGACGTTCAATACCTTGGATAATTTCGTACAGCTCGTGTTCAGGGCCACTTTTCACATCAGCAATCGCTTTTAAGTGAAGTTGAACCTCTGCAATGATGTTGGTTTTAGGCAAGCGAACCAACAAGTTAAGGTCACGGTAACCAGAGTCAGCTGGCGATTTAAACTTGTTTTTCAGCTTAACAACATCTGCTTCACGGCTTAGCGCTTCGTAAACTTCAACCAAGCTCTCGACATCATTCGCGATGATAGTTGCACGGGCTAAGTCGGTAATTTTTGTCACATCACCATCAAGCTCAAGGGCGATTTTTTCTTCTGCACGAGCTTGAGATTTAACGCCAGCAAATAGCGCTTCAGAATTAGTGAGTAGGGCAGTACTTTTACAGATAGTTTCTAGTTCAGCTTGGCCTTGATGCGCTTTGCTGTACAGAATATCGAAGTCGGTGTAAGGCTGAGTCGGGCGTGAGTCGAAGGCTTTGATGCCGTAAAGGCCGCTCAAACTATGACGGAATACGTTTGATGAAACTTGGTTTTGCGCAGGAGTGCGCGTTTGATCAGTCGAACTTGTTGAAACAGGTGCTGCTGCGAATGCAGGCGCTCGGCTCAATACCAATAGCATTAGGGCCGTCGTACGGAGAAATACACTCATTCAAACTCCAAAATACAAGGTTACAAAAACGGGTAGTCAAAAGGGGTAACCAGTAACGCACAAGAGTAAAAACAGCTTAACTAAACTCACTACATATTAAATGGGGCTAGCTAAGACAGAAACCAACTCTAACGTTTAATATTGCTTTAAAATGTGAAGATATAGACAAATAATCCAACCGTTAGTTCCGCAATTATTAGAACTTTGAACTTAGCCAGTTTCTGATTTCATCGAAACCAATGTGGTAGTTTAAACCAAGCTAAGGTTGCTCTTACCTCTCTATACTGTACCCTTGCATTATGACTGTTTAACATGAACGAAAGATGAATAATCCTGAATTTTGGCACAATAAATGGGCAGCCAACCAAATTGGTTTCCACCTTGAAGATGTAAACCCACTTCTGATTAAATTTTGGGAAAAGACTGAACCTAGCTACGAGAAGAGTGTGTTTGTTCCACTTTGTGGTAAGAGTGAAGATTTGATTTGGTTGGCGACAAAGCATTGTGATGTGCAAGGTGTCGAACTCAGCCAGATTGCGGTTCGCGCATTTTTTGCAGAGCACCTTTACACCCCGACTGTGACTCAAATCAGTGGTCAGCACGAGCTGTATCAATTCGATGAACTGAACATCTACACGGGCGACTACTTCTCAGCGCCAATCCAGCCTGTCGATACCATTTATGATCGCGCGTCTTTAGTCGCATTGCCTGAAGAGATGCGAGTGCAGTATGTAGAGCGTTTGAAACAACTGCTGAAACCGGGTGGTAAGATCCTTCTGGTGACTCTAGATTACGACCAAAACGAGATGGCAGGGCCTCCGTTTAGCGTACCTAAACTAGAGATTGATCAGTTGTTCTCGGGATACAAAATCACATTGTTGAATCAAGATATTGCAGACGATGAACATCCGAAGATTGCCAAAAAAGGCTTGTCTCGATTTAGTGAAGAAGTGTACTTGATTGAGTCAGACGCTTAAGCGCAGTGAGCTCTCTAGCGAAAAGACCGCTTCAATAAAAAAGATAACACCAACAAAAAGACGGGCTCGATAGCCCGTCTTTTTGTTGTTCAGATTTGAAGTCGTGATTGTTCAGATGCGAGAACGTAATGGTTCAGATCTGAGTTAGTCGTTACTAATTAGTAGTCATTAGCTAGAAAATAGTAATTAGCAGCTAGTAAATTACTTTTACTTTAGAAGCACTCTCAATTGCATCTTCAATCGCAGTCTCAGTGCTGTTGCGACGAGTAAGCGCCACACCTAGACGACGGCGACCATCGATATCAGGTTTACCAAACAAGCGAACTTGCGTCTGTGGTGCGTCTAGCGCCTCTGTAAGACCTTCAAAACGAATGTTGGTTGAAGTGCCTTGACCAAGAATAACCGCTGATGCACATGGGCCGTATTGCGTGATGGATTTGATAGGCATACCGGTAAAGGCGCGTACGTGCAGTGCGAATTCAGATGAGTCTTGAGACATCAATGTCACTAAGCCAGTATCGTGTGGGCGAGGGGATACTTCATTGAAGATAACGTGATCGCCTTTAACAAACAGCTCGACACCAAAGATACCGTGACCACCTAGTGCGTTAACCACTTGTTCAGCCGTGTATTGCGCGGCTTTAAGTGCATTGTCTGACATCACTTGTGGCTGCCATGATTCACGGTAATCTCCGTCTTCTTGGCGGTGACCGATAGGCGCACAGAAGTGAACACCGTCGACTGCGCGAACGGTTAGAAGGGTGATCTCGTAATCAAAGTCGATGAAGCCTTCAACGATCACACGACCTGCGCCAGTACGACCGCCTTCTTGTGCGTAGTCCCAAGACTTCTGAATGTCTTCTTCTGTTTTGATAACGCTTTGACCTTTACCTGAAGAGCTCATTACTGGTTTAACAACGCAAGGCATGCCCACGAATTCAACAGCGGCAGCGAAGTCTTCAAAGGTGTCTGCAAAGCGGTAAGGAGAAGTGCTCAGCTTTAGCTCTTCTGCAGCTAGGCGACGGATACCTTCGCGGTTCATCGTTAGCTTAGTCGCATTTGCAGTGGGAACGACATTTAAGCCTTGTGCTTCTAGCTCTACCAACTTGCTGGTGGCAATAGCTTCAATTTCAGGAACCACATAATCTGGTTTTTCAAGTTCAATGACTGCTTGCAGTGCATCGCCGTCTAACATGTCTAATACATGACTACGATGTGCAACTTGCATTGCGGGTGCGTCTGCGTAACGGTCACATGCAATAACTTCCAAGCCTAAACGTTGGCACTCGATAGCAACTTCTTTGCCGAGTTCACCTGAACCTAATAGAAGTACACGAGTAGCATTTTCACGAGTAGCAGTACCAAACATAGAAATTCCTTCCGATCTTTTGAGCGATTGATTGAAAACGGGGTGATCATACTTATTTCAATGATAAAAGCAAACGTTTGCGCAAGTTGTTGCGTTAATTACAGGTATAAAAAAAGCAGCCCCGTTAAATAGGGCTGCTTATTTAAAATTTTGTTAATTAGATGTACTTAGATTGCTAAGTAAGTCACTGGAATGTCGGGATTAATCGCTTCTAATGTAGATTGCGTATCCGCTAGGTGACTGATGCTACCTTCGGCAATTTCAACCAATGCTGCACTTTCAATCTGTTCAAAATCGAAGCCAGCCAGTTTAAGTTGAATCAACGCCACTTGTAGAGGAGGTAAGCTCGGGTTGAACGCTGCGTTTTCAGCGTAAGCACCGGTGAAAACCTCACCCGACGTCAATTGCAGTGAAACACCACTTAGGTTTTTGGTGTAAGGAGCATGGCTGCGGTTTAGTGCTGCTAGCGCTTCTACAACAATAGGCGTTGTTTCTTCAGTCGTGTGTTTATGATCAAGCTTAGTCATTAGGCCAGTCGTCACACCTAAATCGGCAGGGCCGAACGAGTCTGGCAGGTATTCTTGTAGAGACATTTCATCACGTTGCGGAAGCTGAACCTTAAGCTCTTTCGCTGTGGTCAGTTCGTTCATGAATTGACGACAGTGACCACAAGGGCTGAAGTTGATGGTGATATCAGAGATACCTTGTTCGCCTTTCATCCAAGCGTGGCTGATTGCAGATTGCTCAGCGTGTACTGTTTGGCCAAGTTGAGCACCAGCGATTTCAAGGTTTGCACCAAAATACAGAGTGCCAGACAAACCACGCACGATTGCACCAACATAAAAGTCAGATAACGGAGCGTAAGAATAGGCTGCGGCAAAAGGAAGTAGCGCAATACGTAGCTCGTCATCCGCTAAACCACTTGCTTGCAGTAGGCTAGCAAATTGTTCTGGAGACAATGTCGCGTCAAAGTTGTCTGCTAATACGATGTCACTCAAAAGTGCTTTGATTGCTGTTGGAGCACTTTCCAGCGCCAGGGTAATACGACTGTTCATGTTGAATCCTTAATTGACCTTAGGCTTTAATTCTATGCAATGCTCAGGAATTTTCTGTGACCTTTGTCACTACTGCGTTGTTGTTGTTACATTGGTTTGCATAATTAGAGTGAGGTCACAGATGAAATCGATTGCAAGAGTAAAAACTACCATTGATATCGCACTTATTGCTTGAAATTGAGTTTGGTTTGTCACGTATTGATGAATAAATGAGAGAAAAAAGCCCAAGCTATCACTGAAATAATCAGGTTATGCTTGGGCTTATTGATATCTGTAACGCCTAAAAGTCGCGAACCAGTGAGTTTAGCTATTTACCAACTCATCTATTAGAGCGCGTATAAACTGTAATCAAAGTGGTTAAGAATAGAACCAAACCACGAGCGAAAATATACTCGGTGCAATGATTGAGGTGATAACCCCACAAAGAACCAATGCCAACGAACTGAATGCAGCATCTTCCTGATTCTTTTCAGCACAGGTTGCCGTGCCTAAAGCGTGAGACACAGTACCCATGGTTAAACCACGCGCGATAGGGCTCTTAATACCAATGAGATTGTAGATTGGGTAAGCAAAAATTGCCCCAAACAGACCAACAATCAATACCAGTATTGCCGCAATCGCTGCTTCACCACCTAAATGGCTCGATACTTCCATCGCAATTGGTGTGGTGACTGACTTACCTAATAAACTCGCAATCAAAGTTAAGTCCGCTTTAAAAGCCACTGCGATTAATGCTGTCGTTGTCATCGACATCACACTGCCTAGCGTGCAAGCAAAGGTGATGATGCGCCAGTTGGCTCTGATTTGAGGTAGCTGTTCATAAAGCGGGTAAGCAAGTGCAACAACCGCAGGCTGAAGCATGTAGGTAATCCAGGTGTTGTCGGCATAGTAAGTCTCAAACGGTACTCTAAAGAACGTGAGTATCGGAATGATGATACCAATGCTGATAAGCAGGGGATTACAAAGCGGCGAGTTTACTTTTTGACTTACCCAGCGAGCAAACAGGAATACCACGATGGTGAGTAGAATCCACATGATCAGTTACCTCTCGAAAGCAAGCGGTCTAAAAACCATGATAAGGACACCAACACCAGCAACGTGCCACCAACGGCGCTCGCCATAATTGGCAATGCGTTCGCGATGAGCATGTCGAAGTGATCCATCAACCCAACACTGATCGGAACAAACAGTAAGATCATTAGGCGGATAATCAAGCTTGCACCGGGTTGTACCCAGTGCGAAGGAACAATACCAATCACCATGGCGGCAAACAGAATCAACATGCCAAAAATACTGCCTGGGATTGAGGTATCCAAAAAGTGCTGTAACGCGTTACCTGCTGTAAGAGCACCTATGATTAAGGTGAAGGAGATTAAGCAGTAAACCAGTTGGATCAATCTTTCTTTCAAAGTGTTACGTCTCTTGATAGTGGAATTAGCTAGCTAACTTTTCTACGTATTGATAAACCGCCTTCAAGATAGCCATTTTCTTCTCGTCGCTTTCATGTTCATGCGCGAGGTTTTCAAGGTTGAGCATGTACTCTTCTAAACGGCTCTCATAAAACTCACGACAATGGTTCGCCCATTTCAATTGCTCAGCTTCGTCGAGCGTCCATGGGAAATGACGAGCACGGTAACGGAACAGTAACGGTTTAATTCGTTCATCACCGAAGGTGATATCTAAAGCTGCCAAGTTATTTGGGTCAGTTTCGCGGATGATGTTCATCGCTGTTTTATCAGCAGGAGAAAAGAAACCGTCGTAAAGGTGTGTATCAACATCATCACTCTTTTCGTACTCTCGCTCTTGTGAGTACAGGCCGATCAGTTTTTCGCGGATCTCTGGGTGTTCGCGCAGCAGTGCCAAGTTCTTCAAGCATTGTTGGCGATCAATACCGATGGTTTCGGCATTTTCAGCCGTCAGCGTTTTGGCTGGAGCAAGAATAGGGCACTTGTTCAGTTGAACCAATTTGATTGGTACGGGTAGCTCGTCTTCACCCAGTTCACTGCGTTTGGTGTAGAGTTTGTCTCTGAGTTCATCAGCGTCCAGTTCTAACAGTGGGCTTGGGTCTTTGGCTAAATCAACCACGATAACGGCATTTTGATTGGTTGGGTGCCAAGCCATAGGCACAATCCAACTTGTGTAGTTGCAGTCACGGCCAAACATGCCCGAAACGTGCATCAATGGTGTCATGTTTACAATATCAACCAGGTCATTCAGCTTACGCTTATGACGCATGTTGTAGAGGTAATCGAACATCTTAGGTTGTGCAGCTTTCAGCTTCTTCGCTAACTCGATGGTCGCAATAACATCGGCCATCGCATCGTGCGCGTTCTCATGTTCAATGCCGTTTGCCACAGATAGGTGTTCCAGTTTGAAGCTTGGATAACCTTCTTCGTTCTCTGGCCAAACAATGCCTTCAGGGCGCAGTGCGTGAACAGCGCGCATTACATCTAACAGATCCCAACGCGAGTTGCCGTTCTGCCAACTCCACGCATATGGGTCGATGAAGTTTCGGTAACAGGTGTAACGCGTTACTTCATCATCGAATCGAATACTGTTGTAGCCAAGGCTTGTGGTGTTTGGTTTCGCCAACTCAGCATGGATCTTAGCGATAAACTCTGGTTCAGGAAGACCTTGTGAAGCCGCCTTTTGTGGTGTGATGCGGGTGATCAGTGCAGCTTCAGGCGCAGGGAGGTAATCAGCGGGAGGTTGGCAATAGATAACCAGAGGCTCTCCAATAACATTGAAATCTTGGTCGGTACGAACACCCGCAAATTGACTCGGACGGTCTTTTGCTGGGCTAACGCCCCACGTTTCGTAATCGAAAAAGAAGTAGGTCGGCTGATTATCTGAACTCATTGAATTTCCTGAACAGCAAGCGCGGAACGTTTACTGTGGCTGAAGGTTAGTTTTGTTCAGTATCTGATAGTATGCGGTACGCGTGCAACCCAGATCACAAATAAATTGCCGGAAAACGGTGCTTTACTATTCAATCGAGTCGGTAGGGAAGGTTTTGAATCCAATTGTGGCTTTTCTCTGGTCACAATTCTGCCTGTGTACCTCTTTTTTACCTATCTTTTCACCTTAGCTGTTGTAAGGCGATGAGTCGGGTTTCAGGTTTACCGCGAATGAGTTTGTTTGTCTTTTACTCTAAAGCTGTGTGATTAGAAACATCTCGTTGTTTTTTGACTGGTGGTTAATCTGCTGTACTTGTGTCTAAACCGCAGCGCAGATGTTTAAACTGCTTCACTTGCCTGTCTAGGCTCTGTCCAATCAAGGTGTTTTTCGTAATACAATCCCCTTAGATTTAATTGTTTTTTTGGTGTTTTTTTGGTGTTTTTGATTGTCGGGGTTAATTTAACTGGAGCGTTATGTCTGTCTCATTTTTAATACTTTCTATAATCTGTGTTTGAATTTGATAAAAATGAAACTCTAATATTTCATTTTTATTACAATTTATTTTAATTGTCAGCGTGTTTCACTTCTGAGACTGTATTGCAACACGGTGATCTATATAGCAATTAACCTGAATATAATAAGGGTTTATTCTTGTCCTTTATTCTTTCTCTTTATTTTAGAGCTACTTTAATTAAGGTCTTTTTATAAGAATAATTACGTACAAAAATAAAGGAATTAAGTGTAAAACCAGTTTTATATATAACTGGTGAAAATGATTCAATACCATTATTATTGTTAGTGTTATTTATATCAATTTGCGTGATCTTATTCTCACTGCGCCTCATTTCTTTATAAATAAGTGTCAATATATATATTTTCTAAATAGGATTGTTGTTACTTAATTGTTAACTTTGATTGACTATTAGGTAACCCTAATAATAAAGCCGATTTTATATAAAGGATTAAAGAAATGAACAAAGTCTTTAAGGTTGTTGCTGTATCTGCACTTTCTATCTCTTCAGCGAACGTTTTCGCTGTGAGTGACACTTTTGATGCAACACTAGAAGTAAAACAAGCAATTACAATGACAAAAACAAGTGATCTTGACTTCGGTATCATCACTTCAGACAACACAACGGACGTTGTTATCGCTCAAGGTGATGCTGGAGCTGCGGCATTTACTCTTTCTGGAGAATCTGGTGATGCAGTAACAGTAAGTATTTCTGATACTAACTTGGTTAACGGCGTAAATACGATTGCAGCTGAATTCGACTTTAATAACGCTATTACTCTTACCGGTGGTACTGCGGCTCTTAATATTGGTGGTACTGCACGTACTTCAAGTGCGACATTAGTTGCTGGTACATATACTGCTAACGTTGCAGTAGATGTTACTTACCAGTAATTAAATGAAACCAGTGTAATATTGTGGCTGCTATAAAGCAGCCGCTTTTACTATGAGTGTTCTATTCAAATACGCGATTTATATTGGTCTGATGATTTACTCCAGCCCTTTTCATGCGCTAGAAATTATTCCTGAGAATATGGAAGTGAAATTTCCGGGTATGTATATCTCTGGGTCGGGCCCAGGGCGCGAGCATACTTTGATGAATTTATAATCCAAAGAACACTCGGGCTCGA
>NZ_JBGONY010000057.1:0-30854 GCF_041439375.1 Vibrio crassostreae | reverse complement strand
TATAAATACCCAGCAACTCGCTGCAAAAATCAGCTCGAAAGATCAACACGCCCTAATAACAGTTTTTCATAGCAGTTATTGTGACATTTCTTTATGATTCGTCCAGTGGAAGCTTAAGAGCATTGTCTCTGATTCCTTCAGAATGTCCTTTCCTACACTATTATTCTAATTTTCCCTCTTATTTGGAGTTGTTTGTGCATCGTTACAAAGAAGAATCCTCGAATCTAATCAAACTTGCGACCCCAGTATTGATCGCATCCGTTGCACAAACTGGAATGGGTTTTGTTGATACCGTAATGGCCGGTGGCGTCAGCGCTATCGATATGGCGGCGGTTTCAATTGCAGCAAGTATCTGGCTACCATCAATATTATTTGGTGTTGGTTTATTGATGGCGTTGGTTCCCGTCGTTGCACAACTAAACGGTTCTGGTCGACAAGTAAAAATACCATTTGAGATTCAACAAGGTGCGTTTTTAGCGCTCATCATCTCCCTTCCTATCATTGGCGTACTGTTCCAGACGCAATTGATATTGGAGTGGATGGACATTGAACACCTCATGGCAGAAAAGACCATCGGCTATATGAATGCGGTGATGTTTGCTGTCCCTGCATTCTTGTTGTTCCAAACATTGAGAAGCTTTACTGATGGTATGTCTTTAACTAAGCCTGCGATGGTGATTGGTTTTATTGGCTTGCTATTAAACATCCCGCTTAACTGGATGTTCGTATACGGAAAACTTGGTGCTCCTGCTCTGGGCGGTGTTGGCTGTGGCGTGGCAACGGCTATTGTCTACTGGGTGATGTTTGCACTGCTGTTTGCTTACGTTTTAACATCAAAGCGTTTGGCGAAAATCAATATCTTCGGTACGTTCCATAAGCCTCAGCTCAAAGCACAAATTCGTCTGTTTAGACTTGGCTTCCCAGTAGCGGCCGCTATCTTCTTCGAGGTAACTCTGTTTGCGGTGGTTTCTCTGTTGGTTGCCCCATTAGGTTCATTGATTGTTGCTGCGCACCAAGTCGCGATCAACTTCTCTTCGCTGGTTTTCATGATTCCAATGAGTATCGGTGCTGCTGTGAGTATTCGTGTTGGCCATAAGTTAGGCGAAAACAACACCGAAGGCGCGAAGATTGCGACACACGTTGGTATCATTGTTGGCTTGGTCACAGCCTTAATGACAGCTGCATTAACTGTATTGTTCAGAGAGCAAGTTTCATTGCTCTATACAGAGAACACGGCGGTAATTACTGTTGCAATGCAATTGCTTTTATTCGCGGCGGTTTATCAATGCACCGACGCCATCCAAGTTATCGCTGCAGGTGCTCTGCGTGGCTACAAAGATATGCGTTCAATCTTCAACATTACCTTTGTTGCTTACTGGTTGCTTGGCCTTCCTATCGGCTACATCTTAGGAATGAAAGATTGGATTGTTGAACCTATGGGCGCGCACGGCTTCTGGATTGGTTTCATTGTTGGTCTAACGTCAGCAGCGATTATGCTGGGTATGCGCTTACACTGGATGCACAAGCAGGACGACGACGTACAGTTAGAATTTAGTTCTCGCTAGATTCGTACTCGTTAAACCGGTGTGTCTGATATCGAATACGAAAAAGAGCGCTGATCTTCAGGGCTCTTTTTCGTTTATTGGCGGGCGTATTATTTAGTCATACTAACTACTGGTCAGATAGATTGTATTTGTCTTAATAGTCACTTTTCTCTCTAACAAAGCGCGCAAACTTGGGTTTCCCATTTTGAGTAAAACCATTGTAGCGAAACGTAATACGACTGCCGATTTCAGGTGGTGCGAGTCTCATTTCGTCACTGAACCCGCTACCAATATAGAACTCAATCCCCTCCTCCGTGTGGACCAATATAGAGCCCATCATTCCTTTATACTTTCCTGTCCCGCCTTTATAGCCAATAACCGTAGCTTCAGCATCATGATGCCTTTTAAGCTTTAACAGGTCATTACTTCGCCCTGCTTGATAACGGCTTGTGATCTTTCTTAGCATCAAACCTTCGCCATTACGTTCGTCGATATTATCTAACTGATGGAACAGTGCATCTTCACTATGAATAGAGAAATGCTCTATGTAACTGACATGAGGTTCACCAATCATACTGACCCAGTGCAAAATATTGTAATAGCGCTTTTGATAATCTCCGGCAGCCCCTGGCATATCAAACAGCATGAAGTCTATTTGGCGCCAAGCTGTATCACTAGGTGTGTGATCGAGAACAGTAGATTGAACTAAGTGAAACTTGCCTCTTCCTGCCCACAACTCTCCTTCGAGATGTACCTTAGGCAAGTTTTCCGTAAACCACTTCGGTGAATAAATGCGATTCCCATTACGAGTATAGAGATGTTTACCATCCCACAGAGCCCTAATCCCATCGAGCTTCTCACTCTTCCAGTATTCAGAAACATCAATGCCTTGTTTATATGTGTTTGCCAGCACCAAGTGATCCGGAGGTAAATAGGATGAATGAGAAGAAAGCGAACACGCCCATAGAGTTGCTATAGCCAGTTTGGTTAGTCTCATCACTTGCTCCGTATTAATAACTCCCTTAATCCTAAGCGTTTCAACGTACAGATAGACAATCTATGCCAGAAGATGCGACCCACACACCAACCTTATTCATCTTTAGTTTTCATTCACAAAATTAATGGCTTGTAGGTCTCAAAAGTACATCCAATTTTAGTTCTCATATTGAGAAACGACCTTTCTCAATATGAGATAGAGATTAAGAATGGCGTTAACTTGTTGAAAAATAAAAACATAAAAGTTGGCACATTCAGTGCAGTTGTTCATACATACTTTAAAGGAGATAACGCTATGGAACTACGTAAGATTGATTTGAATACAACGACGCTAACGCTTTCTATCTTCGGTGATTTAGATGCAGCAGGCAGTCGTGATGCGCAAACTGACATTGATGATGTAATTTCGAACGACGGCCATCAAGAAATCGAAGTCGATTTTAGTCAAGTAGAGTTTTTGGATTCGTCTGGTGTTGGTGCAATAGTCTACATGTTTAAGCGCTTGACCGAGCGTGAACGCAACATGCGACTTGAGAATGTAACCGGGCAGCCACTTGAAATTATGAACCTATTACGAATAGGCCACGCTATCCCGGTAAACTCAAAAAGTCCTACTAATTCATGATGATCCACTAAGCTAGAAGTAACAAAAATAATAATTATAAAAATAAAAACAAAGGACGTTGGCATGAAATTATTCAAAAACTACATAGCCCTCTCTCTGTCTGCTCTGGTTCTGGGGTGTACTAGCTACCCAGAGTCAGGAACAGGAGGTCTCGCTGAAAGTTATGATTCAATCAATTATTTGAATTCCGACTTCTCTCCTGTCATGCCTGATGAGCCACTTGGCCCTGAACACGGTTTACGTTTTGATTGGCAATTAGCAAAACTTCATTTAGATGCGTTAATCCAAGAAGGTGCGCGTTGGTGTTTTCCCGCTGCGGTAGTCCAAGCTATTGAAAAGCAAAATCGTATTGCACGTGAACTACAAGGCGGTTTACTGCTAGATGCAGCCAACGACCTAGTCATCCAAAGAAAACGCCTAAACGAACTTGAAGTCCAGCTAGACTACGTGACATCACAAGCCCGTTGTGAGCCACCAAAAAATGAAAATCAATTTAGAATACAACTGTCGGTTATCGAACAGTTGTATGACCTACTTAATGTTGATAACCAATTCGCAGAAGACTCTATTGAAGTCAATCCCAAGTATATGGGAAGACTTGCCGAAGCGACAGCGCTACTCAAAGAACACAAGTCTTTAGACCTAGTTGTTACAGGTCATGCTGATGCGACTGGGACCGAAGAGTATAACGACAAGTTAGCACTTGGACGAGCTAAACAAGTCGAACGCTACCTGACTATTTTTGGCTTGGGTGCTCAACGAATCAAAGCCGTCTCTGTCGGCGAAACCGTTCCTCTTTTTGAGGGCGAATCAGACGGTACGCGTTTAACTAACCGTCGAGTCAGCATAGAAGTTATCTCACCTAAAAACGCCGAGAAAATGGGAGGTGGGCTATGAAATCATTGATCGCTTTTTTCATCACCCTATCGCTATGCTTTGCGAATATCGTGAATGCAAGAGACGAGTTTTCAGAGGCGGTTCAAGTCGGTGATCTTATCCAAGTCAACGTACCCGGAGAAAGTACCTTAAATACTGGGTTCCAAGTTGATAAACGTGGCCGTATTACTCTTCCTGAAGTGGGTACTGTATTTGTGGCAGGTTATGACAGTGAGCAGCTTAACAAGGTCGTTTTAGAATCACTGGCTACCGCTTATAAAGATCTTTCAAACGCTTCCGTATACGTAAAAGAACAGCAAATCATTATTTACGTTCAAGGTTATGTACAACAACCTGGCGAATACACACTCGCATTGGGTTCTAGTATCCAAATGGCGCTTTACGCTGCGGGCGGCTTACGTTCAGGGGCACAACTCGATAAGCTTATTCTTAAGCGAGGCGCTGATAAAATAGAATTCAACTACAAACGTTTCCTAGATTCAGGTGACGAATCAACGCTCCCCGCTTTGCAATCATTGGATTCACTGTTTGTACCTGCTTCCCCATTAGTCGGTAACATCGAGCAAGAGTTTGACGCTGCAAAGCTTGCTAACTCCGGTGACAGTGCTGACTCTCGTAATTCAATCAAAGTGTTTGGTGAAGTAAACGCACCGGGCTCATTCACTTATAAAGAAAACACCGACCTCGTCGACGTATTAATGCGTTCTGGCGGCGTGACTCGTTATGCCAGTGTTGAGCAAATCCGTGTGATCTCAAACAACACCCCAACGCTATTCAACCTTAAACGTTACTTAGATTCTGGTGACGAAAGTTTGCTTCCAATTTTGCGTCCAGGCGCGACGATTTTTGTACCCAAGCAAGAAGAAGAGATCAAGTCTGGTGCTAATATGGTTTACGTAATGGGCGAAGTAGCCTCTCCAGGTGCCTTTGAAGGTAAGAGAGGTGCGACGTTTATGGATATCTTAGCGAACGCTGGCGGCCCGACCCGATTTGCGGAGTCTAGACAAATCCGCGTACTCAAAGCCGACGGCAGAGTAGTTAAATTTGATTTAGCGGCATACACAGAAGGTTTACCTAATTCTAACCCTCCTAGCATCAAAGCGGGAGACGCGATTTTCGTCCCAGAGAAAACAGACATGAACGAGAAATCATGGCTAAAGATCTCGCCGGATAGAGCTGTAAATGTTATTGGTGAAGTTGTTCGACCGGGACGTATTGAATGGTCAGATGAAATGGATTTCATGGGCTTACTTGCTCATGTTGGAGGGCCAACACTGCGTGCCGACACCACAAAAATAGAAGTGGTTACAGGTAGAAAGCTAGTGGTTTTCGACTTAGACGAATTTATTAAAACTGGAGCTCCGCGTGACCAACTGCCCTTCATCCGTGCAGGCTCAATTGTGCGCGTACACGACTTACCTCAAGACCCTTCAGACAACAAATCTCAATGGGTGCGTCAAAGCTCAGATGCATCAATTTATGTGTTTGGCCAAGTTCGTTCACCAGGCCGGTACCGATTTACAAAAGACATGCACTTTCTAGACATATTGTCAGCGTCAGATGGACCAACGAAAGACGCCGACATTCACAATATTCGCGTAACCCACAGAGATAAGACCTACTCTAAAGTGAGCAAATTAAACTTATCTCTCTATTTCGAAACTGGTGATGAATCGATCCTACCAAACGTAACTGCCGGCGATACTATTTATATCCCGGAAAAAGATAAAAATTGGTTGGACACACCAAAAGAAAAAACAGTTCGTGTGCTTGGCGCAATTAATAATCCGGGTCGATATGTGTTCAACGACAACATGACGATTTTAGATATCTTGGCAGAGGCATCAGGCCCTACTGAAAATGCTTATGTAGAGAAAATTACCATTGTGAACATGTCTTGCTGCCAAGGCCAAGCTCGTACCTTCGACCTTGTTGAGTTCAGCAAAACGGCCAACATCTACAACTTACCAGTGCTACGTGCCGGTGACACTATTTACATCCCAGATCGACGCGAGAGCTTTATGGAAAAAGCTCGAGTGGGCTTAGAAGACATACTTCGCCTAACGACAACCATTGTCCTAATAGGAGCTTTGTAATGACTATTTCAGCAATTCAAGCAGAAGTAGAACAACTGTATCTAGCTTCTGAACTTAATGGCCAAAAATCAATATGCGTGACCGCCTGTTATTCAGGTGACGGTGTAACATCCATTGCAACGGCATTGGCCGAACGTTTCCTATTGGCGGGTCACTCTACGCTGTATGTTGACCTCAATTTATTTAATCCGGCATTCAAAGATTTACATATGTTGGAAGAAAAGCAACAAGGAAGACTCATTGAACATGTTGAGTCTCAACGCCTTTTTATGGGGGTTCCAGCCCCTCAAGTTACTTCAACTCAACTGGCTTACAAAGACCCAGAAACGCTGACTAAAGTGGTAAGCCAATGGTTAGAAACATACGAAAGAGTGGTTGTCGACACCTCGCCTCTGCTGAATGTTAATAAAGGCAATATACCCGCCCAATCGGTAGCGAGTGCTTGTGATTGCACGTTACTTGTTGTCGCCTATGGAGAAACTTCGACGCACAACTTAACTCAAGCGAAAAAGTTACTTGATGCACAAAATATCTCGCTCCTTGGATGTGTGATGAATATGAAATACACGCCAAGTTTCGCTAATGAATTGATACGCCAAGTAAATAAACTGAAGCTCCTTCCTCGCCCACTACAGGAGAAAATTAAAAGTTGGATATCTAGAAATGAGTTTCTCAATTTAACTCTATAAGCTTCACTACAAAATTACGATGTCTCTAAGAGAAGGAAGGGAATCTATGAAAAATCTAACGTTGTTAACCTTGGTTTTGCTACCGACATTAACTTATGCAGATACCTTCACATTCGGTATTGTTCCTCAGCAATCTGCAAGTAGACTCGCGCAGCAATGGACCCCAATACTCGCGAAAATAAGTCAAGAAACGGGTCACACCATCATCTTTGAAACCGCGAAAGATATCCCTATGTTTGAGCAGCGTCTTGCTAGCGGTGACTATGATTTTGCGTATATGAATCCATTCCACTTCGTTACTTTCAACAATAGTGTTGGCTATAGTGCGATGGCCAAAGCTAAAGACAAACGCCTAAAAGGCATAATGGTAGTGCGTAAAGATAGCGGGATTACAAGCTTGGAGGAGTTAGACAACACTACCGTTGCCTTCCCTGCTCCTGCAGCGTTTGCAGCTACGTTGCTGACTCAGGCGGGATTAAAACAAAGAAACATTAATTTTGAACCAAACTATGTCTCTTCACATGATTCGGTATACCTTTCTGTGGCCAAGGGCTTTTATCCGTCTGGGGGTGGTATTATCCGAACCTTCAACGCATTAGATCCAGAAGTTAGAGATCAGCTTACTCCTATTTACACCTCCAAAGGTTTTACACCTCATGCTATCGCGAACCATCCGAGAGTCGACTCGGAGGTGGTACAAAAAGTTCAAACCTCCTTTGTTCAATTAGCCCAGAACGAAGAAGGAAAAACGTTACTTTCCCCGCTAAGGATTAAAGCTTTTGAAACTGCGGTTGATGTCGACTGGGATGATGTTCGTGCACTGAATATTAAACAGAAAGACACAATGCCCATGACCGTAAATAAGGATCAATAGTTACGGTAGGTTTGGATAAAGCGCCACGGTAAGGATACGCTGATGACTTTTAGAACAAAAACGATCATTGGGATTGCCTCTATAGAAATAGTGATGCTTATGGCTCTTGTCATAAGTGCAATGTCATTTCTGTCGGATTCTAATGAACAGCAGCTTATCAAACGTGCGCAGGCAACTTCTCAACTGTTTGCTCGTGCAACCAAAGACGCAGTGCTATCCACTGATATCGCAACATTAGATGATATCGTAAAGGAGATCATGACGATCGAAGATATCGTCTATGTCAAAGTAGAGCGTAATGAAGTCTTGCTGAGTAGCGCTGGGTCTACAGACTATTTCAGTAAAGAAATTCAGGTTGATACGAACTTATCCAACGTAGATGATGGAATATTCGATACGTATTACCCAATTGAAAGTGATGGACTAAAGTACGGCTCAATTTCAATTGGGTTCACAACCTCTTCGATCAATTCGATGCTTACAGATGCTAAGAAAACCATCAGTTCAATTGCCTTGATAGAGGTTATTCTTGTTGCCATCTGCTCCTTCATTTTAGGTACTTATCTAACTAAACATTTGTATCAGCTTTCGTTTGCGGTAAAAAAAGTGAGAACGCAAGGACCAGGTTTTCAGCTGAAAATAAAAAGTGACGATGAACTTGGTGATGTAGTCAACGCATTTAATGACATGTCTACCTCTTTGTCTAAAAACTACACGGACATCAAACAAGCGAGAGAACAAGCCGAGCAAGCGTCTGAGTCTAAAAGTCGATTTTTGGCCTCTATGTCTCATGAGATTCGAACCCCTATGAACGGTGTTCTTGGCATTTTATCGTTACTTAAAGAGACCAAATTAACAAAGGATCAAAGTCATTTAGTTAATACCGCTTCAACATCGGGCGAACTACTTTTATCTATCATTAATGACATATTGGACTTCTCTCGCATGGAAGCCAATACGCTCATTCTTGAACAAAAAACCTTCTCTCTCCAAGAGTGTATCCATAGCACCATTGATAGCTTTGAGCCGAGTGCCAACGCGAAAAATATCCAGCTTGTTACTCCTTATCAACCTGACCAACCCGTGATGGTGGTCGGCGACGTTCACCGCTTTCAACAAATCTTATTGAATTTGATCGGTAATGCGATCAAGTTTACTTCCGAAGGCAGTGTCATCGTTAATGTTGAGACTAATGAAACAGAAGATAATAAGGTAGAGATTACATGCCAAGTTGCCGATTCTGGGATCGGCATTGAATCTAACGCAATGAGCTACCTATTTGAAGAGTTCACCATGGTGGATCAAGGATATTCAAGACGTCGTGACGGTTCAGGGCTCGGCCTCGCCATTTGTAAACACCTAGCAAAACTCATGGATGGCAACATATCAGCAAGCAGCGAGGAAGGTGTAGGCAGTACCTTTACCTTTTCGGTAATGTTGGAAAAGTCATCAAATTCTGGGGAAGACAGCCGTTCTGGTTCTTTTTCGGTGACGTTAAATCCTAAAATTTTAACCAGCCGTATTCTAGTAGCCGAAGATAACAAAGCGAATCAACTCGTTATCGTTAATATGTTTAAAAATGCTGGGATGACTATTGATATCGCGAACGATGGGAACCAAGCTGTCGAAATGGTAAAAAACAATGATTATGACTTCATCTTTATGGATATCTCTATGCCAGAAAAAGATGGCCTGCAAGCATGTTCCGAAATAAGAAGCTTACCTAACACTCAAAAAGCGTCTGTGCCAATCGTTGCGCTGACTGCGCACGCACTTGCCGGAGATAGAGAGCAGTTTTTAAATCAAGGTATGGATGACTACCTTGCAAAACCTATAAGAATGTCACAGATCGCTGATATGTTGCACCTTCACCTTGTTACCAAGCAGGAGCATGCTATTGAGTCCAAACCTAATACAGTGAAGGTATCTGAAAATAGCGAGCCTACAACTTCAGATATTCAGGCAAGCGGTACTTCTGACGAACCATATGCAACAGAGGGTTGTGAGGCTCTGGACGATCACAAAAATCAAATAGCCAATCAGCCACTAACGGAAATTCAAGGATCTGATCTGGTTGATGAGCAAATCCTTGAACAAATGGTTGAAGATACCTGTGCCGAAGTGATGCCAATGTTGATCGAACACTATATTGTAGAGTCTGGAAACCGCATAAAACTGATTCAAAAAGCTGTTGTGGAACAAGACCTATCGAACCTAGAGTTTGAAACTCACACCTTGGGCAGTTCCTCGCTCGCACTTGGGAACCGTCGCTTATCTGTGTTAGCGAGGAAAGTCGAAAAACTGTGTTCTGAGCAACAATCTGAGCTGGCGTTTTCTAAAGTCGATGAGCTAGTAGTTCTTGCTAAAGAATCTATGAATGCTATCGAGAAACGAAGAGAGCGAGGTTTTAATTAGGCTATGCGCTGCGGCTTATTGCTCACTACCCCAATCTCTTCTTTCACTCCTCTGCTTACTCCAACCACATACCTGACTATTGCCTCTTTCATTAAGCAGGCAAGGTTTAGTCAATGACGTTCATTACTATTCAATGCATTTTACATGTAAATTGTAGGGTTTAGTGACTTTTCAAAACAAGTAGCACACAAAATAATCACGTTATGTGACTAAGTCTAATAAAGCACATTGTAGATTGAGTCAAAGGTGGAATTCACAAGAATATTCCCTAAGATTATATACAGAGGTGATTTTTGACGAATTTGTAATAGTTTGACAATGTTATCTGATGATTCTGTGTAACACCTTATTTACTGTTATTTAGACTCATCCTCCCTTTTGCTCAAATGGTTTAAATTCAACGGAAAGGATCGCCAAAGAGCAATTTAGATAGTCAACTTACCTTGACTAGCTCAGTTGTATTATTAAAGAGAAAGGAACCTCAATATGAAATACAAGTTAAGCTCCGTATTTTTGTTAGTAGCAGCAGCCAGCGGTAATGCTAACGCTAGAGAATGTGGCAGCGTAACAATTGCAGATATGAACTGGAACTCTGCAACACTGATCGCCAATATCGACCAATTCATCCTTGAACATGGTTATGGGTGTGATGCTGAACTTATCCCTGGCGACACTATGCCAACAGGCACGTCTATGATCGAAAAAGGCCAGCCTGATGTTGCACCTGAACTTTGGAGCAACAGCTTAAAAGACGCATTAGATAAAGGTGTTGAAGAAAAACGTCTTCGCTACGCAGGTAAAGCACTTGTGAACGGCGGTGAAGAAGGCTTTTGGGTTCCAGCTTACCTAGTAAAACAGTACCCTGAAATGGCAACCATCGAAGGCGTACGCAAAAACGCAAGCTTATTCAAACACCCTGAAGATCCAGATACATCTGCATTCTACAGCTGCCCTGCAGGCTGGAACTGTCAGATCAGCGCCGGAAACTTGTTTAATGCTCTTGAGCTAGAAAACAGCGGTTTCACGATTGTTGATCCAGGCTCGAGTGCCGGCTTATCTGGCTCTATCGCAAAAGCTTATGAACGTGAAGAAGCTTGGTTTGGTTACTACTGGGCACCAACCGCTGTGCTAGGTAAATACGACATGGTTAAAGTCGACTTTGGCAGTGGCGTTAATGAGGAAGAGTTCCTTAACTGTACCACTAAAGAAGATTGTGAATCGCCAAAAGCGACCATGTACCCGCCTTCACCTGTTCACACGATTACCACTGAAAGTTTTGCGTCACGTGCTCCTGAAGCCTACGACTACTTTACTAAACGTGGTTTCACAAACGACAAAATGAACTCGCTACTTGCTTGGATGGAAGACAACCAAGCTGATGGCGAAGAAGCGAGTCTGCATTTCTTAAGTGAATTCCCAGAAGTATGGCACCCATGGGTTTCTGAAGAAGTGGCTAAGAAAGTTGAAGCTCAGCTGTAAGAGCTTGATTTAATAACAAGTAATTACGCTTCAACAATAAAACAGAAATAACGTCGCTATACTTGATGTTATTCATGATTCGGAGCCCTTTTCATTAGCGATTTTCTTATCGCATGGACAAGTGGCTCCGAACTATAAGGATATAAAATGGCTGACAGCAATTGGTTATCAAGCTTTCCAGAGATGGAACGCGGTGATTTACGAACCATAAAAAAGACGCTAGATGGCGCATACCGTGAATTTTCCCGTGAATACGGCGAAATGATTGAATCTCTCTTTGACCCTCTTCTTTCATTCCTCGTTTGGTTGGAAAAACTCCTTATCTCAACACCTTGGATTATAGTCCTGGCTGTGTGTACCAGCCTTGTCTACGCAGCAAGCCGTTCTTGGAAACTGGCTCTAGGCTGTGTTGCTTCTCTACTTCTCATTGGTTACTTTGGAATGTGGGAAGACACCATGCGGACGCTCAGTATCATCACTGTATGTACCTTGGTTTCAATATTCTTGGGCATTCCGATTGGTATTGCGATGGCTCGTTCAAATCGAGCTCAGTCAATTGTTACGCCGATGCTCGATATCATGCAAACCATGCCTGCGTTCGTTTATTTGATTCCAGTGGTAATGCTACTGGGCATCGGTAAGATTCCAGGGCTAATCGCCGTGGTTATCTACGCGATCCCACCTGTAATTCGTCTAACTAACCTAGGCATACGCTTAGTTGATAAAGAAGTCCTTGAAGCCGCTACCGCTTTCGGTGCGAGCAAAAAGCAACGCTTATGGGGTGTTCAACTTCCTCTAGCAATGCCAACGATCATGGCGGGTATTAACCAAACCATCATGATGGCACTGTCTATGGTTGTTATCGCATCCATGATTGGTGTGAAAGGCCTAGGACAACCGGTTCTCAAATCGATTACTAACCAGTACTTCACATTAGGCTTGATGAATGGTTTCGCCATCGTTGCCCTCGCAATCCTTTTTGACCGCGCTTCACAAGCGTACGCAAGAAGAACTAATGCGCATTTAGGAGGATTCAAGCATGACTAAACCATTGATTGAAATTAGTGGTCTGTACAAGGTGTTTGGACCGAAACCAATGTCTGTTATGAACCGAGTTCAAAACGGCGAACACAAAGATCAGATTCTTGCGGATACGGGTCATACCGTTGGTTTGAAAGAGATCAACCTTGAGATTAACCGTGGTGAAATCTTCGTTATCATGGGGCTTTCTGGCTCGGGTAAATCGACGCTGATTCGCCACTTCAACCGTTTGATTGACCCGACTCAAGGTAAAATCATGGTTGAAGGCATTGATGTGATGAGCCTCAACACTAAACAGCTAGAAGAGTTCCGTCGTCATAAAATGTCGATGGTATTCCAACGCTTTGGCTTAATGCCTCATCGCACTGTGGTTGAAAACGTTGCGTACGGGTTGGAAGTACAAGGCATCAAAAAAGAAGAACGTTTAGCAAAAGCCAACGAATGGTTAGAAACCGTGGGCTTGAAAGGTTACGGCAAGCAATACCCTGCGCAACTTTCAGGTGGTCAGCAACAACGTGTTGGCCTTTCTCGCGCTCTGTGTACTAACGCTGAAATCTTGTTAATGGATGAAGCCTTTTCGGCACTTGACCCTTTGATTCGAAGTGAAATGCAAGACCAGCTTATTGAACTTCAAGAGAAGCTTCATAAGACGATTGTTTTCATCACACATGATCTGGACGAAGCACTCCGCCTAGGCGATAGAATCGCAATTTTGAAAGACGGCGAGTTAGTACAACAAGGCACACCACATGAGATTCTGCTAAATCCAGCCGATGATTACGTGGAAGCGTTCGTGAAAGACGTAAACCGTGCTCGTGCACTGACCGTTGAAACCGTTATGCAGCCTCCTCTGTATCGAATCACATCAGAAACAATTGAGGGTGCTTTGGCACAAATGAAGATGCTTAAAAACGATTACGCTTATCACGTAACAGATGACGGCTATCAAGGCCTAGTCACACAAGAAAGTCTACAAGACGCCGTTGAAGATTCATCGGTACATGATTTTAGTGATGAGATATACGAAGAAGTCCCTGCCATCTTACCAGATGCGGTGATTGAAGAAGTGCTACCGGACACTATGTCTTGTGACTACTCTCTTCCAGTTGTTGATGAAGACGGTAATCTAAAAGGTGAACTCGAGAGAAGCGCTGTTGCTGATATCTTCTCAGAAAGTAGCGAGGAAGAAGTAGAAGCCGACCCAAAGCCAAAGATTGATAAAGCTTCGTAGTCCTACTTTTCGTGATTTAAAGCTCGGCTGTTTAAATTATCGCTATTTGCGTTATCGCTATTTAGATTAGCCCAAACTGCTTACCCCGCTCTAAGACCACTGTTGTTAATTCACTGCAGTGGTCTTTTTTATTTGTATCGGGCTCGTTTTCTTCTGAGATCTAACCGCACCTTAGGCTTTATAGGCACCTAAGTTTATATTTCATAAGAGAAAACAAAATAAAATCAGTCCGTTAGGTTTGTCACAAACCCAATAGCAAGATGAGTGAGATGCCAATTAAATGCTCTATTTGTACGGCAACCAGTTGAAATTATTCTAGAAAATGACTAAAACTTAATAGTATTAACAGATATTAAGCTCAATAAAAGGACTTAGTTTGATGAATTCTACTTTAGCGTCAGACGCAGCTACAAATCTAAACTCACAACAAGTGAGCGAGCTTGTCGATGAAAGCGTTCTGGAGCAAATGATTCGCGATACAAGTGCGGACATTATCCCTATCTTGATCGACCATTATGTCGAAGAATCACAAACACGCTTGGTCGCTATAAAAGAGGCAGTCACGCAGAAAGACGCTCAAACACTTGAGTTCGAGGTCCACACTCTCGGCAGCACAGCGCTTTCGTTAGGTAATCGCCCTTTGGGTGAATTAGCTCGAGCTTTAGAAAAGCTATGTTTAGAACAGAGTCATGATGCGGCATTTCGACAAGTTGATGAATTACTAGAGCTCGCAGAGCGTTCAATAAAAGCCTTGCTTGAAAGGAAAGAGGCAGGCTTCAGCTAGCTTTGCATGTTCATTATCGGTATCAGATTAAAAACTCAAAACAGTCGTTATTAATATAGTCGCCATAAGATGGGCTCCATCATGAACAGCAATGCGAGAAGTTATACAGGCCGCTTCTTAAAAGATTGCATGTGGTAGATAACAAATGCACAAGACTCGTATTGATGGTTGCATATCACTATGTTATTGATTGGTTAGGATAAAGTTTCAAAAGGAATACACAATGCGCCCTAAGGTATTGTTAGTTGAAGACTCCACCTCACTCGCCGTACTCTACAAGCAGTACGTAAAAGACGAGCCCTATGATATTTTCCACGTCGAAACCGGCGCGGAAGCTAAGACCTTCATTGAAAGGCACTCTCCACAGCTTGTGATTCTCGACCTTAAGCTTCCTGACATGCCAGGCGAAGAAGTCTTAGATTGGATTACTGCTAACGAAATACCGACCGCTGTCATCATCGCGACAGCGCATGGTTCAGTAAACATCGCGGTAGACCTTATCCAACGCGGTGCAGAAGACTTCTTAGAGAAACCCATTCAAGCCGATCGACTCAAGACCTCTGTTAGCTTGCATCTAAAAAGAGCGAAACTCGAAAACCTCGTCGATAACATGCAAAGCAAATTCGATCGTGATCGTTTTCATAATTTCATTGGCTCTTGCCTACCCATGCAGGCGGTTTACAAGATCATTGATTCGGTAGCACCAACCACTGCCAGCGTGTTTATTAACGGCGAAAGTGGTACAGGTAAAGAAGTGTGTGCGGAAGCGATTCACCAAGAGAGTCAGCGTAATGGTAAACCCTTCGTGGCCATTAACTGCGGCGCTATCCCTCGAGACCTAATGGAGAGTGAAATCTTCGGTCACGTTAAAGGTGCGTTTACCGGTGCGACAACCGACCGGAAAGGTGCAGCAATGCAAGCGCATGGCGGTACCCTATTTCTCGATGAGCTTTGTGAAATGGAACTGGAGATGCAGAAGAAGCTCCTCAGATTTTTGCAAACTGGTACGTTTACTCCACTCGGTGGCAACCGCGAGATTAAAGTGGATGTCAGAATTATCTGTGCGACCAACCGCGATCCACTGGTTGAAGTAGAAGAAGGACGTTTTAGAGAAGACCTTTACTATCGTGTTCACGTTGTGCCTATCGAAATGCCACCGCTTCGTGAACGAGGAAGTGACATTGTCACCCTATCTAATCACTTCTTGAAACTGTACGCGAAGCAAGACAAGAAGAAGTTCAAATCAATAGACAAAGAAACGCAGAATCTACTTAAACGTTATGCGTGGCCAGGCAATGTGCGTCAGTTGCAAAACATCATCCGTAACATCGTGGTGTTGAACAATGAAACGAGCGTGACTAAAGACATGTTACCGCCTCCGATTAATAAAGTAGATGCCGCTCCATCATCTAAATCAGTGACACCAATTCGAGTAACTGCGCCTCAACCTGCAGTTGTTGAAGCACCAGAAGCTAAGTTGCCACCGATTACTCCGGAAGAGTTGGAACAATCGTCAGTTGCTCAAGCTCACAACGAGCCGATGACGCCTGCATTTACCACAAGCGAAGGTGCTATTCGTCCAATGTGGCAAATAGAACGTGAAGCCATTCAACATGCCATCAATCATTGCGATGGGAATGTGTTAAACGCTGCTGTGCTGTTAGAACTTAGCCCTTCTACTGTTTATCGTAAGAAACAGGCTTGGGAATCGGAAGATGAGTACAATCAAGCCTAACCAAGGTATACTCGACATAAACCTTCATGAGATTTGGCTGTTGATCGACAGCCAAACTTTTGGAGGCATAGAAACGCATGTTTTAGAATTAGCACAAGGCCTGATATCGGAAAGCGCTCAGTATTCAGAGGCTGTTCGTATCGTTCTTTTGACTAAGTTTAATCCTGAAGCGATCATCGTTGAAAAGTTGAATGCGCTGAACATCCCTTTTAGTTACCTCTCCGATTTAGCCTCATGTTCTGTAGATTCAAATGGCAATAGCGCGACACAGCTGAAACGTGCAGTTCAACATTATCAACCAAGGCTTATCCATGCTCATGGTTACAAAGCCAGTTTGGTCAGCAAGTTAATCAAGCTTCCGCCTCGTTTCAACAACACAAAGCAAATCACCACTTATCACGCAGGTGAAACCCCAACAGGCAAAGTATGGCTTTATGATTGGCTCGACCGTTACAGCAGTTTTCTTTCTGATCAGTCGCTCGTGGTCAGTGAAAAGATTAAAGCGAAAGTGCCGAGTAAAACCTATCAATTGAATAACTTTGTTAAAATGCCAACAGGGTTAACAAACTCCCGTTCATCAAGCCCATTCCATGTTGGTTTTGTGGGGCGATTAAGCCGTGAAAAAGCGCCTGATCGATTTGTTGCATTAGCCAAACAGTTTCCTGATGTTTGGTTTGAGCTTTTTGGTGACGGACCAGAAATGGACGTCTTAGTTAAATCGCAGCCTGATAATGTGACCTTTCATGGGCATCAGACCAATATGGATGACGTCTGGAGCCAAATCGATCTGTTAATCATCCCTTCTCGCTTTGAAGGCTTACCTATGGCGGCATTAGAAGCCATGATTCGTGGCATTCCCGTTCTCGCCACCTCAGTTGGTAACTTGCCTCAACTCATCGAGCATCAAGTTAACGGCTACCTTGCAAATTCAGAAGCTGAGCTAGAACAGTTTTTATCTTTGTGGATGTCATTGACGAGCGAACAACGTGACTCTCTCAAGAGTAACGCGATAAAAACCGTCAAAAGCCAATACTCACCGCAAGCTGTTGTCCCGCAGTTGTTGGAGATCTATCAACTCGACCGCTAAAACGAGTCGTAGTCAGGAATTGGTCACTTTGGCTTAACGATTTGGGCATCCGAGTCAGTTTTATAGTGATTCTCAAAATGAAAAACCTCAACTCAAAACTAACACCCCTCTGTAATGTAGCTTTAAATCAGTAACTTAAATAAAATGCATAACTGGCACTCGCTTTGCAATATTTAACATCAGGCGTCGCTACGCCTTAAAAAGTTTGCGAGCCGAGTCATGAAGAGTTTATTTGCGAATAGAGGTAACAATGATTAACCCTGAAGCCAATAGATTGCCAGTCATCATTACGATCAGTGCCTTGTGTGTTGGCCTTGGTGTTGTTTGGTACTTTGTGCCTCATCCTGCTGTAATTGTAGCGCTAGCTCTTGTGCCATTAGCCGGATTATTCGTTTTAAACAAGACATTTTGGTTAGTGTTACTGTTCGTTGTCTTTTCATTTTTCCGAATTCACGAAGCCATACCTCAACTCTATTCACTAAAAATACCGCTTATGCTCTCACTAGGCGCTCTATCAGCCCTACTTTGGCATGCATTAATCAGTAAAGAGCTTAAAATTTTCTGGCACCCTTGTTTAAATTGGCTCGCGATATTCTGGGGTTTGGTCTTCATCGGTATTATCTTCGCGTCTAACAGACCTATTGCTTTGGCAGAATTCAAAGGTGTGTATTGGAAAATAATGGTGATGACCCTTGCTATTGTTTGGCTAGTTAACAGCGCAGAGTATTTGGTCAAGACTTCGACCGCTATTATTTGTGCAGGATCATTAGTCGCCGGCATCGCGATTAACAATTCAATCCATGGTATTGGCCTAGTTGAAGGTAGCCGCGTAACAATAGGTCGTGATTTTGGCTCAATGTTAGGCGACCCGAATGACCTCTCTCTAGTTCTTATGTTCCCACTCGCCTTTGCTATCAGCCAAGTGGTCACGACGGGAATTCCACTTTCAAAACGTATCATCAGTGTCGGTGTAACGGTACTTTTACTTGCTGCAGTCATTGCCACACAAAGCCGTGGTGGCCTGCTTGGCTCGCTTGCTGTTATCGGGATATTTGCATTTAAAGTAATTCGTTCAAAATCACTGCTGATTACTTTGGGGGCAATAGGAGCGATTGGTCTTTACTTTGTCGCAGGGATTTCAGATCGAGCATCAGGCGGCGCGGCTGAGCAAGGAGTCGACGAGTCTGCGATGGGGCGGATTTACGCGTGGGAAGCTGCTTTCAAAATGGCACTAGACAACCCATTAACCGGAGTCGGTTTAGATAACTTCTTTTCCAACTACTTCTTCTACAGTCCTCACTGGGATGGTTTAAATCACGCAGTTCACAGTACTTGGTTCGGCGTACTCGCTGAAACTGGATTTCTAGGACTGATCATATTTGTGATACTGATTACCTCGCTGATCAAAACGATACGCTTAACACTCAAACAACTTTCAGAAACCACCAACACAGTAGACCCAAACCTTAATGCTGCTGCTTACGCTGTATATGCAGGGTTAATCGGCACCATAGTCTCTGGTACTTTCCTGACACAAGGCTTCAATTGGCCTATTTATATACTCTCAGCACTGGTTGTTGCTATTGCGAACATCTCTCAAACTGCCTGTCAAAAAGAGAAAATCTAAAGACACATTCGTAACCAATTGAAAATTATAAACTTATTAAATGGCACAGTATATGAAAGTACTTCTATATAACAAAATTGAGGAGTTTCATTATGACGTCAGTATCTATACATCAATTCAAACATTGGCTTAAGTTTCACCCCAATTCTCGAATTAGAAATGTGTTTTTCATTTTGAAAAATATAAGAAGCGCAGAACTACCAACTCCAAAAGTCTTTAATCGCTGCCTGTACCAAGGTCACAAGCTTGTCGTGAATATGGTGTCTGGCTTTACTCGATTCTTCTACTGGACACCAGCTTTCAAAGGTCGTGTCGCTCAATGTGGCAAACGTCTCTATTTGTATGGAGGCCTCCCTTTCGTTAGCGGCCCAGTACAAATTTCGATTGGCGACAACTGCCGTATCTCTGGCCACACGACATTCTCTGGTTGTACTCAACAACTTGAAGGCTTGGAACACCCACTATTGTCGATTGGCAATAACGTCGACATTGGTTGGCAGTCGACTATCGCTGTTGGAGGTAAAGTGGTTATCTCTGACAACGTACGAATCGCAGGCGGCGCTTTTCTATTTGGATACTCTGGACACCCGCTTGATGCAAAACGCCGAGCGCTAGGTGAAGGTGACGACCCTCAGCAAATCGGTGACATCATTCTTGAACCCGATGTTTGGTTAGGCACGAATGTGACGGTTAAAGGTGGCGTAACCATCGGCGAAGGTGCCGTAATAGCCGCAGGCAGCGTAGTAACAAAGAACATCCCGGCTTTTGCAATCGCAGGCGGTAACCCAGCTCGAGTTGTCGGTCACATTAAACCCGTTGAAGTGACAGAATCCGATATGTTCGATTCGTTAGAGACTCATGGAGGTGACCATGCGTGATTTAATCGTATTTGGTGAAGACTTTGGTGGCCTACCTTCATCGACTCAACATTTAGTTCGTCACCTTGCTAAGCAACACAAAGTCTTATGGGTCAACTCTATTGGCTTAAGACAACCGAAGCTGTCCGCTAAAGATGCCAGCCGAGCGTTCAACAAGTTGTTTGGTAAAACCAAGGCCGTAACTCAAAACATGCTCGACTCTGAGGGACACGACAACATTACTATCGTTAACTTAAAGACAATCCCTGCGCCTGCTTCTAAATTTTCTAGAAAGTTGGCTCAGCAAATGATGTTGCACCAACTAAAACCGGTTATTGCAGAGCTTAATCTTAACGCGCCTATCCTATGGACTTCTCTTCCGACCGCTGTTGATTTGTGCGGACACTTAGGCGAGTCATCTGTGGTCTATTACTGCGGTGATGATTTTAGCGCGCTGGCTGGTATTGATCATGACACCGTTGCACAGCACGAATCAGAGCTAATCGAAAAATCAACGCTTATATTCGCGGCTAGCAAAAAATTGATGGATAAATTTCCAAAGCATAAAGCGCACTTGCTACCACATGGTGTCGACGTAGACCTATTTTCAACACCCGCACCAAGAGCAAAAGATTTACCAAGCAACCACCGCCCTATTGCTGGTTTTTATGGCAGCCTTTCTAAGTGGCTTGATTATGAAATGATTGATCATGTTGCGAATGCGATGCCGGAATGGGACTTTGTTTTCATAGGTCCAAACGAGCTTGATACGCTCATGCTGCCTAAGTTGAGTAACGTACATTACCTTGGCCCTCGTCCACACCACACGCTACCAAGCTATTCTCAACACTGGGATGTGAGCTTGTTGCCGTTTGTTGATAACGAGCAGATCCGAGCGTGTAGCCCACTCAAACTAATGGAATACCTTGCGGCGGGCACACCAATTATCACAACACCGTTCCCTGCTTTGGTTCCATATCAAGGGCACGTAACCACGGTTGGCAGTGCCAACCAAATGATTTGGGCGCTTGATCATGCACGCGAGCTAAGCAACTCACCTATCTCTGTCGTCGAACAAGAGAGCTGGCAGAACCGTGGTAACTTCGTACATTGGATGTTGGAGCTATTATGAATAATCTGAAATTGCGGTTATTAGTCATCATCAATGCGATGTGGCGCCAACGCTACGTTATCGTTCTGCCAATGCTTATTTTGCCCTTTGTAGGCTTTGGTGTGAGCAAGTTGGCTCCAACTAAATATGACGCGCATACCAGTATGTTGATTCAAGAAACGGCCAAGATGAATCCATTCTTGGAAGACATTGCCGTTTCGACGATGCTCAAAGATCGACTTAACGCATTGAGAACACTGCTTCACAGTCGACATGTGCTTTACTCGGTCGCTGATGAACTGCAATTAACCACGCCAGATATGCCTGAAATTGAGAAACAAGAGATCATTACTGACCTGTCTCAACGTCTAACGGTGACTCAGCTTGGAAAAGATTTTCTAAAGATAAGTCTAACGTCGAACACACCAAATGGAATGGAAGCGACGCTGCGCTCGGTAAGTGAACATTTCATTGAACAGTTACTTGCACCGGAACGTTCATCGATTGAAGATTCAAGTAACTTCTTGAAAATCCATATCGACAAACGTAGCGCAGAGCTTGCAGAAGCAGAAGAAGCGCTAGCTGCATACATGAATGAGAATGTTCATTCGACGCCTGAGGTACAGAGCCAAAGTTTGAATCGCTTAGCTTCACTCAAACAAACATTGGCAGAAAAAGAGGCCGAGTTATCGGGTGTCGAAAAAAGTTTAGGGTCAATCGACCAACAACTTTCAAGAACCAACCCTGTGATCGGTAAATTAGAAGACCAGATCATCGACATTCGTAGCGACCTTACCTTGTTACAAGCTAAATACACGGACAAGCACAGTGCTGTGCAAGCTAAAGTGCGTGAGCTAGACAGACTAGAGAATGAACGTAAGAGTTTGCTCGAGGTAACCCAGCCAACGATGAACAGCGACCAGCTTTGGGACATCGCAAGTAGTACGACACTGAACAAACTTTCTGATACCCAACCTCTTCTGGTCACTCAATTACACAGCCTACAGCTGGTTCGTGCTCGCTTTGAGTCTTTAACTGAAGAGACCAAAAGCCTTCGAACTATGATTTTCGAATTAGAACACAAGGCCAATAACTTCGGCGAAAATGCAAAAGAGATGTACCGCCTTAAACGTCAAGTTGAAATCAAACGTCAACTATATGATGAACTGACAGAGCGTTATGAAATGGCTCAACTAACGGGTTCGCTTGGTGTATTCGAGCAAAACAAACGTGTGAAGATTATCGATTTGCCTTTCACACCGAGTGTCAAATCTAACATGCCGACTTTTGTTTTTATTCTGGCTGGATTCGTTGCAGGTATCGGTTTGGGTATTGGTTTAGCGGTATTGTTTGAACTGTTTGATTCTTCAATCAAACGCAAAGACGAAATCGAAGATATCTTGGGTGTCCCTGTGATAACGGTGATCCCTAAAATGAGCTAGTCAGCCTCAAAGCCATTTTTGACTTGCTAGATTCACAGCTTTCTAGTTTCCAAGCTTCGTGCATCCTAGAGCAAAACGCCAACACTCGGTTGGCGTTTTGTTTATTTAGAGCCCCAAGTTCTAATGCTACTTTCGATTTACCCAAGCCCTATGATTCAAACTGCCATTCAATTGTATTTTGTTTTGATTCCCATTTTGAGAAATGAAAACTGCCCTAGAATTAAATAATCTAAACAACTGAAAAATAACGGTTATTTAATTGGCACAACTCCTGCAATCTCCTTGTGTAGTTAAACGTTTTAAAGAAGTTACTTCAAGAGAAACGTCAGAAAGGCGAAACAACAATTATAAAGGCAGGGTCCAAACTATGAATACGCATTTAACGAAGCATGGCAAAAAGATCATACACGTTGTTCAGCACCTTGCACCGGGTGGATTAGAAACCCTAACTCTGGATCTGCTCCGCCTTGCTAAACCAACAGACCAAGTGTTGATTGTCAGTTTAGAGGGTACTAAACAAGAGTCTATAAACAACTGGCCGAAGCTAGAGCCATACAAAAAGCAAATCGTCTTTTTGGATAAAGCACCAGGCGTACAATTCAATATCATTATTAAGCTAATTAAAGCCTTCAACGCGATTCGCCCTGATGTGGTTCATACCCATCATATTGGCCCACTGTTATACGCTGGTTATGCCGCTCGCGTAACCGGGGTTCCAACTCGAATCCATACCGAACATGACGCTTGGCATCTGAACAACAACAAACGTCGTCGATTACAAGCGCTTGCTTTAAAAGCTGCTCAACCAACGTTAGTTGCCGACGCGACACGTGTTTATAACCAACTACGCACTGCTTTTTCTTATGAGAACATCATTACCATCAAAAATGGCGTTGATTGTGAGAAGTTTAAGCCAATGTCGAAAGAACACGCGAGAGCAAAACTAAACCTGCCGACAGACAAACACATCATCGGTTGTGCAGGTCGACTAGAACATGTCAAAGGCCAAGACCAACTTATTAAAGCACTGACTCTTTTACCTGCAAACATGGTTGTCGCATTGGCTGGCGGCGGTACTAAACGCAATCAACTAGAGCAACTGACTAGCCGCTTGAATCTGAGTGACCGAGTCATCTTTCTTGGCTTAGTTGAAGACATGACCACGTTTTACGGAGCGTTGGATACGTTCTGCCTACCTTCACGCCACGAAGGGCTGCCGCTTTCTACACTTGAAGCTCAAGCATGCAATATTCCAACCGTCGCAATGGACGTTGGTGCCGTCGATGAAACCTTATGTCCAGTCAGCGGCGCCCTCGTCAAAAGCGGCAGCATTGTGGGGTTAGCTAGTGCGCTATTAGAAAAGCAAAATGAACGCTTTTTGTCACCTCGTCGCTACGTACTCGAAAACTTCGACATCATCAAAATGGTTTCGTCTTACAACGATATATCAGAAGGAGCTTACGCATGATTGATTGGTTGCTTGCGGGACTTTGTTTGTTTTCAGGTGCGTTGATTGTCTATCATCACGCAGCCTACCCTTTGTTACTGCGTTGGTATGCGAAAAGCCACCCCGCACGCAAAGTTGAAGAGAGTCATCGTTGCTACAAAGAGGAACAGCAAGATTGCACGTTGCCGACCATCACCGTTCTTGTTCCTGCATTTAACGAAGAACAGTGGATCGCAGACAAGATTCGTAACCTTGCTTCACTCGATTACCCAAAAAAGAAGTTGGAAGTCATTATCGCTTGCGATGGTTGCACTGATAACACAGTCGCCATTGCACAAATGACCATACAAGAAGCGATGTGCAGTGATGTCTATTTTGAAATACATGACCATCAAGTAAACCGAGGTAAAGTCGCGGTTGTTAATGAAGAAGTGACACGTATAACCAGTGATATCACGGCGATGAGTGATGTTTCTGCCCTTATTTCATTGGATGCTTTGCTTATAGCTGCCGCTCATTTTGAAAGTGACAAGGTTGGAGTGGTAAACGCAACGTATCAACTTTGTCCAACAGGCAATGAAGGCGAAAACACGTATTGGCAGTACCAAACCGCGGTTAAAGAGTCTGAGGCTTCATTAGGTTCTAGCTTGGGTTCTCATGGCGCTTTCTACTTGTTTAGAACACACCTGTTTGAACTGCTTCCACTCAACACTATTAATGATGATTTCATCTTACCGATGCAAATCGTTAAACAAGGTTACATCGCCGAATACGAAACCCAAATGGTTGCATTAGAGCTAGAAGAATCGAACCTAGAAACAGACTTCAAAAGAAGACTTCGTATTTCAGCGGGCAACATGCAACAAGCGATTCGATTATTTGCCTTGTTCAGCCCGAAGTTTAAAGGCATCGCGTTTGCGTTCTTTTCAGGAAAAGGGCTTCGCCTACTCACTCCATATTTAATGATTGTGTGCTTAGTGTGCTCAATCTTACTTAGCAACTACTTGGTATTTGAAGCGCTGTTATGGGCTCAAGTTGCCGTTTATACCATTGGCGTCCTTGGCTGGATCTTGCCAAAGCGTCTAGTAAACAAACCTATTTCATTAATCTCTTATTTGATAGTTGGACACTACGCCAACTTCATTGGTGGCATTCGTTACCTAATCGGACTAGAAAACTCACCTTGGACACGAGCAAATCATTAAGGACTTATTATGATGAACATCGAACAGCTATCTACCCAAAACCTATACCAATACAAAATCTCACGTGCTAAACGTACTTTCGATTTTGTAAGCTCACTGATTGCTTTGATTTTGCTAGCGCCCGTATTTCCGTTGATTGCGATGGCGATTGCACTCACTTCTCGTGGCCCTATTTTCTACCGTCAATTGCGCGTTGGTAAATCGACACCGGAGAAAATGGAAATCTTTGAGATCATGAAATTCCGTAGCATGTACGAGGATGCAGAAACTCGCTCTGGTGCAGTTTGGGCTACCGCGAATGACCCACGAATCACGCCTGTTGGCCGCTTTTTGAGAAAGACACGTCTTGATGAACTGCCACAACTGATCAATGTACTGAAAGGTGAAATGTCTCTAATTGGCCCGCGCCCTGAACGCCCTACTTTTTACACCAAACTAGAGAACGAAATTCCTTACTTTGCCGACCGCACATACGGTGTAATGCCTGGTATTACAGGGCTTGCACAAGTAAATCAAGGTTACGACACCTGTATTGATGATGTACGTCGTAAAGTAGGTTTTGACCACAGTTATGCACTAAGCCTATGTTCGGTTAAGTCTTGGATTGCCGCTGATCTCAGCATCATCTCTAAAACAATCATCGTAATGGTAGATGGTCGAGGTCGCTAAACCAGTATGGTCTAATGTGGATACAAAGCCTGTTTTCTATAAAGCCTTAGGGGGCGATTGGAAAGTCGCTAATGAAACACAGAGTGCCGAATTAGCCCACGTTAACTAGACTCGCTGCTCTCGGTTCTCAGTTGAATGGTGTAATAAGGTTTCTTCCCTATCAATTGACGTAAACATTGGCAATGAATGTATAACGCAGATGTGGCTTGAGTTAGGGATTAGAAATTAAGAGCTGAGAGCTCAGAGTTAAGAGTTAAGAATTAAGAGTTAAGACGAGAAAGCTTATATTCATAGAAAACCACAGCACTTTCGTCAGAGGCTTGCTCAACAAAACCTAGCTTTTTAAGTAAGTTGGCAGAGGCTATGTTTGAACGATCGACACCGCCAATCAGTGTTGACCATGACTCCATTTTAGCGACTTCTGTGATGAAACCCTTCAGTAGCTCACTCGCTAAACCCTTGCCCCAGAACTCTTCTGCAAGCAAGTAGCCAATATGAGCATCACTTTCGTCTTCTACATAAGCGAACAGAAAACCAATCAATTGATTATCGTTGGATTTCACTTGAAGTAAGCGGCTCCCCGACAACATTCGGTCGAGCCAAATTTCAGCCAGCTCACCTGACACAATACCATGAAAGTATGGTGGAAGGTTTTCAACGACTGACGGGATTAGAATGCCAGGTACTCGCTCAAGCAGAGCCGAACGTTCAGGAACAGTAAGTTCACCTGCGACTTCTTCTACTTTTAGTCTTTGAGTTTCAAACGAGATCGCCATGTGTCCTGCCCAATTTGATAAAAATGTGGATTATACACCTGAGTTCTCGTGTTGGCTTCGTTTCCAGGCTAAAGCAAACTAAAGAACTGCCACGCCTTCAACTTCAATCACTGAGTTAACATTTGCTCGCTCGATTATCTTGAGTAACGTCGTTTGAACTAATTCATTATCTCGGATTTCGGTTTCACAAGAAAAACGCTCTTCTTGAACACCATCGCCCTCACCCAGCATAAATTGAACTGCGACTTCCGTTGCGAGATCTTTGGTCGTCCCGTAATACGCTAACGTGATTTTTGGGTATCCGTGGTCGCCCTTTTTAACCTGCTTTGCGATACGTTTCTTGGCTTTATCTAAATTCATGCAACTTCCTTTTAAGTCTGAAATACAAGGTGACTAGAACACCTTTTTAAACGGTAAGCAATACAATCAGCGTTGGTTATCGAGTTTCCCTAGCCTCTTGATACTAATCAAGATGGTACAGTCTTAGCACTTTAAAGAGTGATAGCTAGAACACAGAAAACCTGTTTAAGAAATATAATGACAGCGCGTAAGAATTACGCGCCAAGAAGCGGCAGGTGTTTTCGTTGTTGATAAGTTAAGGCTAACTCTAAGCACTGCTTGATTGGTGCTTTGGGAAGTGCTTCTGTTAGGTTCAAGACGATTGCCCGTTTACCTTGAAATGCCAATGTGCCATCGTGCAATTCTCTGAATGTGTCGATTAGCTTCGTTTGACAGTTAAAGAACAAGTAATAGTTGTTTGGTGATTTCAATTTCCAGTCAATTCGAATTGGGCTGCCCGTCTTAACGCTGTAACTCGGCTCGCCCCATTTCAGAGACTCTTCGACTTCACCTAAATCCAAATCAGAGCAAAGCTCAAAGATTAATGAACGCAACTCTTCAAGCCGAGCTCGAACATCATCGGGATACTCGTCGAAATGTGTTTTGATTGCTTGGTCCATTCAACCTCCGATTCATTTGTTGTGATATTAAAGTGCAGCTCACTTAAAGCATAGAGCCTTAAACATTAGTCCAACTTGAAACGAAAAGTGCCAAGCCTCGTAAATCAATTTTGAGTTATCTGTTCGTTAGCGGTTTTCAAGGCCAGCTTTAAACCGTCCGTATCCTTACAACCAATGTAAACATGCTTTCCATCGCTTAAGCTTAACTTCAACGCTGAACCTATCGATGCATTATACAACCAACCATCGCTCAGCATTCGGATACCAATACCTTGATACCACTTGCTTTGATAGAACGATGTCTCGGTAATGTCTGACACCTCTACATTCTTACGCCAAAAGCCAAAGCCGAAATACCAGCTTAGTGCATTGTCTTTGACCTCAATTGTCATGGAGAAAAAGAGCAAAGCAATTAAACCATTGATGGCGTGAGCGATTAATGTCCCGGGGTTATTATCCGAGGTAACGACAATGAAAGCACTTATCGCAACAAGGATGAGCAGCAATCCCTTGTTGAATTCCTTACTATAAAACACGGCGACAACTCCTATAGACAACGAACAACCCACTAACTAGCCAACAGTTATCTTACTGCAGCCTTTCTAAATAATCGTAGCAAGTAATGCAGGCATACTCCCACAACCAAACCAAGTAGCATCGCCTTGATACTACCAACCCAAAGTATCAAACCAGAATAACCTTGTCCCGGACCTAAGCCTTGTTTATTAATCACATCGACGAACATAAATCCGTTCCACAGCACATGCAGTGAGGCTGTAAATCCATGCACACAAATTGCGACGGTTCCAAGTAACTTGTACTTGCTAATGACTGGTGTGCCACAAAAAATGACGACAAGCGCAAAGGTCAAAATCAGAGGGCCAGACAGTACTAAAGTGAGTGTGATGACTTCAAAGTGTCTCTCTATGCCATAACTGTATGTACAAAATACCATTGTCATTGAAAACAAAAGCGAAATGAGTGCGAACCATAGCGTTCTATTCATTGGGGTTCCCTGCCTTAATAGTGGGTTTAGGACAAATTCGATAATCGACAGGAAGAACTAATTACCAAAAATACGGCATGAGAAATGCCCTTGTTACACGACTATTCGATGGACGACTCAGACTTTCATAAACCCAATGTAACGAGAGACTTAGAACACAAGCTATATAACAAAAACGCCACTCACCTTCGCGCCTGACTGCATACCTTATTGAGCTTCCTGTTGAACCCAAACAACATTTTCATTTGAAGTTGGAACCTCAAACCAAGACCAAAACAGATCTAACATTTCAGGTGTCATTTCATAAGACTTACCATTGAGTTCCGAGTTACGGTTAAATGCCCTCTCCTTACAAGTCTCAAACGGGACATCAAGGTAGTGAACTTCGCTGTCCACGCCTAGGTTTGATGCCCAGCTTGTAAAAGAATCCCGATCAGACTCACGCCAAAAACCGAAGTCAAAAATCACCGGAACACCCAAGGAAAACAGCTGCATTGCAGACTCCTTGAATAAACCTTGTAGCGTAGCCAGCCGGCGATCAAAAACCTCACGCTCCATATGCTCGCCATACAAAGGAATCATCCACTCATCAATCGAGAAACGAAAGGCGCCATGCTTTTCTGCAAGCGCTTTCGAGTAAGTTGTTTTACCCGAGCCAATAAAGCCACATACGAAATAGATTTTAGTCATGATGCCTCTTTAGTCTCCTTATTACGCATGATTCTTTCTTTTAAAAGTGTACCAATACTGCTAACTACAAACGTAAAAGCAAACGCCACCATTGGCCGATAGAAATCAAACGCACCATCTGTCATAAAAAAGTACTGATGAATGGCGACACCAAAGCCAACACCTAATGCGAGCTTCAGATTCTTGAAAATTCCTTTTTTCATGTCCATTCCCTCGTAGAAAGTAACACTATGTATAGGTGTGAGTGACGCTACGACCAGATCTTAAATCATTGCGACATAAACATTGAAATTGAAGTAAACCGAAAATGCCATAGGTTTGCCGTCACTCTTAAGTAACTTGTTAGTTTTTTACACTAAGCGATCTTTGAACATACCTAGCAGTTGGCAATGGCAGTCCTGTAATCTATCAATACAATCTTCCATATACTTTAAGTTCTGATCGTATTCATGCTTTAGGTGTTCTGGATATTCCAAGGAACACATTTCTACATAATTAAACCAACTTGAAGCATTAGAATCGACTTCATTCAGCCAATCTATTAATTGGCTATCAAAGTAAAAATCAGCAAGGGCCAGAGCCTCCTGAAACTCTTCATAAAGTGTGCTATCGACTTTACGGTAGCTATCCGTGTTTCGTAAAAGTCGCTGGACTGACATGTATATTTTTAACCTATCAGCTTTTTGCTCTCTCTTTTCTTTCTCCGCACTCAATTTCCATTGTTGGTAAGCAATATAGGCAACTGAAACTGCAATTACAGGGCTTAACAATGCAGAGAAAATATCGAGAAGATGCTTTACGAGGTCTAATTGTTCCAAATGTAACTCCATTAAAACTAGCCGCGTTAAGTGGTGAGCAACGCTACCACCCAGCCTAAACCATTGTGCCGTAAACACTAAAGCTGATTCAAACCGAAACTGCCAAGCGTTGCGAATCTGCCTTAAACGTTTGTTAGTTGCGTTCCAAAGTTTTAGGACATTTCTCAGCGTGATTTTCCAATGACTTTAGGAATGACCCGCAACTATTACATCTACTTTTACCGCTTAAACGATGAGAAACATCATTGCTTAATATGTATTTTTGCCAGTAGTCTGGGTGACTCTGACTCACATGCTGAACGATATCTACAACCATTTTCCCACAATAAGTGCACTCTGTTTTTTGCTTGGGATCTGCTTTGGCTTTTTTAGGTTTAGTTTTAGGAATGTCTACTCCGTATTCGTACTCAATAAAATCTAAGACTTCATCTAATGCACGAATAATGTGTAACTGGTTTGCTCCAAAAGCATAGTGTGCTGCCTGCAAATCATGGTCAGTAACATCAGGTTTAATACTGGTTCTTGTACTCAAACCATTGATTCTGATTGGATACCTAAAAGCACGCCCCTCACCCAACCACTCTCCATTTGCACCCCAGTTTTGAATATTACCGTTGTAGCAACTTGAGCCGATTATTTTTTCGAGTTTTATAAGTAACTCTTTCCTAGTTAATTTAGCCAATTTTCCTCCTAAGCAACTAGACATAATGACCCCCACGAAAGGTGCTAGCCTCCAATATCGTGGGTTAGCTTA
>NZ_JBGONY010000056.1:0-31802 GCF_041439375.1 Vibrio crassostreae | reverse complement strand
AAACCGGCAACCGTTAATAGCGGTTCTAGGGTTCAAATCCCTATCCCTCCACCACTTTTAAAGATTAAACCGCTGTTTTTACAGCGGTTTTTTCGTTTTTATACCTCAAAAGTCGACAAATACAAAAGGATAATACAGATGTATTTGTTGAGACTTCCAAATAGCGTGTATTACACACGTGTTGCAACTCCCCTTTCTCTTCGCTCAATGGGTTACCCAAAAGAGATCCGTTTCTCTTTGTTTACACGCGAAAGACGAGTAGCGTACTTACGCAATGTCGAGCACACCAAACTGATCTTTGCTCTTTTCACTGATGCTGATTCCCAGCAGCTTCCTTACAACACATTTAAAGCTCAGTTGAATGAACAGGTAAATCAACTTCGGCAACAATTCCAGCAAGAAAGTCGTGTGGATATAGCACTATGCAAGTCTCTACCTATCAATAAAGAAACCAAGCCAAATAACACTGCGCTTCAGGTGGATGAACAGGCTCTAGAGAGATTTATTGCGTCTAAGGCGTTAGAGAAAGTAACGAACTTAACTCTTAAACAACTTCGGCAGCGCTGTGGTGATTTCTTAGCTTATTGTAAAAAACATGAGGCGGCCAAAATTTCTAGCTCGGTTGCCATGGCATATCGTGACGAATTGCTTTGCCGTGGGTTAAGTCATAAAACGCTGAAGGACTATTTGGCGGCCAATAAACAGTTTCTCAACTGGTGCGTAGTGCATGAGCTCTTACAGAGTAACCCTTTCACTCAAGTAAAGCTCCCAAGTAAATCAGGGTCGGATTCTTCCCAGCGTACTCGCTGGGGTATTTCAGAGTTAAAGCGTCTATTTAATAGTCAGGCATTTAAACAACAGGACGAGTCTTTCCGTTGGGCTACCATGGTTATGTTTAGACATGGTTGTCGACCATCAGAATCCTGTCAGCTTCGAGTCATGGATATTCATTTTGATAAGTCGATACCTACCATTCACTTTACTGAGGCTGGTGATAGACAGCACCTCAAAAATTCGTCATCAAATCGGCAAGTACCCATTCATCATTGCCTGTTAGAAGAAGGCTTTTTGAATTATGTCCGCGAGCGTAAACAACTAGGCTGCATTCAACTATTTGATTTTACGCCTCGTGGAGAAGATTTTGACTGGTCGAAAGACTATAGAAATACGATGGGTGATGTATTGACGGCTTGTGGCTTTAGGGCTGGGAATCGACCAACTGCTTACTCGTTCAGGCATACCTTTATTGATGAACTTAAAAAGATAGGCATTCCTGAATACATAGTGTCACAGATCGTAGGACACAGGAACAACAGCATGACTTTTGGACATTATGGTTCAGCACTTGAACCAGAACTTCTTAGCGATGCCGTAAATAGCTTTGCGCTTAGCTTGGAATAAATATAAGCATCTTCATTCTGTCCTAACTAGTTAGATATCAATCTTTTAGGCTAATTATTATAACTTAAATAATTGTTTTTAAAGGATTATTTCTGTATCGAGGTGTTGACAGAGACGATGCTGTTGACGTAATCTTTTAGTACGTTCTCTGTACGGTTCAGCGTAAGTCCCGCGTAGGCAACTGATAGCGTTTACTCTTTTATCGCGAACAGAGCTCAGCATTATATTTTCAATTAACTGTGCCCTTCATACCAAAAAAGAGCTAATACTATGAAGGGTGGAGTTGATTACTATGTCTGATACTACTTTTCCTATCACTATCAATGAAATGTTAAACCATGAGCAATGTTGGGCGATGCTCCAGCGTTATAGGCTCCATAAACCAACTTCCGAACCGCTAGACAAATTTTTTGTACATTGTATTGCTGTAAGATTTCTAATTTATAGCAAGGGTAGATATGGTTCCAGAACTGTGCCTGGTTACCACTCTATCGTGATTGCTGTAAGGCGTGCTATCTCGTCGTCAGTATTCCAGATCGAAAATGACTTTCCACCTAGCATTAAGTCGTTAGATTTATTAGCAGCGAAAATCTGTTTATATCTCCAAAAAGACAAAAAATACACAGTCAAAGAGTCGTTAATTAGCCGCTTTCTGATTGATATGTATGGATTTAGTACGATTGAGGAAATGACTAGTTTCTCCAACATTTACAGTCAGATTAAACAAAAGACGTTAAAGCCTAGAATCTTGACTTCTCTTATTGAGAATTCATCTTCTTGGACTCAACTCACTCAGGTAAGACAGTTTGATTCATCTGGCATTCCGATTCGACTTCAAAGATATCGTGAAGACGGCCGCTCATACTGCACCATCAATATTCTTTCTCCTAAAGCGAATTATCTTTGTATGCCATATAGATTCTCATCAGAAAGGTATGCATTAGAGGTACTTACGGCATATTTTATTGCCAAGTATGGTGAAAACAAATGGAAGCATGTAGTTGAGTATGAGTTGGCAGCTAGGAAATTCGAGTCTATGAAGGAAACATTGAGCGAATAGAAGTACATGAACTCAACATCAGTCAAACTCGAACTGTCAGAGCTTCCACCTAACTAGAGCTCCTTTAGCAGGATATAGTGATAACACTGTCTTGTGTATAAGGGAGCCTTACCACTTTAATCAATAGCTTCAGTTGGTCATAACCTAATACTCTCATAGGTATTACATCACTGAGCTGCTAATGAGTGAGAATTAGTCAATGGGTATTGAGATTTACGCATTCAACACTGTACGCCAGCAGGTTCCAGGCTCTAGTCTACCGAAAAACGTAGAGGTTATTGATAACGTTGATATTGATGCGCTGAGCTGGGACACATCAACTTGTTATGTCGGGCTGAAATGCGAGCATTCGCTGGCATTTGGATTTAGACGTTTCACTCAATTCATTGATTTTTTGAGTGCATTAGACAGTGAATTTTCTCTCTCATTGGCGGTACTTTTCCCAAGTTCAGATGGAGTGATCTCTCATACAGCTTGTGTCGATGCATATTTTAACCAGATTCTGCCAATTATCGATGATATTCAGTCATTTAGTACCAGAGCCTATGCGTATTACTATCCTGAAAATGACTTTGATGAGGGTGATGAATATCTGGCAAACATATCCTGTAGTGAGACTAGAGAGCTACTCGCTTATTTCGCTAACAGAAAATCTGAGTTTAATGATTTTCTACAACTGTTACAGTTTGCTGCTCAACAATCAGGCTTCATTAGCTATGGTTAGTCACGAATACGAGCAAATGGCCCCAACAACCCGAATATCAGCACTAACGCTGCTGTAGAGGCCATGATGCTATTTTGGACTCCTGATATAACAACACATCTAAATTGTTGGCTAGATTCAGTAACTGAGCGGGTTGCGCGTTGTGAGGTAGCTGCATGGAATGGGACTCAGTCGCCAGAGTTTGAGCGAAGGATCTCAAGAGGAGGTACACGAACGTGCATCCCACTAGCTATCCATGCTCAGCAAATAGACCATATCATTGGTATCGTCTGGAATCTTGTATCACCTGATCAAAAACTAGTTCGCGAGTTTATTGAAAACAATTCCCAGTTTCGTAGGGATGAACTGAGCAGGCAAATTAATTCTGAAATTCAGCCAGATCTCAGCATTTATGATTGTATCGACCTACTATCGAAACTACGTGTCGAGGTTGTTGTACTATGCCTGCGAATTGTCGACTCAGTACCAAACTATTTGTTAACCTGGTTGGGTTACATACAGCAATGTACTAGTTTTAAAATCATCATTCTGTACTCAAAGAATGCCCCTAGCCTAAACAGACTAAAGTCTTTTCCTTGTATTCAATTGCCAACGCTATCCAAAAGTGACGTTATAGAATCATGCTGTAATGCAGTGGATGAGTTAACGGGAAAACGCATGCAATGCTCTGAATTGGATGCAGCATTTTCTCACAGCGAATCCCTAAAAGAGTTCACGTCAATAATCCAGACGGCAACGTTGTATCAATGTTCAGTAGAATCGCTGCTTCTGGTACATGGTAGACACCCAAGCTCAACCTCGAAGTGTGAAACTCAATTATAAAAAGTTTTAAAAAGTAACTTATTGATAAAAAGGGACAAGCCCAAAGGTTATAATAAGTAGCTAATATTATTAGTATTTTCGGTTGTGCATTTCTCTTTTTACGCTTGTATGCTGTTCTCAAAATGAAGAGCAGCAGGATAGCTGCCTAAGAGAAACAAAGTGAAAATTAAACCGCAGGAAACCATTAGAGAAGCTATAGATAAAAACGTAGATTTTCGTAAGCATACCGTCGCGCCATCGACTCTCAGAGCCGACAAAAGCAAAGCACAGAAGCTGAAGGCATACCTGCCTAATCGTCCAGTGGGTGAGTTCACTCATAGTGATATACACGACATCGTTAACAAACTGCATCGCCGATACAAGAACAAAACTATTAACGAATACTTGAGCATTCTCAGGGCTGTTTTTAAACGCGCAAAACGTGATGGAGTGATAGAAATAGATCCGATGGAAGGTATTGATAATCTAAGTGTCGTTAACTTAGAGCCAATGCCATTTGAGAAGTCTGAAATCAAAAAAATGTACGATGCACCTGTGAAATGTATCAGCGGTAAACACGCGAGCTTGTTAAGCATTCTAATTGGCGCTCGAATTGGAGAAATGCTTGCTATAGGTTGGGATGACATCGACTGGCATCGTAAAGTGCTGCGTATTCGACGTGCAAAAGTACTGAACGATTATAAGGTGCCTAAAACCCCTAGGTCAGTTAGGGAAGTGGAGCTAAATGAAATAGCGATTAATCTACTGAAGCAACAGCAAGAGATTACAGAAAGCAAATGTGCTCGCTCAATCTCTGTTTTGCAGGCTGATAACAAAACATGGATAAAGGAAAAAGTGCGTTTTGTGTTTTATAACATTGAGACAAATCAGCCCTTCTTGAATGCTAAGCAATTTAGCAAAACCTTCTTCAGCCGTTTCTTGCAAGAAGCTGGTATTAAGCATCGTGGTGTCGGCCAGTTGCGCCATACCTATGCCAGTCAGAATCTAACAGCGGGAATTAGCAAAGACTGGTTAGCGAAGCAAATGGGGCACACCAATACTCATATGATAGATAGGCATTATGGTCGCTGGATGCGCAAGGATGCACCTGACTACGCAAATGCGGCAGCGAGCCACCTTGCAGATGTCCTCGGTCACTCAGAATTCACACACATAGAGCCGCGAGACAAGCCCGCGAAAAATCAGCCAGAAATCCTGTCGTTGTTGCAGGCTCTCATACAGGATAAGCCTGAGCTCAAAGCAGCACTTCTGAACGCGGGAGATGCATCATGAACATTGAACGCGTGGTCATTTTCGTGGGCAGCCATGGCAGTTTAACTGCCATGAATGGCACCATTGGTGCCAAAATCGTCCACTTAAAAAGTGGGACGCTACAGCAACCCGCGGCGCTCCCGTCACACTTTTTGTTCCAAAAAGATGAACGTGAGCTGCGGGCCAGAGAAGTCTCTCTGGGCTCTCTGCCATACTCACCCCTTCGGGGGTGAGTATGAATGAAATTCGATTCTTTCATCGACGCTTTAACTTCACATCAAAACCTGCTGATAGAGTTAAATGCGAACATTCGCTTGCCCATTCATTGCGTATTACTCCGCCAACAGCCGCTAATAAAACTAAGAAGTTGGAGTGGAATGAGGAGCTTGCAGATTCCAACTTAATTTGGCTTGGTTCAAATATTTTGCCTTTGAACTCAGTGTCTGAAGAGGAGCGTCTGGAGCTGTTATATCAATTCGCACCAGAGCCTAAAATTCGTAATCAGTCCAAACTGCAAACTCAGCAGCGGCAATATCGCCTCAAAATTAAGAAAGCTATAGAGAGTGAAACGAGCAAAGGTAACGTCGATGCTGCTAAGTTTTTGCAAGATGTCTTAAATACAAAAGGTCATGTTTCGTACTCTCGCATAGAGCAGTTTAAAAAGCTTCCAATGCAAAGGAAAGGTCAACGCATCAAAATGCTCGAAACGTATTTGAACGCATACAACCAATTACAACAACGGCCAGCCGCTAATCATGTCTTTCTGCAAGAAGGCATCTTTAAAGTTCCACATCGGTGGGATGTTGGCACTGATGTTATCAGCGTTGAGGAATACATGCTCTTTACGCAAAAATTTTTGGACGACCATTTCCCTGATTATCCTATTCGCGCAATCATTGCGCATGACGATGAGCGTAGCATTGAAGTAACTACTGGAGCACATACTCACTATTTTATATCAGGTCAAAATAGCCAGACAGGTAAATATGACTTAAGGAAGACTCAGATTAGAGTAGTTAATGAGTACATCAGTTCTAGTTTTCCCGATGAGGAGTTGCTACCTGCTGATGGGAAACTAAGCAGAAAATTAACCAAAAAATTCGGCCACTACTTTCAGTGCATGGTATTGGATTACGCTAACGAGCACTTGTTTAAAAGTAAAGCGCTAAGAGCAGACTTTGCACCTGAAACGGAGCAGAAGTCAGAGCTTCGCAAGAAAATGGACAGAGAAGCAAGCTTACCCAAGTCTGAACGTAGCCATAATCATTACACTCATCAATTAGAGCTTGCTCAAGCAAAGATTCAATCGGCAGAGCAACAGTATGACAAGTTGCTAGAAAATACCCAGTCACTAGAAGGGCAGTTTGAAAAGTTACTGGATGAAGTCACTGAAGTACAAATTAATCTCAGCGATCTGCAAGTTGAAAAAGATACTGTGATGACAGAAGTATCGGAGCTCCAGGCACAAAAGTCGCGTCTATCTCAGCTAACGAAAGAATTAACAGAAGCTATCGTGCCAAAGTTGGTCAGTGTGTTTAAGAAAGTGCTGCTTGCTCTCAATGCTCGTGACCAAAAGATGGCAACAAAACAGATTGAGTATCTTGACTCCGCTTTCAGTGCCGCGTTAGAGCTTCCTCCTTCGGTAGCACAAGGGGTTAACCGAGAAATTAAAGCTATTAAAAAGGCCAAGACTACAATTGAAGCCGAAGCTTCAATGGATAAGTAAGTTAGTTCACGTGACTAACTTACTTCACTAACTAACAAACCTAAAAATGATAACTAAAAAAACAGGTGAAAAATGGCTAGACCGAAATCATATACAGATGACGATGTCATCAACATTGCTACTCAGCTGATTAGCAAAGGAAAAAAGCCTTCGGGTTGGAGCATAAAAGAAGCATTAGGCCGAGGAAAAATTTCCGCGATTCAATCGGACTTAGATCGCCTCATAAAAGTTGGGCATATTTCTGCTGAAGTTTCTTCCCTAAGTTCAAAAGAGCCTGAAGATGCTAGTGTTTTTTTGTCATATGACCTTCCTGCTGAACTACAAGACCTCTTAGCTAAACGGGAAGAAGAGCTTTGCAAAACATTTCGTGAGATGACGACAATGCTAAATAACAAAGCGCATGAGCACTATGAAACCATAATGGCGATTCGTGTCAGAGATCTCGACGCAAAGTACAATCTGACGTATCAAGCAAAAGAGCAAGCTGAAGCAGAGTTGTCTGATGTCGAACAACGTCTACAAAAGCAAGTTGAAGAGAAAGAACATCTTGAAGACAAGATTGAAGAACTAGAGTGTGATTTGGCTGAGTCAAAACAAAATAATTCTGAGCTACTACAGCACAACCTTCATCTTACGAATAACTTGAGTGCAGCGGCAGAGAAATACGAAACACTTCAAGGTACACATCAAGACCTGAATGGACAGCTTTCAGCACTACAAAACGATCATACAGCTGTAACAGTGAAACTGGAGTTCGCGATAAACGAAAACGAAAGCCTTCAATCACGCGTTGATGAGTTAACTGCTGGATATGAGGAAACGAAAGAACATCTTGCAGAAACTAAAGCTAAGCTAACTGTATCTCAGGATGCGTTACACAAGTCAGAGGTGCGGCTAGAAAGAATGAGCGAAAAGAATAGTCAGGCCATGACAAGTCTACATTTACATGAAGAATCGATGAGCCAATGTGAAGATGTGGTTGCTTCACAACCTGTAGGCAGTAAGAACAAGAAGTGACGTTCAGCAGGGCTCTTGGCTAAGGAACTACTCCAGTTAAGTTATTGTTGACTCAGAGCAATACTCTGTAAGGAAAAGATAGTAAAAACTATAGTTTAAGCATAATATGCACCAATAACCACTGCAACAAAAGCGGCTAAGTGCAGTTTGTTAAGGTGTCTGTGAGAGGAAATTTTAGAGGTTATTTTGAACAATTCTTGGGTAAAAGTAATTGCAATTACTGGTTCTGTGGGTGTATTCGCTTTTCTATTTAGTTTACTTATGGGCCACGTGTTTAGCGAAAAAATCGTAGATTTACTTGGCTCAGAAAGAGTTTTCTACATTATCGTCGCGTTAATATCTATTTTCGCCATATTCACTTTGGTGGCTTTATTCAAGCCTCGACGCCAAAGCGATAGTGATACCAATGGAAACGTTTCTGAAACTTCCAAATCGCAATCAGAGCCCTTGAAAAAAGACATTTCAGTAACATACAACGGTAACTCAACCCACAACGGCGATAACCACTTCTAGCATGAACCAACACGTTTCTGTCACTTATAACGATGAATCAGCTCACAATGGAGATAACATCTTTACTCCACTGAGTTCTCTTGAACAAGCAGTTGAGCAAATCAAACGAACTCTAGGAAGTCAAAGCGAGGCAGTGGAAATCATCGAAAACTTAGCAGACTACATCACGGATCACCCTAATAGAGAGATTATAGGTTTAGAAGCTAAGCTATCAAATGGCGACCGCCAAGAGCTCACAGATAGAGCTGTCTTACTCAAAAATAGATTTGAGAGAAAACTAGCGAAAAACCAGATGTCGCTGGCAGAGCAGCACGTATACGTTCAACTTCTATCTACAATTAGCTGTATTTGGCATTCGAAGATCAAGCCATTAATTGACCTTGGAACTTCTAACAACACCATAGATAAAGCTATATTTGATGACCTCATAGAACCAGTCCATAAAGCAGTCGTTCGCTATGACACTTTAGCTACCTCAGAGTTGGTTAGTGGCATGCTGTACTTTCTTACAGGTAAATGCCATTTAGTGTGGGAGCCATCATGCTGATTTATCATCCTGCACAAGATATCAATCATTGTGTATATCGTTTACTTTCGATAATGGAAAACACGACACATCAAGAGATCAAACTCGAAACTTATCGATTAATCGATTTCTATACTCTTTTTCCTTACTTAGTTTCTCTAATCAAACCGCTGCCGAAACCCCTAGATAAACACAGAAGTAAGTTTAATGATGTTTCCGAACCTTTTGAAGCGCTTAAGAATACTCGCCGAATTTTATTTGAACTTGAGAATTTGCAAACAATAGCCATCCAGAACTTATTGGCAAAAAACATTTTGGATAAAGAATATTTTGATAAAGGCTTTATCAAACGAACCGAACTATCATTACCGCCTCCACTTGAAGAAGAACTCATCAATTCAACACTCGCTCAAGAAGATTGGTTTCGTGCTCTAATTGATGATTTGCCTAACGTTAAATTTGGTGGAAAAACGGGACTTAAGGCCAGAACTGGCTTAATGGAATACCGTTATGATCTGGAGAAATAATGAGCCGCTCTAAACTATTTATCAACCGCTTTGCGGTCTATGCGCTGGGTAAGTTTGTCTACGATGAAAACTTTCATACTGGAGTAAACATTATCAGGGGCGAAAACGGTACGGGCAAGTCTACAATCATGGACTTGATTAGTTACGCTCTGGGTGCAGAAATTACCGATTGGACAAGAGAACAGCTCAAATGCGACTATGTCATGGCTGAACTAAGCATTAACGGCCATATTGCAACAATTAAGCGCAACATTACACCAACAGGGCAAGAGCGAGCACTATTCTTTGATGGCGATATGACACATGCCCTTGCGACTGAAGAGGGATGGAACAAATTTCCTATGCGTCGCAACCAAGATACGCATAGTTTTTCTCAGCACCTATTCGAGTTATTGAATCTACCTCGTCATCAGACTGATGATAGTAAGAACTTAACTATGCATCAGATTCTTAGAGTGATGTACGTTGATCAGCTTTCAGCAACGAATAAGCTCCTCAAAGAAGAGACAAAGTTTGATAACATCACAACCCGCAGAGCTATTGGCGAATACTTGCTTGGGATCGATACTCTTGAGGCATATAACTTAAGGCAAGATTTAATAGAAGCAAACAGGACATTCGAGAAGGTCAACGCAGAGTTAAATGCGATATATCGCATGTTCGGTCATGATGAGACTTTGGTTAACCTTAAATCTCTGCATTCCGAAATCAATAAAGTAAAAGCAGACATAACTGACCTAGAGAAGAAGCGGCAACAAGTCAAAAGTACACCAACAGAGCAAGTTTCTGACGATGTTGCACTCAAAATTAAATCATTGGTTAAAGACATTGACGATCTTGCCCAAGAGTTAACGACACTGAACTCTAATCGTGATGCTATAGCAGCAGAGCTACGTGAAACTTCTGCTTTTTTGAAGTCTCTCGAGTATAGAAAAGATTCTCTAGCGCAATCTCAGGTTACCTACAGCAGCCTAGGCTCAATTACATTCAAATATTGTCCATCATGCCTTGAACCCTTGGCAGTTAGTGAAGACGACTCATGTTGCCTTTGTAAGTCATCAAAACAACATAATGATAAAGATTTTGCGTACTCTCAGCTATTCAACGAGTTGAACTTTCAAATCAAAGAAAGCCAAAAGCTCATCAATAGTTTTCAAGCTGATATAGCTCTAATTGAATCGAAAATTCCATATGTAAAACAAAAGCTTTCAGCTTCAAAGGCCGAACTAAACGCGATCAATGTATCTAATGATGACAAAGATGCCATCTTACAAAATCTATCTACAGAAATCGGATTTTGTCAGAGCCAGATCATTTCACTAGAAGATAAGAAAGAGCAAGTATCAAAGGTTGACGTCTTACAAACGAATAAAGTAAAAGCACAAAAACGCATAACAGATATTCAAGCTCAGCTTGAGAAAATTACCGTTCTTCAAGAGAACAGGTATGTATCAGTCTATGATTCTATTGAATCGAAAGCCAAAGACCTACTGATGCTAGATGGTGGTTATGAGATAGCGTTCGAAGAGCCAGAGGACATCATATTCGATTTTGCTAAAGACAAAATGTTTGTAAATGGAAGAAGCAAGTTTTCGGCAAGCTCAATGGTTGTAATGAAAAACAGCATACGCTTTTCAATATTTTCTCATGCTGCTGATGACACCTATGCTCGACTTCCTAACCTAATCCTTATGGATAATATAGAAGACAAAGGAATGCGCGAAGAGCGCAGTCAAAACTTCCAGCGTCATATGGTTAACGTGTGTGGTTCTATAGAGAATGAATTTCAGTTGATATATACAACATCAATGATAGCAGACGAGCATGAAGGAACGACAATGTGTGTAGGGCCATTTTATCCTAAAGGGTGCCATACATTAGAGCTTTAAGACGATACGGTATTGTTTATTAATATGTTATCTAAAGTGCAATCAAGCCAACATTGGCTCTCACAATTTCTTCCTGAACACCGCAGTATTGCGGCACAACTTCTAGACGGCTTGCATATAGTTTCTTCTGAAGATATGCGTAGTGATCTAAGAGTTTTGATAGAAGATATTGCAAGGGATCGCTCACAAAAATCGGCGTTGCTTCCAATTAGAGAGTGTACAGGTCAAGAATCTATTTACGACACTCAAAACCCTACTGTTTCCCCAGTTTTGCAATCTGCAACTGAGAGTTTAGGGAGTGAAGCATTCATCAGTAATTTATACACAGAGTTTACTCGAGCCCGAAAGCGGCAATTTATGCTAGAAAAGGTTCAAGTTAATGGTGAGGATAAAGAGTTAGCCCCATCACTATCTTTCATGAAGCAACATAAGTTTAAAAATCTGTTCTTAGTTGATGACCTTATTGGCTCTGGCGATAGAGTCGTATCATATATTGATGCATTGTTTCGCAACAAAACAATTAATAGTTGGGTTTCATATGGTTACATCAAGGTTCATATTGTTAGTTTTATGGCCACAGATGAAGGTAAGCGCATTGTATCTAGAGCAATCAAGCGGCGGAAAAATGTGTTTTTACATGTAATGCATAGAGCACCATCTATAGGTGATCTTTCAGATAGTAAAGCACTAGAGTCCTTGTGCAAGTCGTATGCAGACAAGAATACACAATACCCACTAGGTTACAAAGAAAGCGCTGTTCGTGTCGTTTTTACGCACTCGGCACCTAATAACCTTCCATCGATCTTATATCGTCCTGTGTATAAAAAATTTCGTCCAAACAATGCCCCATCTCTACACCTTTCCCAGTGGGCTGCGATGTTCCCTAATCGAACAATTCCCGAACAATTCAAACAAGATTTGGTAGCAATAAAAAGAAAGCCATCATCAAGAGTAGACATATTACATCTGCTTGAATGCTTGCAAAATGGTGCAGATAAGCGTGAGGATGTAGCTCACCTTATGAATAGGACTTCCGCATATATACAAACACTTTTGGATTTGTGTGAAAGAATGGGGTTTCTAACCCAGAACAGAGCAGTCATTAGTATAACTAACCAAGGTCTGTGTGAACTATCCAGGCCTGCTGGGAAAAATTATACCATTGAAAAAAATGAAGAATTTTATTATCCTCATTAGCGAGCGAGACTTTATGTCTCAATGCTAGTGTTAGTTAGCTGGTTTACAGCTAACCTCCTCAACTAGAGGGGATCTAGGCTTCGTTTTAGTGAAGCTTGGCATATTGAACTTAACCGCCACATGCCTTGTGTTTGTTGTTAACTTTCACAATGGAACATGTATCGCTTTCATGCGTACTTATCTCTTCATCTTACTCACGGCGTGAGTCTTAGATCGCAAGATGAAGAGATTAGGCACAGCTCGATAAAGGTAGCATTTTGACTATTGTCTCGACTCACCCTTACTTAAGAAAAGGGTTAGAAAAGGGCCGCTCCCAACAAGCGCTGTATTCTCTTATGGCACAAGCACATAAGTTAGAATTTTTAGGAATTCCCTACATACACAGCTTTCTTCATTTCGCTCACCTAACCAAATTCCCAGAGTCCTATTTAAGGTCTGTGGTAAACAGACACAATGCAAGCTATACCTCATACGCCATACCAAAGCGGTCAGGAGGAAGTAGATACTTGCAAATTCCGAGCGATGAACTGAAAGGTTTACAACGTTGGATAAATTGCGAAATTCTGAATCGATTACCAGTACATTCTAGTTGTTACTCTTACCACAAGAATAGCTCCATAGTTCAGTGTGCAGAAAAACATTGTAGCTCTAAATGGTTGATTAAGTTAGATATAGAGAATTTTTTTGACACAATTAACGAAGTTGAAGTCTACAAGGTTTTTCGGAAAATCGGATATAAGCCACTTATTGCTTTTGGATTAGCTCGAATTTGTACCTACCAACCTATATCAGTACTCCAGAACAAAAAAAATTGGGTTCAATTCAACAAAAACTCTGACGAAATGCCGTTTCAGAAGAAACACATTCGTCATTTTGGACGTGTCCCCCAAGGAGCTCCAACTAGCCCTATGCTCTCGAACTTAGTTCTAGCTGATCTGGATGAGAAACTAAGCAGTTATGCTCAAAAACGTGGTGGCATCTATACGCGTTACGCTGATGACTTATTTATATCCTTTAGCCAGAATAACTTTGATAGGCAACAAGCAAGTCAAGTAATTGGCAGTGTTCTAGGCCACGTGAAGTCTTATGGTTATAATCTTAAAAAATCTAAGATAAAGGTGATTCCCCCTGGTTCAAATAAGGTAATTCTGGGGCTAAGTGTAAATGACAAGCAGGTAAGGTTAACCAAGCAATACAGGCAAAAAATAAATTCTCATATATATGGAATCGTAAAGTTTGGAGTTGATAAGCATGCTATCCATCGCGGTTTCGATAGTGTTTTTGGTATGATCGACCACGTATTTGGCTTGATAAATTATGCAAAAACAGTTGAGCCAGATTTTGGACACACAAAGTATCAAGAGCTTCAAGACAGTCTTCGCAGCTCAGGACTATCCTACACCTAAGTCCGTTACAACCTGGCGCCTTCTAGTTTCGTAGCCACCTAAATATAGTTGATTTTTCGTATTTTTTTTGATTCAATCTGTACTAGACATAAGGCAAATTCGACTTTTGAAGTTAGACTTTAAGCTATTGTAAAATAAGCATTTTAATCTTGTGGGTATAGCGTTCAAATCCCTATCCCTCCACCACCATTGAAAAGCCCGCTGAGAAATCAGCGGGCTTTTTTTCGTTTTAACGTTTCAAACCTTTATATATTCAGTCAAATAGTGAACTTTCAGTTATTCACTCACCGATACTATAAGAGATCCTAAATCATCTTATTAGGTTGGTTGCCAACAAGGTCAATGAATTCTTATATAAGTGACATTTAACTGATATCAGCTTACACAGAGCGAAATAAGAGTCAGATTAATGTTAGGAAGCCGATATTTACTACGTAACCTTTGATGATTCATGATTTTTTAGTAACAGAGCTACTCGCTTAGTCGATTTTTCTTATCTTAAACTCACTTGTTAGCACTGAGTCGTACTCCTTTCCTATGTACTTGGTATTGAAGATACTTTTATGTTGCTCTGTCTGTTCTGAAGATATTCCTACCCATTGCGCAAATGTGTCTGAAAAGTCTCTCAGATTGTATTTGACCGAATGTATTTTCGTTTCTTGTGGGTCATTACTCATTGCTATGAAAGGTACTTCTACTGCCTGCCTTGTAAAATGTGAGCCAGTACCGTGAATTAGATACGGTGGAACGTTTACAGACGTTAGGCCATGGTCAGAAAAATAAATGATTTTATATGTTTTATCATGGATCGTGAGTAAGTCTCTAAGCCTTTCTATAAAAGCTACGCCATAAGCCACTGATTTTGAATAGCATATGAGGTACTTGTTATCTGAGGGTTTTAGTGAAATTTCTTCATCAAATCTCTTACAAAAATCATAATGAGACCCCATAGTGTGGATGAAAATCACTTTTGGCCTTTTAGTCTCTTCACGAATTGCTTTGATCACTTCTGGTAGGAGAATGTTATCGGGTTCAGCTTTATCATAAGACGTATTCTTATAAAATTGGTAATGTGCTCTACTAGCGATTGCGGATACCTGTGTCTCGTATTGCCCGATCTTTGCTTGATTTGATATCCAATAAGTTTTCATTCCAGCATCATTAGCAAGATCTATCACATTTAAGTTTTTATCATGCCTGTTTACATCTAGGCTCTTTGATAATATTCGAGGGACTGAGAAATATGTAACAACGGATGGGGAAATAACACCATTAAATATGGACGCTCCTTTTATATTTCCATTTTTTTCGTTATACGATGGGTAGTGGTTTTTGATCACAGATTCACCAATATTTACTATGTAAATATCTTTTAATACTTTGTTTGTATGAACATTCTCCCATTTTGAAGAGATTACGGATTTTCCCCCTTCGAGAAGAGACAGCTCATAATATAAAGAAATAGGTTTAATAACGGTAATTAACCCTAAAAAACTAAACCACACTTCATGATGGATTGTTTTTAAGTATTCTTCATTGATGTATGTCGTCTTTTTATTATCATGTAAGCTATAAAATTTTGTAATTAATATGCTGGAAAATAATATCAACATAATTAATGAAAATGACTTACCAACCTTTCCTAAGGTAATGTGAAATGATAAAAAAAGTAGAATGGAAAATATAATAACCTTTACATATGTTATGACGCTAATGCTTTGTATATGTTCAAGTACCTCACCTCGATTAGACTCTAAAACCGAACCTAAGACACCTAAGTCTAAGCTTAGAGAATTTAATCTTAAGTAGAAATCAAAAGTCATTATTACCGTGAGAAGAAGAAATACAAATCTATTACCGACAAATGCTATTATAGTTGCTATAAATAATATGTTTAAACTCAATATTGATAGGGTAAACCACACATTATCATCAACCCCAGTTCTCAACAGGTAAAATGTCATGATACTTAAAGGAATCAGAGTCTTAATATCAATATTTTGTCTAGTTCTCATATGTTTTTGGGTAGCTTTTGTTATCGGCCCTTCGATGAGTGTAGTCATTGATGTATGGAGAGGCAATGTAAAGGCATACCCAAATGAACATAATAACATCCCTAATATTATTGGTAATTCTGGTGGTTTGATTGCACATGCCGGTGGGGGAATCAACGGATTAAAATATACAAACTCGTTAGAAGCGATGGAGCAATCAATTGAACATGGATTCAAGATGATAGAGTTAGATCTACTTATCTCATCGGATGGAAGGATTGTTGCTGTTCATGATTGGAATACTTTTCACGTAATGACAAATTCTAATAATACTGGGTCTATTAGTTCTAAAGAATTTGAATCAAAGATAATACATGATAAATATAAAACATTAAATATATCGACAGCTATTGATATTCTAGGTGAAAATGATGTGGTATTAGTTACGGATAAAATAAAAAACCTTGCCTTGCTTTCAAAGTATATAATAGATAAAGATAAATCTATTATCGAAGTATTCAGTACAGATAAATATAATGAAGCAATAGAGTTAGGTTTTAATAATGTTGCATTAAATATAGATCTAAATACACCGTTGATTCTTGAGTGGATTGATTTAAATAAAATTAAGGCTGTGACGTATCGGGGTGATAATCTTGGCTCGCTTGGGAGTGAGTATCAGAAGGCGATAGAACTAAGCAACATGGGGGTTTCTGCCATGATTTATTCGACAAATGATTTAGACTTGGATGGTATTAAAGCTTCTGGAATCGAAAATTTTGCGTTATATGTCGACTTTGTTCTTCCATCAGATGAACGTTAAGGTTTTCGTCCATCCAAAAGCAGAGCGTAATCGCTCTGCTTTGGTGTGTTACTCAATATTATTGAAAGGTTTTTCGATTGATTAGCTCTCTAACCGCTTATTTGGTTAGCTTAGCTTCGACTTGCCCAAGAGCTCGCTGGTACATAAACCATGCACAGGTGCCTGCAAGTATATTACCTACCATAGCTCCCCAGAATAGGCCTTCAATGCCAGCGAGCTGCGAACCAACCCACAAGCAAGGTAAGAAGAAAGCGAACAGACGCAATGCAGATATCGTCAAGGCGGTGTAAGACTTGCCCAAAGCGTTCGAGATAGAAACCATCAGCATACAGGTACCCAAAGGCCCTAAGCTAATAGGCACGATCAGTAGGTGGTAGTTTAAAATCGTTGAGACTTCGTTGTCACTAGTCATGAGATTCGCCAACCCGCCAGAGAACAACCAGGTCACCAGTGCGATCACCAATTGGAAACCTAACACGAAGGTAACGGCAATCTTCACAAGACTACGTATGTTCCCAAGGTTCTTTTCCCCTAACATGCGGCCAATCATAGGTGGCATCGACATGGTCAAGGCAAGCACCGCAACAAGCGAGAAGAATTCAAAACGAGAACCCAGAGCCCAAGCTGCAACGGCAGCCGTACCGTAGCCTGCCAGCAGTTTAGTCGCCAACATAGAGGATACAGGTGGAAGCAATTGACTTACCATTGCAGGCCCCATGATGTTGCCAATTGAGCGAACACTCTTGCCGATATCAAGATCGTGCCAGTCGAACGTCATCCAATGTTTCTTGGTTACTTTGGGCGCCACGATAAAGATGCCCGCACCAAAAGCTAAGATGGTCGCGATAGCTGCACCATTGATGCCCATGTCGAGAGTAAAGATGAAGATTGGATCCAATATCAAGTTGATGATACTGGTTGCGATCATCATCGAACCGGGCAGCATAGTATTACCGTTGGCACGACACACACTGTAGTAAAAGTAGAGCAGTGCACCTGTCCAAGAACTGACTAGCCAATAGATCCAGTAAGAATTAATGATCGGTAATACCGTCGGTGGCGCATCCAACAACTGTAAAATTGGCCCACGTAATAGATAGATGATGACGGAGAAAAGCGCGACACTCACGCTGCCCATCGCAACCACCAATCCACCTAGCTGCTTGGCGTAGCGTATTTCGTTAGCACCAATTGCACGAGCAATTACGGCTGTAGTCGCAATGCCTAACCCGACTTGAATACCAATGATGATCATCTGTATTGGAAGCGTGAAGCCTTGAACAGCCAGCGGTAGCACGCCTAGCTGACCTATAAAGGCGCTATCTACAAGCTGGAAGCTCATTAGGGAAAGTACCCCAAACAGCATTGGCCATGTCATGGTATAGAGTTGTCGGCCAAGTGAAGGCGTGGGAGTTGCGGTAGTAGAATTCATATTAATCTTTTTGGTCTTTAAGATAGACTCACAGCGGTAAACGTCGAGCTGTGAAGAATTGTGTAAAGGATAACGTAAGGTCAGCGCGATACCAATGTTTGTTATGATAGGCAGGTTATCTTTGTTGGCTTTCGGTGAACAAAAAAGCCAGTCGCAATGACTGGCTTTGTAGTGTCTACTTTTCGTTGTATTTACTTGTTGGCGCTAAGCGTTACTTGTTCGCAACGTTACCAAGCTTCAACCACGTGTCGATAACCGTATCTGGATTCAACGAAACAGAGCTGATGCCTTGCTCCATTAACCACTCAGCTAGGTCGTCGTGGTCAGATGGGCCTTGACCACAAATACCCACGTACTTACCTGCTTTAGCTGCTGCATCGATTGCCATTTTCAGCATCGCTTTAACTGCTGGATTACGCTCGTCGAATAAGTGCGCAACGTCACCTGAATCTCGATCTAGGCCAAGTGTCAGCTGTGTCATGTCGTTCGAACCAATAGAGAAGCCATCGAAGTACTTCAAGAACTCTTCAGCCAGAATTGCATTCGATGGTAGCTCACACATCATGATGACTTTCAGGCCTTGGTCACCACGGCGAAGGTCGAACTTAGCCAAAATATCGATAACCGATGCCGCTTCGCTTGGAGTACGAACGAATGGGATCATGATTTCAACGTTCTTAAGACCCATTTCGTTGCGAGCACGTTTTATCGCTTGAGTCTCTAGCTCGAAACAGTCTTCGAATACTGGCGAGATGTAACGAGATGCGCCACGGAAGCCCAACATTGGATTCTCTTCATGTGGTTCAAACGTTTTACCTCCGACTAGGTTACTGTACTCGTTCGACTTAAAGTCAGACATACGCACGATCACACGCTTAGGCCAGAATGCAGATGCGATAGTCGCGATGCCTTCTGTTAGTTTGCTTACGTAGAAATCGATTGGATCTTTGTAGCCGCGAATACGTTCGCTGATTTCTGCTTTTAGCTCGTCAGTTTGTTCATCGAAGTTCAATAGGGCTTTCGGGTGAATACCGATCATTTTGTTGATGATGAACTCTAAACGAGCAAGGCCAACACCTTCGTTTGGAATCTGTGCGAAGTCGAAGGCGCGATCTGGGTTACCCACGTTCATCATTACTTTGGTTGGCAGCATTGGTAGCTCATCAACTTCAGAACGTTTGATTTCGAAGTCGAGCTCGCCTTGGTAAACGTAGCCAGTTTCACCTTCAGAACATGACACTGTCACGGTGTCACCGTCGTTTAGGTTACTTGTCGCTGTACCACAGCCAACGATTGCTGGAATACCTAGTTCACGAGCGATGATTGCTGCGTGACAAGTACGACCGCCACGGTTGGTAACAATCGCAGAGGCTTTCTTCATAACAGGTTCCCAATCTGGGTCTGTCATGTCTGTTACCAGAACATCGCCTTCTTGAACCAGTGACATTTGGTCTAGTGAGTCAACCAAACGAACAGGGCCAGAACCGATACGTTGACCGATAGCACGGCCTTCAACTAAGACATCAGCCTTGTTGTTTAGCTCGTAACGCTCGATAACGTTTTGGTCGCTTTGAGAACATACAGTCTCTGGGCGAGCTTGAACAATGTATAGCTTGCCGTCGATACCATCTTTTGCCCACTCAATGTCCATCGGACGTTGGTAGTGCTTCTCGATGATCATCGCTTGTTTTGCTAGTTCTTTGATCTCTTCATCGTTCAGCGAGAACTCGTTACGCTCTTGAGTATCGGTGTCGATGATATCAACTTGCTTGCCAATCTCTTGGTTGGTTGAGTAGATCATCTTGATCAGCTTAGAACCAAACGTCTTCTTAACGATTGGGTAGTGACCCGCTTCTAACATTGGCTTGTGCACGTAGAACTCATCTGGGTTCACAGCGCCTTGTACAACCATTTCGCCGAGACCCCAAGAAGAAGTGATGAACACGACTTGGTCGAAGCCTGACTCTGTATCAAGTGTGAACATGACACCTGAAGAGGCTTTGTCTGAGCGAACCATGCGTTGAATGCCCGCAGACAATGAAATGCCACGGTGGTCAAAGCCTTGGTGTACACGGTAAGAGATAGCGCGGTCGTTAAACAGAGAAGCGTAAACGTGCTTGGTTGCTTCTAGTACAGCGTCGATGCCTTTCACGTTAAGGAAGGTCTCTTGCTGGCCTGCGAAAGATGCGTCCGGAAGGTCTTCTGCAGTTGCAGATGAACGCACAGCTACAGACAATTCTTCGTTGTCTTCGATTAGCTCGCGGTAGTTATCACGGATGTCTTGCTCTAGTGATTCTGGGAAGGGGGCGTCTAGAACCCACTGTCGAATCGTTGCACCTGTCTTACGCAGTGCGTCAACGTCTTCAACATCAAGTTCATCAAGTAGTTGGTGGATGCGCTCATCTAGACCTTTGTAATCAAGAAAGTCGTTAAACGCATACGAAGTGGTAGCAAAACCATTAGGTACAGAAACACCAGCATTGGATAGGTTAGAAACCATCTCGCCCAGTGAGGCGTTCTTACCGCCGACTTTGTCGACATCTTCCATGGATAGGCCGTTGAACCATAGGGTATTATTTTGCATTTATTTCTCCAGAAACATAGCAAGCATTGTAGGGATTTAAAGGCAAACGATTACGTATCAGTTTAAAAAAATGTAAATTATTTTTAAAAGCTGTGGGGGACGTAATAGTCAGCAGGGTTTCGTTATATATATTATGGTTCCCATCCTACTCAAAATAATTTTAAACATTAAATAAAAAATGCAAATTGATATTCAAAGTCGTGATGTATTCTATGTTTCTGATGGAACGGCCATAACATGTGAGACTTTAGGGCATGTTGTTCTAGGTCAATTCCCTTTCAAAGCCAATGAAAAAACCTTTCCGTTTGTGGAAAGTGAGGACAAACTTTCTGATTTATTAAAAGAGATTGAAATTTCGTATCGCGATAATGGAGTCGAACCATTGGTGTTCTTTTCAATCGTGATTCCAGATATCAAGGCTAAGCTGCTTGAAGCGCCAGCGCACTGTTATGACGTGTTGGAAAGTATCGTTCAGAAGGTTCAGGATGATATTCAGATGGCACCTGTGCCTAAACTGCAACGTTCACGCAGTGTGAACAAAGATTCGGTGAAGTACTTCGACCGTATTGCTGCGATTGAATACACACTCGCACACGATGATGGCATCACGCTTAAAGGGCTGGAAGAAGCCGACATCATCTTGCTGGGAGTATCTCGAAGTGGTAAGACACCAACAAGCTTGTACATGGCGATGCAGTTTGGTCTGCGTGTAGCGAACTATCCATTCATCCATGATGATTTAGCGCGCTTGAAGCTGCTGCCTGAGTTTGAGATATACCGACACAAGTTGTTTGGTTTAACGATTGACGCAGAAAGGCTGACTGAGATTCGTGAGAACCGTTTAGCGGGCAGTGAATACGCGAGTGATTCGCAATGTTTGTATGAGCTACAAACCGTAGAGGCGATGTTCCGCAGAGAGGCTGTGCCGTACATCAATACCTCATCGTTATCGGTTGAAGAGATTTCAACGCGAATCTTAGAGCGAACTGGCTTGAGACGCCGGCTGCTTTAGCGTGTTATCGACGATACCTAAATTGTGATTTCATTGCGTCTGTTATAAGGAGCAGTGAAGTCGCTTTTTCTGTTATTTATATCTGCTACATCCAACCTTCCCCTCTCTCATTGTTAGCTCTTTCCTCTAAAATACTTATGAAAAAATAGCTTATTTCTTTGCCTATTTACCGGATGTGTAACTATTGTTTAGAGAACGGTTAACTAAATAACCGATAATTATTACAAATACATACGTCAGTTCATCAACAGGTTAGGGAAAACAGTTTATGAATATATCAGAGCTTACTATTCGCAGTAGGTTACTTTTCGGTAATGTCATCACGGTAAGCATTTTAGTTACGCTGTGCGTCGTCGTGTGGAATTCGATTAAAACGTTGAATAGCACCGATGCAATGGTTACGCATACCTACCAGGTGATTGATCAATCCAATCGCTTAGTTAATTCGATGGTCGACCAAGAGACAGGCTTGCGAGGTTATGCGATCGGTGGCCAGGAAGAGTATCTAGAACCTTACCATGCAGGTAAGCAGGCTTTTGAAGAGAGCTTATCGACAGTAAAAATGCTCACTAGTGACAATCCTGCTCAACAACAACGATTTGATGAAGTAAATCGAGCAGCTATGGAGTGGCAGAAGTATGCTCAAGAAGTTATTGTTTTACGTAAGAGTATCCATGATGGACAGGCTTACGTTAACCAACTCCAAGCATTGATCGCGAGTGGTGTCGGTAAAGAGAAAATGGATAACCTGCGAGCTGAGATTGCTACAGGGCGTTACCTAAATGGCGAGGCTCTTATTAATCACATGGTAAACATGGAAACAGGTTTACGTGGATTTATGCTAAATCGTGAAGAAGCTTTTTTAGAACCTTACCATCAAGGCAAATCGAAAGTTGATAAGCAGCTAGCGTCTATGGGGAATAGCCAACTATCGCGTGATATTCAATCATGGATTGACGATTATGCATCGAGGGCGATTACATTGGTGCGTGAATCCAACCGATTTAGTTCCATTGATGAACTTTACGTTAAGCTTGCCAAAAAGCAGGGCAAGCAATATATGGATGGCTTGCGTAATAAAGTGTCTGAAATCATTAACGTCGAGCAAGTACTCATGGTTGAAAGAAAAGAGGCAGCAAGCTCAGCCTCCGATTTAGCTCTGATGGTACTCGTTGTTGGTGGTGTATCTTCAGTCGTATTCTGTTTCGGTTTCGGTGCTTTGATCTCTCGAAATATCACCTCACAGATAAACTACGTTATCGGTGTCGCTAAGCAACTAGCGAAAGGGGATCTCACCGTAAATATTGAAAAAGGTGCGAAGAATGAAATTGGAGAGTTAACCAACGCGTTGAAAGCAACCGCAGAAAGCTTAAAAACAATCATTGGCAACATGATGGTTGCAAGTGAACGATTGAGTAGTTCATCAACTCAGCTCACCAATATTACGGTGACTACGAATAGCGGTGCAAATGAGCAAATGTTGATGACAGATCAAGTTGCTGTTGCGATGAACCAGATGTCTATATCCGTTCAAGAAGTCGCAAGAAATGCTGTTGATACTGCTCAATCAGCAAGTGAAGCGAGTGAGGAAGCGATGCAAGGTTTGACCGTAGTACAAGAGACAACGATGAGCATTAATTCTTTGGAGTCTGAGATCGAAAGCACGATGGATCGTCTTGAAGATCTTTCCCGTGAAGCCACCAATATTGGCGGTATTCTTGATGTGATATTAGATATTGCCGCTCAAACTAACTTGCTTGCATTAAATGCAGCTATTGAGGCTGCGAGAGCGGGAGAGCAAGGAAAAGGCTTTGCTGTTGTCGCTGATGAAGTGCGAAGTCTTGCTCAACGAACACAAGATTCGACCTCTGAGATACAAGGCTTAATTGAGCGCTTACAGCTTGGGACGAAAGATGTAGTGAACAGCATGCAGAAAAGCAGTGATATTGCCAAGAAGAGTGTAGAGAATGCTGAGAAATCAGGGCAAGCTTTTGATGTTATTACTCGTTCCATTAATAGTATCTCTGATATGAGTACGCAGAGTGCCAGTGCCTCAGAAGAGCAGAGTGTCACGGTAGAACAGATTAATCAGAATGTAGTGAATGTTAGCCGTATTACTAAAGAAAGCGTTGTGGGTGCTGAACAAACGGTAGAGTCGAGCCAAGAACTAGTGAACTTATCGGAACAACTTCAAAACATTGTTGGTCAATTTAAAGTGAAGAATGTCAGCTGAGAAAACCGTGAAGGAGCTAGAGTGTTTAAACCAGCACAAGAAGTGAAATATCCAGCATTTACTCAATGATATGAGGTGACTTCACTTCACTCACTTTCAGAAAGGAAAAAGCAGCCTTGATGCATGTTTGTATCGAGGCTGCCTTGTTTCTAGCGTGTACTTTAGTCTCTAAGCTACTATGTCATTTTAGCTGAGACGACTAACGCAGTAAGCTGATATCGAGCACTTTGCTTTTGTTCTCCATCCAGCGGTTCAAGTCATGTGGCCACTCTATTGTCGCCTCTGCGTAGAAGCCACGAAGCATCGAGAAATACACTGCTTGGTCGATAAGAGGCTGTGATGACTCACCATTCTCTAGATCCAGTAAGAGCTCGGCATCTTTCAGTAATGGGTTAATCAGTTGAACGAACTGAGGTGTCTTTTCTAAGAGCTCTTGAAAGTTAAAACCTTCAGTTTCTTTACTGGCACGCCAAGCTTCTTTGGCTCCTGGAGAGCGATATTCAGCCAAGTCGAGGTTACACCAGCGTGGGCGTCCAATCTGTTGAGTTAGCGGGAATGCGCGAGCTTGGAATACAGTGACTTGCTCTGATGGCACACGCTGCTCATCGCTTGATTTCAAATCCAAGAAGTACGCGATGATATCTAAGCTCTCAGCCATGATAGAACCGTCGTCTTTTTGTAAGACAGGCACCATCTTTTTGCCGATCAAATCGATAAGGGTTTGGGCATCATCATAATCCACAGAAACAAGTTCGATGTTTAATCCTAGAGATTGAGCGATGTAGGCTACTCGTGCGCAGAAAGGGCAGTGGTCGTAAATATAAAGCTTCATAGCTTCCTTTAGTTCAGGTAATTACAAATATAAGATGATGCTAATGTACCAGAAAGTCTTGCAAATACTAAGCTTCAATCGACGCTAAGTCTCAATAAACGTTAAGCACCAATAAACTGTAGGCATTAACAAACAACAAGTACTTGATGCAAATAGTCTTTGATTCATTCAATTGTCTGTTGGAGCTAGTTTTACTGCAATGAGTAAACTAATGGGAGGCTGGTAGGGATTGTAGGTATAAAAAAGGCCCTGGCTGTTCACTCTAATGCAGAAGAGTGAAATCAGCCAAGGCCTCAATTTTGTTACCTTTAGCAGAGTGACTACTAAAAGAGCGGAGCGGTTAGACTATGCTTTTTTAAGGTCTTTTGCAGGGTAAGTAAGCGTCATTATTGCGCCTTCTACTGTTGTAACGTGAACGTAGCCGCCACCAGCACTTAGGCCAATTACTACCATTTCACCTAGCTCAACACCTTTTGTTGCTACAACGCGATCATCAACTGAAAACACTTTACACACCTTCAATAAATTAAATTAATACGATAGATATCGAACGCGGATTTAAACAGATGGTACCCCAATCGACTAATCCGGTTGTTTGTCGTAAAGATTAAATTTAGTTATGCATAAATCGGTATTTATTAAAAATCAGCTGGTTACCCTAGCAGTGATGTTATTTATCGGCTGGATAAACGACACCGACTTGCTGACGCATCTCTGTAATTAACTTGGCAACAGTTAAAGCGCGTTGTTGGGCGTGAACTTGAGTTTCTTTATCACCCTCAATGCAGCTTACAAAGCCTTGTGCTTCATAACTCATTGAGTTCTCGCTTTGTGCTTGAGTGAGGTTTTCAATGCTGCCATCACGGTAGCGGATCTTAACATCAGTACATTCAGCGATGTGATCGATGATGATTGCTCCTTGCTCGCCTTGGATCTCGCTTGGTGCGTAAGAGTCGCTGACTTTGGAGTGAGCAAGCGTCACGTCAAACTCAGGATACTGGAAGATCGCACAACCATGCGCATCCACACCGGAATCAAGTAGCTTTGCAGAAGCCTGTGCATTTTTGGGTTTGCCAAATAGCGCGACTGTCGCGGCAACACAGTAGAAGCCAATATCGACTAATGAGCCGTTAGAAAAAGCAGGATTGAAGGTGTTTGGGTTCTCACCGTTTAGGTATTTTTGGTAGCGCGATGAATATTGGCAGTAATTGATGTGTGCCTTATGTACCTTGCCAATCTTTTCTAACCCAAGTTGAACTTGCTTAAAGTTCGGTAGGAATTGAGATTTATACGCCTCAAACAACACTACACCGTTTTGCTGAGCAACCTCAAACATTCGGGTTGCTTCATCAATATTCGATGCGACAGGCTTCTCACAGATGACATGCTTGCCGTTTTCCATCATGAAGATAGATTGCTCGCAATGCAGCGAGTTTGGTGAAGCGATGTACACGGCTTCAACAGTTTTGTCATTTGCCAATGCGTCGAGTGAATCATAAGTTGTTTCAACGTCAAATTCTTGAGCGAACTGTACCGCGCTGTCTAGATTTCGAGAGTAAACCGCAGCAAGTTGCATCGATTGAGATTCGTGCGCAGCTTGAACAAACTTTTGTGTAATCCAATTGGTTCCAATTACAGCAAACTTAATCATATAGGTATCCAGTCGTTAGTCGTCGTTAGTATATTGATTCTGCAGAGATAGTAGCACTCAACGGCTGGTAATGTGCCTGAGATTTACGGAACAATTTCCCAAAACATAGTGCCTAATATTAATAATCAGCCTTCACAGAGCGTCTGAGTTGACCAGTGTAACGGTGCACAACTAAGCCATTTTTGCTAAGGTATTATGGAATTCAAACAAGGTGATGATATGCAAATCCGGACGGCCAAGGTAACTGATATTAACGCGATCTTAGCGCTCTCTGAGCAGATAAACCGTCAACATCATCTTGGTGCGCCTATGGTATTTGCGCCAGTGTCACAAGGCTTGGCCGACAGTGAAGAGTATTGGTTAGGTTTGATGCTTGACCCACTTGGCGCTTTCTTGGTTGCAGTAGACGACAAGCAAGTCGTCGGCTTTTTAGCAGGTAAGGTAACGCAGAACAAAGGCGTCAGTTTTATTCAGCCGCACAAGGTGGCAAGGGTGAATACGATTGTGGTGAACGATCAGGTTCAGAGCCAAGGTGCTGGCCGAGCGTTAATGAAGTCGTTTAATCAGTGGGCGCAGGCGAGAGGGGCAATAGAACTTAGGTTGGAGGTAATGGAGTTTAACCAACAAGCTCAGGGTTTCTATGAGTCGTTAGGAATGGAAACTCAGTCACGAACCATGTCCATGCGTTTTGAGGAGGTCTAAAGGTGCGTCTGTTTTTGCCTTTATCACTGTGTTTACTGTTTATAGCTTCGAACGCGAATGCTGAGCAGGTCGTGGTCGAGAAAATAGTCTCTGACGCGACCGCTATCGAAACCATCGTATTCGAGTCTGCTCCGGCTCATTCTCAACGTGTCTCGACTTCTTCCTCTAGTTCAACCTCTTCAGTGAGCTCAAACTCCAAGCATGTGATTATTGTGGATGATGTTCTTAACAGTAGCCCTGATGAAAAGGTGGCTCAGCTTTCTCAAGGCTCATCGAAGCGCCCGCCTCAAAGCTCCTCACGACAGTTTTACAACGTACCGGATAGCGCTCCTGAGATAGATTCGTTGTCGCAAGTGGTCACCTTGGTCAAAGTCGATAAATCGAAACGTAGGATGTATCTGCTTAAAGGCGAAAAGGTGATTCAGGAGTTTCGTATTGCGCTAGGCAAACAACCGAAAGGGCATAAACGCTTTGAAGGGGACAACCGAACGCCGGAAGGGACATACCAGCTCGATTATGTGATGGAAGAGTCGGACTTTTATCGCTCAGTACATATTAACTATCCGCAACCTTCAGATATGCAATGGGCAGAGCAAAATGATGTTGATCCTGGGGGGAACATCAAGATCCACGGTATCAAAAATGGTGAGCGTCGTTCGCCTAGTTTTATTCAAAGCTTTGATTGGACGGATGGCTGTATCGCATTAACCAATCAAGATATGGATGAATTTCTCCAACTTGTAAAAATGGGTACCCCTATCCATATCGAATGGTAGGTATCGGTACCCAATTTTCCTGAACAGCACCGCTAGAGCCAGTTACAGCAAGACTCGACCTGCACTGAATATCGCAATCACGATGAGCAGGGCAATGGTGACTGGTTTGAACTTCGCTCCGCCAAACCTCTCGAACAGTTTAGAACCGACATAGCCGCCAAACATGCTACTTGGTAGGAGTGCTAGAGTAAGCCAGACCACATCACGGTCGACTAACCCCGCGATAGATGCCGATACAAACGCACTGGAATCTGCCAACACAAAGAACGCAATCAGGCCTGCTCTGGCAATGTGGGGTGCGACTGGGCTTGCCAATGCATGCGTGCCAATCGGAGGCCCTGACATTGAAGCCGCGCCGTTCATTACACCCGCAAGGCTGCCCAGAATATAGGGAGCAAATCTAGGTTCACTTTTGTACTGGAACCCTTTGTAGATCATAAGTGCAGACGCAAAAATGAAGGCACTAATGATCAAAATTATTGTATCTTGGCTAACAGACTTGAGCAGAAGTAAGCCGACCGGAGTGAAGGCTAGACAAGGGATAAACACCTTTAAAACCCAGCGCCAGTTAACGTGCTTTCGAACTTTAGGCAGTAATTGAACATTGCCTAGGAGATCGATCAACATGAAGACGGGAACCAGTTCGATAACAGGCGCGAATAACGCACTTAATGGCAATGCCACTAAGGTGAAACCGAAACCTGAGAAGCCACGAACAATAGCGGCGAAAATGAAGATTGCACCCAAAATTGGGAAGGTTGGACTAAAAATGAGATCCATAAATTAAGTAACCAATGAAGCTGTCTAAATGGAGCGAGCTAATGAAACCAAGTGAGTAGCGGAATGTACTCCTACTCACTTGTGTTTGCTACCTAATTTTGAGGTTTCCCGAGAGTTAGTTTTAAAGCCTCTCGGGGTTGTTTTTACAGTATTCGCTTGGTCAATTTATAGAGGTGAATTGATTCGGGAAATCAGTGAATACGGCATCTACTTTTGAGATGAATTTGAAGTGAGACGGATCGTTTACGGTGTAGCACCATGTTTGGATTTTTGCTTCACCTAGTGTATCGAGATCGCTCTGAATCACGTTTTCGTAGTTCATGTGGCAGCTGAACGCTTTAACTTCGTCAATCAACATCAAGTCGGCTTGAGTCAGTTGCTCTGTAATTACACCAACGCGGTATCTCGGCAGGTGACGAGCCATTTCAGAAACCACTTGATGGCTGAAACTTGAAAGCAGCACTCTGTCGGTGTCTAGATTTGAACGAATCAACTCTGTATGTAGCAAATCAACGACATGAGGGGCTTGATGTCGACTGTCGACTTTAATTTCTAAGTTGACGCTGAGATCATGCTGCTCAACAAGCGCGAGCAATTCTTCCAGCGTCAATATTCTTTCACCAGCGAACTGCTCAGACTTCCAACTGCCAAAATCAAGCTGACGCAGTTCTGCAAGGGTGTGTTCGTCGACACGACCTTTGCCATCGCTGCAGCGCTCAAGTGTGTGGTCGTGACAAACCACAAGTTGATCATCCTGAGTTGGCTGAATATCTACTTCAATCCATTTCAAACCGAGCTTAGCGGCTTGTTCAATGCTTGCCTTGGTATTTTCTGGGTGAGTACCTGCTACACCCCGATGACCTACGATGATAGACGACATAATTAATCCTTCTTGAATGCGCATCGTAAATAGTTATTAAATATCACTTTTCTCTTTTACGCTAGATTAATCGTTATATTGATTTGTCTAGAGGTTACTCTGCAAATTGAAGGTGTGCTCTAGTGGCACTGTTTTCGTTGTCCACATTAATGAAAAACCTCTCAATCGAGAGGTTTTAAAGTTCCGGTGTTAAAGACCAATATTTAGTGTGCGATATCGAGTTGGTTGTCTTTCACGCCGTTAATACGGAACCAACCTGCGATACTGAATCGCTCTGTGTTTGTCGGCAGTACCTCGTGTGGGAACTGTTCAGACAAGAACACAAATAGACGACCTGACTTTGGTGGAATGGTCGCGATATGGTTGTCTTTCAGATCGTAAACCACAAGCTCACCTGCGTCTTCTTCTGTCCACTCGTCATTCATGTAGAACACGGTAGTCAGACGGCGGTTCTCATTGCCTTTGAAGCAGTCTAAGTGCTTTTGGTAGAAATCACCTTTTTCGTATTTAGCAAAGTGCGCTTCGTACTCGAACAGACCCAAAAAGAACGCTTGGTTTGCCGCTAAACGAATTTGTTCCATCTTGTCTAGGAACAGAGAAGCTGGCTCGCCCATGTCGCGGCGTACCCACTGAATTTTGTCACTACGAATGGTCGACTCTCGTGTTACTTCATCGTTACGGCCAATCCTAGCCTTTTTCCAGTTCTCTGGAATGCAATCCCTCAATGCTACCACTTCTTCATGCGTTAAGAAGTCATCCCAAACAAAGTAACCTTGGGTAGAAAGAGCATCGATTAGTTGGTTCATGTATAGCACTCAGACAATAAATTAGAGGCGCATATATAGTCCTAATAACTCAGGGCAACAAATCACATGTTTTGTCGTCACGATAAATGGTGTTGGCAGCTTGAATCGTAAGGTTTATAGAGCAAGGTTTACGGCAATGCGGCATTCGATAATGGTGAAAACTACCGGATGAAATAGATGAGTATTTTTGGAATGTGCTTCCATTGTTCTGAGTTGAATTGGATTTTAGTAACGTTGTGGATACCAATAGAAATCTTGATTGGAGCTCTCTATCTTGTTTGAGATTGTTGCTTTTAACAAAATGATCACAATTGGCTGTAAGTTTGCTATGGTGTAGGTCTGACCAGTTGATTTATCGCAAGGAGTGGGTTTGCAGCTGCATACCATTAAAGGCTACATCCAAGATATGTACTTGGTGGAGTATCCTGACAAATTACTGTTGCTCGATGGTGCATGTCGAGCCGACATCCCGCATTTGAAGACTTTCATTGAAACTGAGCTTATGCGTGATTTTTCTGATCTACACACGGTGGTGGTGACGCATATGCACCCAGACCATGCAGGCGCTGCGCATGCACTCAGAAAACTGACTAATTGTTATTTGGTGGCAGCAAACCGAGACAAAGATTGGTATCACGGCATTGATGGTATTTTGATGCACTTGACTGATCTAGCCTTAGCAAGATGGATGGCGAACCGTTTAGGAAGACCCAAAGCGAACTTGTGGTATTCAAGAAAGTTGAAACCGGACTATAAGCTGTCGGATGGGGATAGTATTCCGGGGTTTGATGACTGGTTGGTTCTAGAAACGCCGGGTCATACCGACAGAGATCTTTCTGTCTATTGCCCATCACATAGCGTTGCCTATGTGGCAGACCTAATGGTGGAAGTGAAAAAGAAGCTGATTCCGCCTTTCCCTATCTTTCACCCTAACAAGTACCGAGAGTCAGTATCTCGTATCTATGACATGCAGCTGGATACTTTGCTAGTGGCGCATGGAGGACAAGTCGATTTTAGTGAGACAGCCTTTGAACACTTATTGATGAGCGCCCCAAGAAGACCTGTGACGCATTGGCGGGTAACCAAAATCAAAGCTAAGAAACTGCTGTTATCGATTTGGCGTTTTGGTTTGCAGTCTCATGGTAAATCCAAGAAATAGATAAGCCAAAGTAAAAAGCAGAAACTAGGGCGTGTTGATCTTTCGTGAGTGTTTTTTGAACAGCATGGTAAAGAGTTAT
>NZ_JBGONY010000055.1:0-32590 GCF_041439375.1 Vibrio crassostreae | reverse complement strand
AGATGATCTGATCGTAGCTTTAAGCATTAGTTCCCTGATTTAGGAAACAAAGCCGGTTATTGACCAAAATCAAGTATTCCGACTTTTAGCATTATAAATCTAATATTTGTTGGGTTTATTTTGTTTTTTCCCCGAACTCGTTTGTGTAAAACCGATATTCAATTCTCATCCCAGTTCACTTCATCGCTTTGCCGTTTAATTAATCCCGAATTAGAGATTAAGGAGCTAAGAGATGAGTAACGAAACGCAAGGAAAAATGGGGGTTACGGGAATTGCACTCTTTACACTGTGTGCAGTTTTGGTGGTCGACACATTAACCGCGTCAGCTAGTATTGGTGTCAGTGCCATTGGCTGGTGGGTGTTAATGCTGGTCTTCTTTGTCATTCCATATGGCTTAATTACTTCCGAACTGAGTACCACCTACCCAGGTGAAGGTGGGATTTACGATTGGGTAAAACAAGCCTTCAATTTTAAATGGGCAGTGAGAACAACGTGGTTTTACTGGATTAACGTTGGTTTATGGATGCCTGCGGTATACATCATGTTTGCAGGGATGTTTGCCGAACTCTTCATGCCAGATCTGTCTTTATGGGGACAAATCGCCATTTGTATATTACTGACTTGGCTAACGGTTTGGATCTGTAATGTGTCTGCCGACATCGGTGTGTGGGTCACCAATATTGGCGCAATATTAAAAATTGTCGTGATCAGTACATTGGGTGTGGGCGGCTTTATCTATGCAATGAAAAACGGCGTTGCTAACGAATTTACGTTGCCAGCTATGATGCCTTCATTGGATTCTGCCGTCTCTTTCTTACCTGCGATTGTGTTCAACCTAATGGGTTTTGAACTGGTTGCGACCATGACTAAAGAAATGAAAGACGTTCGTGATATGCCTAAGGCCGTCTTCCTCTCTATCGGTATCACCGCTTTCTTATACATCTTCGGTACGGTAGGCATTTTGATGGCGCTACCTGTCGAAAGCATTGGTTTGGTGTCTGGCCTTATCGACACATTTAGAACACTTTTCGGTACTGGTGTGGTTGGTACAGCGATGGTGTACATCTTCGGTACTTTCGCTTTGTTAACGCTTATCGGCAACATGGTGAGTTGGACAATGGGCGCCAGCCGAGCTGCTGCTGAAGCCGCTCAAGAAGGTGAACTTCCAGCCCCTGTCGCTAAAGTTTCAGAGAAAGGTTCTCCGGTTGGTGCAAACAACATTACTGGCACAGTATCAACGGTCGTCATTCTGTCTTACGCGCTGTTTGCTCAGGGCAATGATGATTTGTTCTGGTCGATATTTGCCTTCTCTAGCTGCATTTTCTTACTTCCTTACCTGTTCATGTTCCCGGCATACCTAAAGCTTCGCGTAGTTGATGGTAAACGCGAACGCCCATTCAAAGTTCCGGGTGGTATGGCGGCTCAATGGGTCATGTCCATTGTTTGTTTCTTCGTCATCCTTCAAGCCGTGATTCTATTTATCTTCCCTGAGGCTCTTGATTTAACCGTTGCAGATTGGGGGTACACAGGACCTGTTTTGATTGGCGTGATTGCCACTATCCTCGCTGGTGAGTGGATTCTACTAGGCGCTCTAAAGCGTAAGAAACAGCAAGGCTCGGACGATAACGACACAGCTGATACGCAAGATAAAAAAGAAGCTAAAGCATAATTTAGGGGACATAACGATGAAAAAACTGATTGAGACTACTCCAAAACATGATGGCTTCAGAATGCCAGGGGAACACGAGCCACACAGCGAAATTTGGATGGCTTGGCCAGAGCGTACCGACAACTGGCGCAATGGTGCAAAACCAGCGCAAGCGGTCTTTGCAGACGTGGCAACCAAGATAAGCCATACAACACCGGTCACCATGCTAGCGAGCTCTGAGCAATACGATAACGCGGTATCTCGTTTACCAGAGGATATTCGAGTGTTGGAAATCTCGACGGATGACTCTTGGATGCGCGACATCGGGGCGACTTATGTTGTTGATGACAGTGGTGAACGCCGAGGTGTGGATTGGGAGTTCAATGCATGGGGCGGGTTTGTGGATGGTTTGTATTCACCGTGGAATCGTGACAACCAAGTTGCTCAAAAGATGTGTGAAACCATCCGTGACTCTCGATACCGCGCTCCAATCGTACTAGAAGGCGGCTCAATTCATGTCGATGGTGAAGGCACGCTTTACACAACAGAAGAGTGCTTATTACACGAAAGCCGCAACCCAGATATGAGCAAAGAAGAGCTGACCGAAGTGCTTTGTGAACACCTCAATGTTGAGAAAGTGATTTGGCTACCTCGTGGCTTATACAACGATGAAACCAATGGTCACGTCGACAATATTCTCCACGTTGTGAAGCCGGGTGAAGTGGTTCTCACATGGTGCGATGACAAGAACGATCCTCAATATGAGATCAGCAATGAAGCCTATGACTACATCACCAGTCAGACCGATGCCAAAGGCCGTCAGATAAAGGTACACAAGTTGCCAATGCCAGGCCCTCTATTCATGACCGAGGAAGAAGCGGCGGGTATCGATATCGCAGACGGAATGGAGCGAGAGGCGGGTGAGCGTTTAGCGGCGTCGTACGCCAATTACCTGATTACCAACAACCAAATCGTGCTGCCGTTATTGGACAAACGCTACGACAACGATGTTATTGGGATCTTAGAAGATATTTATCCAGGCTACGAAGTGAACGGCGTCCCAGCGCGAGAAATTTTGTTAGGTGGCGGCAATATCCATTGCATCACACAACAAGTGCCAAGAGTTTAGTTGGAACAATAAAACCAATTTAGAAATAAGAATCAAAAGAAAACAAAGACTTAAAAAAGTCGTTAACACCAATATTTAATCCAAACGTAGCGGTTCTTGAAAGTGATGCCAGGTATTCGAAATCAAATCGCCATGAAAGTGACTGAAAAAGAACCGCACACAAAATTATGAAAAATAGGAACTTATTATGAAATTACCTTCTTCTAGCGCAACTGAACTAAACAAAGCAAACCTAGAGCACATGGTTTCCATGAAAGACTTCTCTGTCGAAGAGATGGACAACATGATGGAGCTGATGACTCACCTGAAACAGGCACGTAAAGACAATGCAATTCCACCTCTGTTCAAAGGCAAATCAGTAGGGATGATCTTTGAAGCGGGCTCCACTCGTACACGTGTTTCTTTCGAGGTGGCGGCAACATTATTGGGTGGTCACGCACTATTCTTGTCTCCAAAAGACATTCACTTAGGTGGTAAAGAGTCTATTGATGATACGTCTCGTGTTTTATCACGTATGTGCGACATCATCATGGCTCGTACTAATAGCCCTGAAACACTCGATGGCTTACTTGAAATGTCGACAGTGCCAGTAATCAACGGTCTTGATACGCGTTTCCACCCAACTCAAATGCTAGCGGATCTCTACACGATCAGAGAGCACATCACCGATGGACGTAGATTGTCAGATCTCACCTTGGCATTCATGGGCGATGCGACAGATGTGTGTCGTTCGCTGATGTTGACGTGTGCTAAGTACGGCATGGGCTTCAAGCAAATTGGTCCTAAGAAATACCACATGGAGCAAGAGTGGATCGACATGGCACTGAACTTCTGTGAAGAGTCTGGTGGCACGATTGAAATTACTGATGATGTAGAGCGTATCAGTGACTGTGATGTGGTGTACGGCGATAGCTTCTACTGGGTGACGCAAATGGATGAGAAGGAAGAGCGTCTTGCGGCATTCATGCCTAACTATGTGATTACCGAAGAGCTAATGGCTAAGGCTCGTCCGGGCGCAATGTTGCTGCATTGCCTACCTGCGAATGACAAAGAAGAAGTGACTCGCGGCGCACTAGAAAGTGAATACTCAGTGGCGTTCGATGAAGCTGAAAACCGACTCACTGCTCAGATGGCGATTTTAGTGTACTTCACACATAAAGATGCGGTTATCCCAACACCAGAAACCGTTAAGCATCACGAAGAAAAAATCAGCAGCTTCTTAAGCACTCTGTAGGGGTTTATTTGTGGGGGCGTAAGAGCCTCCACTGTGATGCTCGAATCAGGCTGAACCAGTATTCATCACGATTTATTGGTTCGGCTATTTTTGTACCTTTTATTTTGAAATGTCGGTAAACATGTAGCTAATTGGCTCTATCTGACATCAATACTCGAATAGGAGATGTATCGACATGAGTGCCGATATTATTAAAGTTTCAAGAAACACTGAAGATGCACCATTGAGCCCTTTCTCAACACAATCGGTGGCATTCTCACACTACAATAACCTGTCTGCTCAATTACCGACTGATCCTAAAACAGGCAGCTTAGTCTTTGGATCTTTAGTGGATCAAACAAAGCAGTGCCTATTGAATATTCAAGCGATAGTGGAGAGCATTGGACATTGTATGCATGATGTTGTGAGAGTGAACGTATACTTGAAAAACATTGCCGATCTTGACACTGTGAATGAAGTTTATGCATCGTTTTTCCAGTCTTACACACCAACGTGTACGACACTTGCTGTTGCTGATTTACCGCTCGAAGGTGCTCATTTGCAAATGGATGCGGTGATCTCTAATGGTGAAGGTACTTACCCACAAGATGCTTGTGAGCTGGTAAAAATCGCGAGAAACACCCAGAACGCACCAGCCAGTTCTTTATCGACTCAGACGGTCGCTTTTTCTCACTATAATCATATTTCAGCTCAGCTGCCGATTGATCCTAAATCGGGCAATATCGTTGTGGGTGGAGCAAAAGAGCACGCGATTCAATGCCTAAAAAATATCAAATCGATACTGGAAAGTATTGAAGTTCCACTTGATGACATCGTAAAGGTTAACATCCATGTGAGAAGCCTTGATGACCTCGCTACCATCAATGAAGTGTACACCACTTTCTTCCCTGACTCGGCGATTGCAAGATCTGTGGGCTATATGCCAGCACGTTCAGTAACTGTGGTTGAAGGCTTAGCTATGGGAGCGTTAGTACAAATGGATGCAACCGTGTCACATGGCGATGGCACACCACCACAAGCTGTTGAAGATCGTCATGGAATAGTGATTAAGGCAAACAACACTAAAGCTGCACCAATCAGCGAGATCTCAACACAAACCGTGGCTTTCTCTCACTACAACAATATCTCCGCACAGCTGCCGCTTGACCCTAAAATTGGTGCGATTGTGACGCATGGTGCCAAAGAGCAGGCGATGCAGTGCCTCAATAATATTAAAGAAGTGATTGAGAGCGTTGGCCATGTCATGGATGACATCGTGAAGCTTAATATCCAATTAATATATATGGCTGATCTAGATGTACTCAATGACGTTTGCACGCATTACTTTGAAGGTCCATTGCCTGCGCGCACGGTTATCGGTGTGTCTGATATTCCTATGGGTGCCTTGGTGCAAATTGATGCAATAGCTTCTAATGGTGAGGGAACTCCACCAAGTTCTAACTGATAAGCAAGATATAAGGGTTGACAGAGGTGCCAACCCTTATTTTTAGCTCAGACAACGGATACATAAACATGCTCGTTGAGCCTCCACTGATCACTTCTCTTTCCGACATTTTTCGATCATATTTTTAGAATTCAACCAACGTGTGAAGCACCTTGTTTTACTGCTTATGACTCCTCGCTTTAAGCAAGATCGTACTATAACTTGTTAACTCATGGCTGTTTAATCGGGTTAGTCGGAAATTAAAGGAATAGAAAAATGAAAACGATCGGATTGCTTGGTGGCATGAGTTGGGAGTCGACGATGAGTTACTACAAATCTATAAATGAAGGCGTTAAAGCCACTCTCGGAGGGCTCAATTCAGCAAAGATTTGTATGTACAGTGTGAATTTCGATGAGATAGAAAAGCTGCAGCATCAAGGTCGTTGGGCTGAGACGGCAGACATCTTATCGGAAGCGGCTCTATCTGTTGAAAAAGGAGGGGCGGACTTCATTCTGATCTGTACTAATACCATGCATAAGGTCGTTCCTGAAATAGAAGAAAAGATCACGGTTCCTATTCTTCATATCGCCGATACCACCGCGCAAAAGCTGACGGAGCAAGGCGTGCAGAAAGTAGGGCTGTTAGGTACGGCGTTCACCATGGAGCAAGATTTCTACAAAGGGCGCCTGACCGATAAATTTGGTATCGATGTTGTTATTCCAGATGAAGGTGATAGAGAAAAAGTGCACAACATTATCTATCATGAGTTGTGTCGAGGCGAAGTAAAAGAAGAGTCTAGAGCTATCTACCGTCAAATCATCGAGAAACTAAGTCAGCAAGGCGCTGAAGCCGTTATCCTAGGCTGTACTGAAATCGCCTTACTGATTCAACAGCAACATACGGATGTACCGCTGTTTGATACAACAGCAATTCACTCTGAAGCGGCGGTGCGCTTGGCGATAGATGTTTAATCACCTTCGAGATGTTTAAGGGAGTCGTTTTTTTTCGCTCCTATACGAGAGACTTAAATAAAAAAGGATTGGTATGCTACCAATCCTTTTTCTTTATCAGGTGGTTATTCGCCATCAGACTACGACAACATTAACCCCTTGTTGGCGTAATGAATCGAGTGTCTGTTGATCGGCACCTTCATCAGTAATCAAAGTGTCTAATTTGGATGTGCACGTAAGCAGTTTTCCACCGTGCTTACCCACCTTGCTGCTATCAATTAGCGCAACAATGCGATCGCCATACTCTAGAAGCTTCTTCTCTGCCATATACACTAATAAATCAGATGTGTGGATACCAGCAGCCGTTACACCCGTACCGGTAAAGAACACAAAGCGACTCTTGTGATCGTCTGCGGCTTCTTCATCGGGTGAAATCGTAATTTGACGTTCAGGCAGATACTGACCACCCAAAATAATGATGCTCTGATGATCTTGACTGATCAACTGGTAGGCCAGCGGCATAAAGTTAGTCACAACTTGAACATCTCTGTGAAGAAGGTGTTCCCCCATCAGAAAGGTGGTGTTACTTCCGCTAACAATAATACTATCGTGCTCTTCACACATATCTGCAGCTGCTTTGGCAATCCGTTGTTTGGCAGCGTAGCACTCAATATCTTTTTCTTTAGGAATAAAGCTACTTGGAACGTGTGTCGCAGCCAATGGCGCATCATGGTTGATCACTTCTGCACCATTACGAATCTTCTTTAGCTTACCTTCTTCTGCCAGCTTAGTTATGTCTCTACGAGCCGTTGATAAAGAGATATCTAACATTTTTACGTAGTCATTTGTCGTAATAAAAGTGTGACTGTTTAAATGGTCAAGCAAGCTTCTATGACGTTGAGCTTCATTCATTCTTCATGCCTTTAATTAGTTTTGACTTATTTTGACGCATTATGAACTTTTGAGCAAATAAAATCTAACGGTGACGTGTTTTGATTTTTAGTGACGTAATTATTGTGATCTATCACTGGGTTTTGGTCAAAATAAATCAAAAATGACTTTACATGACCGTATTTGGCCATTTATAGTCATTTTGCGTCATGAGGAGTCATTGGAGACCAAGATGAAGTATCAAGCAGTCATTATTGATTTAGATGGAACATTGTTAAGAGATGATGAGCAAATCTGCTCAAACAATAAAGAAGCGATCACGCTTGCTGTGAACAGCGGTTATTGCGTCAGTCTAGCGAGTGGTCGACCGCATCAGTTAATGATGCCTTATGTCGAAAAGCTTGGTTTGTCTTTACCTATCATCTGTTGTAACGGCGCATACCTTTTTGACCCAATCACGCAGAACATAATGAACCCACAAATTTTGGGACGTGATTTTCTCATTGATTTAGTGAGCTTGCTGAATGAAGGACACTTTGCTTTCACTCTTTATTCAAGCCGTGGCGTGTTTGCTCAAAAAGCGTCACAGCACACAGAAGACTTGGTCAAAAAAGCGCAAGTCATTAATGCAGACATATCCATTCAAGTCGTTCCGGCTATCAGTGAACTGCTTGAACAGGCTGGCGACGTATACAAAGTGCTTGTTTCAAGCTCGGACAAAGTCGCTTTGAACCAATTAAGGGATGCTTTGCAAGCTCATTGCCAAGCTGATTTATCTGCACCAACAAAACTCGACATTACATCGACGTTAGCCACAAAAGGCCATGCGCTAACTCAGTGGCTGAAACAACAAAATATATCCGCTCAAAATACCATAGCTTTTGGAGATGGGGACAACGATGCCTCTATGTTCCGACTCGTCGGGGAGCCTGTTGCTATGGATAACGCTAGCCCTTCATTAAAGGGTTTAGCAAACCTTATTGTCACCAATAACAACGGTTGTGGAATTGGCCAGTATCTTCGCCTCACGGTGCAAGAAGGCCAGAAAACATACCAACATTCTTTTAATTATTAAGGAAATACCATGAAAAAAGTGAAAATTGCAGCAGGCCTAGCTCACGTAGATTACGGACATATTGCTGACGTAGTGAAAGAAGTCTCTGACGCTGGTGCAGACTACATTCACTGTGATGCTGCAGATATGCATGACCTGAAAAACCTGCAATTGATGGGTGGACATCAAATCGTTGAAGGTATTCGTCCTTACACTGAAAAGCCAATTGAAGTGCATGCTTACTTCAAAGACTGCGACAAATTATTTATCGATAAAATCGCAGCTGCAGGTGCAAACATGTTGATTCTACCGGCAGAGCATTTTATCGGTGCTCCTCTGTGTTACATCATTAAATACTGCCAAAACCACGGAATGAAATTTGGCTTAACAGTTGGCGCATTAACACCAGTGTCATTTGTTAAAGAATCTATCTACTACTTAGATCGCCTACACATTGTTATTCACGGAATTACTGATGGCGATGATGAGTGGTTATGGCGTAAATCAGCGATTGCAATGATTCGTGAAGCTCGTGAACTCATCAACGAACGTAACCCTAACTGTGAGCTATGTGTTGATGGTGGTATCCGTAACCACAATATCGAAGAGCTGCTTAATGAAGACATCGACGTAATGGTTGCCTCTACCAATATCTTTGGTCACAAAGATGGCATTACTGCTGGTGTTCGTGATTTCCGTGCTGCGATTGACCAACTCGAAGACAAAGCAGAAGTGAAACAAGAAGAAGCAGAAACAGCTTAACTTTTTCACTTGGCGTAACAGTGATTCATATAGCTGTCGCGCTCAATCTAATAACGGTGCCGAGCTTACCCCCTATATATGCTCGAGCTTGGCACCACTACCAAGGATTAATTCATGACACAGTTTCAATATTATCAGCCGACAAAATTGACATTTGGTGCAGGAGAAATTCAAAAGGTTGGGCAGCTTGTTGCTCAATATGGCAAACGATGCCTCGTGGTCAGTGAGCCAATTTTTGATGCAGTGAAACCTGCTTACGACCGTATTTTTGCCCTGCTAGCAGAGCAAGGAATTGAAGTGACACATTTTGATGGCGTGGTACCAAACCCACCAACCACTGTTGTGGAGCTTGGCCGTCAAGTCGCGGTTTCGGCAAATTGTGATGTGGTGTTAGCGATTGGTGGTGGCTCTTCGATTGATACAGCAAAAATCATTTCTGCTGCTATCAAAGCAGAGTCTTTGGACTGGGCACATTGGTTCGCAACTTATGACTCACCGTTTGGAGAAATCCAAGATCTACCCGCTCAAGTTGTTCCTTTGATCGCAGTACCGACAACGTCTGGTACGGGGTCACAGGTGACGCAAGCTGCGGTGATTACAGACATGGAACAGCACGCAAAACTGACTTTGTTTCATCCGGAGTTCTTTCCTTGCGAAGCGCTGATTGATCCAGAGTTAATGTTAACACTGCCGCCTCGTATGACTGCAATGACGGGTTTCGATGCTTTTTCTCATGCGTTTGAATCATTTACTGGCACGCGTCCATCTCCTTTTGTGGATGCAATGGCGTTACAAGCCATGAAGCTGGTGGTTGAAAACTTGCCAAATGTTGTAGACAACGGAGCAGATTTAGCTGGCCGTTGTGAGTTGGCGAAAGCCGACACGTTAGGCGGAATTTCACTAGCAAATGGTGGGGCCGGAGCGCCGCATCCTCTTGGGGAGATTTTGGGCAGTAGTAAAACGAACTTACCACATGGTTTAACACTCGCTGTTGTTTATCCGGCGTATGTGCAACTTCAGTGGCGAAAACAGCCGGAGCGATTTGCGCAAGTGGCTGAGCTCTTTGGTGCCGTGGGAAGCACTGAAGAAAAAGCTCAATCATTGGCGGCACTTCTTGTGAAGTTTCTTGAGCGAATTGGCCTTGAGTCGAATTTAACTCAAGTCGGGGTAACTCAAGAAGATGTTCTTAAGCTAGAGCCTGCTTTCTGCTTTGATTTACCGCTGACTAGCGGTGATGAAATGAAAAAAGTATTACACGCCAGTTTGGTCTAGTGCCACAGGGTTTAAAAATAAATTAATAAAGAAAATGGAGACGAGACCATGGAAAAAAGCATCATCACTTCGAATAACACAGCACTGAAATTGGAAAGAGAGGAATTCATTGCCAGTGATGTTCAAGCGTTGATTTTTGATTTCGATGGACTTCTCGTGGATACCGAGACTTGTATGTTTAAAGCCTGGGAAGCTTTGTTAAAAACCTATGATGTTGAAGTATCACCTCTTCAGGTTGCTGGTCTAGTTGGGAGCTCAGCACCAGCAACCTCTCTTTATCAATTATTTAATCAAGCATCTCATCAGGCGTTGTCGAATGATGACATTCGCCAACTTGTTGAGGAGAAAGCGTACCGCTTGATTGAAACCATTTCTGAGCGTGAAGGCGTTCGCCAATACCTTGAGTTTGCAAAGTCAAAAAATTGGAAAATTGCACTTGCAACAAGCTCTGAATTTGAGCATTACCATCCAATTCTATCTCGATTAAATCTCACTCACTTCTTTGATTGTTTTGTCGGTGCAGAAGACATTGCTCCAGCAAAACGTAAGCCTCAACCCGATGTGTATTTGGCCGCCCTAAATCAATTAGGTGTCTCTGCCCATCAAGCCATCGCATTTGAAGACTCTCCTCCGGGTGTTCAGGCGGCTCGATCGGCAGGAATACCAACAGTAGCGGTAACTAACTTGCTCACTCGTCACCTCGATGTCTCGCTAGCCAACGTGGTGCTGAGTTCGATGAATGACCAAACCTTACCGCAATTGCTTAATCAACTTATGAGAAATGAAGATGAATAAATTAGAACAATTGAAAAAGTACACTACCGTTGTTGCGGATACTGGTGACATTGATGCGATTGCGGCTTTTCAACCTCAAGATGCCACCACCAACCCTTCTTTGGTGCTAAAAGCAGCTGAGATGCCTCAATACGATCACTTGATTGCTGATGCCGTGACGTGGGCAAAATCTAAAAGCGATGATAAGTCTCAGCAATTAATTGATGCTGGAGACAAGTTGGCCGTCAATATTGGCCTAGAGATTTTAAAAACGGTACCGGGACGCATCTCTACAGAAGTGGATGCTCGTATGTCATTTGACAAAGAAGCAAGTCTAGCAAAGGCACGCAAATTGATTGCGATGTATAACGAGGCCGGTATTAGTAACGAGCGCATTTTAATCAAACTGGCTTCTACTTGGGAAGGCATTAAAGCTGCTGAAGTGTTAGAGAAAGAAGGCATCAACTGTAATTTGACCTTGTTGTTTAACTTCGCTCAAGCAAAAGCGTGTGCAGAAGCTGGTGCTTTCTTAATTTCTCCTTTTGTAGGGCGAATTCTGGATTGGTACAAAACCAATACAGAGAAAAAAGAGTACTTACCTCATGAAGACCCAGGTGTGGTTTCAGTATCAGATATCTACAACTACTACAAAGATCACGGCTACGAGACAGTCGTCATGGGTGCCAGCTTTCGCAACGCAGAAGAAGTTTTAGCGTTAGCAGGGTGTGACCGCCTGACGATTGGTCCAGCAATTTTAGACCAACTAGCCGCTCAAGAAGGCGATGTGCAATGCCAGCTGTTTTCAGCGCGTGACGCGATTAAAACTGCACCAGCATCGATGACAGAAGCTGAATTCCGATGGGAAATGAATCAAGACCCGATGGCAACGGAAAAGTTGTCGGAAGGTATTCGCAATTTTGCCGTCGACCAAGGCAAATTGGAAACCATGATCGAAGCGCGTTTGTAGGAGATGCATGATGATTTCACGTTCAAAACTTGCTGATGCGATTCGTGTATTAAGCATGGATGCTGTGCAGAAAGCGGGATCAGGTCACCCTGGGGCTCCAATGGGAATGGCTGATATCGCTGAGGTGCTATGGCGAGACTTTCTAAAACACAACCCAACCAATCCAAATTGGGCAGACCGAGACAGATTCATTCTGTCGAATGGTCATGGCTCGATGTTGATCTACAGCTTACTGCATCTATCTGGGTACGAGCTGTCGATGGACGATATTAAATCTTTCCGCCAATTACACAGTAAAACGGCAGGTCACCCTGAATATGGTTACGCGCCGGGCATTGAGACAACAACTGGCCCACTAGGGCAAGGTATCACTAACGGCGTGGGCATGGCGTTGGCAGAGAAAGTCTTGGGCGAACAATTTAATCGAGAAGGTCATGACATCGTAGACCACCATACTTATGTGTTTATGGGCGATGGCTGCATGATGGAAGGGATTTCGCATGAAGCTTGTTCACTAGCGGGAACACTAGGGCTTGGAAAGTTAGTCGCATTCTGGGATGACAACGGCATTTCAATTGATGGCGATGTTGATGGTTGGTTCTCTGATGATACGCCAAAACGCTTTGAGGCTTATGGCTGGCATGTGATTGCAGATGTTGATGGTCACGATTCTGAAAGTATCCATAAAGCGATTGCTGAAGCGAAGTCGGTATCAGATAAACCTAGTTTGATTTGTTGCAAAACAATCATTGGTTTTGGTTCTCCAAATAAATCGGCAAGCCATGACTGCCACGGTGCTCCCCTAGGTGCCGAAGAAGTGGCACTTGTTCGCTCAAACTTGGGGTGGGAACACCCAGAGTTTGAAATGCCACAAGATATTTACAATGAGTGGGATAGAAAAGAACAAGGCAAAGCCGATGAGCTTGATTGGCAAGCTCGTTTTGATGCTTACCGACAAGCTTACCCTGAGCTAGCTGCTGAGTTTGCACGTCGTAGCCAAAGCTTATTACCAGAAGGCTGGGAGCAGTATACACAAGACTGGATTCAAACCTTGCAAGCTAACCCGCAAACGATTGCAACCAGAAAAGCATCGCAAAATACCATTGAAGCGTTTGGTCCGTTACTTCCAGAGTTCTTGGGCGGTTCTGCCGATTTAACACCGTCGAACCTGACGAACTGGTCGGGTTCAAAATCGATCTCGGCTCAAGATGCTTCCGGTAATTACTTAAGTTACGGCGTACGTGAGTTTGCGATGTCGGCAATGATGAATGGTGTCGCACTTCATGGCGGTTTCATTCCTTATGGCGGCACTTTCTTGATGTTCATGGAATACGCTCGAAACGCGCTGCGTATGGCAGCACTGATGAAGCAACGCAGTATTTTCGTTTATACCCATGACTCGATTGGTTTAGGGGAAGACGGCCCAACGCATCAGCCAGTGGAGCAGATCGCATCATTGCGCCTGACGCCAAATATGAGTACTTGGCGCCCTTGTGACCAAGTAGAAACGGCTGTGGCTTGGAAGTCAGCAATCGAACGCTCTGATGGTCCAACATCGTTGATTTTCTCTCGCCAAAACCTTGTGCAATTTGAACGTGATGAATCGATGTTAGCCAATGTAGCAAAAGGCGGATATATCCTTTCTGATTGTGAAGGTGAACCGGAGTTGATTTTGATTGCGACTGGATCTGAGGTGGCGCTAGCGATGGAGGCAAAAGTGCAATTAGCAGGCGTACGCTGTCGAGTGGTTTCGATGCCAGCAACTGATGTGTTTGATGCTCAATCAACTGAATATCAAGAGCAAGTGCTGCCTAGCCATGTCACTGCACGTGTTGCGATAGAAGCTGGTATTCGTGACTACTGGTTCAAATATGTAGGGCTACAAGGTGACATCGTGGGTATGACGAGCTTTGGTGAGTCAGCGCCTGCAGAAGAGCTATTTGAAATGTTTGGGTTTACGGTTGAAAACATCGTAGAGAAATCTAAAGCGGTTCTGGAGAGATAGTATGGCAATGGCAACGCGTTTTATTGAAAACCTTAGCCAAGAGTGCCTGCGTACTAAGGCTGCGAAAGTAGCCTTAGAGCATGTGATTGATGCGCTAACGCCGTCAAGTGTCATTGGGATTGGTACAGGTGCAACCGTCGAAGTCTTTATTCAGTTATTGAAGCAGAGTGGAGCGGAGTTTTCTAACTGTGTATCGAGCTCTGAACGTTCGAGCAAGGCGATTGCAGAGGCCGGCTTGAAAGAGTTGGCAATTGCGGAGTGCGACCGTGTCGATTTCTATATTGATGGCATTGATGAGGGGATGACCGACGGCATCACAGTGAAAGGTGGAGGAGCGGCGCTAGCGCGTGAAAAGGTGCTAGCGACATTAGCCATGAGTTTTATCACTATTGCCGATAGCGGTCGTTTAGTCACTCAACTTGGGCAATTTCCGTTACCAGTGGAGGTGTTACCAGCAGCACAGAAAGCGGTTTTCAACGCTTTGCGAAGTTTAGGCGGAGAGCCTGTGCTAAGGGAAGGCTGCTTGACCGACAATGGCAACATAATTCTCGATGTTTCTGGCCTAGATCTTACCGAGCCTAAAAGCCGAGAAAGAGAGTTGAATGCGATTGCTGGGGTGGTTGAAAACGGCATCTTTGCGCAGCGTTCAGCAGATTTCATGGCGTTCTCAAATAGCGAAGGAACGCACTGGTTATCGAGAAAATGAGACCTCGTTAACAAGTCTATTTATAACTTACTCAGTAACGGATAATTAGGGACTAAACATGACGGAAAGCAATTTTTTACCCCGATCTCTGGGCTATCTTGATTTACATCACCAAGCGTTCTTGGATGATTTGTCGGGGTTAATTGCTATTCCGTCTGTGCGAGACTTGACCACAAGTGAAGAGAGCGCACCATTTGGTCGTTCAATTAGACAGGCGTTCGACTACTTAATTGAATTCGCACAGCGTGAAGGTTTTGAAGTAAGAGATCACCAGGGTTATGCGCTGGACATTTGCTTTGGTCAAGGCGAGCAAGAAATAGCTATTTTGCACCATGTTGATGTTGTTGAAGCCGGTGATTTGAATGAATGGAACACACCGCCATTTGAAATGCATAAACAAGGTGATGAATTATACGGTCGAGGCGTTACAGACAACAAAGGCCCTTTGATGGCAAGTCTGTACATCCTCAAGATGTTTAAAGCACTGGATATGAAGCTCGATAAAACGATTCGAGTCATTATCGGTGGTGCAGAAGAGACAACTTGGGAATGTGTAGAACATTATTTTAAGCACTATCCTCAGCCAGAATATGGCTTTTCTCCTGATGGCGACTTCCCAATCGTCAATGGAGAAAAAGGAATCCTATATGCGTCATTTCAACGAGAACTCCCAACTCTCAATGACGTAGGAAGTTGCCAGATAGTCAGTATTGAAAGTGAACGTGACAGAACATCCACCTGCTATCAATTAACTGTGTACCTAACTGGCGAAAAAGCGGCTGAAGTTGCGGCGAGGTTTGCCACTTTTGCCAAAGTAACGCTCGTGGAAAACAAAGCGGGTATTGATAACTCACAGAAGGAGCTGTATTGCGTTGAACTATCAACGCCGTGGGAGAAGTCCCGCAACCCGCATAAAGTTGACAACTGTATGGAACAGTTTGTTATCCAAATGCGAGATGTTGAAGGTTTAGATGCTCATTCTCAAAGCTTGATTGAACTATTGGATGGATGCTTTGCGCAAGCAAGCGATGCTTCCAAATTAGGACTTGCGTATCAAGATGCTGAAATGGGAGCAACAACTTGTTGTGTTTCGTCTATTAACCTCGATCAACATAGTTACAACTTGGATTTTGATTTTCGGTTTCCTAAAGGCCTGACTATCGATCAAACTCGTACCCAACTCCAATACTTGTCCCAACAATATGGAGTGGGAATGATTGAACAGCAGTACTTACCTCTATCTTACCTCTCACCCGAAAGTGATCTTATCCAAGCGATGGGAAAAGCTTATTCCGAAGTTACAAGAACAGACGCTCAATGCTTTAGCAAAGGCGCGGCTTCGTATGCGCGTGCGTTAAACAATGGTGTTGCATTCGGACCTACTTTTCCTGGTGATGTGACTTGTGTTCATGAGCCGAACGAAAGGCTCAGCCTCAAGTCATTAAAAAGAGCAATAACAATATACGTGAAAGTTCTCATATCACTTTAGGAGTAAATTATGAGAGATAAGGTTCAAGCACTTGCTGGAGGTATGATGGTATCTATCATCGTACTGGTCATCGCAGGTATATTTATTGGTATAGGTGCGGGCGTTGTAAACCAAATGTCTGCAACTGACTCTGTTATTTGGGCATTTTTCAAACTGATGTTAGATCTAGGTTTGATGGTGATGCGCAACCTACCTCCATTCTTTGCGATTGGTTTGGCTTTTGCCCTCGCTAAATCTGAGAAAGGATGGGCAGCCTTTACCGGTTTTACCATGTTCATGTGTTTCAATGTCGCTATCGGTTCGATTGCTGCATTTCACGGTTGGACTGCTGAAACTACCAGTGTTGCATCTTTGATGAATGATGCTGGTTACAACAAAGTCGCTGCACAAAACTTCAACTCTCTATGGGGAGAATCTTTAGGTATTTTCGCTTACAACATGGGTATCTTCAGCGGTATTCTTGTGGGCTGTATTACGGCTTGGATCCACAACCGTTTTTACAAATTTGAAATGCCTACGTTACTTAGCTTTTTCTCTGGCCCTCGCGCGGTAGTGATTTTTGCTTACTTCGCTATCATGCCAATTGCCCTTTTCGTTTACTATGCTTGGCCACCAATTGCAGGTGCTTTGCAGTCGCTAACAACGCTTATTACCAGCTCTGGTATCTTTGGTTCGTTCCTTTTCGGTGTGTTTGACAAAGGCCTATTACCGTTTGGTTTGCACCACTTGATCGCATTCCCTATCGAATACACTCGAGTCGGTGGTGTTATGGAGATTGATGGTGTGGTTTATGAAGGTGTTCGTAACATTATGAACGGCCAAATGAGCTCACCAGAGGCAACGGGCTACATTACCCATAACTTCACTAGCGGACGAATTCCAATTCAAATTGGCGGTTTAACTGGCGCAGCTTATGCGATGTATGTGACGGCGAAAACACAAAATCGCAAGAAGGTTGCAGCTATCATGGTACCAGCCGTGTTCACAGCGGCAGTGATCGGTATCACTGAGCCTCTGGAGTACACCTTCTTATTTGTTCAGCCTTTCTTATTCTTTGCTGTTCACGTGCCTCTAAATGGATTGGCTTATGTGATCACTGAAATGATGGGTGTATCCATTCATGGTAACCAGCTGTTGTTCATGGTGCCTAACTTGCTTCAACCTGAAAAAGTGCATGCATGGGCTCTGTTATGGATAGTCCCTCTGTACTTCGTCATTTACTTCTACACCTTCAAGTTCTTTATCTTGAAGTTTGACTCGAAAACACCGGGTCGTGAGGAAGATGATGGCGATATAGCGCTGTATTCCAAAGAAGACTTTAAAAAGAAAAAAGAGCAAACCTCAAAAGGCCTACCAGCAGAAATTATTGAAGCGCTAGGTGGTGCCGACAATATTGAAAACGTAGCTAACTGTGCCACTCGACTGCGTGTCTCATTGCATGATGAATCCTTAGCAGCAAGCGATAAAGTTTGGAAACAAGAACTTAACGCTATCGGAGTAGTAAGGATGAATAAAGGCATTCAGGTGATATACGGTGCTAATGTCATAACGATAGCCTCTGGTATTAAAGAAGCCTTAGGTGTCGATTCCTAGCAACGTATTCCCTTATGTAACCCTACAGTTACAAGCTTAATAGAATCCCAATAACTCATGATTCCTCCTGTGACCTCGCGTCACAGGAAGGGATTCGTGTACCTGAAATATGGATATTATAAAAATGAAAACAATGACAAAACATGCAGTTACCTTACTTGCCCTATGCGTTTCCGGCGTTCTACATGCAAGTGAAAATACAGTGGCGGATTGGCCAGAAAGAAGCCCTATGGTGTTCTGGGGAGACAGAGCCAATGAAGATTGGAGCTATGTCGACGATTTGAAAGAGAGCCAAAAAAGCTTCTCTGAGAAACTAAAACGTTTGGACATCGATGAAAGCGGTGACTGGAAAGTTTCTTTTAGCGGTAATGTAAAAGCGGCTCTCGATAACCGTTGGAACCATATGTACGACGGCGAAAATCGCAAAAAGAATGAGCTTCGGACTCGTATGCAGTTCGCGACAGATGTGACGTATCAAGATTGGATGCGCCTATTCGGTGAGATTCGTACCAACTACACTAACCTAGATAATCCTGGCCCGGTGGATGATGCAGGTACGGATTTCCATCAATTGTTCGCAGAATTCAAGCTCCTTGACGATGGCCAGCAATATTTAAGTACACGATTTGGTCGTCAAGAAATTTACTTGAATGAATGGCAAATGATGAACCGTGAGCCAACACCGGTACAGTCTAGTTGGAATGCGGCAAGTGCGAAGTACAGCGTTTCTGGTATTAATTTTGATGTGTATTACGGTGAAGAAGTCTTCCCGCTATATAGTGATGGTAGCTTTAGTGGCAACTGGGATGACAAAACTAACGGTAAGAAATCAACAGGCCTGTTCGCTAATTGGCAAACCGATTTCGGTACGATGCAAGCTTATGTAATGAGTAATCAGCTAACAAACGAAAGCTTTGTTAATGCTCCTGATGGTGATGTTGATATTCAAGTTCTGGGTATACATGCGCATGATTTCGTGAGTGAAGGTTTTGGTTACATGCTTGATGGTGTGTACCAATTTGGTGACCATGCAGGTAAAGACATTTCTGCGTATATGGCTTATGCAGATTTGAACTACAACTGGAAAGCCGATTGGAACTACCGTCTAGGTTTGAACCTACACTATGCTTCAGGTTCGGATAAAGACAGCGATAAGGTTAATACCTTTAACCCGCTATGGACCGGTGACCCATTAGGTTTCGCGCATGATGGGGCATATGGTAATGCCATGCAGGTTGGTTCGTACACTGTCATTGAATATCAGCCGAAGCAGTCAATCATTGCAGGTTTCATGTCGACATGGCGAGCAAATACCGATGATGCGATTTATACGTTAAATCAAGATGTCTTGTTTGGTGCAGAATCGGATGAAAAATACGCTTATAGCCAATTTTATTTGCAATTCCATAACTACATTACAGGTAACTTAAAGTCTGAGGTTAATATGTACTACGCTCTAGACAGTGACTATACCCGTGATGTCGTAGGCAGTTCGAGTGATGATATTTCACGAGTTGAAATTGCGCTGATTTACAACTTCTAATTCGGTAGTCTCTACTACAAAAATAGTGATGTATTTTAGCCCAGCCTGTCGGTTGGGCTAATTTTTATTCAGCAATCTGAAATTTTTTCTTCAAAAACTCGGTCGTTAAATGATGAGGTGATGTTTTTACCCTTTATCGAAAACTTTGAGCTATCACTAGGTGAAGTTGCTTAGAAACACTAAGCTTTACTTATCATGGAAGGAGAAATGGTTATGAAATGGCTTATGTTGTCATTAGCACTTTTATTTGTTGCAGGATGCCAGTCTACGGCATCAACATCGCCAAGCGAAGAGACGAACCGAATTCATTCTGGTGGCTGCAGCAGTTAATCTGTCCGGCTCCTTATCTCAGCTAAAAGCCCTATGTCGTTTATGGGGCTTTTGTTTTTGTTACTGAACATGTTAATTCAAAGTGTTATCACGATATTGAACTGGGTGTGTATTGTTGGTCAAAATATGCACTATGTTGTGTGGTAGATCTCATTTGTTCGTGCGAGCACTTGCTAAGGTTAATAGTGAATGTGTTTAAGACTAACCCAATCACTTTACTCAACTTAAGAGGTTTCTATGCTAGGTGAAAATCACTCTCTTGTTCACGAATTTCCTGAAATGAAAGACAAAATTGCTGAGCTTGCTAAAACTGATGATGGCTTTGCAGAAGATATGAAGACATACGACAACCTTGATAAAGAGATTCGTAAACTAGAGCTGAAAGATTCACCCATTGATGACGGCTCGATGCACCAACTGAAACATGATCGTTCTGTACTTAAAGATGCACTGCACGCTCGCTTAACGGCTTAGTCAGTTGGCAATTTGGCTGGTTAGCTAAATGGCGAATTGCAGATTTAGATACTAAAAACTCCTTCGGGAGTTTTTTTCGTTTTGGCTTACCCATTTTCTTCTGAATCGATAAGCTTGGGCTTCTTTGGATATAAAAAAGCTTAGCGCGGGGGACGCTAAGCTTCGTTGTTCATCATGTTCTTGAACCATGTTTAGGCTGGTGGGGTTAGCCTACTTGAGAAAAGTTCACTACCTTGCTTTGTAGTTTCTGTTTCAAGTAATCCGTCACCGCTTGCTGCTCTGATTCGCTCATGTACAGGCCAAGTTTGGTTCTGCGCCATAAGATGTCTTCGTCAGTCATTGCCATCTCTTCATTGATCAAGTAATCGATTTCAACTTGATAAACGCCATGTGCTTCTTTTGAGAATTGGATGCCAAGGTCAGCTTCACTGTTCGCACCTTCCAATAGCTTCCACGTGTAAGTACCAAATTGAGTCACGTATCGAAGTAGCAGTGCTTCCGATGCCCAAGGGTATTTAGTGTGAATCATCTTCGCAAGCTGCTCTCTGCTACAGCTAAAATTACCACCAGGAAGCGTGTCGTTGGCTGTCCATGGTGCACCCATGTTGGTTAGGTGTGGTTCAAGCTTCTTAAGTGCTGCTTCGCCTAGCTTGCGGTAAGTGGTTAATTTTCCGCCAAAGATCGAAAGCAGTGGTGCTTGATCCAGTTCTGCGTCCAATTCCAATGTGTAGTCACGAGTGATCGCTTGTGGTGAGTCAGATTCATCATCACAAAGCGGTCTTACGCCACTGTATGTCCACACTACGTCTTCACGACCAAGTTGCTTAACAAAGTGCTGATTAACGATATCAATCAGGTAATCCACTTCTACATCGTCGATAGCCACTTCGCGCGGATCACCTTTGTATTCAAGATCGGTAGTGCCGATGATCGAGAATTTGTCTAGGTAAGGGATCATGAACACAATGCGATTGTCTTTGTTTTGCAGAATGTACGCTTGTGGTTCGTCATGAATGCGTGGAACAACAATGTGTGAGCCTTTGATCAAACGAATGTTACGAGGCGAAGCCTGCTCTAATCCATCATCGAAGAACTGTTTCACCCAAGGGCCTGCTGCATTAACAAGCGCTTTTGCTTTGCGCTCGAAGCGTTGGTTTGTCATCACATCAAGAATCGTTACATGCCAAACATCGCCTTCACGGTGTGCTTTTTCAACTCGGCAGTAATTACGAACTTCTGCGTTGTTCTCTTTCGCCGCTAATACGTTCAGCAATACCATACGCGCATCATCTACCCAGCAATCTGAGTATTCGAAACCTGTTTTCATCTCTGGCTTAAGTAAACCTGATTTCGCCAAGTTCACTGTTTTGCTACCAGGAAGCGTGGTGCGTTTACCCAAGTTATCGTAAAGGAACAGGCCACAGCGGATCATCCAAGCTGGGCGTAAAAATGGTCGATGAGGCAAACGGAAACGCATTGGTTGAGCAACATGAGGTGCTTTTCTTAGCAATACTTCACGCTCGGCCAGTGCTTCCGAAACCAAACGAAACTCGTAGTGTTCAAGGTAACGTAAGCCACCGTGGATAAGCTTTGAACTTGCAGAAGATGTCGCAGAGGCGAAATCATTTGCTTCGTATAAACCAACGTTTAGACCACGACCTGCTGCATCTGCCGCGATGCCTGCACCATTGATGCCGCCGCCGATCACGATTAAGTCTAGAGTTGAAGATGTACTGTTGTTTGAATTATTTTGTTGAGCACTCATGGTTTTGACCTCTTGCTGAGCGAACGAGCATTTTAGAACATAATTGAATCCTATATTAACTTTCGTTTGCGGTCATTTATTATTTTCGTTTATGCGCGTTTTATGTGATTTGCGCATAAAAAAACCTCTGCTTATGAAAGCAGAGGTTCAAATAAAACTTATTCGAGCATAGAAGTGACATGAACAGGGATCAAGTATTGATGGTTCAGTTATTAAAAAAGCCAGCTATCGATAAGTGTTTATCAATAGAACTGGCTTTTGATTGCTCACGAATGTGAGTGCTCTTACTTAACTTAACTCAATTTAATCTAGCTTGGCTTAGCTTAGCTGGACCTATTCACTGGGTGTTGAAGGCTGAGCGGTATTGATGACTTCTAATGGAATGTCTGAATCTTTAAGGATGTTGAGAATCTCTTCCGGCGGCTGCTTATTAGTAAATACCATGTGTGCCTGAGAGATATTACCAAGCTTAACCATCGCATTACGGCCAAACTTAGTGTGGTCGACAGCTAAGAAGATACTGCGGCTGTTTTCGATGATGGCTTGTTTCACGCGAACTTCGTGATAGTCAAAATCGAGCAGTGAGCCGTCAAAGTCGATACCACTGATCCCTAAGATGCCGAAATCAAGGCGGAACTGTTTAACGAAATCGAGTGTTGCTTCACCCACGATACCTCCGTCGCGGTTTCTCACTTCACCGCCCGCCAAGATAACCTTGATCTCTGGGTTCGGCAGAAGGATGCTCGCAACGTTAATGTTGTTGGTCACAACTCGTAGTTGTTTATGATTCTTGTTGAGTGCGCGAGCCACCGATTCTGGTGTAGTACCGATATCAACGAATAAGGTTGCGCCATCTGGGATATGTTTTACCAGTTCGTCGGCGATCACGTCTTTTTCGTTGAAGTTATGCGCTTTACGCGTGTTGTAAGAGGTGTTTTCTGAGCTAAGAGGAATGGTTGCACCACCATGATAGCGACGAATTTTGTTGCTATCGGCCAGTTCGTTTAGGTCTCGTCTGATGGTTTGTGGGCTGACATCGAACTTTTCAACGAGCTCTTCGGTACTTACATATCCTTGTGTTTTTACCAGATCTACAATCTGCTGGTGTCTTGGTATCTGTTTCACTTAACTTACCACTCCCTGCGCGCAAAGGGCTCTAGCGCGTCAAAATCGAAAATATAAACTCACGCTATTGTGCTCGAATTGATGAAAAGAGAGAAGTAATGATGGTAAGGAATCATGTCTAAACCGCAAAAACGGTGCTCAGAGCGGAAAATTTGAGCCCGAAACGCAAAAAAGAGCACAAAACAGTGCTCTTTTTAGTTTCGTTTACTGAGGTTCGAACAATTCAATCGACATGAAAGTGATTATTCGAATGCTCGATTTTACTCTTCGTCGTCATCGTGCAGTTCAGACCAAACTTGTGCACATTTGATAGCACGCTTCCAGCCTTTGTAACGGCGGTTACGCTTCTCTTCATCGTGGTGTGGCATAAAGGTACGGTTTAGAACCGCTTTGCCTTGAAGCTCGTCAATGCTATCCCAGAAACCAACCGCAAGACCTGCAAGGTAAGCGGCACCCAGGGCCGTTACTTCCGTTACTTCAGGACGGTGAACTTCAGTATCCAGCACGTCTGATTGGAATTGCATTAGGAAGTTGTTCGCTACTGCGCCGCCATCAACACGTAGGTTTGCTAGCTTGATGCCAGAGTCCGCTTGCATCGCGTCTAGTACGTCACGCGTTTGGTAAGCAATGCCTTCCAGGGTTGCACGGATGATGTGGTTGGAGTTAACACCACGAGTTAGGCCAACGATCGTACCGCGAGCGTAAGCATCCCAGTATGGTGCGCCTAAACCAGTAAACGCAGGTACTACGTAAACACCGTTTGAAGAATCTACTTTTGTTGCGAAGTACTCAGAGTCTTCAGCGCCAGCCAGTAGCTTCATCTCATCACGTAGCCATTGGATTGATGCGCCGCCCATGAATACTGCACCTTCAAGTGCGTATGCAGGTTCGCCTTTAGGACCACACGCTAGCGTAGTCAGTAGGCCATTCTTTGAGGTTACTTTCTCTTGGCCTGTGTTCATCAGTAGGAAACAGCCTGTGCCGTAAGTGTTTTTCGCTTGGCCTGCTTCTACACACATTTGGCCGTAAAGTGCAGCCTGTTGGTCACCCGCAATACCCGCGATTGGAATACGAGTACCGCCTTTACCACCAAGGTTCGTTTGTCCGTATACCTCTGAAGAGCGTTTCACTTCTGGCATCATTGATGAAGGGATACCCATCTCATCAAGAAGCTTTTGATCCCAGCATAGGTCGTTGATGTTAAATAACATAGTACGTGACGCGTTAGTGTAATCCGTAACGTGAACACGCCCTTGAGTCATCTTCCAAACCAGCCAAGTATCAACCGTACCAAACAATAATTTGCCAGCTTCAGCATCTTCGCGAGCGCCTTCAACGTTGTCTAGAATCCATTTTACTTTTGTACCTGAGAAATACGGGTCAAGGACTAAGCCAGTATTGTCACGTACGTAGTCTTCTAGGCCACGTGCTTTAAGGTCTTCACAGATGTCTGCTGTACGGCGACACTGCCATACGATTGCGTTATAAACAGGCTTACCTGTCTCTTTGTTCCAAACAATGGTGGTTTCACGTTGGTTAGTGATACCAATACCTGCTAACTCATCGCTGCGGATGCCTGCTTTAGCAAGCGCTTCAACCAATGTAGAGCTTTGAGTTGCCCAGATTTCCATTGGATCATGTTCAACCCAACCGGCTTTAGGATAAATCTGAGTAAATTCGCGTTGAGAAGAACTTACGATGTTTGCATCGTGGTCGAGGATTACAGCGCGAGAGCTTGTGGTGCCTTGGTCTAGGGCAACAATGTATTTTTGCTCGGTCATGGTAAGAATCCTTTTTCTTTTGTTATTTATATTTTAGTAAATGTAGGGGCGCTTAGTGATTAAGCTTGAGCTTGTTCAGCTTCTTGTTCTGTTTCACATTGGTTTGGAATTGTGCAGCCTTGGCCTTCAATTGGTAGGTAAGCACCGATAACGCGTGGGTACAACCAACCACCAAAACATGCACCCACAATTGGAGCAAGGATTGGTACGATGAAGTAAGGAATATCACGAGCACCTGTTAGTGCGAAATCCCAGCCTGCAAAGTAAGCGAACAGTTTTGGTCCGAAGTCACGAGCAGGGTTCATTGCAAAACCAGTCAGTGGACCTAAAGAACCACCGATAACTGCGATAAGAATACCGATCAGTAGAGGGTTCATTGCACCGCGAGATGCGCCATTGTTCTCATCACCTAACGCTAAGATGGCAAACATCAACACTGCAGTAATCACGAATTCCACAGCAAAAGCGCCGAAGAAAGAGAGTGAAGCATGTGGGTAAGTCGAGAAGATACCAGCAGTTGATAGTGCGTCTTGGCTGCTACGAACGAAGTTATGTGCAATTTCGTAGTCAGTGAATAGGTTGCTATAAAGGCTGTAAACCAATGCTGCAGAGCAGAATGCGCCAAGCAGTTGCGAAATGATGTAAGGCAGCACTTTCGCTTTATCAAAGCCGTGGAACATTGCCAGAGCGATCGTTACAGCTGGGTTGATGTGCGCGCCTGACACGCCGGCAGTACAGTAAATTGCAATCGCAACACCGAAGCCCCAGATGATGCTGATTTCCCATTGTCCGAATGTCGCACCTGTTAATACCAGTGCGGCCACGCAGCCAACGCCAAAAAATATGAGTAATCCTGTACCGATAAATTCAGCCAAGCATTGCCCAAATAAAGAAGGGTGTTTATTTGTTGTCATGTTCGAGTCCTTTTTAGTTTTGCTTATCTAGCACGTGTATTGTGCATATATTTGCGAACTCGAAAATAAACGAACAACAAAAATGAGCGTTTGAGCATAAAATTGTTAATTAAAGTCACTTGAAATGTTAATCCGAACACTTTTGCTCGGAAAAGATGCTCGCATGAACGTCATTACTCGAATTGATAGGTTGCGAAGCCGCTCAAACTACCTATATGTAAACGGATGCGCAACTGGTACGAGGAGTTTATGTTTGGATTTGTGATGCTACTTCGTGAGTGGTGGATTATTAGACTTAATTACGAAGGGCTATGTGATGTTCTTGCTATGTTAGAAGGGCGTTAACAAATGAGCTTATATGCATAAATGAATAAACTGCCAGCTACGGTGTAGTTTGGCAGTTTAATTTGGGTGTTTGTTCTTGTTACAAGGTACGAAATTACAGTTCTAAACCAGAGCTGCAACTTTTCCTTTCGCTACCAATTGATCTCGAATCGAGTCATACGCCCAGTTGAATGCAATCGCGTAAAGTACGAAGAAAATCACTAGGCCGATGTCCATGATCAGTACGGTTAGGAAGTCGAGTTGTAGAACCCACATCAAGACAGGTAGAGTCACTGTCATTAAGCCAAGTTCAAAACCCAATCCGTGCACAACACGTGTTTTCTTGGTTCGTCTACTGCGGTCAGCTCCGAATACTTTGTCGTAGCCATAGTTGTAAATGTAGTTCCAAGCCATTGCTATCAAAGATATTGCGAGCGCTAAGCCTGCCATTTCACCTGCGCCGTTTCCTGTAATATAGGTTGCAAGCCCTGCCATCAAAACCAAAGCAACCAATTCAAATAGCACCATGTGTAACATGCGTTCTTTATGTGACATTTTCTAACTCTCTTTACGATTAAATAGCCGCCGATGGGCTAATGACTTGGCTAGATAATATCTATTTAAGTGATAATATAAAGATAGTTAGCATCACATATGGTGATGGTTGGTTTGTGGAGAAGCCAAATGTACAACATTGAACAGCTGAAAATGTTTGTGTATGCCGTTGAATTAGGGTCATTTTCTGCCAGTGCTCGTCATTTAGGGAAGGTGCAGTCGGCGGTGAGTCAAGGCATCAGTAATCTTGAAATTGATTTTAATGTTGAGCTTTTTGATCGCTCGACTCGAAAGCCTTCACTAACCAAGGCGGGCGAGCAGTTATTTAAACAGGTGAAAGCGATTGTACTTCAGGTTGAAGATCTGAATGTGACGGTTAATGCGATGGGGAGCGGTGAAGAGGGTCTCATCAAAATTGCATTAGATGATTCATTGTTGGTCCCGAACCTATCTAAGATCCTTAGTCAATTCAGTAAACAATTCCCTGCTACTGAAGTTGAACTGGTTGCTTGTACCACAACTGAGGTCAACCCGTTGATTATCGAAGAGAGAGCCGACATTGGATTGATGTTTACCAACTTGGCTTTTGACGTCGGCTCTGAGCCTTGTTTTATCGGCCACTTGCCGTTTATTGCTGTGTGTCATCCAAGTCATACGCTCGCAAAAACAGGTGTTGCGAAACTTTCTGATTTACTCCCGCATCGTCAGTTAATGTTGAGGGGAGACAAAGGTAAGGTGATGGATCAGTTTCCGCTGATTGCCGGCAAGGTATGGTGGTCGAACAGCTTTATTGTCATCAAAGAGGTGGTGCTCGGCAGTGACATTGGTTGGGCATATTTACCCAAACACCTTGTCGAAGATGAGTTGGATAAGCAACGTTTAGTGGAGATTAATGTCTCATTCGATCACAAAACATGGTCGCCGCCCGTTGATCTTGTTTTGTCTAAAACACGCTCGAAAGGCCCAGCATTGCTTTGGCTTGAACAAGCATTGAAAGGCCTATTAGACGAAACATAAGCCGGATGAGACTTAAATTGGGTGAATCTGAATAAAGAAAAGGCTCACAAAGTAATTTGTGAGCCTTTCTGTTTAAAGCGATACGCGATTTTCTAGTTCGCAGATTTCACTGTTAGACCGTTGTAGTACTTGTCTTTCATCTTAAACGCCACGTTCACTAGGTAAATCAACACAGGTACTTCAATCAGTGGACCTATAACACCGGCAAACGCTTGGTCTGAGTTGATACCGAATACAGAGATTGCTACGGCAATAGCCAACTCAAAGTTGTTACCTGTTGCTGTGAAGGCAATTGATGCGTTCTTGTCGTATTCAATGCCCATCTTCTTACCAATGAAGAAGCTGATGAAGAACATCGCTGTGAAGTAGATAGTCAGTGGAACAGCAATCAACAATACGTCCATTGGCAGTTCAACAATCATCTCGCCTTTTAGGCTGAACATCAGAACGATCGTTGCCAGTAGTGCAATCAGTGTGATTGGTGAGATGCGTGGAATGAACACATCGTTGTACCACTGCTCGCCTTTCATCGAAACTAGGATCTTACGGCTTAAGAAGCCCGCTAGGAATGGGATACCTAAATAGATAAGTACACTGTGTGCAATATCGATCATTGAGATATCAACCATCATGCCTTCGTAACCGAATATCGGTGGTAGAACGCTGATGAACAACCACGCCATAAAGCTGTAGCTCACCACTTGGAATGCACTGTTTAGAGCAACCAATGCCGCGCCGTACTCTTTGTTACCACCGCCGATATCGTTCCAAACCAGAACCATCGCCACACAACGAGCAAGACCAATCAGAATCACACCCACCATGTAACCAGGGTGATCACCCAAGAAAGTCAGTGCCAATACGAACATTAGAATAGGACCGACAACCCAGTTCATGATCAGAGACAGTTTGATGGCTTTCTTATCTTTGACCACAGTGCCTAATAGGTTGTAGTTAACCTTAGCCAAAGGTGGATACATCATTAAGATAAGGCCAATCGCAAGTGGAATGTTGGTTGTGCCAACAGACATCGATTCGTTCCACTGTTCGATTTGTGGGAACAAGGTGCCAAGCAGTACACCAATGCCCATGGCGATGAAGATCCACAGCGTTAAATAGCGATCGAGAAAACCTAATTTTGGTTTCATGATATTATCTCTTTGGTTGATATCGTCAATCGTCGAAAAACGATATTTAAAGGCAAAAAATACGCTTAGTTTATTGTGTTCGACAAACTAAGCGTGGTTAATCTATTTTAAAATGGTGTCGATAAGCGATTCAAATTGCAGAATATTATCTCGGTTAATGCGATAGCACATCTTCGGTGGTATCGATTCGGCAGTGATGAAACCTGAGTTCTTCAAAATTCGTAAGTGCTCAGATACCGTTGACTGAGCCAACCCCAATTCACTCACCAAGTCACTGTTCAAACAGCCGCCCGATTTTTCTAACGTTGAAAGGATACTCAATATACGTATTCTTGCCGGATGAGCGAGCGCTTTGGCCAGAGCTGCCATTTGCTTTTCAGCTTCGGCATCACCATGTCCGATTGGTAGAGCACAGCCACCAGTTGTAGAGCAAGTTTCGTTCATATTGATGTTTCGCTTTCCATAATCGTTAAAAGACGATTAATAGTAAGCCCATTTTATGTAAGGGTCAATGTGATCTTGCAATTTGCTTTTAAAATCCAAACTTACCATTGAAATCCAACGGACTAAGACTTGGATGAACCAAACCAGTATAACGGCCATTTTTGTTGTGAATCGCTGTTATTCAATAACGCACCAATACTGACCAAAGCGATGCTACCGATTAATACGGGAGTGAATAAGAACGTCCAATCCACATGCGCAGTCCCTGCCAAAGCTATCACAATCGGATTTGCGCCAGCGGGTGGATGAACCGCGCGAAAGTATTGCATTAGCATGATGGACGAGCCGACAGCGATAGCCATGGCCACATAAGAATCCCCAAAGCCATATAACGCGATTAGGCCCACGGCAGACGAAATAAAGTGACCCGCAATGACGTTTCTAGGTTGAGCTAACGGCGATGTCGGCACCGCAAACAGTAGTACGCACGTCGCACCAAATGGCGCCATTAACCACGGGAAACCAGAGCTTTCGGCTAATAAGCACAAGATTAAGATGCCCAGCGTACCGCCAATAAAACCTTTAACAAGCTGTCTAATGCTTGCCTTCGGAGGAAGGTTTCCACCACCAGATAGTTTGCTGATCATAATCGTTTCCTCTTCGTTATCTCGTTTTATTGAAAGTGTACAGATCTGTACTATTTGATTTGAATGATACAGATCTGTACACTTCTTGCAACGAGAAATTGAGCTCTACGATTTCAGAGCGATTTGAGGTTGATGAACGATGAGTAAAAAAGATTTGATTTTGGATGTAGCAGAGTCGTTGTTTAATCAGTTTGGCTATACCGCAGTTGGGGTGGATATGATCCGAGACGAAGCGGCGGTTTCCAAAACATCCATGTACCGCCATTTTGGCTCGAAAACCAAACTGATTGAAGCGGTGTTAGAAAGGCGTCATCAGCGTTTCGAGTCGAGTTTAGAAGCAGCGCTATCATCAACTTCTGGGATACAAAATCAACTCGATGCGCTGTTAGATTGGCACTTTGCTTGGTTTGAACAGCCTGACTTCAAAGGTTGCATGTTCATGCACGCACTCGCCGAGTTTAAAGAGTCGGAAGATGACATTGCGATGCTTTCACAACAGCACAAATCATGGTTGAAAGAACTTATTGTGTCGTTGCTTCCGGAAAAGAAACCTCATGACGTGCGACCTGAAATGATGATGGTCTTTCTGGAGGGGCTGATTGTTCGAAGTGAGTTTCAGGGAAGCGAGGCTAATAGGCAAGACTACCGTGAAGTTTGGTTGAAGTTGGCAGGCGTGACCCCTTAGCAAATGAAGGCACCAATAATGAAATCTTTTACTGGTGCCTATTGTGACTAAAGTTCTACCAACGAGGTTAAAGAATTAAAAGAATCCATTAGGCTGCTACTTGATTCTGCGCTTTGTGGAATCGCAACTCCTGCACTGTTATGGCATTGAGCAACGATATTACTTTCACTTAATCCCTTACATTGTGTAAGAAGCTCCGCTACTTGGGTGTCATTTCCTAATGCTTTGTGTGCTGCAATGTACTCGGGGAAGAACGGAACTTGGGTTCCGATAACTTGTTCACCTTTTGCGAGAAGTTTGAGCGAGTTGGTTGGCTTTTTTTGTTCGCGATAAGATTGTGCAGCTAACGTGAAAGTTTGAATTGAGGCGTAGTCCCAGTTCTTGATCAGGGCTAGATTCTGCAGTGCTTTCGAGTCTAAGTTTTGTGCTTTTCGTACTCCATAGAAAGCTAAACGCGGGTAAGCATGATTTTTAGTTGGACCAGATACTGCTCTTCTTGCGAGCGTTTCTGCAGTTTTTATATCTCCAAACTCTAAGGCTTTAAAAGCCTCGGATGCATACCAATAGTTCTGTTGGATCTGCTTGCCTTTACCATTTTTTACCACCCTCTCGAATTCAGTCGATGACACGTATCTTTTACGCTCTTTTCTATATTCACGTTTAACGTAAGCTGATAGGTCTTTCTTGCGATCTATTGGAGAGGCATGTCTGGCAGAAAAACTCTGCAAAAGTTGAGTGCCAGCTTCATTTGCAGCTAAATAGCCTAAGTTACTCCATTTGTTTTCACTGGATAAGTGCTTACCCGCATCACTCGCTAGGCTAACAAAGCTTTGAAAGTCTTGCTTTTTTTCCTTGAGCTGAGCTGTTGTAAACTTCTGACTACTGTCTAGTCGTTCAAGTACTGGTGAGAAGGCTCTTGGGCTGTCCCCCGCTTTTACTAAGAGATCCATGCCGAGTAGATCTGCTTCATCTTCAGCATTACGGCTCATTGAAGAGCTAATAACGTCTCGACTTAAGCGGTTAATGGTTAAACCCGCACGGTAGGAGTCTTTAATTAGATTTTTGGTCGAGCTTTTATTTTGGTTAGTTATTTTGTAACCATTGTTTGTCTTTTCCGTTTTCATATCAGTGATGAGTGCGGTACTCATTGCTATGTTTGCCGTTTTACTGACTAAAGCGCTTTGCTTAGCAAAGTATTCATTGGTGTCGTTATGCTTAAGTAAAATATGGGAAAGCTCATGTGCAATAATGAACGCTACCTCATCTTCAGATTCCGCATCGGCTAATACGCCTTGAGTGATGACGATGGTGCTAGGTGTTGCATAAGCAGAGTAGCTGCGGTCAGATGAGACCATAATGGCAATGTCGTTATCGACAGGTTGGCCCCACTGCTTAAGAATTTTAGCTAAGATACCTTCTAGGTATTTATTAACGTATGGGTTTGCGATCAGGTCTTTATCGGCAGCGGCGCGCGTGTTGACTATATTCGCAAACTCAGCGCTCGCCTCGGTGTTTTTCTTAGGAGAATTTGTTTCACCAAGGTGTTGGTCGATATATTTACCATCGAAAGATTCATATTTGCTGCCTACAAGATTATTGAGGCTGTCGACGGCACATCCTGATATTAATAAAGGCGCAGCTAGCCAAAATAGTTTCTTCATTAGTTACACCCCTCACCTAAACCAAGGGTTGCGTAAGTACCACTGTCACTTTTGGCACTAATGACTTGTGTGCTACATACGACACTGGCCACCGCAGTTTTATTGAGCTGCACTTCGATTTGGTCAAACCATTTTTCTTGGCCATCAATTTTGACCATTACCATCTGTTCTTTGCGGTCATAGTTTTCAACAATGAGCCCACTTTGGGTTGGGTCAGGTAAAGTCCAGGGCGCGAGCATACTTTGATGAATTTATAATCCAAAGAACACTCGGGCTCGA
>NZ_JBGONY010000054.1:0-34132 GCF_041439375.1 Vibrio crassostreae | reverse complement strand
TGGTGAGAGATGAGCGCTAAACAGACCCAGCTTCGGCTGGGTTTTTTATTGCCTGCGATTTGGCGAATGTGTATTTGGAAAAGTGCAATGTTGGAAAACAGAAGCAAAAACTAGATATCAGGGATCTGCTTTGGTTTTTATGTGCAAGGCGACACTTATAAATGAGCGAGGATACGAAACTTTAGCGAATGCTGACCTATTAATTGAAGGCCGATCACATTTTTCCTTGTTGTTGAAAAGAATACGAAAAAAATCGCATTTTTTATTAAAGCTTCTAATTAAGGGGTCGTTAAAGGGATTGAGAGAAATGATATGTACCAATGTAAGGTGAGAGAGACACTGGTACATAAACAAATTGACATGTATTTGTGTGAGGTGAGAGTCACATAAGTGCATTAAAAAATGCCTAAAGGAGATCAACTATGGCGATTAATGTAAGCACTAATGTGTCTGCAATGACGGCTCAGCGCTACCTGAATAGCGCGGCTGAAGGTACTCAAAAATCAATGGAGCGTTTGTCTTCTGGCTATAAAATTAATAGCGCAAAAGATGATGCTGCAGGCCTACAAATCTCTAACCGCTTAACGTCGCAAAGCCGTGGCCTAGATATGGCTGTGAAAAACGCGAATGACGGTATCTCTATTGCACAGACTGCTGAAGGTGCGATGAATGAGTCAACCAACATTCTGCAACGTATGCGTGACCTTTCTCTTCAATCTTCAAATGGTTCAAACAGCAAATCTGAACGTGTTGCGATCCAAGAAGAAGTCTCTGCTCTAAACACAGAACTTAACCGTATTGCTGAAACGACCTCTTTTGGTGGTAACAAGCTTCTTAATGGTACTTACGGTAGCCAATCTTTCCAAATCGGTGCAGATTCTGGTGAAGCAGTAATGCTGACTATGAATAATATGCGTACCGACACTCAAGACATGGGTGGTAAGAGCTACGGCGTAGAAGAAGGCAAAGATGCTTCTTGGCGCGTAGGTGCTGGCGCTGACTTAACGATCAAATACAACGATAAGTTTGGCGAAGCACAAGAGTTGTCTATTTCTGCGAAAGAAGGCAACGATATGGAAGAGCTAGCAACTTACATCAACGGTCAAAGCCAAGACGTTAAAGCGTCTGTTGGTGAAGGCGGCAAACTGCAACTTTTCGCTTCTAGCCAAAAAGTTGATGGTGATGTTGAGTTCGGCGGCAGCCTTGCGGGTGAACTTGGTATCGGTGCAGGCAAAGATGTTACTGTTAACGACATCGACGTGACCTCGGTTGCTGGTGCAAACGAAGCGGTATCTATCATTGATGGCGCACTAAAATCTGTTGATAGTAACCGTGCATCTCTTGGTGCTTTCCAAAACCGTTTTGACCACGCAATCAGCAACTTAGATAACATCAACGAAAACGTTAATGCGTCTAAGAGCCGTATCAAAGATACCGATTACGCGAAAGAAACAACGGCTATGACTAAGTCTCAAATCCTACAACAGGCGAGTACTTCTATCCTAGCTCAAGCAAAACAGTCACCATCAGCAGCTCTAAGCTTATTGGGCTAAACTTACCTCGGTAAGTAGCGGTAAACTCTACTTTGGGTAGAGTTTTACTGTTTGGCTCATAAAGGAGGGAGGGAGAGTGTTATGGAAATATCATCCAACGCATCGAACATCCAGCCTTATGGCTCACCTAATGGCATTAAAATTGCAAGCGATGAAGGTAGTAGTGCGTCGAGTATTTCGCGACTAAAAGAAGCAACATCTTATGGCAAGGTAGAGAAATCGAAAGAGGAAGCTACCGAAGCAGCGATTCAATTAGCTCAACATAGACAAGAGTTAAATGATGAAGAGCGGGTCAAAATGGTGGAGAAGGTAAATGAGTTTATCTCTTCTCTCAATAAAGGTGTGGCTTTTAAGGTCGATGAAGAATCGGGGAGGGATGTAGTGACCATCTATGAGACCACAACCGGTGATATTATTCGCCAGATCCCTGACGAAGAAATGCTTGAAATTCTAAGACGCCTAGCAGCCCAAAACTCGAATAGTCGAATATTTGAGGTGAAGGTTTAAGTCGTATTATTGAGGTGATTTAATGAGTTTTGGTCCAATGGGGATTTCGTCTGGCATGGATATTAATTCCATGGTCAGCAAAATTGTTGATTCGGAGCGTGTACCCAAACAGCAACGAATCGACAATGAACGAACGCGAATCGATACCAGCATTAGTGCCTATGGAAGACTCAGAGAATCCCTTGATTCGATGAAAAACCTGATGACAAACTTTCGTCAGGAAAAAGCTTTTGCTGTGCGAACAGTCGAAAGTACCGATGAAGGTCTTGTTTCTGCAACCGCGACTACCGAAGCGATCGCTGGCAAATATGCCATCGATGTGTTGCAGCTTGCCCAAAGCCATAAAGTGGCTTCTGATGTATTGTCAGAGGACATGAAATTTGGCCCAGGTAAGCTGCAGGTTTCGCTTGGTGATAACAGCTTTGATGTACAAGTTGGCGACAGATCGAAACTTATCGATGTTGTTCGCAGTATAAACGGTGCTGATAGCAACCCAGGCGTTCGTGCATCTATTATCAACGATGTCGAAGGTCCAAGACTTATTGTTGCTTCGAACCAGTCTGGTTCCGATCAGCAGATCAGCATCAACGTTGAGTCAGATGCTGCTAATCCCCTAAAAAAACTCGAATACAAAACGCTTGAAGAGCGTGTTAAAGCGTTAGAGAAAGCACGCGTTGCTGCTCAAGATATTTTAGCTCTAACCCCTGCTGGAAAAGCCGTCGAACTCATCGATGAAGCGATAGCTAACGATGACCCAAATGTGAGTGGAACATTCGACGAAGATGGCAATATCATTCCAGAAGCCCAAACCAATTCTATTTCAGATGTTGACGAAGACTCTCAAAGTCTTAGCTATGGTGAGCAAGCCGCAGCCGACGGCCAAGCTGCCCTAGACGCAGCTCAGGCGGCAAAGTCGGTGATGCCTGAAGACAATATCCCTGGTTGGACAGAAACAGCCTCAGGTACTCTTTTAGACTCTTACTACACACCCGAGCTTGAGCTTGATGAAAAAGCGATAGAGAAGGCACCCGATGTGCCAGGGTGGTCAAATTCTGCCTCAGGTACTCTGACTGATTCATACGTGACACCTAAAGAAGCCCAACAGAAGCTTGAGGCTGAGCAAGCGCGTATCGAAGAGAAAATCTCACAAGAAAAAGCCGATCTGGCTGAGAAAGTTCAAAAAGGCGAATTGACCGCTGAACAAGCCAAAAAGATTGAGCGTGCGAAATTAGAACCTGAAGAGCGAGAGCTTTTAGAAAAGGTCGAGAAAGCGCAAGCTGACCTCGCGCAGGCACAACAATCTTTTGATACCTATAGCGGTATGACTGAAGTTCAGGCTGGCCAAGATTCTATGGTCGTCCTAGATGGTGTTGCTCAACTCTCTAGTAATAACAATGTGATTGAAGATGCCGTTGAAGGTATTGATATTACGGTGAAGGGAAAAACGCCAAAAGATAAGCCACCGGCAGAAATTGGTGTGGAGTACGACCGCAATAGTGTGCGTCAAGATATTGAAGCCTTCGTTAACTCTTACAATCAGTTTTACCAGGTGTCTAAGAGCTTGGCCGGTGTTGATCCAACGACCGGTCAAAAAGGGCCGCTTTCTGGAGACAGTACGGTTCGTAACGCCGATTCTCGATTGAAAGGGGTATTTTCATCAAGTATCGAAGGTGCGCCAGACAACCTCAAGTCCTTGACTGAATTTGGTATCACGACCACAAGGCAAGGCTCGCTAGAAATCAACTACGACATGCTTGACCGTCAACTCAACAATAACTTTGATAAGTTAGGTGAGTTCTTTGGCGGTAACAACGGCTTCGCCAAAAAAGTGGAAGATGCGATTCAAGGTATCACAGGTATCACGGGCTCAATTCGTACTCGAGAAAAGAGCTTAGTCGAGCAAAACTACCGTTTGGTTGATGACCAGAGCGCCCTTGATCGCCGTATGGATAGCCTTGAGAACCGTACACACTCTAAGTTCACGGCCATGCAAGATGCAACCAGTAAGATGCAATCTCAACTGGGCAGTCTGATGAATGCGTTGGGCTAATAGATGAATAGTCAGCTACAAGAGCTTTGTGAACTCGATCAATTAATTATCTCTAAACTTGAATTTAGTGAAATTAATGCTGAAGAAATAACGCAGCTTGTCGATAACAGAGAACAGTTATTGCAAAACGTGCTTCAAATAATCGACTCACATCCCGACGTTAAGCAAAGTTCTGAATGGTTAGAAGCCATTACCAGAACCAGAAAATTAGTCGAATTGATGCAGTCTGAGACGAGTCGAGTAGGTAAGACCTTACACAAATACCGTCACGGCGCTAAATCAGTTCAACAATACAAAAAGTTTTTATAGAAGAGGTTTACTATGCGCGGTTCTTTACAGGCATATAAAAAGGTATCAGTGGATAGTCAGCTAACGGCTGCCTCACCGCATAAGATTGTACAAATGCTAATGGCTGGTGCTATCGAGCGTTTGATTCAAGGCAAAGCGGCAATGCAAGCAGGCAACATCCCAGTGAAAGGTGAGCGACTTGGTAAGGCTCTAGATATCATTATTAGCCTACGTAGTTGCCTATCTATGGACGATGGTGGCGATATTGCGAAAAACCTAGATCAACTTTATGAGTTCATGATCACGCAAATTTCTGCGGCAAATCACAAAAATGACCCACAGCCTATTGATGATGTTATCGATATTATCCGTGAAATTAAGAGCGCTTGGGACCAAATTCCGAACGAATATCACAACTTGACGTCCGCTGACGTAGGTATTTAAAGAAAAATTGCAGTTTTAACCAATCTCATATCCCTTAATTGGTTGGTTGCCTTATTTTTTTAATCAAATAAAATAGAAGCCATTAGATAGCCTAATGGCTTTTTTCGTTGCTGATTTCCTAAATTTGTCCACGTAGACCATAATCATTGATACTTTTCACTGTTTTATAGACTACGTCGCTCACTGTTTTTCCGCATCGCACCAAAATAAAGGCAATAATTCCTACTTATGCAAGGTTTGGCAAAACTGCTTGTCGTCGACGATAACGCTCAAGATCGTCACAATTTAAGCACAATATTAGAGTTTGTAGGAGAGAGCTGCGAAGTAATCAGCTCTGAACAAGCACGTAAAGTTGACTGGTCACTACAGTGGGCCGGCTGCATTATTGGTACCATTAAAGGTAAAGGCTTCAACGCATTACTGAATGAGAAGCTTGTTCACGCCAATCACATCCCTTTACTGGTGATTGGCAAAAACAATCACCCGGTTGACGAGTTGACTAACTATGTTGGTGAGCTTGAACTTCCTCTTAACTACCCGCAATTAAGTGATGCATTAAGACACTGTAAAGACTTCTTAGGCCGTAAAGGTGTTCAAGTTGTGTCTTCTGCACGTAAGAACACACTGTTTCGCAGCCTAGTAGGCCAAAGTGCTGGCATTCAAGAAGTACGTCATTTAATTGAACAAGTCTCTTCTACGGAAGCAAACGTGCTGATTCTTGGTGAGTCAGGCACAGGGAAAGAAGTCGTCGCGCGTAACATTCATTACCACTCTAAACGTCGTTCAGGGCCTTTCGTACCAGTGAACTGTGGCGCGATTCCACCTGATTTGCTCGAAAGTGAATTATTTGGTCATGAGAAGGGCGCGTTTACTGGTGCAATTACCGCTCGTAAAGGCCGTTTTGAATTGGCTGAAGGTGGCACACTGTTTCTCGATGAAATTGGCGATATGCCAATGGCGATGCAAGTTAAGTTGTTGCGTGTACTGCAAGAGCGATGCTTTGAACGCGTCGGTGGTAACAGCACCATACAAGCTGATGTTCGTGTGATTGCGGCAACCCACCGCAACCTTGAAGATATGATCGATGATGATTTGTTCCGTGAAGATCTTTACTACCGCTTGAACGTATTCCCAATCGAAATGCCGGCGCTTCAGGACCGTAAAGAAGATATTCCACTGTTGCTTCAAGAGTTGATGACTCGAATGGAAGCGGAAGGCAGCATGCCTATCTGCTTTACCGCTCGTGCGATTAACTCTCTAATGGAGCACTACTGGCCAGGTAACGTTCGTGAATTAGCGAACCTGGTTGAGCGAATGGTTATCCTGTATCCAAACAGCTTGGTTGATGTGAATCACCTTCCAACTAAATATCGATACAGCGATATTCCTGAGTTCCAGCCTGAGTTTAATAGCTTTGTATCTGAAGAAGAGCAAGAGCGTGATGCACTTTCCGACTTGTTCGCAGAAGATTTCAGCTTTGATCAGCAAGATGAACTTGCTGACAACGCCAATGCACCTCAAGAGTTACCGCCAGAAGGGGTTAACCTGAAAGAGTTACTCGCGGATATGGAAGTGAATATGATCAATCAAGCCTTGGAAGCGCAAGGAGGCATTGTTGCCCGTGCTGCTGACATGCTTGGAATGCGCAGAACCACTCTGGTTGAAAAAATGCGTAAATATAACTTGCAGCGATAGTGTCCAGTTTTAGATGAAAACGAAAAACTAGCACACACTTTTTAGCTATTTGGCAATTCTAGCTAAGTGAACAGATAAACCATAGTCGAGTTGTTGCTTGCTTAACTATGTGATAAATATAGCAAATAGCCTGACTCGTGTTATACGTCTCAGGCTGTTTTAGTATTTGAGGCAAATTTTTGACATGCACGTATCGAACGAACCAGAAAATCAATCACACCTAGATTCTGTTGAGCAGCAGGTTGAACGCTATAAGCAAGTACTCGATGTAATGCCTGCAGGGGTTATCTTGTTAGATACTCATGGCGAAGTAAGAGAAGCGAACCCTGAAGCGCACCGTATCCTTGGGGTTGAGTTGGTTGGTGAGAAGTGGTTTTCAGTGATTCAAAGTGCCTTCGACCCAAAAGACGATGATGGTCATGAGATCTCATTAAAGAACGGTCGAAAGGTACGTTTGGCCATTTCAGCCTCTACTACAGGTCAGCTGATTTTGATTACCGACCTGACAGAAACTCGTCTATTGCAGTCTCGAGTGAGTGATCTTCAACGCTTGTCTTCGTTAGGTCGAATGGTGGCTTCGCTTGCTCATCAGGTCCGTACGCCGTTATCTAGTGCGATGCTGTATGCATCAAACCTTGCCGCGCCGAATCTGCCGCCGGCAACAAAAACGCGTTTTCAATCTAAGCTTATGGATAGATTGCATGACTTAGAGAAGCAAGTGAATGACATGTTGTTGTTTGCCAAAGGTGGCGATAATAAGGTGGTGAAACCTTTTACCGTGGCTGAATTGATTACCGAATTTCACCCTATGGTGGAAGCGGCATTGAAAACCAGTCAGATTGATTATTGCCAGGAAGTTGAGGGCGAACAGACTCAAATGTTTGGCAACGCCAACGCCATCGCTTCAGCGTTAAGTAACTTGGTTTTGAACGCGGTTCAAATTGCGGGTAAAGAATCGCAGATTGATGTTTTTTTTAGACCCGTAAACGGCGAGCTTAAGATATCAGTGCAAGACAGTGGGCCGGGCGTACCGAAAGAGCTTCAAGGTAAAATCATGGAACCCTTCTTTACCACTCGTTCGCAAGGTACAGGTCTAGGCTTAGCGGTTGTACAAATGGTATGTCGTGCACATGAAGGCCGACTTGAATTGATATCAGAAGAAGGGGACGGCGCATGCTTTACCATGTGCTTGCCGCTGGAAAGAAGCGCTTCTTCTGAAAACGAATAAGTTTTAACTGAATTTACACTGGAGAATCCTATGGCTCAAAGCAAAGTGTTAATCGTCGAAGATGATGAAGGTCTACGCGAAGCCCTTGTCGACACGCTCGCGCTTGCTGGCTATGAATGGCTGGAAGCGGATTGTGCGGAAGATGCTCTGGTCAAATTAAAGTCTAACTCCGTTGATATTGTCGTATCTGATGTTCAGATGGCAGGCATGGGTGGTTTGGCACTATTGAGAAATATCAAGCAGCATTGGCCAAATTTGCCTGTGCTGTTGATGACAGCTTATGCCAACATCGAAGATGCCGTTGCTGCAATGAAAGAGGGCGCCATAGACTATATGGCAAAGCCATTTGCGCCTGAAGTTCTGCTAAATATGGTGAGCCGTTATGCTCCCGTAAAATCGGATGATAATGGCGACGCTATCGTTGCCGATGAGAAAAGCATCAAGTTAATGATGTTGGCTGATAAGGTGGCTAAAACCGATGCCAACGTCATGGTATTAGGCCCAAGTGGTTCTGGTAAAGAGGTCATGTCTCGCTATATTCACAATGCTTCGAGCCGTAAAGACGGTCCATTTGTTGCGATTAACTGTGCCGCTATTCCAGATAACATGTTGGAAGCAACCCTGTTTGGCTACGATAAAGGCGCATTTACTGGCGCGATCCAAGCTTGCCCAGGGAAATTCGAGCAAGCGCAGGGCGGCACTATTTTGTTGGATGAGATCAGTGAAATGGATCTTAGCCTACAAGCCAAACTACTGCGTGTATTGCAAGAACGCGAAGTTGAGCGGTTAGGTAGCCGCAAGAGCATCAAATTAGACGTCCGCGTATTAGCGACCAGTAACCGTGATCTAAAACAGTATGTTTCTGAAGGGAACTTTCGTGAAGATTTATACTATCGCCTGAATGTATTCCCAATTTCTTGGCCTCCGCTTTGCGAGCGTAAAGGTGATATTGAGCCTTTAGCCAAGCACTTAGTTGAGCGCCATTGCACCAAACTTGGTATGCCAGTGCCAGTGATGTCAGCACAAGCAATCAGTAAACTCGTCAACTATCCGTGGCCTGGCAATGTTCGCGAATTAGACAATGTGGTACAGCGTGCGTTAATATTGAGCGAGCAAGAGAACATCTCTGGTGAGCACATTCTTCTTGAAGGTGTTGACTGGCAAGACGCAAGCAGCCTACAACAAATCGTTGAAGGCAGTGATGTTGCGGCACCAGAAATTAAGCCAGTTGCAGAAGCAAACCCAATTAATAAAATAGTTGCTAGCAGCGAAGGGCTTGGTAATGAGCTTAGAGATCAAGAGTATGCGATCATTCTTGAAACCCTGATCGCATGTAATGGCCGACGTAAAGATATGGCGGAAAAACTGGGTATTAGCCCACGCACATTACGTTACAAGTTGGCGAAAATGCGTGATGCTGGAATAGATATCCCAAACTAAGGATAGATTAGTAGTGTCAGCTTTCTGACTAGTGTATTACGATATCTAGTCAATTTAATGTGTGGCACGCTAATTGCTCTGTCAATAATATAGCTAAATAGATGGTCATAATTTTGACTCCTGAGGTAGTAGATGAGAATAGATGGTTTACAAGGCGAAATGCAGGCAATGATGGTTGAAGCTGCCAGCGCGCGTCCCGCAGCAACGGGGCAAGCGGTCGGTGCAGATTTTGGCAACATGCTGACTAATGCCATCAATAATGTGAACTCATTACAAAAGACCTCAGGTGATCTTCAAGCTCGTTTTGATAGCGGCGACCAAAGCGTATCCCTTTCGGACGTGATGATTGCTCGTAATAAATCTAGTGTGGCTTTTGAGGCGACGATCCAAATTAGAAATAAATTGGTCGAATCGTACAAAGAGCTGATGAATATGCCGGTATAAGTTGGGTAGTTAAATAGTGGCAGATAATAGTCAAACAACAGATTTAACCGTAAGCGATAGCAATGACCACGCACTTATTGCAGGCTCTGAGCTAGACGGAGAAGGGCAAAATCCCGATCTAGGTGAACGCAGTTCATCGAAGTTCGATATGGCTGTCGGTGATCTCGATTTACTTCGTCAGGTCGTCTTAGTTCTTTCTATCTCTATCTGTGTAGCGCTGATCGTGATGCTGTTTTTCTGGGTGAAAGAGCCAGAAATGCGTCCACTAGGAGCTTACGAAACAGAAGAGTTGATTCCCGTTCTTGACTACTTGGATCTGCAAAAGATCGAGTACACGCTTGAAGGCAACACCATCTCAGTACCGGCTAGTGAGTACAATTCTCTGAAGCTCAATATGGTTCGAGCTGGTTTGAACCAAGAGCGAAACGCGGGTGATGACATCCTCATGCAAGACATGGGCTTTGGTGTATCACAACGTTTAGAACAAGAACGCCTTAAATTAAGCCGCGAAAGACAACTTGCCAAAGCCATTGAACAGATGAAACAGGTGCGTAAAGCTCAGGTTTTACTGGCGTTGCCAAAGCAGAGCGTGTTTGTGCGTCACAATCAAGAAGCTTCAGCTTCCGTATTCCTAACCCTTAAAACAGGTAACAATCTTAAGCAACAAGAAGTCGATTCTGTTGTGGATATGGTCGCTAGTGCCGTTCCGGGAATGAAAACCTCACGTATTACGGTGACTGATCAGCATGGTCGACTGTTGAGCTCAGGCTCTCAAGACCCTATGTCTGCAGCGCGTCGTAAAGAACACGAGTTAGAGCGCAACCAAGAACAAGCGTTGCGTGAAAAAATTGACTCTATTCTGATTCCTATTCTTGGGTTTGGTAACTATACCGCTCAGGTTGATATTCAGCTCGACTTTAGTGCAGTGGAACAAACCAGAAAACGTTTTGATCCGAATACACCTGCGACTCGAAGTGAATACACCTTAGAAGATTACAACAACGGAAATACTGTTGCGGGCATTCCAGGTGCTTTGAGTAATCAGCCACCTGCTGATGCCTCAATCCCACAAGATGTTGCTCAGATGAAAGACGGCTCGATGACGGGGCAAGGCTCGGTTCATAAAGAAGCAACTCGAAACTTTGAGTTAGATACAACCATCAGCCATGAACGTAAACAGAGTGGCACGGTTAACCGCCAGACGGTATCGGTAGCGATCAAAGACCGTCAATCATTAAACCCAGATACGGGCGAAGTGGTTCATACTCCAATCCCTGCAAGCGAAATCAATGCGATTCGTCAGGTATTGATTGGTACTGTCGGTTTTGATGAAAGCCGTGGTGATTTACTCAACGTGTTAAGTATGCAGTTCGCCCCACAAGTGACAGATGTTGTGGCAGATGTGCCTATCTGGGAGCATCCAAACTTTAATGATTGGGTACGTTGGTTTGCGAGTGCCTTAGTTATTATTGTGGTGGTATTGGTACTTGTTCGCCCTGCAATGAAGAAACTGCTTAACCCAGCAGCTGACAATGATGAACAGATGTACGGCCCTGATGGCATGCCAATTGGTATCGACGGCGAAACCAGTTTAATTGGTGGTGATATTGAAGGTGGTGAGCTGTTTGAATTTGGTTCAAGCATTGACTTGCCAAACCTTCATAAAGACGAGGATGTGCTGAAAGCAGTACGTGCACTTGTAGCGAATGAACCGGAGCTAGCAGCTCAAGTAGTTAAGAATTGGATGGTAGATGGCTAACGAAATAGTTCCACAACAAACTGAAGGCGGTGAAGTGCTTGATGTCTCTAGCGTGGATATCGACTCTATCTCAGGCGATGAGCGCGCTGCGATCTTGTTACTCAGTTTAAATGAAGAAGACGCTGCTGGTATTATTCGTCACCTAGAACCAAAGCAGGTTCAGCGTGTGGGTAGTGCGATGGCACGAGCTACGGATCTATCTCAAGAGAAAGTAGGCGCAGTGCACCGTGCTTTTTTAGATGATATTCAGAAGTACACCAACATTGGTATGGGTAGCGAAGACTTCATGCGTAACGCGTTGGTGGCTGCTCTGGGTGAAGACAAGGCGAATAACCTTGTTGACCAAATCCTTCTCGGTACAGGCTCGAAAGGTTTGGATTCGCTTAAGTGGATGGACCCTCGTCAAGTGGCGAGCATCATCATCAATGAGCACCCTCAAATTCAAACTATTGTTTTGTCGTACCTCGATGCTGATCAATCGGCTGAGATTCTGTCTCAATTCCCAGAGCGTGTTCGTCTGGATCTGATGATGCGTATTGCCAACCTTGAAGAAGTTCAACCTTCGGCGCTTGCTGAGTTGAACGAGATCATGGAGAAACAGTTTGCGGGTCAAGCTGGTGCTCAAGCTGCTAAAATTGGTGGCCTGAAAGCCGCGGCCGAGATCATGAACTACATGGACAACAACGTAGAAGGTGTCTTGATGGATCAAATTCGAGATCAAGACGAAGACATGGCAACTCAGATTCAAGATCTTATGTTTGTCTTTGAAAACCTTATTGAAGTGGATGACCAAGGTGTTCAGCGACTGCTACGTGATGTTCCACAAGACATTCTACAGAAAGCACTTAAAGGTGCTGATGATGGTCTACGTGAGAAGATCTTCAAGAACATGTCTAAACGTGCTTCCGATATGATGAGAGACGATATTGAGGCGATGCCGCCAGTGAAAGTCTCTGACGTGGAAGCGGCTCAGAAAGAGATATTGGGTATTGCGAGGAAGATGGCAGACAGTGGTGAGATTATGCTGTCTGGTGGCGCCGACGAGTTCCTTTAATACAGAAACCTCAAAAGCCCCACACTGTTGGGGCTTTTCTTTATCCAATTTCGAACCACAGATTAACTCTGTTTAACTGCTTGAATTGACAATGCAGTTGGACGTACTCATAGATAGGTACTGATATGTCAGGTGATAGAAAACGCGGCTTCCTTCGCCCTGAAGAAGATAATACGGTTGCCCAACCTCAGAAATGGGGGCTACCTGACTATACCTCTGATGTGAATAAACAAGCCAAAGAAACGGCGTTTAACTACGACCCTGGTTGGATGCCGACAGTTGAAGAGGCCATTGAAGATGAAGAGTTGGTTCTAACTGAAGAGCAGATCGAACTGATCAAACAAGGTGCTTATCAAGAAGGCCTTCATCAAGGGCAAGAGGCTGGTTTTAAACAAGGTTACGAAAAAGGCAAAGAAGAAGGGTTTGCCGCTGGCCACGAAGAAGGCAATCAAGCCGGTAAGCTTGAAGGCGTGACTGCTGGCCAAGAGTACATTCAGCAACAAGTTGCCATCTTTATGGGGCTTGCCAACCAGTTTGCTCAGCCATTAGAGCTGATGAATGCTCAGGTTGAGAAGCAGCTGGTAGACATGGTACTGACCATGGTCAAAGAAGTGGTTCATGTTGAAGTACAAACCAATCCACAAATCATATTAGATACCGTGAAAGAGTCGGTAGAGTCCCTGCCAATTTCTGGTCATGCGATTACCTTGAAGCTTAACCCGGAAGATGTGGCGATTATTCGCTCTGCGTATGGCGAAACAGAATTGGATTGCCGTAATTGGACGCTAGTTGCGGAGCCTGCACTTAATCGTGGTGATGTACAAATCGAAGCGGGTGAATCAAGCGTTAACTACCGCATGGAAGATCGCGTGAAAAACGTCATTCAGAACTTCTGTGGTGCAAACCGTCACCAGGGTCATGAGTAATGCTTGAGTTAGCGAATCGTCTTAGCCAATACAAAGTCGAAGGGCTAAAATCGCGACCAATTGCATCAGGTAAGTTAGTCCGCGTTGTTGGCTTAACGCTTGAAGCTACTGGCTGTAAAGCTCCGATCGGCAGCCTGTGTCTAGTTGAAACTATGTCTGGTCAGATGGAAGCCGAAGTCGTCGGATTTTCAGGCGATAACCTATTTTTGATGCCGAGTGAGCAAATCACTGGGATCTTACCTGGCGCTCGTGTGACACCGATGACCACTGAAAGTGGCATCCCTGTAGGTATGGAGCTGCTTGGTCGAGTGATCGACGGCGTAGGCAATCCACTCGACGGGCTAGGTCCAATCTATACCGAGCAGCGCGCTTCATTTAATGCTGAGCCAATCAACCCTTTAGCTCGTAAACCGATTTCTGAACCACTCGATGTGGGTTTAAAGGCGATTAATGGCCTACTTACCGTAGGTAAAGGACAGCGTATCGGTCTGTTCGCTGGTTCTGGTGTCGGTAAGTCGGTTACGCTTGGTATGATGACTCGAGGCACAACCGCGCAGGTAGTGGTTGTAGGTCTAATTGGTGAGCGTGGACGAGAAGTTAAAGAATTTATTGAAGAGATTCTTGGTGAAGATGGTCGTAAGCGGTCGGTGGTGGTCGCGGCTCCTGCTGACTCATCGCCACTGATGCGATTAAAAGGTTGTCAAACTGCGTTGGCTGTAGCCGAGTATTTCCGCGACCAAGGTTTAGATGTTTTGTTGTTGATGGACTCATTGACCCGTTTTGCTCAGGCTCAGCGTGAAATTGCTCTGTCTGTTGGTGAGCCGCCAGCAACTAAAGGTTATCCGCCATCAGTATTCGCCAAGCTTCCAGCGCTGGTGGAACGTGCGGGTAACGGCAATGATGAACAAGGTTCGATTACGGCTTTCTTTACCGTGTTAACCGAAGGCGATGACTTACAAGACCCCATTGCTGATGCGTCGCGAGCGATCCTTGATGGACACGTTGTGTTGTCGCGTGAGATGGCGGATGCGGGTCATTACCCTGCGATCGATGTCGAGAAATCTGTCAGTCGTGTTATGCCGCAAATTACCACTGAAGAACATGTTTTGATGTCGAAAGCGGTAAGGCAAGTGCTGTCTATTTGTCGCAAAAACCAAGATTTGGTTTCGATTGGTGCTTACAAGCCAGGAACTGATCCTGCAATTGATAGTGCCTTCACTTTGAAGCCAAAACTGGATGAATACTTGCAGCAGAAGATGAAAGAAACTGTCCCATACGACATGTGTGTCAACATGTTAAAGCATGTATTGGGTGGCTAACGAGTGAATAAGGTTAGTCATGGATAACGCATTAGAATTTTTGCTCGATCAAGCCAAAGATCAAGAGAACCAAGCTGTACTCGCGCTCAACAAAGCGAACTCGGAGCTGCAAGGTTACTATGAGCAGGTTGCGCAGATTGAAAAGTACCGACTTGATTACTGCCAGCAGCTTGTCGACCGTGGCAAGGCCGGGTTAACGGCGAGTCAATATGGTCACTTAAACCGCTTCTTAACTCAATTAGATGAAACACTTTCTAAACAGAGAGAAGCGGAGCACCACTTTAAAAATCAAGTCGACAACTGTCAAAACTACTGGATGGAGTTACGCAAAAAACGTAAATCCTATGAGTGGTTGATGGAAAAAAAGCAGAAAGAGAAAGCAAAACTGCAAGATCAAAGAGAACAAAAGCAAATGGATGAGTTCTCGACTTTGTTATACAGCCGAAAGAAGATGTGATCCTAAGCCATGAATAAGGTAGCCACAGCTCTTTAGGTTGAGAGAACAGAACTTATAGGCATGTTTCTTGCTCCGTTTTATATAAAATTGCGCGTCGTGTCCACCAAAGGCATGAAAAGCACCCGACTTTCTTTTTGTTGCATGATTCATCGCAGCAAAGCTAGTAGATAGAGCTTGTATATATGAATGTTAGTCTTTCCTCAAATTCAGCGACCAACAAAACGTCATCGTTGTTGGACACCGGTTCTACCTCTTCAAAGGTAGAAGAGACCGGCGACGCTAAAGGTTTCTTTGAGTCTTTTAAAGAAGCGCTCGGCTTTGAAGAAAGTGCCAGTAAAGCCGCAGTAAAAGACACTGAAAACGCGTCGAAATCTGACGAAAAGCACGCCGCTACTGAAGGTGAAGCGTCAGCTGAAGCGAAGAAAAGTGATTCAGCGAAATCAAAGGCGACTGACGAAGTGAGCGAAGCACAAAGTAAACAAGTGGCTTCAGAAGTAGAGGGCGACAAAGCCACAGATATAACATCTGCAGAGGCTGTGTCTGGAACGGAGGCTCAGCTCAAAGCTAATACAAGCACTGATAGCACCATCGCTGATAACACTGTCTCTGATAACAATGTCGCAGATAAGGCGGCTGGTAAAGACGCGCAGGCTACGACTAACGATTCTAAAGAACAGGCTTCTCAAGCTCAGGGTTTATCAGCTGTAGATGGTTCTACGCAGGCGTCGCAAGCCAGCGTAGCGATGAGTGAAGGCAATAAATTGCTTGGTCAGTTGGATGAGGCAAACAAAGCTCTAAATCAAGCGCCAAACGGCAAAGGCTTGCCTCAGCAAGGTCAGATAGATCAAGTCCAAGGTAATGTCGCGGGTGCTTCTGTTGCAGGAATTTCAATTGCGGGTAATGCGACACAACAAGCTAGTGCAGCAAATCAAGAGAAGAGCCTTGAGGTCGATTCTGAAATCGCTGTGCTTACCGGAGGTAAGGGAGTGTCTCAGTTATCAGATGATGAAATTCGACAGCTGATGGATAAAGGCGTTACCCCAGAACAAATTGAAGCAAGTATGAGTCGAGAGCTGAACCAAAAAAATGCGGCTAGCGCGGTTACTACCGATCAAAGCCAAGCACTCTCACCAGCTGAACTTGAGCTAGCGAAACAGGTTGATGCTCATACCAAAGCGTTGAACCAATTGAACGCTCAGATTGAATCAGAGCAGTCTGTAGTGGATGGTTTGCTTCAAAAACAACAAAGTGGTGCTAAGTTGACGGTCGACGAGCAAGCTGCCTTAGCTAAAGCAACCTCTAATATAGAAGTGTTGAATCAACAGTTCGCCAACGTTCAACAACAAGCTAGTGCTTTACTAAGCCAAGCCCCGAACGCAACTGGCACCTCAGATAACCCAACTGCGATTGATTGGGATAATGCAAATTCGAATGAAGCTAAAGCCTTAGCGGCAGTAGCATCGACAGCAGCTGTCGCAACCGCTGCTCAGCAAGCGACATCACAGGCCTCGTCTCAAGCTGCAGCCAATGCTGTCTCAGACAAGGCAGCAATGTTGCATGCCAATAATGCGCACGCGGCCCAACAGGCAGAGGCTCAACAAGCTAACCTTGCTTCACCTCAACAACAAGCTGCGCTAGACCCTGCTTTAACTGCGCAAGGGGTGGCGATGAATGCAGCACCTGCAGCGACCAAAGCCGGCTCAACGGACATGTTACTTAAAACTGGAGCCGGTGCAGCTGCACTGTCTGGTCTTGGAAAAGCGGGTGCTAAAGAAGATTCTAAAGATTCGGCCTTTGCTCAGCAGATCGCTGCTGCGGCCGGCGCACAAGGTACAGCAACGGTTGGTTCGGCACCTACGCGAGCTGAAATTCAAGCTGCTCAACAGGCTCCTTTACAGCTCACCAAAGAATTAGCCAATGAGCAGGTAGCTGAAAAAGTCCAAATGATGATGTCTAAAAACCTTAAGAACTTGGACATCCGACTCGACCCACCTGAATTGGGGCAGATGAAAATTCGAATGACCATGAATAATGACGTCGCGAACGTGCACTTTACCGTGAGCAATCAGCAGGCGAGAGATGTGATTGAGCAAACCTTACCTCGTCTGAGAGAGATGCTCGCTCAACAAGGGATGCAGCTTGCCGATTCGTCAGTTCAACAACAGAACTCTGGCCAGGGGCAAGATAGATACAACAATGGTGAACAACAATCCGGCGCTAACCGCACAAATGATGGTCAAGGTGATGAAAACCTTGATAGTGGCAGCAATCTTGAATTGAATGTCGCATCAAAGCGTGATGGAATTAGTTATTATGCCTAATATCAGGCTAAGTACACTTAGTTAATAGACAGAACCAGTTAATAGAAAGTACCGTCAGTTAATCGAAAGAACAGGAAGTTAGAGCAAAATATGGCAGAAGAACAAGATGCACCTAAAGGGAAGAGTAAGCTTCTCATCATCATTGTAGCGGTAGTCGTTTTACTACTTGGCGTAGGTGGCGCACTGTTCTTTTTTTTAGGCTCTGATGATAGTGCCTCAGAATCTCAGTCTCAGCCTACTACTGCTGTGGTCGCAGCCGAGCCTGTTATGTATGTTAATATCCCTCAGCCCTTCTTGTTCAATGTGACAGGTGATAAAAAAGACCGCCTAGTTCAGATAAAAGCACAGTTGATGGTGCGTGGCAGCAAGAATGAAGACTTGGCTCGTTACCACTCTCCTCTTGTAGAGAGTACTTTATTAGCAACGTTCGCTTCAGCAACGGTTGATCAATTGCGCTCTCCAACTGGGCGAGTTGAACTGCGAAATAAGGCGACTGAAGATATTAAAGCAAGCCTGGCTCAAGCTGTTGGCCAGCCTGTGATTGAAAAAGTGTTATTCACTGACTTCGTAATTCAATAGGTAATTTGTGACCGATTTATTAAGCCAAGACGAAATTGATGCGCTATTACATGGCGTTGATGATGTTGAAGACGTAGAAGATGTCTTAGAAACCGACAATGATAGTGCGGTCAATTTCGACTTCTCATCTCAAGATCGAATCGTCCGTGGTCGAATGCCGACCCTTGAACTTATTAACGAGCGTTTCGCACGTCATATGCGGATTAGCTTGTTTAATATGTTACGTAAAACAGCTGAAGTGTCGATCAACGGCGTGCAGATGATGAAGTTTGGTGAGTACCAAAACACATTGTATGTACCCACTAGTTTAAACATGGTTCGTTTCCGCCCGCTGAAAGGCACGGCACTTATCACCATGGAAGCTCGTCTTGTTTTTATTCTCGTAGAGAACTTTTTTGGTGGTGATGGACGTTTCCACGCTAAGATTGAAGGCCGTGAATTCACGCCAACCGAAAGACGAATTATTCAGTTACTGTTGAAAATTGTTTTTGAAGATTACAAAGAAGCTTGGTCTCCAGTGATGGGGGTTGAGTTTGAATACTTGGATTCTGAAGTGAACCCAAGTATGGCGAACATTGTGAGCCCAACAGAAGTGATTGTTGTAAGCTCATTCCACATTGAAGTGGATGGCGGTGGTGGTGACTTCCACGTCGTGATGCCTTACTCCATGGTAGAGCCGATTCGTGAACTGCTGGATGCCGGTGTTCAATCAGACAAAATGGAAACCGATGTTCGTTGGAGTACCGCGCTGCGTGATGAAATTATGGATGTGCCGGTTAACTTCCGTGTGAACTTGCTAGAGCAAGATATTTCTCTGCGTGACTTGATGGAGCTGCGACCCGGTGACGTCATTCCAATGAACATGCCTGAGCATGCGACTATGTTCGTTGAAGAGCTGCCAACGTATCGTGTGAAAATGGGCCGTTCCGGTGAGAAGCTCGCAGTACAGATTTCTGAAAAAATTCAAAGACCACATGTGGTTAAAACTGATCTCGCTTTTCTAGGCAAGGACTTAATGTCTGAGCTGGAAAATAGCGACGATGACGAATAGCAAAATAGATAAAAGTATAGGAATTGGTAATGGAACCTAGTGAAGATCAAAAGCTAGCAGACGAGTGGGCTGCGGCACTTGGTGAAGATCCTTCAGCACCGTCAATTGATGTTGATGACGTGCTTGCGGCACCACTTGATGAGCTAACCGATTCATCGTCTCCGATTTCTGAAGATGAGCGTCGTAAACTGGATACCATCATGGATATCCCCGTGACTATCTCAATGGAAGTTGGCCGCTCTCAGATCAGTATCCGTAATTTACTTCAGTTGAACCAAGGTTCGGTTGTTGAGCTAGATAGAATTGCTGGTGAGTCACTGGATGTGATGGTAAACGGTACCTTGATTGCTCATGGTGAAGTGGTTGTGGTGAACGACAAGTTTGGTATTCGTTTGACTGACGTTATCAGCCAGACAGAACGAATTAAGAAGCTGCGTTAATGAGCTTTCTGTCTCCAAGATTGGCTAGGCTAATTATGGGGGGAGCTTTGTTATCTTCTCCTTCTGTTGCCTTTGCTGCAACGCCGCCATCTCTCGATTTAGCGACCACTTTTGGGTCGCTAATTTTCGTTATAGCCTTCATCTTATTTATTGCTTGGCTACTCAAGCGCATGCAAGTGCCTGCAATGTCGAATCAGCAAGGCTTGGCGATTGTTAGGCAAATTCCTGTAGGTACTAAAGAACGCATCGCTATTGTTCAAGCTGGTGATGATCAGTTCTTAGTCGGGATTACCACGCAATCTATCCAGCTAATTTCTAAGCTCGATAAACCTCTTACTCAGGAGATGCTGGAAAAAAGTACATTTTCAAGTCAGCTTTCCCAGCTAATAAAAAAAGATGCAAACAAGTAACGGACTTTTGAACTCATCTTACGTTTGCCAAAACGGAGCTTTCCGAATGGTTAAAATGTTGTTGGTTCAGCTCACTCTCCTCTGCTCACTCGTATTCAGTATGTCGGTATTTGCACAGGCTGAAGATGGCACCGTCATTCCTGCGAATACCGCTGGCTCAGAGTCGGTAACCATCAGCACGATGGAACAAGACCAAGCCAAATCGCAAACCATGACAACGGGTAGCTTAACCGGCAATGGTGGTGGCATACCTGCCTTTACCATGACAACCAATGCTAATGGTGGTGAAGACTACTCGATAAACCTACAGATCTTGGCTCTAATGACCATGCTTGGCTTCTTGCCGGCGATGGTGATTTTGATGACCTCGTTCACCCGTATTGTGGTGGTGATGTCTATCTTGCGTCAGGCAATGGGTCTACAACAAACACCGTCTAACCAAGTGATTATTGGTATCGCGATATTCTTGACCTTCTTCATCATGTCGCCAGTGATTAATCAAGTTAACGAACAAGCAGTTCAGCCTTATCTCAATGAACAGATATCGGCACGACAGGCATTCGATGTTGCCCAAGAACCGATTAAGTCCTTTATGCTTAAACAGACTCGAATCAAAGATCTAGAAACCTTTGTTGAGATCTCTGGTGCGGAAGTGACCAACCCTGAAGATGTTTCAATGGCGGTTCTGATTCCTGCATTTATCACGTCAGAGTTGAAAACGGCTTTCCAGATAGGCTTTATGTTGTTCTTGCCGTTCCTAATCATCGACTTGGTAGTGGCATCGGTATTAATGGCTATGGGTATGATGATGTTGTCACCAATGATTGTATCGCTGCCGTTTAAGTTGATGCTGTTTGTTCTTGTTGATGGTTGGAACTTGATACTCTCCACTCTCGCTGGCAGTTTTGCCTTGTAGCTGGGGGAATAATGAATCCTGAAATATTCGTAGAGTTGTTCCGAGATGCCCTTTGGATGGTACTCATTATGGTTTGCGCCATTATCATCCCGAGCCTGCTGATCGGTTTAGTCGTCGCTGTTTTCCAAGCTGCGACCTCTATCAACGAACAAACACTGAGTTTCTTGCCGCGTTTGATTGTGACTTTGTTGGCGTTGATGCTATTTGCACACTGGATGACTCAGATGATGATGGAGTTCTTTTTTGAACTCATCGAACGCTTGCCGCAAGTTCTGTATTAAATCGATATGGAATACCCGACGAGCCTTGTACTAGAGTGGTTAGCCAATTATTTTTGGCCATACACTCGCATCTCAGCCATGCTGATGGTGATGACGGTAACAGGGGCGCGCTTTGTGTCGCCGCGTATTCGTCTGTATTTAGGCTTGGCGATCACCTTTGCCGTAATGCCCGCGATTCCCGCGGTTCCAAAAGAGATTGAACTGCTCTCTTTCCAAGGTTTCCTAACCGTCTTTGAGCAAATTGTGATTGGTGTGGCGATGGGCTTTGTCACTCAGTTCATGATTCAAACCTTTGTTATGCTCGGTCAAATCCTTGGTATGCAATCTAGCTTGGGCTTCGCTTCTATGGTCGACCCAGCCAATGGACAGAACACGCCAGTATTGGGTCAGCTCTTCATGCTACTTGCCACTATGTTCTTCTTGGCAACCGACGGTCACTTGAAAATGCTGCAGTTGGTGGTGTTCAGCTTTAAGACTTTGCCGATTGGCAGTGGCTCTTTGACTTCGGTTGATTTTCGAGAACTCGCGTTGTGGCTTGGTATCATGTTCAAAACGGCATTGGCGATGTCCTTGTCGGGCATTATCGCACTGTTAACGATTAACCTTTCTTTTGGTGTAATGACGCGTGCTGCACCTCAGTTAAATATCTTTTCTTTGGGTTTTGCATTTGCGCTACTCGTGGGTCTGTTACTTTGTTGGTACATCCTTGGCGGCTTGTATAGTCACTATGAGCTATTCTGGATGCAAGGCGAACAACAGATATGTCGTCTAATCCGGTTAGATTGCTAGGAGACTGAAATGGCAGAGTCAGACGGTCAAGAACGCACAGAAGACGCCACGCCCAAACGCTTGCAACAGGCCAAAGAGAAAGGGCAGGTTGCAAGATCAAAAGAGCTAGCTTCAGCGTCGGTACTGATAGTCGGTGCGATTGCATTAATGTGGTTTGGCGAATCGATGGCGAAGGCTTTGTTCGAGGCCATGCAACGTCTGTTTTCTCTGAGCCGCGACGAGATCTTTGACACCAACAAGCTCCTTGAAATCGCTGGTGGCGCACTGGTGAACTTACTGTTTCCACTGTTCTTAATCTTGATAACTTTGTTTGTTGCGGCTGTTATTGGTGCGGCAGGTGTTGGCGGGATTAACTTTTCGATGCAAGCTGCAATGCCAAAGGCGTCTAAGCTCAATCCACTCAGTGGTATCAAGCGTATGTTTGGCCTACAAAGCTGGGTTGAACTGCTGAAATCTATTTTGAAAGTGGCACTTGTATCAGGCATGGCTATTTACCTTATTCAGGCCTCTCAGCATGATTTAATGCAGCTGAGTATGGATGTGTATCCGCAGAATATCTTTCATGCTTTGGATATCTTGCTTAACTTCATTCTTTTAATCAGTTGCTCTTTGCTGATCGTGGTTGCCATTGATATCCCATTTCAGATCTGGCAACACGCTGATCAGCTGAAAATGACTAAACAAGAAGTTAAAGACGAATTCAAAGATACCGAAGGTAAGCCGGAAGTAAAAGGCCGAATTCGTATGCTACAAAGGGAAGCCGCTCAGCGTCGTATGATGGCAGACGTCCCTCAAGCGGATGTGATTGTGACCAACCCAGAGCACTTTTCCGTGGCACTGCGTTATAAGCAGAATCAAGATAAAGCGCCGATTGTGGTTGCCAAAGGTGTCGACCACATGGCGATGAAGATCCGAGAAATTGCACGCGAAAACGATATCTATATTGTTCCGGCACCGCCATTGGCGAGGGCGCTTTATCACACCACTGAACTAGAACAACAAATTCCTGACGGTCTGTTTACGGCTGTCGCGCAGGTGCTTGCATATGTTTTCCAGCTTAAGCAGTACCGAAAACGAGGTGGTGAGAGACCAAAACTGCAAGATTCTAATATGCCGATCCCACCTGATTTACTTCATTAGATCAATTGCTTGAGCTCTGCGTGATGAACCCTGATAATAGTGATCTAGCCAATCTTCCTTTTATTGAGGTGATGGCGATAATTTGACGTGAGATGTTGGTACAGTGTTTGCTGTAGTAAGCCTGAACATTATAAGCCCATAGCAAAACAGCCCTGACTAAGATCTAATCCACTTGTTCAGAGAGCTACAACATAGCGAAACTGTCTAGATTTATGAAATTCTCCCTGCCTTTTGCGGACAAGCTACCTAAAATCCCGAACCGTGCCATGCCTGCGGTTGGTGCACCTGTTATGGTACTTGCAACGCTTGCTATGGTGGTGTTGCCAATTCCAGCTTTCTTGTTGGATATGTTCTTCACCTTTAACATTGCATTGTCTATGGTTGTGCTATTGGTTTCGGTTTATACCCGCAGACCTTTAGACTTTGCTGCATTCCCGACCGTACTTCTGATTGCGACTCTGCTTCGATTAGCCTTGAACGTTGCTTCAACACGTGTGGTCTTGCTTCATGGTCATGAAGGTGGCGACGCGGCTGGTAACGTGATTGAAGCCTTTGGTAACGTGGTTATCGGTGGTAACTATGCCGTAGGTCTAGTGGTGTTCTTGATTCTGATGATCATTAACTTCATGGTTGTAACCAAAGGTGCAGGCCGTATCTCGGAAGTAAGCGCGCGTTTCACTTTGGACGCCTTACCGGGTAAACAGATGGCGATCGATGCCGACTTGAACGCAGGTTTGATCGACCAAGATCAGGCTCGTCTGAGACGTTTTGAAGTAACCAAAGAAGCCGACTTCTACGGTTCGATGGACGGTGCGTCTAAGTTTGTTAAAGGCGATGCGATCGCTGGTATCTTAATCTTATTCATCAATATCATTGGTGGCTTGAGCATTGGTATGGCTCAGTTTGACCTTGGTTTTGGTGAAGCAATTGAAATCTACACACTACTGACTATCGGTGATGGTCTGGTTGCACAAATTCCATCTCTATTACTGTCTATTGCAGCCGCGATGATGGTAACGCGCCAAAACACTGATGAAGACATGGGGCAGCAGCTCGTCTTCCAGATGTTCGACAATCCAAAAGCCTTGATGATCACCGCTGCAATCCTTGGCATCATGGGTATTGTTCCAGGTATGCCACATTTCTCGTTCTTGAGCCTTGCAGCTGTTGCGGGTGCAGGGGCGTATTACATCGATAAAAAGAACAAGAAGAAGGCGGAAGAACCTAACCTTCCGGCGACCGTTGAAGCGAATGGAGAAGTAGGCTCTCAGAAAGAGCTTTCTTGGGATGATGTTCAACCTGTTGATATTATTGGCTTAGAAGTAGGTTACCGTTTGATTCCTTTGGTGGATAGAGACCAAGGAGGCGAACTGCTTGAACGCGTTAAAGGTGTGCGTAAGAAGCTGTCTCAAGATTTTGGTTTCTTGATCCCAGCGGTGCACATTCGCGATAATCTAGAACTGACACCAAACAGCTACCGAATCACCTTGATGGGTGTCGCGGTAGGTGAGGCTGAGATAAAACCAGACATGGAACTCGCGATTAACCCAGGTCAAGTCTACGGTATGATCGATGGTGAGCCGACGATTGACCCTGCCTTTGGCCTTGAAGCTGTATGGATACGTGAAGAGCAGCGTGAACATGCACAAGCTCTAGGTTATACCGTTGTCGATTCTTCTACTGTACTGGCGACACACCTTAGCCAACTGCTAACCAATAACGCATCGCAGCTCATTGGCCACGAAGAAGTTCAGAACTTACTTGAGATGCTCAGCCGCTCAACACCTAAGCTGGTGGAAGGTTTTGTACCGGATCAATTGCAGTTGGGTGTGGTTGTGAAAGTGCTACAGAACCTGCTGAATGAAGCGATTCCAATTCGTGACATTCGAACCATAGTCCAAACTTTGTCGGAGTATTCAAGTAAGAGTCAAGAACCTGACATACTTACTGCGGCGGTTCGTATCTCATTGAAACGATTAATTGTTCAAGAAATCAATGGTATAGAGCCAGAATTGCCAGTGATAACCTTGATTCCTGAGCTGGAACAAATCTTGCATCAAACCATGCAGGCATCCGGCGGAGAATCTGCTGGTATTGAACCTGGTTTAGCCGAACGTTTACAGACCTCCCTCAGCCACGCTACACAAGAGCAAGAGCTGAAAGGTGAGCCCGCGGTACTATTGACCTCTGGCGTGTTGCGTTCGACTCTGGCTAAGTTCGTGAAGAACACGATCCCAAGCTTACGAGTCTTGTCTTACCAAGAAATACCGGACGAAAAGCAGATACGTATCGTACAAGCTGTTGGTAATTAAGCCGCCTAATTAGAACGGACAATCGAATTGAAAATTAAACGATTTTTTGCAAAAGATATGCGAACGGCTCTGCTCCAAGTTAAAGAAGAACTTGGTTCAGAAGCGGTGATCATGTCTAACAAAAAGGTCGCAGGTGGCGTGGAAATTGTTGCCGCTATTGATGGCGAATCCAGCCCGTCGACAGCGAGCCAGAGACTAAATAAACCTCAGCAGCCTGCCCAAAGCCAATATACGCAAATGGCCGCGCCCGCAGCTCCTGCAGGGCGACGTCAATTAGATGATGACAAGGTTAGCCTACAGTCGAATGCTGAAGGTGGACGCTCAATGACCAAGCGCTTTGCGAACATGCTAAAGCAATACAGTCATGGCGCCGATGATGAGCCACAACATCGTGCTGAAAATGAAGATTCATTGTCAGCATTGCTCAATCGCCAATCAAGCACGGGTCATAAGCCTCATAGTCATCAGACTCAAAGCAATTTGCAGTCTCATGGCCATCTGCAATCTCACGGAAACCAACAGTCTCACGGCAATCTTGATTCAGCATTTGCTCGTGAAACGGGTTTGTCTAAGTTGATTGCTGAAGACCGCAGAGTAGAGCGCCCGGCACCTCGCTTGGATCCGACTCGTTATGATCGTGGTCGAGAGAATACTCAATCCAAAGGTTCTGATACTGAAATGGAAACGATGCGCGAAGAGATGACCTCAATTCGTCGTCTGTTAGAACATCAAGTTTCCGGGTTAATGTGGCAAGAAGTTGAGCGTCGTGAACCGCTCAGAGCGATGCTTATTAAGCGCCTTGAGCGTATGGGTGTATCTGCAGAGCTTGCCGATCAAATGGCTTGCTACATTCCTGAAGATACTAAACCGGCACGTGCGTGGAAGGCTTTGTTAGCCTTAGTTGCTGATCAAATCTCCGTTACACAAAAAGATATTTTAAAACGCGGCGGTATTGTGGCTCTACTTGGCCCAACCGGCGTGGGTAAAACAACGACTGTTGCAAAGCTAGCTGCACGTGCTGCCATGGAATATGGCGCCGATAACGTCGCACTAGTGACAACTGACACATATCGTATAGGTGCACATGAGCAGTTATCGATCTACGGTCGAATTATGGGTTGTCCTGTAAGAGTTGCTAAAGATTCTAGCGAACTGGCCGATGTAATATATCAGTTACGTAATCGTCGCCTGATTCTGGTCGATACTGCAGGCATGGGACAACGAGATGTTCGCCTATCTGAGCAGTTAGACACATTGATGCAAGAGAGTGGTTCCGTTATCAATAGCTACCTTGTGTTGCCTGCAACCGCGCAACGCAAAGTGCTGCAAGAAACAATTGAGCACTTTAGAAGAATCCCATTGTCGGGATGCATCATGACTAAGCTGGATGAATCCCTAAGTCTAGGTGAATTCATCAGTGTCGTAATACAAAATGCATTACCAGTTGCTTACATAGCAAATGGTCAACGAGTTCCTGAAGATATCGTTATAGCTCAGCCAAAGTACATGATTGCTAAGGCTAATGAGCTATTAGAAAAATCTACAGAGAATGAACCTCATTACTGGAATAGCGATTCTGAAGGGCTCTAGGCGGCGGATAAATATGAATGAAAATATGATACATGATCAAGCTAGCGGCCTCCGTCGCTTAACCAAGCCTTCACTCACAAAAGTTATCGCTGTAACCGGTGGTAAGGGAGGCGTTGGTAAATCTAATGTGACGTTAGGTATGGCTATTTGCATGGCGCGCCAAGGCAAAAAAGTCATGGTGCTAGATGCCGATTTAGGGCTAGCGAACGTCGATATCATGCTAGGTATTCGTTCTAAACGAAACCTTGGGCATGTGTTGGCTGGCGAATGTGAACTTAAGGATGCGATTGTCGAAGGGCCGCACGGAATTAAAATTATTCCAGCGACATCGGGCACACAAAGCATGACTGAACTGTCACACGCACAGCACGCAGGTTTGATCCGCGCATTTGGTTCGCTTGAAGACGAGATGGACATCTTGTTGGTTGATACCGCAGCCGGTATTTCGGACATGGTGATCAGCTTCTCAAGAGCGGCGCAAGACGTGGTTGTTGTGGTATGTGATGAACCTACCTCGATCACGGATGCATATGCTTTGATTAAGCTTTTAAGCAGAGAACACCAAGTTCAGCGATTCAAAGTTGTTGCAAATATGGTCAGAAGCTACCGCGAAGGCCGAGAATTATTTGCAAAGTTGACTTTGGTCACAGAGCGCTTCTTGAATGTGAGCCTCGAACTCGTAGCATGTATTCCTTTAGATGATAAAGTACGTCAATCAGTCAAGAGACAGAAAATCGTAGTCGATGCGTTTCCTCGCTCTCCAGCTGCATTGGCAATCAGCTCTTTGGCTAACAAAGCATTGACCTGGCCAATACCAAAAACACCAAGTGGACACTTGGAGTTCTTTGTTGAAAGGCTGCTGAATCGTACTGAATTTATAGAGGAACCATTTGGTGAATAAAGCGCTTACTTACGACCAACACGCTAATCACAATAGCCAACAGGCTTTTTTTGAGAAGTATTCTGTGTTGGTTAAACGTATCGCTCATCACTTGTTGGGGCGATTACCGCCTAATGTATTGGTTGATGACTTAATTCAAGCCGGCATGATCGGCTTGATTGAAGCGCAACAAAACTATGATGGTACCAAAGGCGCAAGCTTTGAGACGTATGCTGGTATTCGAATTCGCGGGGCAATGTTGGATGACATTCGCCGTGGGGATTGGGTACCGAGATCGGTTCATAAAAACAATCGAGAAATCAGCAGTGCAATCGCGGAATTAGAGGGTATCCTCAACCGCGACCCGAGTGATGCCGAAGTGGCAAAACACATGGGGCTCAGCTTAGAGCAGTATCACAGTGCTTTAACTGACATTAATTGCTCAAGACTGGTTGGAATCGAAGATTTAGGCGTCTCAGATGATGTAATATCTCCGAATGAAGACTCTCAAGATAATACGCCTTTTCAAGGGGTTGCTGATGAGTCATTCCGCCAAGCTTTGATCGATTCGATAAAACAACTTCCGGAAAGGGAAGGCCTTGTGCTTTCGCTTTATTACGACGAAGAACTCAATTTAAAAGAGATTGGGGAAGTGTTAGGTGTCAGCGAATCTCGTGTCAGCCAAATACTGAGCCAATCTATGCAGCGTTTACGCACTAAGTTAAGTGCTTGGACACAGAACGACTAACAACACTGATCCTATTCAGTGGAGGCTAATTTGAACAAAAACATGAAAATTCTCATTGTTGATGATTTTTCAACGATGCGCCGAATTGTTAAAAACCTACTTCGCGATTTAGGTTTCAACAACACTCAAGAAGCAGATGATGGCTTGACCGCGTTACCTATGCTGAAAAAAGGCGAATTTGATTTCGTGGTAACTGACTGGAACATGCCCGGCATGCAAGGGATTGACCTGCTTAAACACATTCGCGCAGACGCAGAACTTAAGCACCTTCCAGTGCTTATGATCACAGCAGAAGCGAAGCGTGAGCAGATCATCGAAGCAGCGCAAGCGGGTGTTAATGGTTACATTGTGAAGCCTTTCACTGCTGCAACGCTGAAAGAGAAACTTGATAAGATTTTTGATCGCTTATAAGCATCAATAAATTTAGGCACTTCTAGGTAAACACTGGCTGATAAGTTATCTGTTTATCTCGATAGCCTAAGCGCACAAAGTATGCGGAGTAAGGCCGAATTCAGGATGATTTCATTAGAACAAGCAAAAAAATTAGTAGAGCTGCTTGAGAACGATGAGCAGCAAAATGCTGATTCTCTTGTGAGAAGCATTTATGAAGATAACTTTAGTCTTCAAGACAATCCAATGCTTCAAGAAATAGGAAGTCTGACACGCGACCTCCATGATTCTTTGACTCAATTCAATTTCGATGAACGCATCAGCGTTATCGCAAATGACGAAATCCCTGACGCAAGGGATCGCCTTCAGTATGTCATTGATAAAACGGAAGTTGCGGCAAACAAGACGATGGACGCTGTCGATCGCTGTATGCCAATTGCAGACAACCTACACGAGTGTTTACTTCAAGTAAGGCCTCAATGGAATGAACTGATGCATGGCCGCATTGAGCTGGCACAATTTAAAGCTTTATGTCACCGCATTGATGGATTGCTTGTCCAAGTAGAAGGCGACAGTACTGAACTACGCGGACAATTGACTGAAATCTTGATGGCTCAGGATTTCCAAGATTTAACTGGGCAGATAATTAGCAAAGTTATTACCTTGGTGAATGAGGTGGAAGGACGTTTGGTCGAGATTCTCACGGTATTCGGTGCGAATCAAAAAGAGCCAACTCCAGAGTCAGAGAAGAAAGCATCGATTGCGCCTGAAGGTCCAATTATGAACCCAGAAGAGCGCGAAGACGCTGTCGCATCTCAAGATGAAGTCGACGATTTGTTATCCAGTCTTGGATTTTAAAGGTAACGTATGAGCTACGATTTAGACGAAGATATTCTTCAGGACTTTTTAGTCGAAGCAGGAGAAATCCTTGAACTCCTATCAGAACAACTGGTAGAGCTTGAGAATAACCCTGACGACAAAGACCTATTAAATGCTATTTTCCGTGGTTTCCATACAGTAAAAGGTGGTGCTGGTTTCCTAGCATTAACTGAGCTGGTGGATACTTGTCATGGTGCTGAGAATGTGTTCGACATTCTACGAAACGGCCAACGCAGCGTAACATCAGGTTTGATGGATACCATGCTGCAGGCGCTAGATACAGTCAATGTACAGTTTCGCGCCGTGCAAGATCAGGAACCTTTAGTACCAGCTGACCAATCTTTATTGGATGAACTTCACCGCCTCTGTAAGCCAGAATCAGTTGATGAAGTTACACCAGAAGAAGCGTCAACACCTGTTATCCCTGAGCCGATCGTTGCAGCCCCTGAACCGGTTGTCGAAAGTTCAAGCATCAGTGCCTCTTCAGTGGATGATATCTCTGAAGATGAGTTTGAGCGCCTGCTTGATGAACTTCACGGTAAAGGAGGTTCGCCAACAGCATCTTCTGTACCAACACCGCCGCCAGCACCTGTTACACCTCAGCCAGTTGCTGACAGCGGTGATATTACTGACGATGAATTTGAAAAGTTACTAGATGAACTGCATGGTGCGGGTAACAGCCCGACGGCTGCGAGTTCAACGCCTCCTCCACCGCCAGCACCTTCTGCAGCACCTGTTTCGGCGATGTCTGAAGGCGATGATCTGATGACTGACGAAGAGTTCGAGAAGTTACTGGACCAGTTACACGGATCAGGCAATGGACCTTCGATTGAAGAACTGGATGCAGCGACTAAGCCTGCAGAAGTTAAGGCAGTTGCACCGCAAGCAACGCCTAAACCGAGCGCTCCAGCAAAAGCTGAAGTTAAAGCGCCGGCTAAGAAGCAGCAAGCTGAAGCGACAGTTCGCGTTGATACATCAACACTGGATACCATCATGAACATGGTGGGTGAACTGGTATTGGTGCGTAACCGACTTGTCAGCCTAGGCCTCAACAGCAACGACGAAGAAATGTCGAAAGCTGTCTCTAACTTAGATGTTGTTACTGCAGACCTACAAGGTGCGGTAATGAAGACTCGTATGCAGCCGATCAAGAAAGTATTTGGTCGCTTCCCACGAGTTGTCCGTGATCTTGCGCGTAGCTTGAAGAAAGACATCGTTCTTGAAATGCGTGGCGAAGAAACGGACCTTGATAAAAACTTAGTAGAAGCGCTTGCAGATCCCCTGATTCACTTGGTGAGAAACTCTGTCGACCATGGTATCGAAATGCCGAACGACCGTGTTGCTGCGGGTAAATCACAAACGGGTAAAGTGATTTTGTCTGCCTCTCAAGAAGGTGATCATATTGAGCTGGCTATCGTTGATGACGGTGGCGGTATGGACCCTGATAAGCTTCGTGCTATTGCGGTCAAACGTGGCCTGATGGATGAAGATGCAGCGTCTCGCTTATCAAATAAAGAGTGTTTCAACCTGATTTTTGCTCCTGGCTTCTCAAGCAAAGAGCAGATCTCAGATATCTCTGGTCGTGGTGTAGGTATGGACGTTGTGAAAACGGCGATCAACACACTGAACGGCTCTATTGATATTGATTCAGAAATGGGACAAGGCACCAAGATCACCATCAAGGTTCCACTAACCCTAGCGATTCTACCAACCTTGATGGTCGGTGTTGCGGGTCACCCATTTGCATTGCCATTGGCATCGGTTAACGAGATCTTCCACCTAGACTTAAGCCGCACAAACGTGGTTGATGGTCAGCTAACGATCATCGTTCGCGATAAGTCTATTCCGTTGTTCTACTTGCAAAACTGGCTTGCTCCTAAAGCGGGTATTGTTGAACTGCGTAAAGGGCACGGCCATGTTGTTATCGTACAGCTGGGTAGCCAACGAGTTGGTTTTGTTGTCGATACGCTTATCGGTCAAGAAGAAGTCGTGATCAAGCCACTTGATAAGCTTCTGCAAGGCACGCCAGGAATGGCAGGCGCGACAATTACAAGTGACGGACACATTGCATTGATTCTAGATGTGCCGGACTTGTTGAAGCAGTACGCAGCTGCGTCAAGAATTTAATTTAAGGATAAATATGGCGATTAAAGTATTAGTCGTTGATGATTCGAGTTTTTTTCGTCGTCGCGTTAGCGAGATCATCAACTCAGAGGCTCGCCTAGAAGTCATTGATGTAGCAGTAAACGGTAAAGAAGCCGTTGAGAAAGCGAAACAGCTAAGACCTGACGTAATCACGATGGACATTGAAATGCCTGTCATGGACGGCATCACAGCTGTTCGTGAAATCATGGCCGCGTCTCCAACGCCTATTTTGATGTTTTCATCGTTAACGCATGATGGAGCGAGAGCAACGTTAGATGCGCTAGATGCAGGTGCTCTAGATTTCTTACCTAAGAAGTTTGAAGACATCGCACGTAACCGCGACGATGCGGTTGCATTGCTTCAACAGCGTGTGATTCAGATTGCTGCAAAGCGTGCGTTTATGCGTCGTGCTCCTATTGCACCGAGAGCGACAGCAACGACTTCAACATCTACGCCATTGCGTCAACCGGTTTCTAATGCTGCTCCAGCCGCTAGATCTGCTGCAGCAACCGCTGCGAAGTTCAGAGCCTCGGGCAAAAAGTATCAATTAACTGCCATTGGCACATCGACTGGCGGTCCTGTTGCGCTACAGAAGATTTTGACGCGCATCCCTGCTAACTACCCACATCCCATTGTGTTAGTTCAGCATATGCCAGCCACATTCACCGCTGCTTTTGCTAGTCGATTGAACACCTTGTGTAAGATTGAAGTTCGTGAAGCGCAAGACGGTGATGTGTTGAAACCCGGAGTGGCGTATCTTGCTCCCGGTGGTAAACAGATGATGGTAGATGGCCGTGCAGGGTCTGCACGTCTAAGAGTTATCGATGGCGGCGACCGAATGAACTACAAGCCTTGTGTGGATGTCACATTTGGCTCTGCAGCGAAGATCTACGGCGACAAAGTGTTGTCTATGATACTGACCGGTATGGGCGCAGATGGTCGAGAAGGTTCGCGTATGTTGAAAACTGCGGGCTCGACGATTTGGGCACAAGACGAAGATAGTTGTGTTGTATATGGTATGCCTCAAGCTGTAGCAAAAGCTGGCATTTCTACTGAAGACCTACCTCTAGACCGCATCGCGGAAAGGATCTTGGTTGAAGTTGGGTTAGCTTAGGTAAATCGAAATGATTGTTTGGAGTGTTGCAAACCAAAAAGGTGGTGTTGGTAAAACGACCACGACCGTGACTCTAGCAGGTTTACTTGCTTTGAAGGGGCACCGTGTTCTGTTGGTTGATACTGACCCACATGCATCACTGACCACCTATCTGGGTTACGACTCAGATACGGTGGAATCGAGCCTGTTTGATCTGTTTCAGTTGCGTGAGTTTAATGCGCAGACAGTAAGACCTTTGCTTTTACAAACAGAAGTTGAAGGTATCGATATTATTCCTGCCCATATGTCTTTGGCTACATTAGACCGCGTAATGGGAAATCGAAGCGGCATGGGGTTGATCTTGAAGCGCGCTTTGGCCGCTTTGAAAGATGACTACGACTATGTGTTAATCGATTGTCCGCCAATTCTGGGTGTGATGATGGTGAATGCATTGGCTGCCAGTGATCGTATTTTGATTCCGGTACAGACGGAATTTTTGGCGATGAAGGGCTTAGAGCGCATGATTCGCACTTTGACCATCATGCAGAAGTCTCGCAAAACACCGTTTAAGGTGACGATTGTCCCGACCATGTACGACAAGCGAACCAAAGCCTCACTGCAAACATTAACGCAGCTCAAAGATGATTATCCTAACCAAGTTTGGACATCTGCTGTGCCGATAGATACTAAGTTTCGAGATGCAAGTCTAAAACGCTTGCCAGCATCTCATTTTGCATCAGGTAGCCGTGGTGTCTTTGCTTATAAACAGTTGCTTATTTATCTCGAAAGGTTGGCGATAAATGAGCGCGAATAAAGAATCAACATTGGCACAGCCAAGTCTCTCGAGTGAACAAGCACTGGATGATTACTTTACTGCGCTGTTAGGCGATGAAAGCTTTGAATCTGACGATTTTTTTGTTGACGAGTCTACCGACGAATCACAACCTGAAGAGCCAGAGCCAGAGCCAGAGCCAGAGCCAGAGCCAGAGCCAGAGCCAGAGCCA
>NZ_JBGONY010000053.1:0-34357 GCF_041439375.1 Vibrio crassostreae | reverse complement strand
AGATGATCTGATCGTAGCTTTAAGCATTAGTTCCCTGATTTAGGAAACAAAGCCCCTAACAGTTTAGGAGATGCAGCGCTGATTTTGTGATTTTGAAGAATAATTTAGTTTGATTTTACTATTGTTCACATGCTGCCTAGTTAACAAGTAAATTATGCACTCGTCCTGCGGAAATATTCATGATAGTACAGCTGCTTATCATTTAATAGCACTTATACTTTATGCAGCTTATCTTGTTTCAGACAGAGGTTATGACAGTTAAAAAGAAGATATAAGAATCACAAGCAAAGAACTAAACCAATGATTCTAAGAAGGTGTTATTCAAAGATTGAAAATGTAGATTCTAATTAGTATTCCTACAAATATATATCTTGAGTTGAGAGTAGTTCTACGAGATTGTTACATTTTCGATCGATAGCAACATTATATCAAAATTAAAGTTCACTTTGAAATTACGATATCAATGGCTTATGTGATGATTTAGTTACCAATTTTAAAGATCAGCAGACTTGAACCTTAATGAAAGTTCATCTGTATATGCTAACCCACCTGCGAAAAAACACAGGCGGCATAAATATACTAAAAAAACAATCGCCACAACATATGCGAAAACTGTTCAGTTTAATTCGGGCCGTTTTAGCTTTTCTGAAAAAGAACATTGTTTAGTGTACCAATTTTGTTTCTAGCCTGACACGAATGCGCAAGCTATAGCCAATTACGCCAGTCAACGGGGCGAAAAGATTAGCAATATAACATTGATAGAGGAGTAGAATATGAATTTCTATGGTGATGTTAACTTACCGTATTTGAATGTTACAGAGTCGGTTTTTCACGATGGAATGAAACGTGAAATAAACGTATTTAATTTTGAGAGTACAATTGTAAGTGACAGTGATAAAGTAGTAACTGATGGTATAGCACTTAAATCTAATTTTAAATCAGTGGAGAGATTTTATGAATTAGGTTTTTCAATTGCCTGTTTAGCCAATAATCATATTACTGATTATGATGACTCTGTAAATCTAACAATACAAAAGCTTTCAGAAATAGGCTTTAAAACATTTGGTGCAGCTGATAGCTTAGAACATGCGGAAAATGAATTTAAAATATCGATTGATGGAATAGATCATTATATTATCGCAGCAGGATGGGATGTAATTGGCTGTAAATATGCATCAAAAAAAAGTCCTGGTGTCAATGCATATAACTCTTTAGAGTTAAAGAGGAAAGTGGAAGATATTCGTTCAATAGATAAGAGTGCTATCATATATTGCAGCTTTCACTATAATTATGAGTTTGAGCTATATCCGCAGCCAGCAGATAGATTACTCTTTCATGAGTTAATTGACTTAGGTGTCGATTGTATTATTGGACATCACTCACACTTGATCGGCCCTTATGAGTGTTACAATGGTAAATATATATTTTATAGTCTTGGAAATTTTTATATGCCAGAAATAACTTCAAGAGGATATCACTTAAAGTACCCAGAAATTGCATATAAGGGTATAAGCGTTGAACTAACTAATGCAACACCCAAGATACACCACTATCAAACTGTCAATGATACGATTAAACATATCAAGACAACAACAATAGATGAATCTGATCTAAATGATTTATGTAATTTGGTAGGTAGCGAGAGTTATTTGTGTTGGTTTAAAAAAAACAGGAGAAAGAGTAAGCTTCTACCAATTTTTACTAATTATGATAATTATATCGATACCAAGTTTAAAGCATTCTTAGTTAAGTCTAGGAACTATTTAATTAATCTCGCAGTTAGGTTTAATTTAAAAAAATGAAAGTTCATATTGTAGGAGCCTTACCTGGACCTTTAGGTGGTACAACGATTCTTTTGAAGCAGCTAGTTGATGATATTAAAGATAATTCTGATGTATCTTTGATTATAAGTGATACATCACAAGTACCTAATCTTAAATTTTCCCAAAAGCTTAAATTTCTTTACTTAACTTTAAAGAAAACTCTAGCTTCTGATGTTACTTCTGTCCACGTTAGCTCGAATGGATCTGTAACCATCGCTCCAATTATTCTCACACTATGTTTAATTTTTAATAAGAAATTTAATTTTAGAATGTTTGGTGGCGTTTATGATAAATTTTTCATCAATTCAAATTTCATAGTCAAGAAAATAATATCATTTATTCTAAATAAAAGTGATCTTGTGTACTTTGAAACTAGGCAGCTTGTTAACTATTTTTCTAAGCATTTTCCTAATTCAAATATAAAGCATTATACAAACTCTAGACCATCAACATTATTAAGATCAGGTGTTGTTTCTGATAATAAATTTATTTATTTAGGAGCAATTAAGTATTCAAAAGGTATTAATGTAATTCTAGAGGCTACAAAATATAACCCTTTAATTGATGTTGACTTTTATGGTCCTATCGTTGACAAAGAACTTGAATCTGCCATACAAAACAACAAAAATTGCAGATATAAAGGTGTTTGTCAACCAGATCAAATATTAGAAGTGATTAAAAATTATAAGTGCTTGCTGCTACCAACTGAGCATTTCGGTGAGGGGTATCCAGGAGTTATCATAGAAGCGTATTCTTTAGGAGTACCTGTTATTACAACTTGCTGGCAATGTATTCCGGAAATTGTTGTGTCTGGTCAGACTGGTTTTTTAATTGAGCCTTCAAACCCACAAGCATTAGCATTTATGCTTCAGAAGGTTATTGATATGGAAGACGAAAACTTTATACAGTTAAAGAATAATTGTTTGTCATACTTTACCAAAAACTTTGACTCTAAGTTACTAAGTCGTGTGTTTGTTTCTGATTTAAAATCAGTTAGAGGTGAAGAATGATTAAACTCTCAACGTTAAGACAACTATATAAATCAATACCACATCAGGTATTATCTCCACTTAATTATTTGCCATACTCTGTTTTTTGCGGAAGCATTTACAGAAACAAATTACAAGAATTGAATGATGTAAATTTACAAATCATCGAAGAATATCAGAATGAAAAACTAATTAACTATGTGAATGAATCAATAGCATTTACTAAGTTTTATAAAGATTATGCCAAAAGTAAGGGGTTTTCTAAGATAACTGATATAGAACAAATTAATGATTTCCCGTTGGTTTCTAAAGATCACATAGCCTCAAATCTAGATTGGTTTGTCGATTTCAGATATAAAAATAAATCTTTTATTGTATCAACAGGTGGTACAACCGGACGGCAAACTAAGTTGCTGATGAGTAATGAGGCATATTCAATAGAATGGGCATTTGTCTCTAAATATCTTCAAGATAATGGAGTAGATATAAACTCTCGCCGCTTATGTTTGCGTGGTGCAGATGGCATTGAATCTTCATCTTTATTGGGTTTTAATCATTTATATAAAGAGATGTTAATTTCCCCATTTAGACTTACCGAAGAAAATGTTCTTAGGGCATATAAAGACATATTAAAGTATGGAGCAAAGTGGATACATGGTTACCCGTCATCAGTAAGTGAGTTTGCAAAAGTTTTGAGCAATCTTGACTTAAAGCTACCAAGTATTAATCATATTCTATTAGTTTCTGAAAAGTTATATCCTGAACAGGAGCATACGATAAGAAATGTTTTTAATTGCAAGATTCTAACCTTTTATGGAATGACAGAACGTGTGATTTTTGCTCCAAAAATTGATGAGTCTTTTGTTCCCCACAAGTTATATGGCTATACAGAGAATGTAGATGGTGAGTTGATTGGTACTGGATTCGTCAATAAAGCAACAAGACTAATAAGGTATCGTACAGGTGATAATGCAAGTTCAACTGCAAATGAAAATAATCATGTTGAGACCATTGATGAGATTCTTGGGCGTTGGGGGAAGGAATATCTTGTTGGGGCTAATGATACTAAAATAACAATGACTTCGTTAAATATACATTCTGATGTTTTGGAGAATGTTGTTAAATATCAGTTTTTCCAAACTGAAAAAGGTAAATGTACTTTACTCATTCAACCATCATCGACTTTCTCTGATGGTGAAGAGTTCACGGTATGCTCTGAATTTGTTAAAAAAACAGGGAGTGAACTTCAGATAACCCCTAAAATTACTAACGATATCCCATTAACTTCGAGAGGGAAGCATCGGTTTATTGTTAGTGAGCTTTAAGCTTGGTGTTTGATTATGATGCTATTTATTTTAAGAGTTATAAATACAGTTAGGTTTCTAAAGCTGGTTCAAATCAGTAACCGAATGTCAAGACGATTCACTAAGGTTAAATTTACAAAACCAGAAGTAACCTTAAACGATGTATCAACAACAAGTTGGCAAACATTTTCCGTATTAAATTCATGCTATGAAGGCAATGGTCAGTTTAAGTTTTTGAATGTCGTAGATACGGTTAGCGACTGGAATGACGTAACAAAAGCTAAACTTTGGCTTTATAATTTGCATTACTTCGATGATTTAAATCAATCTGGATGGCAAGACAGAAGTGAAATTCATCATAGTTTGGTTAATACCTGGATAGCACAAAACCCGAAGATGGTAGGAAATGGATGGGAGCCTTATACCATTTCACTTCGCTCGGTAAACTGGATTAAATGGTTTTTATCGGGTAATGAACCAAAAGAAGAATGGCTAGCTAGTTTGTCATTGCAGGTTCAAGCCTTAGAGCAGCAATTAGAATATCACTTATTGGGTAATCACTTATTTGCAAACGCTAAAGCGTTGATGTTTGCTGGTTGTTTTTTTAAGGGTGAGTTAGCAGATGTATGGTTAAAGCGTGGTCTGGCTATTTTAAACGAAGAAATCCCAGAGCAAATTCTTGCTGATGGCGGTAATTTTGAACTAACGCCTATGTATCACAACACAATCCTTGCCGATATGCTTGATTTGTATCAGTTAAGCCTTGTCTACCCATATCATATTTCGAAAGCTACTAGTCAATACTGGCATGAACTCATTGGAAAGATGTTGTCATGGGCTGAAAAAATGCAGCACCCCGATGGCGACGTCTCTTTTTTTAATGACTCTGCTTTAGGTATTGCGCCTAAGCTGGCTAATTTGCAACGCTATGCCGGTGTACTCAATGTTACAACTCCCACCACGAATAAAAATCAAGTTACCTTCTTAAAAGAAAGTGGTTATGTGGTGGTTAAAGATCAAGTTAACAAGCTAATCATTGATGCCGCAAAGGTAGGGCCTGATTACATTCCCGGTCACGCTCATGCCGATACCCTTTCATTTGAATTGAGCATTGATGGACAGCGAGTATTCGTAAACAGTGGCACATCGGTTTATGGCTTAGGTGAAGAAAGGCTAAGGCAACGCAAAACCGAAACTCATAATACGGTAGTTGTTGATGGCATGGATTCATCTGAAGTCTGGAGTGGATTTCGCGTAGCAAGACGTGCATATCCTAGCAAGCCAGTCATCACAGAGAGTAAAGGCGACATTAGTGTTGAATGTTCTCATGATGGTTACATGCGTTTGCCTGGTAAAGTGACGCACACTAGAAAGTGGAAACTAACGGAAGGTGACTTATTTATTGTTGACAACCTAACGGGTACGTATAACCACGCAGAAGCCCATTATCACCTCCATCCTGATGTTAGAGTTGAAGGAGTAAATAACTCTAGTCAAGTTAGACTCCACTTGCCGAACGGCACTAAATACACGATTAACGCTGAGGGTGCTGACATTAAGGTACTTGAGACGACATGGCATCCTGAATTTGGCTTATCGATAGCCAATAAAAAGCTGGTACTAAATTTTAAACAGAATGAAGTGAACTTTGTTCTAAAGCGAGCGTAGCAATGCATATTCTTTTTCTTACTGATAACTTTCCGCCAGAAGGCAATGCGCCAGCAACCAGAACTTATGAACATGCTATCCGTTGGATGAAAGCGGGGCATAAAGTGACGGTGATTACGTGCGCACCAAACTTTCCTGAAGGTAAGGTATTTGATGGGTTTAAAAACCGCTGGTATCAAACTCATGATCTCGATGGCATAAATGTCGTTCGTGTAAAAACGTTCATCACTGCGAATGAAGGTTTTGTAAAACGTATTCTGGATTACATGTCATTCATGGTAACGGGCTTCATCGCAGGGCTGTTTCTGAAAAAACCGGATGCGATCGTAGCGACTTCACCTCAGTTCTTCTGTGCTTGCGCCGGTTGGGCGTTGTCAGCCGTTCGTAGAAAACCGTTTGTGTTTGAGTTACGCGATATATGGCCAGCGTCTATTACAGCGGTTGGTGCTATGAAGGACAGCTTTGTTATTCGTATGTTAGAAAAAATAGAAATGTTTCTTTATAAGCGAGCGGACGCAATTGTGTCAGTGACTCATGCATTCAAAAAGGAGCTCATCGAGCGTGGAGTTGATGGAAGCAAGATTGAAGTCGTTCTTAATGGTGTCGACTTATCTAAATATGAACCACAGGACAAAGATACTGAGCTTGCAAAACAGTATGGGTTAGAAGGTAAGTTTGTCGCAGGTTACATTGGTACTCACGGCATGGCTCATGGGCTCGAGCATATAGTATCTGTGGCGGAGAGATTGCAACATGATGATAATATTCGCATTGTTTTTGCTGGAGGCGGAGCAGCTAGACAAAAAGTCGTTGACCTAGTCCAGCAAAAAGGCCTTAAGAATGTAGTGCTCATTGATCGACAACCAAAAGAGATGATGCCTAAGTTATGGTCTCTTTGCGACGTTTCATTGGTCCCCTTAGTTAATAGCGAGCTCTTTAAAACCGTTATACCCTCTAAAATCTTTGAATGCATGGGTATGGGGATACCAACGATAATGAGCGTGCCAGAGGGAGAAGCCACCGCTATTATTCGAGAGACAAATTCAGGTCTGCTAGTCGAAAGTGAAAGTGTAGATCAAATTACTGCTGCAATCTTAAAACTACATGAAGACCAAGAACTGTACCAGCAAGTACGAACCTGCAGTATTGAAGCTGCCCCTAAGTTTAGCCGAGATATTATGGCGGCGGATATGGTCTCTGTTTTTGAAAAGCATGTTGGCTAAAGAGGGTAATAGTCTCAACTTAATATTGGGTTGAGACATCTTTAGACTTTATCTCTTCAATTTGATTCATAATCTCATAGTCACCTCAACAATCCCCAAGGCTTAAATTAATGTCATTGTTTGAATACTTTGTCGAACTTTCCCTGTTCTTCTTTCTTTCCTTTTCGGTGTTTTACTGTATGCGTAAAGTGGGCTACGCCATTGGCTTAGTCGATAAACCGAATGCTAGAAAACATCATGAGGGTGTGGTTCCTTTGGTGGGCGGTATTTCCCTTTGTATTACCTTGTTGTACTTCTTCTACGTGAGTGCGTCAGAAATCAATAACATAGAGGTCATCGCCACGTGCTTAACGATACTGGTGCTGATCGGTGTGGCAGATGACCGCTTCGATATCAGTTTTAAATTTCGCATGGGTGTGCAAGCTGTCTTGACGCTGATCGTAATGCATTATACCGGGCTAACGCTTTCTTATGTTGGTAATGCGTTTGGGTTTGGTGTTTGGGACTTTCCGGTTGCCATCGATTATGTTGTTACCATATTAGCTGTGATCGGTGCAATTAACGCTTTTAACATGGTTGATGGTATTGACGGGCTATTGGGTGGTTTAAGCATAGTGGTGTTTGCCTCGTTAGGTGTGCTGTTCTATGCCCATGGCCTTGAGTTTTATACCTTCTTTATGGCAGTGATGGTGGTTATCTTACTTCCCTTCGTGCTGTTTAATTTGGGGTATTTTGGCAAACTACGTAAAGTGTTTATGGGCGATGCCGGTAGCATGATGATCGGCTTCCTTGTGATTTGGATTTTAATCCGAGGTACTCAACCTGAACACGGTCATTACATGATTCGACCAGTGACGGCCCTATGGTTAATTGCAGTGCCTTTGATTGATATGATGGCCATTATGATCCGTCGTGTTCGTAAAGGGCATTCTCAGTTCAAACCTGACCGCGAGCATTTTCACCACATTATGCAGCGTATCGGCTTTACCCCTCGTGAGTCGTTAGTGGTGATCTGCTTGGTGCAATTGGTGTACTCAACGCTCGGGTTACTAGGCGAATACTTCCAAGTACCAGAATACATTATGTTCTACATCATTGTGGCGTGTTTCTTATTGCACACTTACGCGATGACGCACTCGTTTAAGATGGCGAAGATAGTAAGAAAGTGGAAGAAGCCCGCTGCAAAATAACTTAATAGCCAGCACCTAATCACTTAAATAACTCGGTGAAACGACGATGATTCGCCTGCTATTTGATCTCGGGTGAATCAGGGCTAGAAAGCACTAGCCCTTGTTATCGCTATCCTATCGGTATCGTTAGTCTTGCCACTGCCAAGGCTGCTGCCTGTACTGATATCGGTTGAGCTGAAACGACACCGGTTTCTTGATGGTTGTGTAGCTGTAACACTGCCTGTTATGCGGCTTATCGATAATGACGGTCTTCTCTCCATAACAAATATCACTGCGTGGATCTTGGCAATGTTCATATAAAGCAAAAGATAACGCTTGGCACCATTGAAGGTGTTTTTCCCACACTATTGACCTATCCAAATGCCCATCTGTTTGTTTAAGTGCGTAATAGTACTTCGCTAAAGTCAGCCCAGGGGACTGAGCGTGTAATCGAACATCGTGAAACATAACCATGCCTGAGGTCATCATACTGTCGGCGTACTTATCGAGTACCGATTGCAACGCTGGATCTTCCATAAAACGCTCATAACATTGCTTGGCTATCGCTTCTAAACGGTGTTGTTCGCTCAATGAACTTAACGCCATTTCTTGTTTGTTGCCGATGAGTGTATAAACCGAAGGCAGTTCAGAGCCTAATGCAAAGGCGCACAGTTGATCATTATCGGTTAGGTTTTGATGGAAGTATTGAGCGCGGTTAAAGGTCAGTATCATCATGCTTCGCCTCCTAACATCATGTCATTGAACGCCAGTCCATCTTGACCAGAAGCGTTCGCCACGTACGGGGCGTAGACCTCAAACAGCAATTTGGTGTCGCTGTGCCCGAGTTTGTGTGAGATATAGATCGGATTTTCATGCGCGGCAATGTGCAGTACCGCAGCCGTATGGCGTGTCTCGTAGGCGCGGCGAGGTTTAAGACCGGCCTTTTTCAATGTGGGGTGCCATATCTTTCGGCTAACGTAATGGGTATCAAGACCACGCCCACTTTTTGAGGCAAACACAAATGAGCTGCACTCATCTCTCTTTTCCCACTGACGTTTTAACGCCGCGAACAAGGTGTCGCACATCTGCAAATCACGACGTGACTTCGGCGTCTTCACATCACAAATCTCTCCATTCACATAATTTTGTCTCACGCGAATCAAGCGATGGTCAAAATCAATGTGCTCCCAATACAGGCCATGCACTTCACAACTTCGCATACCCGTCCAAAATCGCAGTAAAAAATAATCATGCCATTGCTCATCACAGCATTCTAAGAAAGTACGGACTTCATCCATGGTCAGCGGTTTCGAATCCGCTTTTTCCTCTTTCAGGGATTTGTAGCGTCGAAATGGGTAATCAAAGTGATGCTCTTCGGCGGCGAGGCTCAGAATGGCAATCAGCGGCCATAAAATATTATTGACGCGCTTGTTGGTGAGTTGTCGCTCGCCATTGGCCTTACGAGCTTCTTGCAGGGTCTGACGAAAAAATTCCACTTGAGAGAGCGACACTTCAGAGACTAAGGTATTGCCAAAGTGCGGAATGAGGTAGTGCTCAAGGGTGTTTTTTACCACGCCTTTATAACTGGCTTTCCAATTGCCTTTTTGACGCTCATACCACTGATTCGCAAAGTCATTGAAAAAAGGATACAGGTGGTCGGGGTACTTCTCGCGCTGTAAGCGTTCAAACAAGGCCACTTTTTTACTGTGTGGAAAGTAATCACGGTATTGAAAGGTGCCAAGGTCAATCTCGGCGTTCATTTGTTTGAGTGTGGCTTGAGCAAGCCTGACATTTTTTGGGGTGGCCATTTGCTGGGTACCTTCGCGAAAGCGTTGGCCGTACAAATGAAGATCGAACTGAATGCGCCCGTTAGGACGGATGCGAAGATGAGCCATAGCGGCCTCCATTGATATCAGATCTTAAATAGATCTGTCCCTCACCAATGGAATTCGCTAGAATCGAGCCATCGGCTGGGTGTGCTTAAACGTGTCGCAGCCGGTACGGGGTAGGGAGGTTGCCGCCTTCCTATCCCAACTGCATATTGTGTGTGGCGGTGTGACGCAAGGTCATCATCTGCCAACGTATTTCACGGTATCTTCCAAATCCTAAAGCGTGTCTTCACGCCTATTTCTTCCGATAGCCTATAAAACGTTCAATATTGACTCTAGTAGTTTACTGGATCGATGTCCAGTGCTTTTGGTTGTTTTTTCATCAGAAATGACGGTTCATTGGTGCGCCGCTGATGTGCCATCAAACCCAAACATGTCAGCCTGTTCTCCGTCTTCGTCTATTTTCTCTTGACGTTTTTTTGGTCCTGAGTACGGTTTGGTGGCAAATTTCGCTGTGCGGTGGGCTCGGCTAAAAAGCTTGATGTTCAAGAACGGTAAAAGTATGCATAGTTGATAGGTTGTGTATCTATTGACTATACGGTTTGTGGTGATATGCTTGTATACGTGATAGATATACACAGGTAATTATTATGGCTACCAAATCAGCCCCGATCAATATGCGAGTATTTCCTTCCGTCCGTGATGTTATTGATGCAGCGGCAAGCCTACAGAAAGTGGATAGAACCGTATTCATTCAACAAGCCGCTTTGAATGAAGCTCAAAAAGTACTGGCAGATCAGAAAGATTTTAGATTAGAACAAGCGGCATTTGATGCTTTTGAAAAAGCGTTTGATGAACCACCTAAAATTCTTGAGGGTGTTCAAGATTTATTCCAAAGGAAGTCGCCTTGGGATTGATTAAACCTCGCTTACTTACAGGCAGTGATCACATCAATTCCTTTTGTTGTGGTGTTGAATCTCTCGATCTGTGGCTTAAGAAACAAGCGCTAAAAAGTCAAAACCGTGGTAGTGCGAAAACTTATGTCGTCATTGATTCAGAAAGAAACGTGGTAGTGGGTTACTACGCTATCGCAATGGGGTCGGTATCAAGAGATATCGCTTTTAGTGCTTTAAAACGCAATAGCCCCGATCCAATACCAATGGTTGTATTGGCGAGACTTGCCGTTGATTTGAAATATCAAGGTAAACATATCGCTGTTGGTTTGCTCAAAGATTGTATTTTGCGCTCTATGGCAGCAATGGAAGTGGTCGGCGGGGCAAGTATATTAGTTCATGCTTTAGACGATGAAGCTCAGTCCTTCTATACAAAATTTGGCTTTAAAGAATCTAGTATAGATAGGTTGGTGCTGATGGCAAGAATCAGCGATTTAACCCAGTCACTCCAGGCCCCCTGAGTATAAACGTGAAAGCCGAGTAGCGCTATCGAGGACAGCGTTGGGGCGCTCTCTAGCGCCCCGGAAAAGGCTTGCTGGTTTATTGAACAGTAAAACGCTCATCCAAATCCCAATTGCAGTAAATAATGCCCACAAATAGCGGGTAAAACACTTGATAACTTCGTTAGCATGTTGATTGTAGAATCATTACTTATCGACGCCCCCGATCTTGTTATCAAGCCTTTTCCCTGCGCGACGTTTGAGCACTTACTGACTATCATTAATGGCATTACACGTCATCAAATCCAAACAGATCGTTTTGTTCAGGCTTATCACTTGAGAGCTGTGAGATATCGATGATCCGTTTTAGCTCAGGCAAGAGTGGCAAAGCACGCTCCAAAGGCACACTGTAATAAGGGTGCTTCCCATCTTCGTCATTGTGAAACCCCAATTTGAGTTCACCTTGCGCGCTGCGCAGCACCGTCATCTTGACTTGATCAGCCGATGTGATGTCTTTGATACGTACATTTGATAAGGCGTTGAGGTTGACGCTATACAGTTGTTCTTGTGAAGTAATGATACTCTTGGTCGTGAGTGCCATTAAGGCGCCCACTTTGGGTGCTAAGCTCGCGAAATACATACTTTCAGGGGTGAGGTAAAGTAAGGCTTGGTTGGTTTTTTTAATCTCTTCGATTTTTTGAAAATTGTCCCTTTCGGCTTTAAATTCAAGAATATCAATCACCACTTTGGCTTCTAACTCAAAATGTTGCTGCTGTCTTTCTCGGTAGGCGCGCAATGGCGCCAGGGAGTGGCAATACACCTGCTCTCCATCGCTAAACATCGCTTGCTCATCATCGATATAGACAGACAAGGTCTCGCTTTGTGTTGTTTGCGCGATCGATTCCAGTGAGTGCTTGGCCTCTGGAGTCAGGGCCATATCGATGTCGATGTTCATACCCTTAGGGAGCGCGAAAGGTATGATGTCGTTGTCTCGCTCTATTTGAACGCGGTTGCTGTCTTTGTTGACCTCAAACACTGAGAAAGGGGTGCAGGTATTGGCCAGTTGACATATCGCCAGCGCTTGTTTGGCCTCAATAATTTGCTTGGGGTGCGTCATGACGCTATCAAAGAAGGCCAGATGATGTTCACAAGCGGGCTGCGCGAGGGCGTAGCGAAAGGAGTTCAGTTCGGTTCGCCCTTCCAGCACGACGCCGTCTTGTTGGTTGTCATGACGGAGCTGCAATGAAATCGTTTCTTTTTGGACGATATGATTGGTTTGGCACAGCCATAGGTTGGCAAAAGCGGTGGCGCTAAACGAGAAAGCAGCGTTGTCCAATGTGCAATCCGACGCTCTGTCCAACGTGGTCATGATGAGCTTCTCCGTCGCGCCGCCAATGAGGTGAAGCGATTTATCAGTGACAATGAAGGTGACAAAGGGGTGCTCGCTGCCTTTTTTGATGCCGCTAACCAGCTCGGTAATGCGTGCGTGTACTTCTGGTTGAAAGTTCAGTGTGTTCATAATGTGTGTCCTTTTGGTTGTGAGGCGTTAAGTATCATGGTGTTCCACCATGTTTGAAATTGCTCTAGAAGAAGTGGATCGGTGACCTCTAACCCCAACGCTATCTTGAGTTGAGTGCGACCGGTGGGGATGATGATTTTATTCGCGGTGTCTTTTGCTGTGAGTAAAGCCGCCTGTATAAAGTCCCATTTTTTACTGTCGAGACGTTTTCGGTTTTGATGCAGCGTGATATGACAATGGTATTTGAGCGGTGATTGCTTGAGGGTGTGGAGCGCTTTTTCCACCTTTTGGTTGCATGGGCTAAGAAAGTACAATTGCTTGCTGTTGTTCATTCCCTCGTCATCGCTTTGCGGCGGTTTTTCTTCGAGGTGTAGTTCGCCAAGGGGACGTAGGGCGGTTCGTGCGGCTTTATTCCATTCAATGCCTTGGTATTGCCCAAAGGCGCGCCATGCGTCACTCACCATGGAAAAAGCCAAAGGCGTTTCTTTTAAGCGTTTGATTTGTTCTCGAGTTTCCCACTGAAAACGATAAGGGCGGGTTTGGGCTACACTTGAGACGCCTTTTGTCCAAAGTCCAATCCACTCGTTGTCGTTTGACTCCGCCTTTTGAAGTCGTTCTTGATCACCACTTGGTTTGCGCTTGCTGCCCAAACGTTGGCTCAGAGCCTCCGCCAGCTGTGCATGAGTAAAGCTCGGCAGGTGGCGCTGCTTTTCAGAGGGTGAAAGCTGGGCGTATTGAGGGCTGAGTCTCATCAGAAGACGAGTGATGTCATTGGAACCTGGTTTCATTCCCCAGAGGTATCTCAGCTCGGCATGTGTGTATTCTCGCTGTTGAGGGAGAAAGGCAGGCGCGACCCATTCCATGCCATGCAGGTAATGCAGTCGGGTTGTCGCATAGTGTTGATGGCCCAGCATTCGACCGATTTCATCAAACAGCAGCATATTGTTTAACTCTGAAAATGAACGCCCTTGCAACCAGTATTGAAATCGTTGCTCTACAACGGATGTTGAGAAGAGAGACGCGGTGACGGGTTGATGCGTTTTATGCCAAGCCTTTGGCGCCGCACCGTTAGCAAGGCAAAGTGCTTGTTGATAGAGCAGCTTGGCGCCACTGTGGCGAAGGTGATGAAAGCGCGCTTTTTTACCGTGTAATTGTTTGAGCACTTTCGTGATAGGCAAAAGGTAGTGGCGTGCTCGTAAATGGATGGACTCGCCTTCAAAGCCAATGAATGGCTCGCTAGGAGGACGGTTGGCTTTGAACGCCAGTAACAACCGTATTAATTTGGCGCCGATTTCGGGCATCACAACCTGAACCGTGCGCGCGTCTCCGCTTTTTGTTTTGCCTTCCTCGGTATTGGTAATGTAGATCGCAAATAACTGACCTTTTTCGTGGGTGCATCGAATATCTTGAAGGCGCAGGCGTAAGAGCTCCCCTCGTCGAAGGGCGCCGTAATAACTCAATAACGCGCTGACACTCGCAAATAACGCCTGCATCGGGGACAGGCTGTGCGTTAATAACTGAGTGACCAGGTGGTGAACCTCTTCAGCGCTAAGTGAAAGGGCATCAATTTTTAGGCTTTGGGTCGGTTTGATGAAAGTCGAGAGATCTAAGTGCTCAGTGATGGATTGCTGAGTGAGAAAACGGAAGAATTGATACAGAGTCCATTTTTCCATTGTCTCGTCTTGGATGAGGCGGTATCGGTCTTTGGCCCATTGTTGCAGGGCTTCCCTGTCATTGGCGATCGAGAGAGGGAGTGGGGTCGTCGACAGTTCATTTTTAAAACTGGTGTAGCGCAGCAAGGTGGCGGGGCTGAGGGTGTTTTTTTTCACGCCGCCAAATTGCTTCAGCTCTTGCACATAATCAAACAATAAGCGGGGCAACAGGTTATCGGCTTGCCACTCGGGCTGAGTGGGCGCAGCTTGTTGGGGCGTATTGAGCGACTTGATGAGCATGGCGTGAGGCCAGCGATGAAACGGAGTCTCTTGGTTCGCATCTTTGGGTTTTATCTTTGCAAACGATGGCGGCTGATAAATATCTTGCGCTTTGGCTACGCGCGATGAGGCCGCCTCTTGTGGTAACGCACTTACATGGCGCATGGGATCAGAGAAATCTTTTAATATTTCAGGGGGGATGGCGAAGCGATGAAGCCATAAGGTTTGGACAGATTGTTGCCATTGATGAGGGGTAAGCGCTTTGCGCTGCGCAGAGGGATAAAAATCATCGAGTGAGTTGAGCAATCGGTTAAGTGTCACCTTTGGGTTGCCCGGCTCTTGCCGGCACTGCCAGTCATAGAAGGCGCGGGCAGCAAGCGGTGATACGGCGTAGCGCGTAAAACTGACGGGTTCGGTATCATCAAAATACGATAGGTTAACAGGGTGCGTGATGGTTAGGGTGAGTTGATCGCCAATGCGCTCCAACGGGGTGGGATCATTGAGTCTTTCACACCAAGCGTTGAGCGGCAGAGGCGCCACTTCTCTCATCAAGGTCAACACGGTCCACGCCAAGTTTGGGCTACCTCTGTGCTTGATACGATGCAGGCTCTCTTGTTGGTAATGCAAAGAGATAGCATGGGCCCTTGCACTTTGTTGATACAGCGAGACCAACCACAAGTGTTCATGATCGTTAAATTGTTGCACCTTTACCGGTGGTAAGTCCCAGCCGCACACCTGGTTTAGGTAGTAAAGGGTCTCATCACGCGCCCGTTTTAAGGCTCTTTGCCGGCCTGTTGGGATGCCTGAAATGGCTCGGTTTATCGAGGCCATTTGTGACTCGGTCAATTGGCGTTCATGCTCACTTTCTTGGCCCCTCTCTTGGGAAAGCAGCGTTAAGAAGGCCTCGAAGGCGTCAACTTCAGCGCACGCTAGCGACTGCTGTTGGTAGAAGTGATGGATGTGTTTTGCGGTGTGGCTTTGACGGTTCATAAGGCACGGTCCTTTTTTGAAGGGCAGGGCGTAATGGCAGAGAGCTGCAGCCGCGATGGCCAATGGTTCAAATGCGCAATCAATGTTTGGTTGCAAGCTTGAAAAGCATAAGCGCTGCCAAGGTGTTCACCCAGTTCGCTGTGGCCCATCAGGACATCAATTTGTTGGGTGGTTAAGCGTGGGTGAGTGGCCATCAAGGCGTGTTGGGCAAAGCTGTGACGAAGCTGGTAAGGGACGACTTTTTCTTCGGGGGCCTCCAGCCTTTGTTGAAAGCAATGCTGCCACTGTGCATGCATAAACAACCTCAAGGTTTTTGCTGTGAGGGGGGCGGCGACGTTGTTCTCATCAATCAAGTACCATAGGGGCCCCATGGCAGAGGCGCCATTGGGCGCTAACGTTTGGAGCACGCGCGCTTGAAGTTTAAGGTAAGACTCAATCGCTTGTCGTAAGTAGTTCGGAATATCAATAAGGCGATAGCGTCCCTTGTCTTTGATAAGGGCGCGTTGTAAATCAAAGCAGGCTTCCCATTCTATCGAGATGTGGTGAGTAGGGCGAGTGCCGGTAAGAAGGACAAATAACAACGCCAGTTCGTAGGTGCGTGCGTTGTAATACTCACGAAGCGCGTCTTGGGAGGCGTTTTTTTCTGGCGCCGTTGCCAGTTGTTGGCGAAGGTGACCAAAGAAGAGACTCAGCTTGGGAATCGGGATCGCGCGCGTAGAGCCAATGGAGATGGGCGGTATTGGAATATAGGTTCGAGCGCCCTCGGTCAGTTCGAGAGTGAAAGCCACGATCGCGCCTGCTTTTTTCAGGTAAGGGGGACGCTCGTTAAGCGTTGTAAAGACGGGAATAAGTGCGCCAGTGGTGGGAAGCCTGACATCACAAAAGGGTTTAATATGACGCTGGTTTATTTGGGGAATGAGTCTCTGCAAATAGCGGTTGTGCGCACAAAAAATCTCATAGCGAATTTGATCGCAGTTCAACATTTGGTAACTCAGTGCACTGTGATGGTGGACTTTCTTGGCGGTGATGAGTTTTTGGGCTGGAAGTGAGAGATAAGGATCGCAATGTGCCATTCGCTCGATGTAGGAATACAAGAGGTCTTTTCGCAGCACAAGTTGGCTTCTCAGCGCCTCCGGCGTGCGTAGCTTTCTCTTTTTTAATCGCCAAAAGAGCTGTTTCTTTTGCATTTTATTGAGGTGAAGCTCCGTGTCATGATGAGTGAGCCAATAGCTAAAGACGGCATTGAGCGCGTCTGGCATGGGTTGCCATAAATACACGGTTTCCTTTGCCAAGGCGCAAGGTATGGCATATTCGACCCATGAAACGCCACCTTCACGCACTCGGCGAAGGTGATGAAGCGCACAATCGACTCGCCCTGAGACCAACACCAGATCGGGAATATCCTGTTCTCTTTCGATGCCAGACAGGTGGCCTGCGATCCATAAATACAGAAAGTAAATGTGATAAAGGTTGAGGGGTGTCGTGGGTTCAGTCAGCACGCCCGACGTCTTGGGTCTGAGTTCATGCAATACATTGGCGATGGCAAGGCCGACGTTATACGCATCGACGGGAACGCCGCCAGCATTGTTGGCTCGGTTGCGCTTTTTTTCATTTGATTGTCTACCCATAAGTAAAATCCTTTAGGCATGATAAAAGTAAGCCGAACGTACGTGATTCGATAATCCGAATGTTGTACGTTTCAGTAAGAAAATAGAGAGTTAAGTGTGATCAGGATGGAACATGATCAAGTCTGCGTGTGAGGTTATCAGGTCCTTGATGGGCAATCCCATCTCAGCGCTGAGTAACAATCAGCAGTACCGCAACACAGCAATACAAGCGGTGTCGCCAGTTAGTGAGCGAGAGTATGAAAGTCTCGCGAGTGACACTGCATGACGCACAAAGAGGTGCGGTCATGGTGCAGTTGAGTGTAAAGGGGACGGCCATTTCCCGTTATTTATAAGGCAGTACCTTAATGGCGAGGTTGAAGCGAGACCGCAATACTTATCTCGCTTAGTGCCAGAACATGGCAATATTGAGTCTAAAGACAACCGTGTACGGCTGTTTTTATAAAGTTAGCCAATGTTCAGTGGTGACGTCAAGCCGTTATCTGTGTTTTATGTGTGATGTCACATTGCATTGCAATGCATTGCATTTAATCTCATTGCATTTTAGGTGTACCCGCTTCCACTTGAGGGGTTAAGGTCACCAGCATAAATCTTTTGGTGGTAGGGACGACCAACACGTTAAACGCCTATAAGAGACAATGTAAGCCGATTCAATTCTAATGGTAGAGCGATAGGGATTAATACTCCTTTAGAGGTGTAGTAGTTCAAGCAAGAGCTCTGATTACTGCTTGGGGATCTTTCGCAAGTACATTCAGTAACACTAAAGCAGGACCTCTTGGTGTTCTATCTCCACGCTCCCAGTGACGTAATGTACCTAGACTGATACCAAATGTAGATGCAAACTCAGTCTGAGTCATTGCTACATTATTACGCACCGCTTTAACGTCAACAGAGTCAAACTTGTGAACTGTAGCCTCTTTGTTTTCGCCATCTGCGAATTCAATGGCTTCCATGAGACCTTGCTGGATACTTTCAAATGCATTAGTCATGATTACCTCCCGTAACTGTCTGCAAGTATTTTGGTTAGTTTATTAAGAACATTACATTCAGCTTTAGATAAGTTAGCTTTCTCGTTTTTGCCAAAGAGAGAAAGCATAAACAATGGTATTTCTTCACTATGGTAGTAATAGATAACTCTTACACCACCACTTTTACCACTGCCCTCTTTTACCCACCTGAGCTTACGAATTCCACCTGTCCCTTGCATTAACACACCGGCTTTCGGGTGCTCTGCTAGATAATTAATGATTTGCTTGTTCTCTTCCTCAGAAAGGAGCTTTTCAACTCGTTTCTTGTATTCGGGTAATTCAACGATTGTATGCATAAATGAAGTGTAAGCCAATGGATTACTTTTTTGCAAGTTTTGATTAAGACACATATCAACGCCGTATTCTTGCGAATCCCCGGTTCTGTCGCAAACTTGAGTCTTTAAGTTAAGGTTTATTTAACGTTGAAAAGCGCTGATTCACTTTGCCAGTTGCGACTGATCTTATGAGTTCGTTTTGGTATCGTTTCTGTTAAGCTCAGAGGACAAAAGCAAAGGTTGTGAGCATCAAAGTGAGGATGAGATGAGCGATGTATTGAAGACAGTGAGTGAGACCGTCAATGATTTACACCAATCAGGCGCGATCGATGAAACGACGTTAAATCAATTTGAAGAGGTGTGTTCAAGACGTCCCAATGACGCTGAAGAGAAGAAAACACAAGACGTGAAAGACAAGCCCTAGCGAAAATGCGCCGTTTTAAGGCGGCGGCTTTCGATACGTTAATGTGAGTAAAAGGTAAGCCTTCGTGTTAACGAGTCGGGCGGTCGTTATCCCGTTGCTTTTCACACCAAGCGATGATGTTATCGGCTTTTAATGTTGCCCAGCCTAGCAACAGCATCAATACGATCAACGCCCAGCCGGTGACATTGAGCCAAGAAGGAACCTTATCACTGACCGCGATAAAGGGAATCGTCATTAACAACGCACTGAGAATTGGGGCTAACATGATGTTGTCCTCTTGATGTAAGCGCCTATCACCAACGCTCGATTTTCACTGAAGGTTACCTGAGGGCCGAGTAACCACCTAACAAAATGAGATTAGCATAGCGGCCTAACGGCGCAAGTTTTACCCTACACGAGTCTTTAGTTTTGATTTGCTTGTTGCTATTAGTTTATTCAACGTTGGGCCTATGAGATGAATACTTCCAAGTGCCAGAGCTTAGTGTGTTCTTCGTCATCGTGACGTGCTTCAGAGTTAAATCACAATCGCTTAAACCAAAATAAACACAGAAAAAGGGCCCAATCTCAATATGAGGTTGGGCCCTTTTTGCGTTTTGCTTGAGAAGTTTTGGTTTGAAAGCTCGTTCATTGAACGTACTTTCTGGAAACTAAACTATTAATACACTGTTAATCACTAGTAGACTTTTTCTGGAAGGTTACGCAAACTTCTAATCCAGCTGGTGATGCGCCAAACATAGCTCATAGCTACAGTGTATGAAGCAAAACAAATCATAAACAGGATGAACATGGTCGATTCAGCAATTTCTAGGAACTCTCCGTAGATACCGAAGCCAGCGAAGCTACTTGCGATAGCACAAATGATGGCGAGCGTTTGACGCGATGTAAAACCAAGGCGTTGGAAGATGTGGTGTAGGTGCTCTCTGTCGGGCTTGAAAGGGGAGTCACCGCGGTGTACGCGTCTGAACATGATGGCAGCCATGTCCATCAGCGGTACGGCAATTAACCACAGTGCAGTTATTGGTCTCATCATAGCTTCTGATGGATCTTGGCTTGCGCCCAGCAGTAACCAAATCACAGTAAAGCCAATCATCATGCTGCCAGCGTCGCCCATGAAAACCTTACGCTCTCGCCCAAGAATGCCTAAGTTCATCATGATATAAGGAATGGTTGCGACAATGAACACCACGCATAAATACGCTAAGCCATGTTGGCTGTCGACTTGAAGTAAAACGGCGATACCGCCAAAAGTTACAATAGCAAGCCCACCTAACAATCCATCAATGCCGTCGACCATATTGAACGCGTTAATCGCGCCAATCACTGCGAGTATGGTTACTACAGGGCTCAGGAAGCCTAAATGCAGGTCGCCAGTACCAAACAGGTTACCAATGTTATCTAATCGAATGTCGGCGAAATACATCATGCCGATGGAGAGAATTGCTTGCACCACCAGTCGTATTTTGAAGCTAATGTCGAATTTGTCATCAAGCGCCCCGATAATAATAAGAGCAATAACAGAAGCTAAAAAGAGTGGGCTATGCGGGATGACGTCTGGATGGGTAACAATGAATTGGCCAATGGTTAAGCTGATCGCTATACCACCTACCAATGGGGTCGCACCAGTGTGTAACTTTCTCTCATTCGGTTTATCCACTAAGCCAATGGATTTTGCCACTTTTCTCATCAAAAAGAGTGAGGAAAAGGAGAAGAAGCCAACAAATGATAGCTCTAATAACATGATGAACTCTAGCCAATTTTTTGTAGGAGTTTATTTGCGTGTATCTTACGCTAAAACTACCAAGATGTACACTTGGTTGAGTATGTTTTGTTGGGCGTGTTTTGAGTGTGATATTGGGTTTTAGTATGTAACTCAGTGTTAATACAGAATGACGACAGCGATATTTTCCTCAATACTGTTGCTCAAGGTTTATGCGACCCTTAAACACAAAATGACATTTTTTTTCACATCCGATCCTCCTACCTGCGCCCTTTCTTGATCTTCCGCTACAGTTTTGACTGTAAACTGTAGTAAAATTACGCTAATTTGTTTTTATACCGATTTATTTTGAATTGAACGAGGTCAGTCCTATGTCAGCTAAGAAGCCAATGGCTCTAGTGATCCTTGACGGTTACGGTTACCGTGAAGACAACCAAGACAACGCTATCGCGAACGCTAAAACACCAGTATTAGACGGTCTTATTGCTAACCAACCTAACACGCTAATCTCGGCTTCTGGCTTAGATGTCGGCCTACCTGATGGCCAAATGGGTAACTCTGAAGTGGGTCACACCAACATCGGTGCGGGTCGCGTGGTATACCAAGATCTTACTCGTATTACCAAGTCAATTTCAGACGGCGAGTTCGGCCAAACTGAAACGCTAGTAAATGCTATCGATAAAGCGGTGAAAGCTGAGAAAGCGGTTCACATCATGGGTCTTATGTCTCCAGGTGGCGTTCACTCTCATGAAGATCACATTTACGCGGCTGTTGAAATGGCAGCAGAACGTGGTGCAGAGAAAATCTACCTACACGCATTCCTAGATGGCCGTGATACGCCGCCACGTAGCGCAGAAAACACACTAGCACGCTTCCAAGCGTTGTTCGCTAAGCTAGGTAAAGGCCGTGTGGCTTCGCTTATTGGTCGTTACTACGCAATGGACCGTGATAACAACTGGGATCGCGTTCAAGAATCTTACGACCTGCTGACTCAAGCAAAAGCAGAGTTCACATTCGACACTGCAGTAGCTGGCCTAGAAGCGGCTTACGCTCGTGACGAAAACGATGAGTTCGTTAAAGCGACTGAAATCAAAGCGGAAGGCGAAGAGTCTGCCGCTATCGTTGATGGCGATGCGGTAATCTTCATGAACTACCGTGCTGACCGTGCTCGTGAAATTACACGTGCATTCGTTCCTGATTTCGATGGTTTTGCTCGTAACGTATTCCCAGCGATCGATTTCGTGATGCTGACTCAATACGCAGCAGACATCCCGCTTCTATGTGCATTCCCACCGGCTTCTCTAGAGAACACTTACGGTGAATGGCTATCGAAAGAAGGCAAAACGCAGCTACGTATCTCTGAAACAGAGAAATACGCGCACGTGACGTTCTTCTTCAACGGCGGTAAAGAAGACGAGTTTGAAGGCGAAGAGCGTCAGCTTGTTGCTTCTCCAAAAGTAGCAACGTACGACCTACAACCAGAAATGAGCGCTCCAGAGCTGACTGAAAAGCTTGTTGCAGCAATCAAAGGCGGCAAATACGACGCTATCGTTTGTAACTTCCCTAACTGTGACATGGTTGGCCACACTGGCGTTTACGATGCAGCAGTTAAAGCCGTAGAGTCACTAGACGAATGTCTGGGCAAAGTGGTTGAAGCAATCAAAGAAGCCGATGGCCAACTGCTTATCACTGCTGACCACGGTAACGCGGAAATGATGGTAAACCCAGAAACGGGCGGCATCCACACTGCACACACTAACCTACCAGTTCCACTTATCTACGTGGGCAGCAAAGACGTTGAGTTCAAAGAAGGCGGTAAGCTGTCTGACTTAGCACCAACGATGCTTTCTCTGTCTGGTATCGCAATCCCGGCTGAGATGTCAGGTGATGTGATCGTTAAGTAATTACTGTTTTAGATAAATAGTTTTAACTTTCATCGAATACTAGAACGGCTGCACGCGAGTGTGGCCGTTTTTTGTATCTGGAGTTTGAGGAATAGATGCGAGATACGAGTAAACGGGATTCGAAGAGCTTAAGAGCTTAAGAGCTTAAGAGCAGATACGGGATGCGGGTAAGCGAGTAGCGAGAGCTTAAGGACAGGTATTGGGTAAGAAAAACATGCAGGGGAGAACATAAGGGCACGACCTTAAACAAAAGACGAAAAGAACGGTCTTGATGAATATCGAAAGAGTGACATTGCTTGAATGATTAGGTAGCTTAAGGCTCATACTATACTTGTCTTTTACCTTATATTTAGGCTGTTTATATGAACTCAAACCCAGACCGTTGGAAGCAACGACTGCAAAACTTAATGAAAGCGCAGCAAAGGCTTGAGAGAGCGTGCTCACAAGATAGCTACAATGAGTTAGAGCTCGCTGGGTTAGTACAAACTTTTGAATTTTCTTTCGAACTGACATGGAAGACCCTTAAAGACTTACTTGAGTTTGAAGGGTTTGATGTGGCTTCGCCGAGGAGCGTTTTTCGTACGGCCTTAGAAGCTAAGCACCTGTCTTCGGAGCAGTGTGAGATTATGCTTGAAGCACTCATAAAACGAAATTTATTGTCCCACACCTATGATGAGGAAAATGTCCTTGAAGCTCAGTCACTGATCTTAGAGTCATTTTCACCAGTGATAGGGCAAGTCACACTCTATTTAAAGCTTAAATGTGATCAAGAGGGTCAATGCGAACAAGAGGTTAAATGTGATCGATAGTTATTTGGTTAAACCAGACTCGGTCGGCCTTAAGCCTCATCAGTATCAGTTGATTGAGGATATTGTTTTGAGTCATGCCGCAGTCATTCATGCCTGGGTATTCGGTTCTAGAGCCCTTGGAACTTATAAAGATAACTCCGACATCGATATTGTTATCGAGGGGCATGGGATTTCGTTAAGTGTCGTCGCAGGCTTGCAAGATCGTTTAGAACAGTCGTCGCTTCCATTCAAGGTTGACTTGCTCGTTAAGCATAGAATTACATCAAGCGAGTTACTTGCCCATATTGACACTTATGGGATTAAACTAAAGTAACCGAACGTATTATTATCAGCGTAACGGTGATGTTGATTCTTGAACCGATTGTTTACGTTTTGCCAGTTTATCTCGAATCTGAGTACCTGAATTGACTCGGTCATGTTTTTTATCATCAATAGAAAACGATAATAGTTTCATTAGCGCTATAGCTCCATCTCTACGCTTTCGATCTTCATAAGATTCAATCGTATCAGTGGACATTACCATCACCTCTTTGTATGAAATTTTAAATATAGACTATATGTTGTCTGGTGATAATGGCGCTTCTTGATGGCGAAATTTTATATTATTGATCTAGTGAGATAAGGTTTACTTCTTTTTATTTAAGATCGAACGCTCAAAATCTAACAACCACTCTTTGCGATTCATACCGCCGGTGTAGCCGGTTAATGTTCCATTCGCGCCGATGACTCTATGGCAAGGCACAACAATACTAAATGGGTTTCTGCCGTTCGCACCACCCACTGCTCTTACGGCTTTTGGGTTGTCCATTCTCTTTGCTTGCTCACCGTAACTGATGGTTTTGCCATAAGGAATGGTTGTTAAAGCCTGCCAAGCTACTTTTTGAAACTCAGTGCCTTTTATCGCTCTTAATGGCAAATCGAATTCTATTCGATGACCTGCGAAGTACTCATCTAACTGTTTCGCTGCCAGTTGGCAAAGGTCATCTGGATTGCTAATCATTAGCTCTTCGTGATTTACATGGTCAATTTCAATAAGCGACACACCATTGCTCACAATGATCATCTTGCCAATCGGCGCGTCATAAAGCATTTTGTAAGTGGTGTCTTCCATGTCATCTTCCTTTTTTTAGTCTTTTTCTGCTCTCAAGCTCTTCGAATCTCGTAACTGCTCTTAAGCTCTTAAATCTTTTCGCATCCCGTTTACCCGAATCTCGCATCTGCTCTTAAGCTGCTTGAAATTTGATTCATGATGCGCAACACGCTACACTCTCTGTATGATTAAAACATTCAAGCATAAAGGTCTCAAAAAGTTTTTTGAGACTGGCAGTAAAGCCGGTATTCAAGCTAAGCATGAGCGTAAGCTTAGGATGCAGTTGGCAGCTATAGATACTGCAACCATTATTGATGATGTTGATCTACCTGGCTTTAAGCTTCACCCATTAAAAGGGGATAGAGATGGTATTTGGTCAATCACAGTAAATGGTAATTGGCGTATTACTTTCGAATTTATTGATGGTAATGCCTATATTTTAAATTATGAGGATTATCACTAATGAGTATGCACAACCCTCCTCACCCAGGTGAGTTTATTTATGACCTATATATGGAACCGTTTGGTTATAGCTGTCGTTTTGTTGCAAAGCAGCTTGATGTATCCCCTTCTACGCTGAATCGTGTTCTTAAAGGCCAAAGTGCAGTTTCTCCTGAAATGGCTTTACGTCTTTCTAAGTCACTGGGTAGAACCCCGGAGAGTTGGTTAACAATGCAGGATCACTATGATCTGTGGCAAGCAAAACAGAACGTTAATCTAGCGAAGGTAAATACGATCAACTTTGCTCTAGCGACATAAATATAACGAAGATGGACTAAGCGCTGCGTAGTCAGCGTTTGTCTTTCAGTTTTTGGTTTGTACTATCCCTCTTCGTATCCCGCATCTGCTTTAGCCCTCACACGAAGTGCAAAGCAATACCCTGAAATACCACCCATGATGTTCCCCAAGGCTAAACCAATAAACAACCCTTCGACACCATCAATTTGGCTGCCTATCCACGCAAAGGGCAAGGTAAACACAAACAAACGCATGAAGCTCCATTGAAAGGCTTTGAGTGGTTGATGCATGGCATTCATTCCACTGATCAGCATCATCACAATACCTTGGAATCCATAGCTAAAGGGGACGACCAACAAGTAATGCCACAAAATGCCTCGTACGGATTCTTCTTGAGAGAACAGGGCAGCTAAGGGGATGCTCAACGGCACCATCATTAAGAAAATCAAACCTTGGAACATCACAGCAAAACGCATACTGAGAAACAATGCCTTAAAGCTGCGTTGAGAGTTGTTTGCGCCAAAGTTCTGCGCCATGAAAGGCGTAAGGGCTGAAGTCAGAGACATCAACACAATGATAAGAATGGATTCAATACGCTGAGCAGCACCATAAGCAGCAACGGCTTCGGTTCCCTGTTTGGCCAACATCATCATTATGATGGCACCCGCTAATGGATTGAGCGCATTGGACAGTGCCGCAGGAGTGCCGATAGTCAGTATTTGATACCAATCGCTAAGGATGTTTTTGATATTCGGTAAAGCCAGAAGCTTTTCTCGTTTAATCAAGATGTACAGCGAGCAACACAAAGCGCCAAACCAACTGAAACCACTTGCAATTGCAGCACCTTGAATCCCTAGTTCAGGGAAGGGGCCGTATCCAAAAATAAGCAAAGGGTCGAGAACGCCGTTGATTAACCCTGCCAGCATCATGATTTTAGCAGGCGTTTTGGTATCGCCACTGGCACGAATAGCGCTGTTGCCTGCCATTGGGATCACTAATAGGGGAATGGTGATATACCAGATCAGCATGTACTCAGAGATCAGAGGCAGTAACTCCGCTTCGGCACCCAATAAAGTAAATAAGGGGTCGAGTGAGATAATGCCAACAGCGGAAGCGCAGCAGACCAGAAGTAGCGCGAGTAATAATCCATGGCAGGTAAAGCGAGCTGCATTTTGTGCGCTGCCTTGGCCAAGTAATCGACCGATACATGTCGATAAGCCAATACCAATCCCCATGGTGATGCAGTTGATGGCAAAGGTGACTGGAAAGGTAAAACTCACCGCGGCTAAGGCTTGGGTGCCAAGCAATGAGATGAAGAAAGTATCGACCAAGTTAAACATCAAGATCGCCACCATACCGAATATGGTCGGTATGGTCATGGTACGCAATGTACTCTCAATTGGGGCAGTTAATAGCCCGTGCTTATCTTGCATGCAAAACGCCGATAGAAACCAAAAGCGTAGGATAAACAGATGCGGGATACGAGTAAACGAAAAGCAGGGAAAGATGAGGGGTGAGAATCTGCACTTTAGCTCACAATTTTTTCGTTCCCCCCTTGGGATCTTTCACATCGCCCCCAACATATTGTTTGACCCACGCTAATCGTGGCAACTATCAAAATTTAAATGGAAATTATCAGGAGATAAGACCGATGAATATCCGTCCTCTACATGACCGAGTTATCGTTGAGCGCCAAGAAGTTGAATCTAAATCTGCTGGTGGCATCGTTCTAACTGGTTCTGCCGCAGAAAAATCGACTCGCGGTATCATTCTAGCTGTCGGCAAAGGCCGCATTCTAGAAAACGGTTCAGTGCAACCGTTGGACGTAAAAGTTGGCGATACCGTTATCTTTGCTGAAGGTTACGGCACGAAAACTGAAAAAATCGACGGCAAAGAAGTTCTGATTATGTCTGAAAACGACATCATGGCGATCGTCGAGTAATCTATTTTTCATTTAACTCTCAGTAAAAGTTATCAGAGCCAGTATTGGATGATTCATATCGTCATTCCAGAAATGAGGAACGAATTATCTGGAATCTAAACAGAGTGCGATTTGAGTAGATTCTGAATCACGTTCGTCCCTCACTGTTCAGAATGACGCGATAACGCTGAGACGCCCCGAAACAAAGAATTTGAAAGGAAATTAAGATGGCTGCTAAAGACGTTAAATTTGGTAATGACGCACGTATTAAAATGCTAGAAGGTGTAAACGTTCTGGCTGACGCAGTAAAAGTAACGCTAGGTCCTAAAGGCCGTAACGTTGTTCTAGACAAATCATTTGGCGCACCAACGATCACTAAAGATGGTGTTTCAGTTGCACGTGAAATCGAACTTGAAGACAAGTTCCAAAACATGGGCGCGCAAATGGTTAAAGAAGTGGCTTCGCAAGCGAATGACGCAGCGGGCGACGGTACGACTACAGCAACAGTTCTTGCTCAAGCAATCATCACTGAAGGCTTAAAAGCCGTTGCTGCTGGCATGAATCCAATGGATCTTAAGCGCGGTATCGACAAAGCAGTTATCGCTGCAGTTGAAGAGCTAAAAGGCCTTTCTGTTCCATGCGCAGATACAAAAGCTATCGCGCAAGTAGGTACTATCTCTGCGAACTCTGATTCGACAGTAGGTAACATCATTGCTGAAGCGATGGAAAAAGTAGGTCGTGATGGCGTAATCACGGTTGAAGAAGGTCAGGCTCTACAAGACGAGCTAGACGTAGTTGAAGGTATGCAGTTCGACCGTGGTTACCTATCTCCTTACTTCATCAACAACCAAGAAGCGGGTTCTGTTGATCTAGAAAGCCCATTCATTCTTCTTATCGACAAGAAAGTTTCGAACATCCGTGAACTTCTTCCGACTCTAGAAGCCGTTGCTAAGGCATCTCGTCCACTTCTTATCATCGCTGAAGATGTAGAAGGCGAAGCGCTTGCAACTCTCGTTGTGAACAACATGCGTGGCATCGTTAAAGTGGCTGCGGTTAAAGCACCTGGTTTCGGTGACCGTCGTAAGTCTATGCTTCAAGATATCGCTATCCTAACGGGTGGCACGGTTATCTCTGAAGAGATTGGCCTAGACCTTGAGAAAGTAACGCTAGAAGACCTAGGTCAAGCTAAGCGTATTACTATTACTAAAGAAAACTCAACCATCATCGATGGTGCGGGCGAAGAAATGATGATCCAAGGTCGTGTTTCTCAAATCCGTCAACAAATCGAAGATGCTACTTCAGACTACGACAAAGAGAAACTTCAAGAGCGCGTAGCGAAACTAGCTGGCGGTGTTGCAGTAATCAAAGTTGGCGCAGCGACTGAAGTTGAGATGAAAGAGAAGAAAGACCGCGTAGAAGATGCACTTCACGCAACTCGCGCTGCAGTTGAAGAAGGTGTGGTTGCTGGTGGTGGTGTTGCACTTATCCGCGCTGCATCTAAAGTTGCTAACCTTGAAGGTGACAACGAAGAGCAAAACGTAGGTATCCGTGTTGCACTACGTGCAATGGAAGCACCGATTCGTCAAATCACTAAGAACGCGGGTGATGAAGAATCAGTGGTTGCTAACAACGTTCGTGCTGGCGAAGGTAACTACGGTTACAACGCGGCTACTGGCGAATACGGCGACATGATTGCGATGGGTATCCTGGATCCAACTAAGGTAACTCGTTCTGCACTTCAGTTCGCAGCATCAGTTGCTGGTCTTATGATCACAACAGAAGCGATGATCACAGACAAGCCTCAAGATTCTGGCCCTGCAATGCCTGATATGGGTGGTATGGGTGGTATGGGCGGTATGGGTGGCATGGGCGGTATGATGTAATCATCCCCCTTTCTCGTAACAGAGAAAGCCATACATAGGCTTTGAAAGATATAAGCTTTAAAGCGGAGACTTCGGTCTCCGTTTTTTTTGCTCTTCGCATCTCGTCACCCGTATCTCTTATCCGCTCTTTGCCTTTCGCATCTCGTTCACTCGAATCCCGCATCTGCTCTTAACCATTGCTCTTTATGGTTTAGCGGCTTATATTCAACAGTACAGTTATGACATTGATCTAACATGGATAGCTGTTGAATAAAGGATAATAAATGCTTGATTGAAAATGGATTAATCAAGTCAACAATAAGTCAGTGGAGACTCCCCCAATGAAAAAACTACTTTCAGTATTAGCTGTGTCGGCAGCGGTAATGGCACCAGCGGCATTTGCTTCATCGCCAGTTATGTTTTCAACGATCAACGGCTTCAACGCACCTGATTCAGATGCGGTTGGCGGTGTACGTTTAGCTCTGCTTCACGGACAAGTAAACGACCTTAAAGGTGTCGATCTTGCGGTTGTTGGTATGTCTGAGACGCAAACAACAACAGGTGTGAACCTGGGTATCTTCGGTGCATCAAAAGTGAACCAAGAAATGACCGGCGCATCTCTAGGTTTCTTCAACTGGAACACGGGTAAAACAACCGGTGTTAACCTTGGTGCAGTGAACATTACCAATGATGTAAAAGGCGCGAACGTGAGTTTCGTCAACTACTCAGAAGGTAACACTATGGTTGATGTGGGTGCAGCGAACCTTTCAGAAGTGTCTACGGTTCAGGTTGGTATTTTCAACAAAACCAACAAAATCGAAGGCGTGCAGATTGGCCTGATCAACTGTGCTGATAACGGTTTCTTCCCGTGCTTCCCGATTGTAAACTTTGCTAAATAACGCTGCCGTTTAGCCTTTAGTTCTACTATTGGCGACTTTTAGTTAGCGCATTAGCTTTTAGTTACGAATTAGCTTTTAAGGCTAAGTTTCTCAACGCCTAAACCCTTGTTTAGGCGTTATTACATTCAATGCCACTTCCTCGATAAACTTCTTCAAATTACCCAATAAGCATGTTGTTTTATATTTGTTGTTGCGATGTTTTGATTTATAAGTACAATGTGCGATAAACCCCCGATGATGACTTATATGCTTTGATTAACCACCATACCGTCGATTTTAAAAAGGCTTTCTTAGGCCTGACCGCCAGTTTTTTAGTAGTTTTGAGCTTGTTGCTCGTTGATTCAGCGGAAGAATCAGATAAACAGTATGGAATGGAAAACCAAGGCGTGACACGCTCTTTAGTGGAGCTCACACAGATCATAAATGCGCTTGAGTACAACATCACGGCTCTTTATCCACTGCATGGGGATACCTACGTATTCTCGCATGACAAAAAGATCGAAGGTGAGACGTGCTACTTTACCAGTGAGGAGCAACATGCCCCTCGTTTTGATTTTATGTTCTCTGGCCCTCGCGAGATGTGCAACCCGAAATCGGACCTTTATGCCGAAGCGGGTAAGCGCTTGTTCATCGCACCGACCATGGCTTATTTTGCCAATACCATTGATACCATCTCTGCGATTTACTTCATTTCAAAAGAGAAGTTCATCATATCTTCGCCTTCTGACTTTGCCAGTTACATCAAGGGCGACACCTTTGATTCGGTTGTGAATAGCAGACCTTATTGGGTGAACACGATTCGTTTTGGCTTAGCTCAAGGTCAAGACCAGGTGGTGTATACCGGCCAGTACGATGACTACCTGACAGGTCAGAAAGTGGTGACCTTAACCAAAGGGATCTACGTTAATGGCGAATTCAAAGGGGTGTTGGGTGTGGATGGTTATGTCTCTAATCTCGTATCGAACCCTACCCATGGCTATCAAGTGACGAGTACGCGAGGCGCAAACAAATACGGGTTTATGGATTTTACCTATTCCAAGCCTCTGTATGTAGGTGACATTAACACTCAGTTGTATCTGAGTATTGAAGAAGATAAGAGCGAGCACTTTCTGCATGTATTGGAGATGGAGAAGATTCAACTTTCGATACTCTTGATTTTGTATCTGCTCTCAGTTTTATGGTTATGGCGCTTCTATACAAGACAAGAACACCAGCGTTTAAATGACCTAGCAATGCGCGACCCACTAACTGGCTTGCTAAATCGACGTGGTTTTGAAGCTCGATTACTGGCTCAGGATGAAGAGCCTATTATTGGTGTTGGCGTGTTTGATATCGATGATTTCAAAGTCGTTAATGATCAATATGGCCATAAAGTGGGGGACGAGGTGATTTGCCATGTTGCTCAGTTGATGCTGAACAGCGTTAGACAGCAAGATATCGTGGCTCGATTTGGTGGTGAAGAGTTTGTTGTTGCGATTACGGGGGAATCATCAGAGTTGCTTTCGTCGATCTTTGAGCGAATTCGAAACGACATTAGCCTACAGAGTTATCGATGCCCTACGGGTGACAAGATTAGTGTTTCAGTATCTGGTGGCGCGACGCTCTACTCTCTGTATAAGTTCGACAGTGTTGGGCATTTATGGAAAAACCAGAGTATTCGTTCTTCGGATGAGCAGCTCTATAAGGCAAAGGCAGCGGGTAAGAATCAGGTGTGTATTCAGGTGTATTAAGCGCTTTCGTACAAACTCAAAGCCTAGTCGTTTGACTAGGCTTCTTTTTTTGTCTCTAGGGAATTGTCTCTAAGCAATTGCACCTAAGATTAGGATTACTTTTTCACGCGACCTTTTCGCATCCACTTCTGATGAACACCACGACGCAGGCTTTGGAAGCTGTTTTCCACCTTATCGACACCAAGCAGAATTACTAGCGCCATTAGCGTGATAATGACCGATTGGGAAAGGTGACCAAGTGCGATCATCATACCTAATGCAGCGAGTACCCAGATAATCGCGGCTGAAGTGACACCATGAATCTTTCCATCTAGTGTCATCATTACTCCAGCGCCAAGGAAACCAACCCCAGTAATGATCTGACCAAGCACACGAGCTTGATCGAGCGTGTTAGGGGACAGGCTAATCGCCATGGTGAGGAAGAAATAGGTACCGCTGATGATCAGAATCGATGTCCTGATTCCGACCGGTTTGCCGCGTGTTTGCCTTTCGATGCCGATTAACGAACCACACAGCATGCATACTGCAAGGCCTGCCCAGCTAAAGGGGGCAAGGTTGAGAGTTTGTTCTATAAATTGTGTCATATCACCCCTCCTAAAAATTTAGAATAGAGCTGAGTATGCTAATAATAGACCGGACGATCGAACAAAAAATTTTTGTCGTTAAGGTGCATTTAGCAACGTGTTGTTGTTACAGATAAGCTTAGTCGCTTTTTGAAGTCCGCTCGCTATTCAATGTGGAGGTCGAGTGGCGTCTTGCTGCTGCGTCCACCAATCTCACGAGTTAACTTAGGCACCAAGTAGCCAGAAACCTCAGAGATTAGCCCTTTAAAATGATGCTTCGCTTCTTCATCAGAAATATAGAAATGAGCAGCGCCCTGAACTTTATCAAGTACATGCATATAGTAAGGTAAAACGCCAGCATCGAATAGTTTTTCGCTTAATTCTTTCAAGGAGTTAGCGCTGTTGTTCACCCCTTTAAGCATCACGCCCTGGTTAAGCAGAGTCACACCACTTTGCTTCAGCTTATGAAAGGCTTTTTTGAGCTCTAAGTTAATTTCGTTGGCATGATTAATATGGCTCACCATGACCACATTGAGGTGAGTTTGCGCTAACAATTGGCACAGTTCATCCGTCACTCGAGTGGGGATCACAACCGGTAATCGGCTGTGGATTCGAACGGTTTTGACATGTGGGATCTGTTCGATAGCACTGATAAGCCATTCTAGTTCGCTATCTTTTGCCATCAGTGGATCGCCACCCGATAAGATAACCTCGTTGATCTCTGAGTGAGCAGCCACATAGTCGAGGCTGGTTTGCCACACCGACTTTGAGCCCTTGTTATCTTGATAAGGAAAATGACGACGGAAGCAGTAGCGGCAGTTAATTGCACAGCCACCTTTCACAATCATCAATGCGCGATTTTTGTATTTGTGCAGTAAACCTGGAATCGCGTTGTCTTGCTCTTCCAGTGGGTCAGCAGAATAGCCTTGGTGCACCTCAAACTCTTCACTTAGCGGTAAAACCTGTCTTAGTAATGGATCGTGTGGGTTGCCTTTTTCCATTCGTTCGACAAAGCTAAGAGGTACCCGAAGTGCAAATAGCTCACGAGCAGCGAAGCCTGCTTGCCACGGTGTTGGGTCTATTTCCAATGCCTCAAGCAGTTTTGTCGGGTCAGAGATCGCATTCGATAGTTGTTTGAGCCAGTTTTGCTCAACAGATTCGACTTTTCGGGTTATGATATGCGGCATTGAAATTAACTCAAAGATGTGGAAGAGAAAATCATGGCGTCAGTAAGCACCAATGAATTCAAAGGCGGTTTAAAATTCATGTTAGATAACGAGCCTTGCTCAATTATCGACAATGAATACGTTAAGCCAGGTAAAGGCCAAGCGTTTAACCGTGTAAAACTTCGTAAACTGCTGTCAGGCAAAGTGTTAGAGAAAACATTCAAATCAGGCGAAAGCTTTGAGCTTGCAGATGTTGTTGACGTTGAACTAGGTTACCTATACAACGATGGCGAATTCTATCACTTCATGAACAACGAAACATTTGAGCAAATCGCAGCAGACGTAAAAGCAGTCGCTGACTCAGCAAAATGGTTAGTTGAAAATGACGTTTGTACTCTAACGTTGTGGAATGATAACCCTATCACTGTTACTCCGCCAAACTTTGTTGAGATCGCAGTAACTGAAACCGATCCTGGCCTTAAAGGCGACACACAAGGTACTGGCGGTAAACCTGCGACTCTAGCAACTGGCGCGGTAGTTCGCGTACCTCTATTCATCGCAATCGGTGAAGTTGTTAAAGTTGATACTCGTACTGGCGAATACGTTGGTCGTGTGAAGTAATTTGATTGTGCCCATCCTATTTTGGGATGGTTCAGTGAAATAGAAAAGGTCGCTCATGAGCGACCTTTTTTGTATCTGCTTATCAGATATAGCGTATGCGCCCCATGAACCCACGGGGCTATGTTGCTAATGTTTGAAGTTCCAAGG
>NZ_JBGONY010000052.1:35511-36316 GCF_041439375.1 Vibrio crassostreae | reverse complement strand
ATGATCTGATCGTAGCTTTAAGCATTAGTTCCCTGATTTAGGAAACAAAGCCCTGTCACTGCCATCAATGGCATTTTCGTTGCCCACATCCCGCACTCTGTGAGTGCGAAATTACTACCGACTCACACTCGCCGAGTGCGAAGTTTACCTGCTTAAAGTAGCTTTGAACGGTCATGTTGTTCTTACATTTATATCTATTATTCGATTAGCTCGGACTCCATTTGTTATCGCCACCGTCTTACCGAGCACTTAAATGAATTACGAGTCGAATATCATGCTATAGGTCTAGCGCGAGACTTTACGTCTCCCACACGTGGGAGATACCACTGGTATCACCACTGTCTTGCTGAGCACTTGAATAAATAACGAGTTAAATGTCACGCTAGACGTCTAGCGCGAAACTTTGCGTCTCCCACGAGTGGGAGATAGCACTGGTTATCACCACCGTCTTGCCGAGCACTTGAGTAAATAACGAGTTAAATGTCACGCTAGACGTCTAGCGCGAAACTTTACGTCTTCCACGCGTGGGAGATACCACTGGTTATCACCATCGTCCTGCCGAGCACTTGAATAAATAAAGAGTTAAATATCACGCTAGAGGTCTAGCGCGAGACTTAACTCTCCCACGCGTGGGAGATAGCACTGGTTATCACCACCGTCTTGCCGAGCACTTGGATAAATAACGAGTTAAATGTCACGCTAGAGGTCTAGCGCCAAAAGATAATCTCCCATTCGCGGGAGATACTGCAAATCGATGCCACTGCCCTGCCGATTGCCAAAGTAAATAAGCTCAAGAAATAACGCT
>NZ_JBGONY010000052.1:0-35411 GCF_041439375.1 Vibrio crassostreae | reverse complement strand
AGAGGTCTAGCGCCGCAAGACAGTCTCCCATTCGTGGGAGACACTACGAATTGATAGTATTACCCTTACAATTGCCAGAATGAACTCAAAAAATCACGCTAGAGGTCTAGCGCCAAAAGATAGTCTCCTATTCGTGGGAGACATTACGCATCAATGGCACTACCCTGCCGATTGCCAAAGTAAATAAGCTCAAGAAATAACGCTAGAGGTCTAGCGCCGCAAGACAGTCTCCCATTCGTGGGAGACACTACGAATTGATGGTATTACCCTTACAATTGCCAGAATGAACGAACTCAAAAAGTCACGCTAGAGGTCTAGCGCCAAAAGATAGTCTCCCATTCGTGGGAGACACTACGAACTGATGGTATTGCCCTTACAATTGCCAGAATGGATGAGCTCAAAAATCACGCTAGAGGTCTAGCGTGAAGTATTTCAATAGATTTAAACAAACTAAACGTCTGGATTCTCGATCGATAATGCCAGTTCACCTGCAAACTCGCTTACCAGTTCTTCCACTATATTGATGTAATGCGGATAGCGGCAACAAAATAAAATAAGCTCCCTCTTTTCATCGATCACTGCACGTACATTGTTCATCCCATTGTCTACAGAAAATTGACTTTAATCCCATTCAAATTGAACAGCACAAGTAGCTTTGAATTTTGTTCTGGCTAGTTGATCTAACACTTCTCTGATATTCATTTGCTTAGTGATGACCAATGCCACTTTACAGTACTCCATACCCATCCTATTAACTGAAGAGTCCAAATTTGATACATACCAGACAAATTTTAGCCTATTAAGCTTACCTTCTCTCTACCACAAAGTGAGCTATTAAATCGCATAAATGTAGATTACTTTACATTTTTGTGCGCATAAAAATGACAAAAACCACTGTTTATTGCGCATAATAGTGTAACTAGGTATTGAAGACACATTTTTCGAAAGGGGGCTAGATGAAACGAGCATTACTTGACAACCTACTCGCGTGGAAGAATAAGAAGACTAGAAAGCCTTTACTTATTGATGGTGCTAGACAAACAGGGAAAACATTCTTATTGCAAAAATTGCTCGGCAAAACCTTTGAAAACGTTCTAAGAATTGACTTCTTAGAAAGCCCTGAGTTCATGGAGGCTTTCTCTGCATCTCTATCTCCAGATGACATTCTTACGAATATTGAGCTACTTACAGGAGAAGTCTTCAATCCTTCAACAGATCTTCTCATCCTTGATGAAATCGGCGAATGTCCAAGAGCCTTGATATCTCTTAAGTACTTTGCTGAAAAAGCCCCTGAGGCATATATTGCTGCGAGTAGTTCCAACATCGGCTTAATCACGTCTTTTCCTGTGGGCAAGGTTGAACTGTATAACTTAAGGCCCTTAACCTTTAAGGAGTTTGTCTGGGCATCTGGTGAAAGTGCTCTGCAAAAAGCTTTTGAAAAACAATTGAGTTCGCCTGCTGCACACACAAAACTGTTAGATCTTCTTACCGATTACCACTTCGTTGGCGGCATGCCTGAGGCCGTTAGGTCATGGTTCGAAAACTCTGAACTCAGTATTATTAAACGTCTCGAAACAGTATCAGAGGTACATAGAAACTTAATCGAAGGTTACATGCGTGACTTCGGAAAATACTGTGGCAAGATTGATTCGCAGTTAATAGAGTCTGTTTTTAAAAATGTTCCCGCTCAACTTTCCTCGGTGTATGACGACTCCGTCAAGCGTTTTAGGTTCAAGGGTGTCCATGAGCACAAATCACGGTATGCAGAGTATGAAAGTGCTATTTCCTGGCTTCATAAGTGCAAACTCATTTTAAAGAACCACCAAATCGATGGACAGCCAAGAGCTCCATTGTCAGCACATAAGAAAGAAAACATCATTAAGCTGTTCCTCTTCGATGTTGGACTACTTAACCATATGCTTGGCACTAGCTACCGTGAAATGAAGCTACAGAGCTATGATAACAAAGGCTATATCGCTGAGAATTATGTACAACAAGAGCTCGCAGCAATGGGATCTGAGCCCTGCTACTCTTGGAGAGATGCTCGAGCAGAAATTGAGTTTATAGTTTCTGATGATCTAGGTCGCATCATCCCCGTCGAGGTAAAAAGCGGAAAGCGTACCCGAGCGAAATCACTGCAATCCTATATTGAGAAGTGCAGCCCTCACAAAACCATTAAGCTGACGGGAACTCAAGGATCTCCAGCATCAGGAACAGAACACATTGTTATGCCTTTGTACTACACGGAATACTTGCTTGAGCACCTGAAGAGGGGCGATGAGTGAAGGCTGGAGGTATGAGTATGTGTGCTAACGCATGTTCCAGAGGTTGCCACTTACGTGTGTCACTGAAGTTCAAGCGATAAAAACTTCTCAGTTCGTAAATTGTGAACCGCACTTTACGAACCAGTATCAATGTTTCTTCATGGATCAGCCTACAATCATGAGGAAACATTTCTTTTTTTTGCTGCGGATAGCGGTAATGAAACTAACTCGACCTATTCAAACCGACAAGGTTTGGGCATAAGCTATATTAACAGTCCCTCTTCTGGAGCCTCCTCAAAACCCAACGCGCGATAACCTTTCTCTCTTTTCTTAAACATCCTCGACAACATTGGGATTTTCGAGTCGACGTAGTCGATAACTTTAACTTCATCTTTCCCTTCAAACTCACGCTGAATTCGCCCCACATACTGAATAAGCGAACCTTTCCAGGATACTGGCAGTGCCAATATCAGCGTATCTAATCTAGGTAAGTCGAAGCCTTCTCCGATAAAGCGCCCAGTAGCAACAAGTACTTCGGTGGTTGCTAGTTTTGCCATAACTTCCGCTTGCTGCTTTTTCTTCATAGCTCCAACAAGCATTTGGTGGTTAAGTCCAGTATCCTCTAACATCCTAGAAATGATATTGGCGTGCTCTCTTCGCTCTGTTAATACAATGGGAACTTTTCCTTTAGCAACTTCATTTTTGATGTCATCAACTATGACCTTGTTACGTTCAGAGTGCAGCATCAACCAGCGATATACATCGGAAATATGCGGTTTAGGCTCATCAGAAACCAAATTTAGAGGGACTTCAAATGATAAGACTTTCTTTTCCAATCGCTGAACTAACCGAGCTCCTTGATCGGACTTAATGCTATGCCTAACCTTACCCGCCTGCATAAAGATAATCGGTTGATGCCCGTCTCGTCGCTCTAAGGTAGCACTTATACCAACAATAAACTTGGCATGGGATTCAGATAAAACTCGTTCAAATTGAGGTGCGGATAAATGATGGCACTCATCGACGATTATTTGCCCATAACCCTGAACTAATTTATTAACGCTGTTGTCACTTCTATTGACCAAACTTTGATACGTCGCAATATCGATCTGCCCCGTGGGCTTCTTCTTGCTTCCAGTCCATACACCAACCTCAACACCCTGAGCAAAGACCTTTAATCTCTCTTCCCACTGCTCGACGAGTTGTTTATTGTGAACCAGCACTAAAGTATTAATCTTCCTTTGGCATATCAGGCCAATCGCGGTAATCGTTTTGCCGAACGCTGTCGGCGCATGAAGCACACCATTATCATACTGAAGAAGTTTATCGACAGCTTTAAGTTGTGCAGAACGCAGAGAACCTACAAATGTGATGGCCGCTAGTTGTTTCCCTTTGACCCTCTTATCTTCTAGCTGTAATGAAATACCATAAGAAGAACAGATATCCTCTAAATCATCCAAACACCCTCTAGGCAAACTCAAGTAGCCACTGTCTATCTCCGCTAGACAAATAAACCGAGCAATGCCATTTGTCGACAAGCGTAATCCCTGAGCTTTGAAGAACTTTGGATTTGAGAAAGATGCAATTTTCTTTAACTGAGCGATTAAAGGGTTCGGAAGACTAGACAGTGGGATATAGAGTCTATTAGCGATGACCACTTGCAACACTTCAGGACATCCCTCTAAAGCACTCCTTATTGATATAGAGCGCTCCCAAGGGGCTTGTTGAGCACTATCAACCGATGTTTGCTCTTGGTGTTCATAATAGTTCAAAAGCTCCTCAACTTTTACAGGTGGGACACGCTGTGTTGAAGCCAGAGCAACCCATTGATCAACAAAAGCTACAAATGACTGATCAACAAATGTCGAGTTTCCGCATGAACGTGATTGTTTTTGCAGTGGCAAAGCTATTAGATTACCGATGCCCCCTGCTGGCAGAACATCTTGGTTAGGGAAAAACCTATCATAAGACTCAAAAGATAGAGCGCCATGAATTTTCATCGCTTCATCTAAGAGGAAAAAGCCCATCTGACGAGCTAGCTTGGCTTTTATGGCTTGCTCGAAGAAAACCCATACGTGTGCACCATTCCCAGATCTTGAACGCTCTAGTAGACAATCAATTCCATTCTGTTGACATGCATCGACATAAGCTCTTGATGCTAATTGCCAATCGCTTTTGTCGAAATCAACAGCTAGCAACCAACATGTATTGTTTGGTTGCATTGGGTATAAGCCAATAACTTCCTGTCCTACTAGGTGACTGTAGATCGCTTCTTCATCTAGTGATTTGAACGCCTGATTGGGACACTCCAAACATTTAACTTTAGGCTTGTTACAGAGCCCTTGCTGCCACTCATTATGGCAAGCGACTGCATAACCACTCCTCCCTTTGTTATTCTGCCAACGATGAGCATAACAATGTTCATTCCCTTTAAAGTAACTCTTAAATAGAGCAATTTTCTGTTCTGGAGAATACTCCTTTGAGATACTCGCCACCAAACTAGGACTTTGAGATAGCAAAGATTGGCGGCGCTGTTCTAAATAGTTTAACTTTACCTTCAACTCTAAGATCTGCTGTTCAATCCTTTCAAGCTCATCCATATTTAATCCCAGCGGCAAGTCCGACAACACAAATCAGTACATGTTCATCCATAAGCATTATTGCTAACTGCCTAACATATTGACCAAGCTTTCTAGCTTATTATGATACCAACACCCCAACAATAGACAGCATAACGCAACATGACACTGCAACACGTTCCTTTTGGCTTGAGAATCGAAGACCACTCCTTTGTGGATGTCTCTGATGTAGCTCGCGGAAAGAAGTGTGGCTGTATTTGCCCATCTTGTCACACTCCACTCATAGCCCGACAGGGAGAAGAGAAGCAGTGGCACTTTGCCCATGCAACACGCAAAGTAGATAAAACTGATAAGGAGTGTGACTTTTCCTTCTTTGTTTCCGTCAGAATGATGGCAAGGCAAGTTATTGAAACTGGGATTCGGATTGATCTCCCAGAATTCACGTGCACTGTAGATCGCCAGGCTAAAGGAGCTCACTTCAAAGAAGAGTTTCTGGTAGCAAAGCAATCAACTATCGAACTAAATGACGTCCATAAGGAAGTTCCGTTTTCAAATTGCATTGTCGACATTGTTGGTAAGGTTAAGGATTTTTCTTTTGCCATCTATTTTACCCACCCAAATCGCCCACTCCCTACTGAGCTTGATGCCTCGAACAACCAACAAAGTGGCGTGCTAGAAATTAAACTCGATGATACACACCACTTATTCAAAGAAGATAGATCTGGAACTCGACAACTAGATAGGCTGAAGCACTTTCTACAAAATGACCTGCCATCTAAGAGTTGGGTATTTCATCCACGAAAAGCGTCAATGCAGAAAGCAGCATATCAACGTTTAAACTCGGCTATCGCTAGCTATCAACCCAAACCTCACTCTAGAACTAGTCATTCTAGTTCTAGAGGCCGTTCATCCTCTCTACACAACGACCCTTGGCTTACGCCAAGAAGCAAACCGATAGCTCCTCCGCCACCGATATCCAAAAGAACAGCAACATTCGAATGCATCATATGTAACTGCCAATGGCAAGCTTCACTGCCAGGGCAACCTACCTGCCCCAAATGTCATAGCCACTTGTATGCCAGTGAATTAGAAAGAAAGGACTGAGGCACCATAAGTCCATAAGTGCAGCCTCAGTAGCTTTCCATTTAAAATAGCCGATTGTTAATTTGCTTTGGCTGGGGGTATTTGAGTCAGTTTGCTCTCAAGCAATGACAAGGCTGTCTTCTTCTGTGTCATGAACTCATAAGTGATGTAATGTGCCTCAGCTACGTCTCCAAACGAGTGATTTTGAATATAATTCGTTATATCTCGCCTAATGTCGAGTTCAAGCATTATATTTTTGACTGAACGCCGAAGATCCCTGGGAGTAAACTTCTGAAAACCTGTAGTTATACAGAACTCCCTTAACTGTTTTGCTACGTAGCTTGGATCAACATGCCCCATACTATTAGATGCAGAAAAAAGTAGTGGGTTCTCACTCTCGTCAATAAAACGAAGGCTATCAACTTCATCGATCATCGACTGAACACTCTGTCCGATTGGTAGAACATTCGCTACCGAGGTCTTGGTACAACTCTCCTCTAGTACTAGTATGTCATCAGAGCCTATAAATGATGAGCGCTTGGAAAGAAGTAGCTCAAGTGGTCGCTGCCCACCAAGAAAAATCGACATCTTGAGCAATAAAAATATACGCTTGTCGAAGTACTTCTCATTATTTGGATCCATGAACCTTTGGATCTCATGAAGTGATAAACTTCTTCGTCCAGGCTTACTTTTGTTCTGTTTCTTGATTCGGCTTACTGGATTAACTTGAGTGAAGAACCTCAAGTTCTTTTGGTAATTAGCAGGGTCGTCATCAAAGTCAATGGCTAATTCAAACATCTTGTGAAGGATGCTTCTAATCTTGTCTGCCTGAACAGGAGCCGAAGGTGTGATTCTCCCGAGAAGAGCAAGTATGTCCTGTTTAGTGATTGTATTAACCCTACGTTCAGGTGCAATCTGGCCTTCAATATAATACTTAACATGCCGTTCATATCGGCTTAGACAACGCTTTCGCTGTTCTGGGTCTTTGTGTTTTGATGAAAGATGTTCAAAAAACACATTTAGAAGGTCAGCGAAAGTCCCATGCGCTTGTTGACGACGTCGCTCCTCTTCGGCTTTGCGCTTGTCATTCTCCATTTTTTCCTTTGGATCTATACCACTAGCCAAAAGAGCAGAAAGTTCCACTCGATGTTCTCGGGCAGTTTTAAGACTCATTCCCGAGACTGACCCCAGTTTTATGAACTTTGATTTTCCTCCGACTATATACCTGAAGTAATAGAGCTTATTCCCTGATGGAGTAATCTTTACTCCCAGAACACCCGAGCCTCTCTCCCCATTTTTATCCCAAATATAGTATGCATTGCTTTTCTTCGGTTTTACGCCATTGATCTTTGTCTGTGTAAGTGTCGTTCCCATAAAGTACTACCTAAATTAATTATGGGTATTGTGCAGAAATGAAGACTTTGACCATAGATTCATTAAATACAACGAACCATATTGACAAGTAACTTTACCAATTTTGCAGTGAATATTGGGTCAAGTAACGGGTCAAGTTAGCGTGAAGTACTATGAAATGCAGAGAAACTAAAAAACACGACAAGATCCAATAAGCCTTTGAATTTAAAAGTATATTGAAAGGCCGTTATAATCTAAAAAATCTCCCTAAAAGCTAATTTCCACCTCTCCTAAAGGGCAGTCGCGCGCCACCCTTTCAAAACATCAACACCACAATATTTGCCGACTTGCGCCCCCTTTTTATTTTCCTTTTTCAGCAAGAAGGTATTGGTCAATACCAAGACACAGAATTTAAGAGCAGGCACGATTATGTTAGATCAAGCAATGAAGCAGCAGCTAAAAGCATACCTAGAAAACCTAAAAACCAATGTTCAGTTAGTGCTTAGCCTGGATGGCAGCGACACCGCGAACAAACTTCAAGATCTGGCAAATGACATCTCGTCTTTAACCGATAAAATTGAAGTGACTCGCGATGACAGCGCAAGCACTCGCAGCCCTATCATGCAGGTCGTGAACCAAGAGAAAGGCACCGCGATCGGTTTTGCCGGTTTGCCAATGGGTCACGAATTTACGTCACTGGTTCTAGCACTGCTTCATAGTGGTGGTCACCCTATCAAGCTTGAAGCGGACGTAATCGAGCAAATTAAAGAACTCGATCAAGAGCTTAATGTAGAGATTTTTATCTCGCTCTCATGCCAAAACTGTCCAGAAGTGGTTCAAGCCTTCAATATGATGTCGGCGATTAATCCTCTGGTTAAGACAACGATGATCGACGGCGCGGCATTCCAAGAAGAAGTGAAGTCTCGCGACATCATGGCGGTACCAAGCGTGTTTATTAACGGTGAGCTATTTGGTCAAGGCCGTATGTCATTGGCAGAAATCCTTAACAAAGTTGACTCAGGCGCAGCAGAAAAGAAAGCGGCAAACCTAAATCAACAAGCACCATTTGATGTATTAGTTGTCGGTGGTGGCCCTGCTGGTTCTTCAGCAGCAATTTATGCAGCACGTAAAGGTATACGTACTGGCGTGGTTGCAGACCGATTCGGTGGCCAAGTCATGGATACAATGGCGATTGAGAACTTTATCTCAGTGAAAGCAACAACGGGTCCTAAGCTAGTGGCTAGCCTAGAAGAGCACGTAAAAGAGTACGGTGTTGAAGTAATGACTGAGCAGCGCGCTGCCAACATCATTGCTGCAGAAGACACGGAAGATGGCTACATCCACGTTGAGCTAGAGAGCGGCGCAACACTGCAAGCTCGCACTGTCATCACAAGTACGGGTGCACGCTGGCGTGAAATGAACGTTCCAGGCGAGCAAGAGTACCGCAACAAAGGCGTTGCTTACTGCCCACACTGTGACGGCCCACTGTTCAAAGGTAAGAAAACAGCGGTTATCGGTGGCGGTAACTCAGGTATTGAAGCCGCTATTGACCTAGCAGGTATCGTGGAACACGTAACCGTACTTGAATTTGCAGACACGCTACGCGCTGACCAAGTACTTATCGACAAAGCGAACGCAACGCCAAACATCGAAATCATTAAGATGGCTCAAACGACACAAGTGTTGGGTGATGGCAACCGCGTAACCGGTCTGGAATACAAAGACCGCAACACCGATGAGCTGAAACAGATTGAACTCGCGGGTATCTTTGTTCAAATCGGCCTAATGCCAAACAGCGAATGGTTGAAGGGAACGAAGGTAGAACTATCACCACGCGGTGAGATTGAGATTAACGCTCATGGTGCAACATCAATGAAAGGTGTATTTGCAGCGGGTGACGTAACAACCGTACCTTACAAACAGATCATCATTGCGATGGGTGAAGGTGCTAAAGCAAGTTTAGGTGCATTTGACCACCTAATCCGTAACTCAGCTCCGGTTAAAGAGACTGAAACCGCTTAATCTTTACACTTAAAAGCTTCTAGGCTTAAAAGCTTTTAACTCAAGTTCCTTAAATATTTGTTAACTTAATTCTTTACTGTTAACGACTTAGTCGACATTTAGACACCACTCCTATGGATTTAGGAGTGGTTTTTTCTTTGTGATTTATGCCGGTTGATAAAGCATAAAGGCCACCACCATTGCTAAGCTTCCACCCAAGCAGCGGTTCACAAACATCATCTGTTTTGGTGATTGCAGCAACTTTTTAAGCATAGTGCCGCAATAAGCCCACACCAACATGCACGGTACACCCGTGATCACCATGCCAGCAATAATGGTCACCACTTGAATCAGATAGTCTGCGTTCGGAGTGATGAACTGAGAAAACACAGTTAACGAAGCAATCCAACCTTTAGGGTTTAACACCTGCACCAGCACACCAGACATGAAACCTGAACGATTGTCGGTAGTGCTTTCTTCGATTTGCATGTTCGCAATCGACCACGCCATGAACAGCAAATAAGCCGCACCCGCGTATTTCAAAATGTTGTATAGCTCTGGATAAAGGGTAAATAGGCTCACCAAACCAACACTAGAACCCGCCAGTACGATGATGATGCCAACAGCGTTTCCAGAGATAAAAGGTAAAGTCGCAGCAAACCCATAACGACTTGAAATCCCAAGTAATGCGATATTGCCTGCCCCAGGGGTAATTGCAATTGATGTTGAAAATAGCAAGAACGCCAGCATTAATTGAGAGCTCATTTCCTCTCACTCCTAATAAGTAAAGTATTTATAGGGAGAGAGTTTACAGATTCGACTAGGAATTAAATTGCTATATAGGCTAATATTAAGCCAAATTTGAGCAAGACTTTTCCAAAATAGCTATGAAACAGAAAGAATCCACCAAAGAAGTGTTAGATGACACAGATATCGCCATCTTAGGACATATCCAACAAGACGGGCGCATGAGTAACAGTAAACTCGCCGAGAAGGTAAACCTCAGCGAAACCCCATGCTGGCGCCGTTGGAAACGCATGGAAGAGACGGGTTATATCGATGGTTACGCAGCGAAGCTAAACCGCAAAAAGCTGGGTTTTCATGTAGCAGGCTTTACTCTTGTGACCTTGGGTAACCACGAAGTTGAAAACACAGAACCGTTCGAAGAGTTTGTCGCCGTTACCGATTGGATTCCGATGTGTCACTGCATTGCTGGCGGTGCCGACTATATGGTGCAAGTGTTAGCAAAAGATTTGGAAGAGTACTTTGAGCGTATTAGCTCAATAAGACGAGTAAAAGGCGTGAGTGCGATTCAATCCAACATCTCAGTGAAAGAACTAAAAAACAGCTATCAGCTTCCTCTTGAGGACTAGTTCACTTCTCCTGACTGCCCTGTTCTTTCAGCAAAACAAAAGCCCAGCTCCCTAGATTTCTAAAACTTAGGGGCTGGGCTTTGTTTATTTAGGTTCTAGGAAATGAGCATACGTTAATTCCCCACACCACCGGTTTTCTCAGCCGGAGATTCTGGTGTGACTGGCGGCCACTCTTCGAAGGTTGCTAAGTGTTGCTGAATAGCGGCTTGAGCAGGGCCAAATGCCCACATTTTCTGTCCCATCCATTTCAAGTACATTCCAGACTCTTCAGCTGCTCGCTCGTAAGGATCACGACGCAGGTTGAACAATAGTGGTGCGTTAAGTTCTTCTTTCGGGCCACTCCAACCGTGATTCTGAACCACGAAGTGTGCCTTCCAATCTCCTACTCGAACGGCTTGTAGCTTATCTCGCTCGTAATAGTAAATCTCTTTACGGTTCGACTCGCCTTTTTCCGTCAACATATCGACTTGGTTGTAACCATCGAGATGCGCTTTAAAGCCATCGTGACCTTTCAGCATTTTCTCTTTCAGGTCTGTTGGACCACCCGCCGCTGCAATCAGTGTTGGCAACCAATCCATACCATCAAAGATGCCATTACCGACACTGCCAGCTGGGATTTTGCCCGGCCAACTCACCAATGCAGGAGCACGAACACCACCTTCCCATGTTGTGCCTTTTTCGCCATGGAATGGTGTCATACCGCCATCTGGCCATGTCATGATTTCTGGGCCATTATCGGCCGTGAAAATGATGATGGTGTTATCTGCAATGCCGAGCTCTTCCATTTTGGAAAGCATCTCACCAACGTGATCATCGAGATCTTTCATGACCACTTCTTGCAGTCCCCAGCCGTTCTGGCCAAGCATGGCTTCATACTCTTCAGAAAGGTGCGTCCAAACGTGACCACGTGATGGACAGTACCAAGTGAAGAACGGTTTATCCGCTTCAACCGCCCTTTCGATGAAGTTGATCGCGTGTTTATTGACTTCGTCATCCAGTGTACGCATACGTTCTATCGACAATGCACCATCGTCTTCAATGGTTTGACCGCCCTTGCCGTCCGATTTCGCGTAAATCACGTTACGAGGTGCGAAGGCATCTAACGAGCCATCTTTTGGCCAATCAGGGTCTTCGGTGTATTCCATTGCATTCAGGTGATACAACCAGCCCCAATACTCATCAAAACCATGCATAGTTGGTAAAAATTCGTCTCGGTCACCTAAGTGGTTTTTACCAAATTGCCCCGTCACATAGCCCATGCTCTTGAGCATTTCTGGAAGCGTTGGGGTATCCGCACTCAAACCCACAGGCCCACCAGGTAAGCCAACGGAGTGCATGCCTGTTCGTACTGGTAACTGCCCAGTTAAGAAGGCTGAACGACCCGCGGTACACGAAGGTTGAGCGTAGTAATCGGTGAGTAACATGCCCTTCTCGGCAATGCTGTCGATATTTGGTGTTTCACTGCTCATCACGCCATTGTGATAGGCACTTAGGTTTGAGATCCCCACATCATCAGTGAAGATAACAAAGATATTTGGCTGCTCTTGAGCTGACCATGCTGATAGCGAAAAGCTACTCAACACACTCAGAATAAGAAGATGGAAAATCCTTTTCATAGAATGTCCTTATACTGTTTCAGATTGCTCTTTATGAATCATTTTTAAACCAACTAAACCAAAGCCCAACTCCAATATTAGATAAACAAAAAGTAGCCAGTGAGGCATACCATCCACAACCAAACTGATGACTCGACCAGCAGCCAAGCCCAACATGAATACCACCAAACTATAGAGCGCTGGCAGTCGATACTTTTTGAACAGTGCGCCAAACACCCAAAACAACGCCAGAGCCAAATAAAGCCCCATCACTGCACGAAAGATATGAGTCACATTGATGGGGCTAGCATCGATCCCAAAAAGGTAATCAAGAGAGACAACTGGCGCATAGCCATAAGACAACGCAATAGGTGTTAGTCCCACAACAGCAACTAACAAGAAAATACTTTGTGGCTTCATACCCTTACTCTCAAAGTTTGGCTCTTTAAAAAAAACATAGTCTACAATCAGAGATATACAAGTTGCATATAAGCAAAGTAAATCAAAGATCCACTCATTCATTAAGGCGCAATTTCACATCGAATATAGGGATATCAATATGGCTAAATGGCGTTACCTACTCGCATCAGCATTGGCTGCCAGTTCAACCGTAAATGCTCAGGAAGCAAACGAACAAGCGGATACAAAAAAGTGGCAACATAGCTTCGAAATTTACGCGCTCGCACTCAATATTCGTGGAGATAGCACCATTGGTAATTTGTCAGCAGATGTTGATGTTGATCCTTCATTCATCATGGATCATCTTGATATGACCGTAATGGTGCGTTTAGAGGGTGTCTATGACAATCAATGGGGCTATTACATTGACTACAGCTTCATGAAACTAAGCGGAAAAACAAACTCGGTATTAGGATCCAACGCAGAGTTATTAAGAGGCAACCTTGATATCCGACAAGGTGTTTTAGATGTGAAGGGTTTTAAGCGCTACCAATACGATTTTGGCACGATTGATTATCTGTTTGGGCTTCGTTGGTGGGATAACGACATTGATACCAAGCTTTACGGTTCAGGTGGTAGGTTAAGTGTCGACCGATCACTTGATGAAGAATGGGTTGACTACCAAGTAGGTGTGAGATGGATTACGCAGATCAATAAGGATTGGAAGTTTCACGCAACCATGGATGCAGGGCTTGGTAGCGACACCGACTTTACCTCTTCCCTATTAACTGGCGTACGATACCAGATAAACAGTTGGTCTGACTTAAATATTGCCTATAAATCGACCTGGGTTGATTACGAAAACAAAGGAACCTTTGAATACGATACCGCATCGCAAGGATTCCTGATTGGTTGGGCTGCTCATTTTTAATGATGAGTCAAAAAATTGAGAATTGAGGTAAGCCTGATTCATGACTTACCTCTCAAACGAAATCTACCTTTCAAGAAAAGCTGCTGGTGACTTAACTATTGATTCACAGAACCTGGCACAACACACTCTTTCTTCATGATAGTTAAGCCTGCTTCGAGAGTTTCTGTCCAAGCTTGTTCGACGCTTTCATCATAGTGAGGGTCGTATTTTTTAACCGTATTGAGTAACGAATTGAACCACTCGTTGAGCTCAGTTTCGGAAATATCCAGCCCTAAGTCTTTATGCCTTTTACCCAATTTCTTTACTGAGTTACGCACGCTCGGCAGACCAGCAGAGTTGTAGATAAGAATGATCGAGGCTTTAAGCATCTTGGTTTGTTGCTCTAACCCTATCTTTTCGAAACGCTCTGAAAACCTTGGATTATGCTCGCAAAAATCCGCCAAAAACGTTTCGAGAAATTCTTGGTCGATCCGGCAGCGCTCAAAGCTTTCATAAAACAGTTCGTTCGATGTCATTTAGCTGAACCTTTGCAAAATTTTGAGTATTCAGAAAGCTAATAAGTTCAGAGCCGCGACTTCGCCAACTCCGAACCATCAACATGATCTAAGTATACGCCACTGTGGCATAAAATAAACGGTGGCATAACGTAAACTATGGCATAAAGTGAGTTGCACAGATCTTGTTTCCATCAGGATCTCGCAAATAAGCCATGTACAAGCGACGCTCGTCAGAACCTCTCGCTCCGGGGCCGTTTTCAATACTGGTACCGCCATTTTCGACGCCAACCCGATGCCACTCATCTACAACTTCAGGAGAAGACGCCAGAAAACCCACCGTCATGCCGTTGCCGTGCGTTGCAGGCAGGCCATCAATCGGCTTCGTTAAGCCCAACACGCCCGTTTGGCTAACGTAAACACAGCGCCCTTTGGGATCAACTGAGCCTTCGTTATAACCAAGTACTTTCATGATGGGGTCATAAAAACACTTCGCGCGTTCAATATCTTCGGTACCGAGAAAAACATGGCTGAACATAACTAACCTCTTCTTTTATTGAAAGAACCACCTAAACTAGACCCTTAATTCCGCTTTGTCTAGACGAGATACCCCTACCCCTGCCACCACTGCTCTATCAAGTGATAACACATATAGAATTGAGTTCGATGTTCAGACGAAATGGAGGCTAATCAACAATACGCTGAGCACCCTGCCCTTGGTCATGAAGAATATCTTCTGGGTTTAATAAATGGCACTTTTGCATACTCAAACAACCACAGCCAATACAACCTGTTAGATTCTCTTGTAGCGAACGTATTTGTGCCATCTTGCTATCGAGTTGCCCTTGCCACTTCTTCGCTACTCGCTCCCAATCTCGCTTGGTTGCTGTGTGGTTCATCGGCAGCGTCGATAACTCTTCCGTGATCTCTTCAAGAGTAAAGCCTATCGACTGCGCAACTTGAATAAGAGCAATTCGACGCAACATCGCTGACTGATAACGGCGTTGGTTTCCATTCGTTCGAATAGAGGCAATTAACCCTTTAGTCTCATAGAAACGCAGTGCAGAAGGAGCAACACCACTGCGCTCCGAGAGTTGACCAATCGTTAAATACACGATGTTTTTCATGCTCTATCACTTTCCCTGTTCATGTTATTTAGCTATTCAAGTCCACAGAGCAGTATAGCTAAAGTTAATCTTAAGTTTAAGTTGAGGTTCTTGAGTTAGCTTTGAGTTTTCATATAACAACAGCAGGGCTTAAAACGCAAAAACAGCCATCAAGGAAGGGTGTTTGAGTCTTATGACCAATATGCACCTAGATCTTTTTCATTATCATCTTAAGGTTATCGATCATCTCTACGTTAGTCATCTCTCCCGCTTCCATATCGAAGTTATCGTAGAAGCTTGGCACCGACATAGAGCCTTTAACATCAGCATCAAAGTAAGGTGCAGAATTTACCGCTGACGACAACACAGAACTTGCACCACCAGGGCCTGGTGATGTGGAGAGCATAACAACAGGTTTGCCTTGATAAACTTTCATGTCGATGCGTGATGTCCAATCAAACACATTCTTAAAGGCTGCGGTGTATGAACCGTTGTATTCAGCAAAAGAGATGACCACAGCATCAGCTTCACCAATCTTGGTAAAAAAGCGCTGCGCATGTTGATGAACGCCGGACTCTTTTTCTCTGTCTTCACTGTAAATTGGCATCTCGAAATCATTGAGGTCGAGCACCTCGACTTGCGCGCCTTCGACTAAACCTGCTGTGTAAGCTGCAAGTTGTTGGTTAATTGATGTTGTACTGTTAGTCGCGCCAATCGCTAATACTTTCATTGTTGGTTCCTAATTCATTTGTATCACCTTTCCACATTCATGGTTTCAGAGGCGATTGTCTGTGTATTTAGATTGGGAATGATAATAAAACCTCAAGTTAACTTGAGGTAAAGCGATATTTTTAAAAAATAGGAAATATTTTAAAAACGTTTATAAAGCAATGCATTACAAAAGGATAACTTTGGGGTTGAGGAAATAAGCACACCCAAAAGAGCAGTAGGTGTGCCTTATCGAAGTGCTGTTTACTTAAGTTGGTTTAGTGGACTGACGCCAGAATAGGCAACTCCCGATAGCTCTGCCATTTCGCGATTCCATGTTGCTAAATCGTGAGGGTTAAATTGATTCAAGTGATCATGCCCACACGCTCTCGCCATCACTTGCATTAATTCTGTCGACGCCTCGAAGAAGTTTTTAAGCTGATTCGATGCCTTCTCGACATTTAAACGCTGGCGTAAATCGGCTTTTTGAGTCGCGATACCCGCTGGGCAATTATTGGTATTACACATTCGGGCGGCAACACAACCTATCGACTGCATGGCACTGTTCGAGATAGCGACACCATCTGCGCCAAGCGCCATCGCTTTTACGAAGTCCATCGGAACACGAAGCCCACCAGTAATGATTAAGGTGACTCTGTCACTTACGCCTTGCTTGTCTAGATAGGCTCTGGCACGAGCAAGCGCTGGAATGGTCGGCACACTAATATGGTCTCGGAACATTTCTGGCGCCGCCCCAGTACCACCGCCTCGACCATCCAAAATGATGTAATCGGCACTGGCATCAAGCGCAAACTGAATGTCTTCTTCGATGTGATTAGCACTTAACTTAAAGCCAATCGGGATACCGCCTGTCACCTCTCGAACTCGATCGGCGAAATTTTTGAAATCCTCGACGGTTTTTAGATCAACAAAGGTGGGTGGGGAAATCGCGGCTGTACCCGCTTCAATGCCACGCACCTCTGCTATCTTGCCAATGTTCTTCGCGCCCGGTAAGTGCCCGCCCGTTCCGGTTTTAGCACCCTGCCCACCTTTAAAATGGAAGGCTTGGACGTTTTTAAGCTTGGATTCATCGTAACCAAACTGAGCACTCGCTAATTCATAAAAGTAGCGAGAGTTCGCAGCTTGCTCTTCGGGCAACATACCGCCCTCACCCGAGCAGATGCCTGTTCCTGCAAGTTCAGCACCTTTCGCCAAGGAGACTTTTGCTTCTTCAGATAGCGAGCCAAAACTCATGTCCGACACAAACAAAGAGATGTTCAATTTGAGCGGTTTTTTCGCTTTTGGCCCAATAATAAGCTCAGTACCAACGGGCACATTTTCCAATAACGGCTTGGTCGCCATTTGTGCAACCATCACTTGAATATCATCCCAGTGAGGTAATAGATATCTTGGGACGCCCATTGAAGTCATTGGCCCATGATGACCCACTTTGGACAAGCCATCTCGTGCTAATTGATGAATGAACTCGACTGTGGGCTCTTCTTTGGTTGCAGAAGCCGCAGGTGAGAGATCGGGGGTTGCCGCTTGGATATGAACATCAGGGCCTTCTTGACCCACTTGCTCAGTCGTAAACTGTTTATGGGTGCCATCGCAAAAAGGGAGGTTGTTCGAATACTTACAGCGACACAGATAAGCGTCGCCGCTTTCCTCGGCCACGAAACTCTTTGGTTTGAAGCCCGTTCCTGCATGAGAACCATCACAAAACGGTTGGTTTTTCGATTTGCCACAGGTACAGAAGTAATACTCCTCGCCCTCGGTTAGCTCGACCTTAACGGGCTTGTTATCCGCTATTACTGGATTCTTCATAGTTCGTTCACCTTTTCTTTCTTATGATTTGATGACTGAAGCGATGACTTGCTCACAAGAGTAAAGTAAAGGTGAGATACGCAGCTAATTCAATAAATGAGCCAGAGAAAACAAGCTTAATAAACAGCCCAAAAACAGAAGTCTTGCTTGTTCAACACAAACAAAAATGGCCACCGAACCGGCAGCCATTGTGTTTTAAATCTTAGTCTAAGCTAAACGTGAAAGGTTAATCGAATAACTCGATGACCAGCTTGTTGTCTTTAATCACAAGATTAGGTTCCGATGACTTGAACAATGACTCTTGCACCTTGTTACTATCCAGTTTGTATACTGGAGATTGAGACAAAGCAAAACCGATCATAGAAACGGCAGGTTTAAGTAGCTTCTCTATCTCAGGAGAAAGCTGCTTTCCCTTCTCCTCAAAGCGCTCAAGACGCAGAGACTTTAAGTAGACCTCACCACTCTCTTTGTCGTATTCGGGAATTGCGCTGAATTCGATATCCAGATCTAGCCCCATGTTTGGCATGTTAAACACTTGAACCTTTGCATTGGTATTCGCCAGAACAGACACTCGCTCGGCATCAGTTCGACCAATTTGCACCGCTAAGTCATCAACCGCCACTTGCGCATACATAACGTTTTGCACACCGACTTCTTGCTCTAACATCACCGAATCTTGCAGGTAGTTCGTCATTTCTTGTTCAGTAACGCTATAGCTAACACAACCGCCTAGCACCAGCGCAGAAGCTGCCAAAATGAACTTCTTTGCTACGTTAATTATCATCAATATCAGCCCTTTATCGTTAGTGATTAGCGCGGAGTTTACTGTGTGGTCATCAATAAACAAAACAGTAAAAACACGATATTCGTGAATACCTTTATTAATAAGCATAAATATCAATAAGTAAAGCACCAGATTAGCTTTCCCGCTTGAGATAATGACACTTGTCAGCCAAACACCATCAGATTTGTGTATTCGAATTAATTGAGTTTTGCTTCTAAGCTTATGGGATATTTAGGGGGCTTACTGTAGGTTTCATCATGGAGTCGAAACATGAAGAGTGAGCACAATGCCATCAAAAAGAGTATCACCTGAGCCTAAAACTCGTTCTGTGATTCTGCTATGTAACACCACATGCCTGCACCATAATCAGTGGGTAGATGAATTGCGCCTCCATAACTGGGAAGCTCAAATTGCAGAAACGACCGAGCAAGCCATTCACTTACTCAACACCCGCAGCGACAGCTACTCACCAATTTTGATGTCTTGTCTAACATCATCCTCGATCGACAAGCAATGTGAACAAATATCAACGCTCAAGGTTCACTTTCCAAATTTAAAAGCAATCGCTATCTGCAACCAACCACCAAGCCGCAACTTATCGATCATTAAGCAAACCTATTGGGATTATTACCATCTACCTATTGATACAGAATGGCTTTGTCGAAATTTAGGGCATGCGTATGGCATGGTAGACACCAAACAACACAAACCTAAGCCTGATTCGTGCCATGAATATCAATTGGTGGGGCAATCCAGCACCATCCAACAACTGAAAAAGAAGATAACTAAGATCGCTAACAACGATTTTCCAGTACTGATTCAAGGGGAAACAGGAACAGGAAAAAGCCTATGTGCGCGTTTGATACATGAAGCCTCAGATCGTAGCCAGAAACCTTTTATCGCAGTAAATTGCGGCGCAATTCCACAGTCACTGATTCACTCAGAGTTATTTGGTTTTGAAAAAGGCTCATTCACGGGAGCAAACAAACGCTACGTCGGACACGTGGAAAGAGCGAATGGTGGCACACTATTTTTGGATGAGATCGGCGATCTTGAGCTGTCACTACAAACTTACCTGCTCCACTTTCTCGAAAATAGCTCGATAGAGCGACTCGGCAGTAATAACCAATTACCCGTAGATTGCCGTGTAATTTTCGCCACCAACGTCAATATCGAACAAGCCGTTGCTGCGGGTAAATTTCGTAAGGATCTCTTTCATCGGATCAATGTACTTCCATTGGACCTAGTACCACTCAATGATCACAAGGAAGACATTGAAGATTTGGTTCGATTTGAACTGAAGCACAATTACGCATCCAAAACCAAACTGCCTAGTGACACACTTGAGCAAATGAAACAGTACCATTGGCCGGGCAATGTCAGAGAGTTATTCAACTGTATAAAAAGGGCGATTGTTCTTTCGAATTCAAACGCGCTCTCTACTCGTCATATGGGGATTCAATTGAAAGATGCGTCGCCCGACACTGAGAGTGACACTCGACTTTCCTCAAAAAATGTTCGTCGTGTGATTCAGCAACACCATTACAATATTTCCCAATCAGCTAAAGCGTTGTCTATTTCTCGGACAACCTTATATAAGCTAATTAAAAAACATCAAATAGTAATTTAAGTCGCCTAGTTAATTAATTACCTAACAAATAAAGCAGCCTAACGAACTAGGCTGCTTTAGAAATTAAGTGAGTACAACTAATGAAAGTACTTATGGCTCAGGTACAGTAAATGGACAAACATCACAGGTTGCAATGTTCGATGTTTCCATAAATGCTTCTTGCAAGAACAACGAGTCAAACGTTGCTGTTACTTGATTAGATAGCATTCCGTCTACTCCAGTTGGTAACACATTTGGCGCATAGGTTTTGCTTACTTGTGTACAAACTTGACCAATCGCATCACCAAAGTTCGGTATCCACTCACCCTCACCCGTTTTACAAGCAAACAGTTCTGGGTCGGCACTTAATGCACTACACATATTACCAGCACCACATGTGGTCACATCCTCAAGATCATCACAAGGTAAAGCGAAGTCGAGGTAATAACTGCTGTTGACGACTTCGGTAGGTAAGTCAGAACGGCTCAAAGAATCATCCTTAGAATCCACCAGCGATTCAATGGCCAATGGAATATCACCGGTATTACATATTTCAACATCATAGGTTTTCTTAAGCACAACTTGACCGCTATCAACTTCTAAGAAGCTATTACATACCTTAGAAATCTCAACCATTGGACTCAAATCTATTGGCGGACAATTGTAAGCCACGGGAGCTTGAGCATTCACGATAAGCCCGTCAAGATCCACTGAACCATCGATCACGCCGACGGCACCATTATTTACAGACAGGTAATTACCCATGAATGAGAATGACTCACCGACGCTCCACACTTCATCACCGTTACCCACCACTGGAAGCGCACCTAAGATTGGTGACTCCGATAAAAAGGCCACTTCGTAATCACCATTAGTGCCTAACGAACCAGGGCCAGTATTGGTAACCGTCACGGTGTAGTCGATGTTGAACATGCCATCAACCGTAAAACTGGTTGTGTTACAAGTCGCCGCTATGCTGATACTACATAAACTAAATGAACCGACAACGAAGTCAGCCAAAGACGCATCAATCGAACGGGAAGCTCGTGATTCCACTAAGAAGCTACTAAAACAAGGGATATCCTCAATACCAAACTCATCATTCAATAGTGCAGATAAGTTCAGGCGTCCTTCAACAAAGCTCTCCGTCGGAATAGACGTAGTTTCACCCGTTTTAGCTAGATAATCCCAACCTTGTACATTGGGTAGAGCAATTGCCCCGATAGAATCATCATTTGAAATCGCACATATCTTCTCGACACCGACAGCACCACTGCCACATCTTGCACCAACAAAATCATTAGATTTAGGGTCTCCAGCCGTCTGGAACAGTCTGGTCATGTTGTCAGTCACATCACCATTATTCAAATCCCATTGCAGCACTTCAATATAAGGTTTACCACCACTGGCTTGCGGAAAAGAAATCAAGACCAATATGTCTCCATTGACGTGCTCGCCAACGAAATCACCTTTTGTCGCTCCTGCCGGTAATCCTACTTGATCTTGCAAGAACCAAAAACCAATGTACATATCACCATTGTTCGCATATCGGTCGGCACCAAAGTAAATCAGCAAGTCACCTTCGCTTTCAAAAGCTGCGGCATACGCATTAGTAAAGTCATCTTTTGGTTGTGGTGACGCCGTACGGAATGCCCAATCTGTAATGTCGGAATCATCTTTTGATCCACCTTTCCAAAAGATTTGGTCGATACCATTACGGTCTTTTTCGAAAAATTCTGCAATCCCAACCATGCTGTTGGGGTCATTTACATCGTCCCAATCAATACCACTATTATCACTGGTCGCGTTACCATCGAGTTCCATCACATCAACAGTAGCCCACGCCAACTGAGGACTACTAAACAACAGAAGCACACTAAGTAAATAATTTATAACCTTCATGTTCTCTCTCCATTTGTTCATACTTATGCTTTTAAGGTTTTCTTCCATGCCCAAACTGGAGAAAATCCTTTAGCAATTCGTAGGTTCGATAGAGCATATCCCAAGCCAACTTCAACTAATTGATTTGGTTGATGTTTATATATTGAAGGCACACCTTTCTTGGACGTTTTGTTATCATTTGTCCATAAACCAGAGATTTGACCAAATAATCAAGGACTTGAAAGGGTGAACAAAGTGTCTAAGTCAGACATCTTTAGAACTTTGATTCGAGAAGAGTGATCTTTAAAAGGTACAATAGCGTAGCCATTCTAAGATTATCGAATAACAAGCGATTGAATTGAAGGGTGCCGACTTAACAGGCAACTGAAGGTTCTTCTAGCTAAGCCACAGGCGAATAAACAATGACACAACTGACGATATTTTATGATGGGACTTGTCCATTGTGCGCAAAAGAGATGGCGGCACTTGCCAAGCATGATATCGAGAATAAGATTCAAACCATTGACATCTACAGCGAATCCTTTTCAGACTACCCTCAGATTGATGCGGACGCAGCCAACACCATTTTGCATGCACTGGATGAGAACGGCAAAGTGCTGTTAGGTTTAGACGTGACCTACCAAGCGTGGCGCTTAGTAGGAAAAGGTTGGCTATATGCTCCATTGCGTTGGGCGATATTTAAGCCAATCGCAGATTGGTGTTATTTACGATTTGCCAAGAACCGATATAAAGTCTCTTTCTGGCTAACTGGAAAATCACGCTGCAACGGAAACAGCTGCATTAAATAGGATTGAGTTAAGACATGCCGCTGGCGACTTTGTAGTAAACGATGCCAAACAGAGCTGCGAACACCAATACCGTAACGGCCACTTTCAACCAAATAAATCTCATGCTTTGTCCTTTTAATTCTGTTTACTGTTTCGCGAGACAAGTTACCACAACAAAACGTTCGGTTGTGTAATGATTGGCAGAACTTTGTAGTGAGTCTTGATAACTAAGTGAGAACCTTTATGTCGGCAAAAGAGAGAAACCTTCCCACACATCGAATTTCTAGATTCAGTAAGTTTGCCTCATTGGCGACAAGGGTCGCGGGCAACGTGCTAACGGAAGGCACCAAGCAGCTTGCACAAGGCAACAGACCCAAAGCAAAAGACTTACTGTTAACGCCACAGAACATTGCTCGCCTGACCGATCAACTGGCGCACCTACGTGGCGCTGCGATGAAACTGGGGCAGATGCTATCAATGGATGCGGGCGATGTTCTAGAGCCAGAATTAGCCGACATTCTTTCTCGCCTGCGCTCCGACGCTGACCCACTGCCAACAAAGCAGCTCAATCAAGTCTTAGAGAGCTCGCTTGGGCACCAGTGGAAAACCGAATTCCTTTCCTTTAGCTTTAAACCGATTGCCAGTGCGTCTATCGGACAAGTTCACCAAGCCTATAGCGATGCCGGGGACAAACTCGCCGTCAAAGTCCAATACCCAGGCATTAGAAAAAGCATCGACAGTGATGTAGACAACGTCGGCACACTGCTCAACATTGTTGGCTTGATACCAAAGTCGGTCGACTACAAAGGCTTGTTAGAAGAGGCAAAAAAACAGCTCCATGATGAAGCGGACTACGCTCGAGAGGCTGGCTATGCAACTCGTTATCACAATGCATTAAAAGAGCACTCTCACTTCGTCGTACCTAAGATTCATCCGCAAGTCTCTTCAGAATCCGTGCTCGCCATGGACTTCATCGAAGGCGTCTCTATAGAACAGATAGAAAGTTACGACCAAGACACCCGTGACTTTGTGATGCACAGCTTGCTTGAGCTTCTATTCAGAGAGTTGTTCGATTTTAAGATGGTGCAAACCGATCCCAATTTCGCTAACTACCTTTACGTTGAAAACACCCGACAAATTGGCTTGTTAGATTTCGGAGCAACACGTGAATACAGTGACCGCTTCAGCGAAGGTTACCGCTTAGCCTTTTCGTCAGTGATTAATAACAATGAGCAAGGGCTCAATCAAGCGTTAGAGCAAATTGGATTCTTCAGCGAGACGATTCTTCCCGATCAACGTCAAGCTATTTTAAACCTCGTAAAGATGGCCTGTGAGCCGATGTTGGTTGACGAAGACTACGACTTTAGAGCCAGTGGTTTGGCACAAAGGCTTCGTGAAGCAGGCACCATATTGAGCATGGAACAAGAGTATTGGCACACACCACCAGCCGATGCGCTGTTCCTGCACCGAAAAATTGGTGGCATGTATCTGTTAGCAGCTCGCCTTGGTGCGAAAGTGAATATCATGCGTCTAGTAGATCCTTATTTGCTAAGCGATAACTGACACTATTCTGGTCTTGAAAGTGATCATTTCAAGCCGTTCAACAGTAGTAACAGTTACGCCAACTAAAATGAGGCACACCTATGGAACATTCACTGCTGCGCTCCACCGCCCTAATCGCGAGCCTCACGAGTTCATTCGCTTTTTCAGCTAGCTGCCCAGAGATACTCAACGGAAAACAAAGGCTGTTAAATTCAAACGAAGAGATTGAACTGTGTGAAGAGTTTCAAGGTAAGGCTTTATTGATCGTGAATACGGCAAGCCAATGTGGTTTCACTCCTCAGTTCGAACAACTAGAGCAGCTCCATCAAACCTATAAAGACCAAGGCTTCACGGTTGTTGGTTTCCCAAGTAATGATTTTCGCCAAGACAGAGGTAGCGAGGAGCAATCCGCTAAAATCTGCTACTTAGATTATGGCGTCACCTTTCCGATGATGGCGCGTGCATCAATCTCTGGGCCAGAAGCAAACCCAGTCTTTGCCGAAATCCAACAACAAGCAGGCGTCAAACCTAAATGGAATTTCTATAAGTTCTTGATCAGCAAAGAAGGTAAAGTGGTCGCAACCTTCCCGAGTTCTACATCGCCAACCAGTACTACCCTTAAAACCGCTATCGAGCAGCAGTTATGAAGTCAGATTACATGGGGACAACTCAAACACGTAACACCATGGCCAAACTCGGTTATATGGGGTTAATTCCGTTTTTATTCGGTCTCCTCCTTTCGCTCACCGACAGCCAATTTATGGGGATAAGCGGTGAAACGCTCTTCATCACCTACAGTGTGGCGATTTTAAGCTTTCTTTCAGGGATCTTGTGGGCAAACGGCATCGAGAACTTTGAAAGCCAATCAAGCAACAAAGCGCTGCTGCTAAGTAATGCGATAGTGCTCGTCGCATGGTTGGCAGTGTTGCTTGGAGAGCAAAAAGAGTTTCTCACTACCCTAATTCTCATCATTGGCTACATTGCGGTTTGGCGAGCTGAAAGGTCAATGAGAGAAGAGAATCAGAGCCAAGGCCCAGATGGCTACTTTGATATGAGAACTCGGCTCACCTCTAGTGTCGTGTTAATGCACGGTATCGTGATGCTGACCTAGAGCTACGAGACTGTCTTTGATGTGTATGCCTTTAATTTAGTTAAGCGCCTTTGATTAAAAACCGTTGTCAACAATCTAGATGATGAGCTGCATCACTAACCTCGGCTCATCATCACCAAAGTAGTTTTCTTCTTGTTTGATCGTAGAAAATCCCACCGACGCGTAGAGCGCGCAAGCGGATGTGTTATTTGGGTCTACAGTGAGTAAAAGCCTAGCGTCTCGGGGCAGTTGCTCAACAGCCTGTTGCATCAGTTTCCGGCCAAATCCCATACCACGATAGTTCGGATCTACCGCTAATGATAAGACCCAAAACTCATTATGCTTGTCCGTGGTTGTCGTTAAGGCATAGCCCGCAATCTTTGAGTCTTGCTTAGCAACTAATAAGCCTTTTCCCCAGCAATCAAATGCCTGACGAATAAAAAATTGCGGATAGGCATGGTCACCAAACAAAGCATGTTCAAGCTGGTAAATTTCAGCCAATTCCTGTTTTTCCGCACAGACAATATTCATAGATAGACCTTAAAAGATTAACGATAAACTAGACAAGCAAAATGAGAACTACTGTCGACTCACCAACAGATTAGCACCGGATAGAGCAAGAAAAACCGAGCACGCTTTGTTGAAACGCTTGGCCATTTGAGGTTTTGAAAACCAATTTCGTAGATATAAACCAAAGGCTGCATAGATGGAAATCGCGAGCATTTCTAATACAAGGAACGTGCTGCCTAAAACAAAGAATTGAGTATTTACGTTCGCTGAAACATCGACAAATTGAGGTAGGAATGCAGTGAAGATAAGTATCGCTTTGGGGTTGCCAGCAGCCAGTGCGAACTCTTGTTTAACAAGACCAAACCAGTTCTTATTTCGTTCAATATCCGCGACCGGACTGGCTTGTGAGCGCCAAAGATTGAAGGCGATCCACAACAGATACATCGCGCCAAATAGCTTGATAAGGAAAAACAGAGTTTCAGAGGTATAAAGCACAACAGCTAAACCGGATGCAGCCAAAGCAATCATGCCAGAAAAAGCGAGGATTCTTCCTAAGCCAGCGACAAAGGCGGCCTGAAATCCGTAACAACGGGCGTTGTTCATTGATAACAAATTGTTTGGGCCCGGTGTCATGTTGAGCGCAAAGCAAGCCGGGATAAACAGTAGCAACTTCCATATTTCCATTGGTATTTCCTAGTCTCAATATGCCAAGGTTATCGTATCATTAAATGAGATATGACCTTTTATAGCAGCTATTAAAACCAGTACCAATCCTACTGTCGTATCCTTTCAACTAATTCTCAAAAAATTTCTCGTACTCTGGTGTCGCTAAGTTTTCTGCAATCCCCATTTCACCCACTATATAAATGGCACTCGCAAGAGTCTCTATGGTTTGGTTAAGCTCTCTATCGGGCACTTCACCAACAACAGGAACGGGCTGACGTACAGATGTTGAATTGCAGACTACGCTTTCACAAACGATGTTGTGTTGTTCCTGTTGAGAAACTTCTGGCGGCTTGAAATCCTGTGAATTGAAGTCGGGAGCAGTAATACCCTTACTTGAAAAATCAGAGGCGCTGTATGAGGCAGCTGAAAACAGAGACAAGAGCAGCATCCACTTATTCATAAATCTTTCCATGGTTAGTATTCACTGAATTTATAAATACTATCTAATTCGAGTCGTTATGAACAGTGTTTTATTGTTGAAGATAATTATGTAGCTAAGTGCCGATTACCCGCTGTACTTGGGATGACATGAATTCAACTCACATGCGAATGCTTACCTAACATAAACTTATCGAGTAGCGGCTGTGGTACAGGGATAATAGAGTATCGAATGAAGGCAACTAACGTCACTATCGCCACAAAACTGCCTAAAACAAAATCATGCACATCAACCAGCACCCAACCAAGAACCCTATCACTGACAATCGCAAATAGACCGATACTCACCGCGACTATCCATTTACGGTGATCATAAGGTAAATATTCCATCTTTTGGCTCACGATATAGAGCAGTGACAGCCTCACGATATAAGTACCACAAAGCACCACCACCACACCCCACACTCCATAAATCGGTGCCACAACAAAGTAGCCAATCGCAGCCAAGATCGCACAGCCACCTTGAATCCACATTTGTGATTGACTTGAATCGCCACTAAAGCAGCCTAAATTGAGGTAATCGCCTGCGCTTTTGATAACACCAATCACAAGCAAGGCCACGACGAGAGTACCAGCATAGTGATAGCTGCTAGGCAAAATTAATGAGATGAAACCAGGAACGGTTAGAATCATCAGGATCCCTAACACGATGGCAAGGTTAACGCCGACTAAGGCTCTATCTGCACAAATTTTACTACCGCCAAGCTGCTGAAGCATAGCTACTCGGTTCGGAAACCACCAAAGTGCATAAGGCTGCAACAGTAAGCCTAGAATCAACGCAAACTTACCGCTGACCGCATAAATCGCAAGCTCTTCAACGCCGACGAAACTCGCCATCACCCAACGGTCTAGCCCTGTAATCATGTAAATCGAAGCACCACCGACTAACGTGGGCAATCCAAATTTTAGGATCTTAGCGGAGTACTTGAGGCTGCCAATTGAGCCCATCTCCTGCCATTGATAACGCAGTAAACACAGCATCAGCAGCACACTCGAAACAGCGGAAGATATTAGTACACCATCGATGCCATAACCCGCTTCAAGCAGCACAAACGTCATTGCAGCTTGCACACTCGCCTTCAAGACATTGAGCATGCAAAAACGTTTTGCCATCGCATTCATTCGCATCAGTGTTAACGGGATAGAAATCGCACCATCGAGCATGGTCGGTATCAACAGAAGTAGGATTTGATAGGGTTGGAACTCGACGGGCAGCATCAATAACAGTAGCGGCATGCTAAGTGCAATTAAGCTCCCCCCTAACACACACACTAAGACACTCAATGTGAAACAGTTAGAAACCAATTTCCTCTTTTCTTCCCCCTCAGCGACGCCAACATATCGATACATAGCCTCAACAATCCCAAAGCTAAATAGGATCGTCCCGATATCAGCCAACAAGACAATGGCTTCTAAAGAACCGTATTCAACCAACGTCATCTTATGGGTGATATAGGGGACCATCACGAGTGATATCCCTTTCATCATCACAATGCCAATGGCGTAATATGCGGACTGTTTTAGTGACCCCATAGCAGGCACCTATTCCTTACAATGCAGGCATTAGGAAACTCTTAAAGTCCCCAAGTAGATGTCGGAACGTTCGTTTTTGCGGAGCCAAAACCAACGAACGAATACTGTATGAGATGGCCAGTCGGTTTATTTGTAAGCCTCGATAATAGTCAGCGTAGCCTTCCAGTATTCTCGCCTTTGCTATTTTGAAACTTGAAGAGGGTAGATTCCATCGTTGACTATCATCTTGGTAATGTTGAAGAATGGTCTCTATCGACTGCAAATTTCTCAATTTAAGATTTTCAGTTTGGGTAACGGAACTCGCTCTCATCAAGTAACCAACCTGCACGGAGTTCAACGCACCAATCTGATGGTTTTCACTCATTCGAAGCCACAGCTCCCAATCTTCCCCATACTTAATATCAGCATTGAAACTGCCTGTTTGAGAAAACACATCCGCTCTCACCATGACCGTCGATGTCCCAATCACATTGTTTTCAATAAGGAACTCTAGCGGGTTCTCGATATTGATGAATAACTCGTCTTGGCCTTGAAACTGCGACCAATAACTAAAGCAATCGACTATCACTTGGTAGTCTTCCGTAAGGTGCTCGTAATTGGTAAAACTCATCGCGAGATCAGGGTATCTTTGATGAAATTCAAGCTGGCGTTCCACCTTTTCGGGAAACCAAAAGTCGTCAGCATCTAAAAACGCAATAAATTCTCCCGTCGCCTTTTCGATACCAAGGTTTCTTGCTTGAGGAGCCCCGACACCCAAGGTTGATAACTTGACGATACGATCATCATGGATTGACGCCAGGTAAGTCGACGTACCATCATTACTATTATCATCGATAATGATTAATTCTATGTCTTGATGAGTCTGCTTAAGCACGCTACCAATTGCCTTAGGCAGGTAATCCAAACAATTGTAGGTAGGAATAACAACACTTACTTTAGCCATAATGACGCCCTCAGATTTATACGTTATATGGCTAACGTTGCATGTTCTATGCCGAGAGCACCTTGCGATAAAATCACTTCTAGATCAGTCTCCTACGTGCCCATTCCCAAAATGACGACAAAACACAACCGGTCAAAAAACCTACAACCTCAATTTGATTTTCAATTTGAGAAAACGGACTACTTCTAGGTGGGTAACCTTCAGGAAACCATTGAAATGCCCGCCAAAGCTACGATTTGATCTTGGTTCGTATCTTGCTTTATTGGTTATTACCTTGGCTTGATAGCTTTAATCACATGGATTTGAGGAGCAAAGAATGAAGAAAGTAGCATTTGTGGCGCCAACCTACCCTGTACTCAGTGAGACCTTCATTCAAACAGAAGTCGACTCTGTGAAAGCCTGTGGGCACGATGTTTGTGTAATGACGTTCAAAATTGAAAACAGCGAAAAACAGTTCGACTACGACATTGTCGAGATAGGTAAAGATGTTCGGATGAGTAAAGTCACCCACATTAATTGGATAGGGTTAATCAAGGCTGCCTCATTTATTTCTAAGCAAACCAGCATGCCCAAGAAGTCACTGTTCGCTTATGGCTTTAAATTAGCGCTGCAACTCGCGGAAAACGACGTCGAACACGTTCATGCGCATTTCTGTCAGCACACCGCAGCTCACGCTATCGTCGCGGCAAAACTGCTGAATATCACCTGTTCGTTCGTTGCTCACGGCCATGATGTTTACGAGTTTGCTTATGATATTGAACACAAGATTTCATCGAGTGATTTTGTGGTTGCAGTATGTAAAGACATGCTCGCTGACTTCAACACCATGGCGAAAGGAAACATTAAGCTCCTGCACTGCGGAGTTAATACCAAACAATTCCAACTCAACCCAAAAACCGAAACCAAGCAACTTCGCTTTGTTTTTCTTGGCCGATTAGTGGAGCAGAAAGGCATCCACCATCTTATTGATGCACTAGCGCCGATTGCCGAACCTCTCGACATTCATCTCGATATCATCGGTACTGGCGATTTAGAGCAACAATTAAAATTGCAGGTCAAAGAGCAAGGACTCACTCGAAACGTGACCTTTCTTGGTGCCAAGTCTCACGAATGGGTGAAAGAGAAACTGTCGAACTATGAGAGCCTAATCGCGCCCTTCTGCTTTTCCGAAACAGGGTGTGTTGATACCGGGCCACTGGTTTTAAAAGAAGCGATGGCCGTTGGTACGCCTGTCATCACGACCAACATCATGGGATGCAAAGAGATCGTCTCACCTGAAACAGGTTTTGTGGTTAGCGAAAAGAACGTTGAGGAATTAAGAGAAGCGATTGAGCGTTTTGCGCAGTTGAGCAGTAATGATAAAGCGTCAATGGGATTGGAGGCACGTCAGAGAGTGAAAGACAGTTTTAATTCGATAAAACAAGCTCAACAATTATCTCGCTGGATAGAGAACCCAGCTCAATAAGGATTAACTCAGGCAGCTAAGCATCACAAGAACAAAGCACCATAAGAAAACTGAGCACAACAAGATCAAAAGAGCGCTACACCAATTTGAAATGTAACGCTCAACTTAGCACTGCCCAATGATGGAGACTTATGCTTTCAGTGACTTTCATTAAGAAGCCTAGCTAGCCTGCTCGCAATGCCAAAATAGACTCAATATCTTCGATGTCACGATATTGAGCGAGTTGTTGCTCTTTCGATGAAATCGCCACAATAGACATTCTATCGGCCAATTCGTTGCCTTCAATCCCAACGTGTCCGTTCACATGGTAGATGGTGATTTTTGAAGCAAGTTCTTGGTAGAGAGCATACGCAGGCTTAATAATATCGAGGTTTTTGATCTCGCCTCCCGACTTGGTCCAGCCCTTTGTCTCCCAACCCGTTGCCCACTTAGTAATGCAGTCTATCGAGTACTTAGAATCACAATAAATCGCAACAGAGAGGCCTGCGTTTAACTTCTCTTTCGCAAGCAAAAACGCCTGTTTAAGGCCATGTAACTCAGCAGTATTATTGGTACCAACAGGTTGATACAAGCCATACCATAATTCGGTTAACTGGTTGTTTTGGTATACCGCTAAACCCGTCCCCGCTTCACCAGGGTTTGGCTCACAAGCACCATCAGTAAAGATCTTGATATCAAAAGGCATATCAGTGATTTGCTGCTCTGAAAGAGGCGGAACCTTTGCTTTCGTCGCCTTCCCCGCAGAGCTTGGCTTTGTCGCTGTAGAGCCTGACACAGACGACGTTTTACCACCGAAAGCAGACTCAGCCTCGCCTAATGTTGGAAACGATTTATATCTCGCACCAGCGAAGCCATCGACTTGCGATTTACACTCGTTCCAAGTAGTAAAAATACCCGGTGTGCGACCTTTCCAAACCACATAATATTTCTTAGCCAAACTAACTCCTTACCAAAACCTAAACACACAAACAGTGAATCAGTACATTAGATGCCACCACGCTATACGTTGCAAGGTCTATCACTCTAAAACAGGTCTAAAAAAGCTTCGTTCATAACTCACGATACAATCAACTTCGTCCGCAAATTCAAACGCTTTAATACACTCAGCATCGCTCAGAGACTTAACCCGATACTCTTCATAGGCAGCCAAGCTTTCAAAGGTAAACAGCGCCATAGCAATATTGTTAGCACCTTCCGACGGTAAGAAATAACCATTGTGTTGGCCCCCGAATTTAGCGACCAGAGGAATCCACATTTTTGCGTATGTCTCGAACTCATTTACCTTTTTGGGATCAATCACATATCGAACATAACAAGTAATCATATTTATACGGCCCTTAAATTATGGGATAAAGTTGAAGTTGAAGCTCACGAGAAAAGGTAATCAACCGCGACAAGGTTATAAAACAAAAACACACCCATACTGACGCCGATCGTAAGTAACACATTGCGTGTTTTCCAAATCAGTAAGCCAGTCACCACCGCGCCTATCAAGTAAGGGTTTTCAAGGCTTGGCCAAAATGTTTGTTCAGGATCAAATACAATTGGCCCCCAAATCGCAGTCAACACCGCTGGGCTTGAATAGCGCAATAGGCGCCTTGCGGTTTGATTGAGTCGAAGCGGGATTGCAGGTTCAAGAAACAGATACCGACTAAAGAAAACAATCGCAGTCATGAGGAATATCGTTAACCAAATCATCTCTATTTACCCTCCGCGATTGGCTTATTGTTATTGTTTCGTTCTTGAAATGACTCGCTGAAAAAGCCCGCTAACATGCCTGCAATCGCTGCAATCATCAGCCCGCCTTCAACATTGTTGACCGACATCGCGACCGAGGTGACCAATGAAACAACCACACACACCACGACGGGTAGAGTTCGGATTAATGGAAAAACCAACGCGATAAACGTTGCGGCTACCGCGAAGTCGAGACCGATTTCATTGAGTGACGGGATTTGGCTTCCCGCGACAATGCCAACAAAGCTCGCGATATTCCAAACAAGGTAAAAACCTCCACCTACACCCGCGGCATACCAACGATTAAACTCTTGCTGAGACTGCCCACTACAAATCGCAAACAGCTCGTCGGTGAGCCAAAATCCGAGTAATAGGCGCCAACGCGCAGGAAGATGACTGATTTTGTCTCGCATCGATACGCTATACAGAAAGTGCCTTGAGGTGATGAACAGTGTGGTCAACAACATGGTCCCTAAACCAATACCCGCTTTGAACATACCCGCTGCGACAAGTTGCGCTGAGCCAGCAAATAAAATAGCCGACATCGCTTGAGCTTGCAGTTGATTCAACCCAGCATCTATCGCATATGAGCCTGCGAGAATCCCCCATGGGATAACCGCAATGCTCAAGGGCATTCCCGCTAAAACGCCCTTCCATAACTGTGTTCGTCTATCCATTGTTTCATTATCCATATAATTCTTTTCTCTCCCACATTAGCTATTCAATTTAAGAAGAGTTGAGTCGGTTCGATTGTACAAACTTGCTCGATTTAAAGACTGAATTAACGTGTCCGATTTAGAGCATCTTGATGTATTGACTGATACTCGCTCTTTGGTCAGAAACTTGGTTTGAATCGCTTCTGTAACTAAATCAGATGAATCGTTCTTTAGTTTTCTGTTTCCTTTTTTGCTATGCCCAGGAATAAGAGACGCTAGATCTTTACCTGACTCGTAATAGAGCTTTTTCCAATCAGCTATCGTTCTGGATGACGGGACCGAAGTTTTCTTCAATAGGGCATACTCTTCCAAGAGCTTGTCTAGGTTTTTGGGCGTCCAACCTCCTTTTACGCGCCTTTCCAAATAACGAATTAGATCCAAACGAAACAATGCCGTCTCTTTGTTTGGCAAGTCACCAAATGCCAATTCAAGATTTTCGTCTTCTGCTAAAAATTCTGTCGATAGCGTTTTATCATCAGCTACATCATTGTCGAAGCTATTAAATTCATCACTAAAACCAAAGAGATCATCACTCATTGGCTAGCACCAAACAGAATTTTCTAAATCAAATTTTTTCTGATTAAAGTCTGTTTGTATTTCACCTGAAGATAGCCAGCACAAAGCTGCTGTTAGTGTTTCATCTGGGGAGATTTTAAGTTGGTGTGAAAGATGATGAAGGGTCACGCTTCTATTAGCTTGAACAAACTGAAGCACATGTTTTTGAATATCAGTGATTGTACGAATCCCTGAATAGCCATGGAGTAATTTAAGGTTACTAAGTAGAAAACCAGTTCGAATCTGCTTCTCGGTCACTAAGATGAGCTTTTTTCCATACTCAGCTTGAGCGACAAGCTGCTTTTCTTTAAACCTTGCTCGAAAATCTGGTTTAAGGATCTGACTTGAATGCTTTACTTCAATCAGAGAAGGCGTATCTATGCTATCGAAAAGCTGAAAGTCTGGTGTGTAGCGGCAGTAGCGCCCATTGAAGTAGTACTCAAACCCATGTGGCTGAGATTCATATCTGACTATTTGAGGATTGTATTCAGCATGAAAACAAAAATCATACTCAAGCATGGACATTGTTCGAACAACTGAGTCATTTTTCAAACTCATGAATTTACAAATGTTGTGAACAGCTGATGATTTTTTGGTTTGGTCGTACATAGCAAAAGCACTTTTGTTGTAAACCTACAACAAAAAATAGACCATGAAGACTTAAGATGCAAATAAGAAGAGAAGCCTGCAATTTATGCGAACATATATTGCAGGCTTCATTGTCGCTGAAACCATAAGGCGTCCAACCAACCAATTAAATTTCAATAAGTTACATAGCAACCAAAACCATAACACGTCCAAATTTAAAACCATAAGATGTCTTTTCTATAAGTTTCAACGAAAACACTAAAGTTAAATGTAAGAAAGTTACACAACACTCGGAACAGCTACAATTTGCTATGAGTAGAACTTAATAATTAAGGTACGACAGAATCGCTCGGTGATCACAAGCATAGTGAGCATGTGTGAAACACACTTTTGGACACTTTCGAGCTAGAAAGTGCCACGGGTAAAATTCACACACGGGTAAAATTCAACTTGAGAAGTTCTTGGACAAAAGCTACTTAGGTATAAAACTCTAATTAGCTCCCCTGATATTACTTTTTTTGATCAAAAATGGGGTTTATTTCAGTTGCTATTAAGCATTTTTCGAATAGATATTCAAAAATTGACAATTTACTAGTTCCGTCATGCTTTCCCTAGTAAAGCACCAATGCTTAACCTTCAGTACCGGTACCTTCGTATCCAAGCAAAGTTCTTTTACATATTTTTAATAAAAAAGAAGCCTCCATGTTGAGGCTTCTTGGTTTCCACACTTTAACAACTAGCGCGAGTGACAAAGGTGATATCAGATATTGTCACTCAGGTTGTTTGTACCTTC
>NZ_JBGONY010000051.1:0-36581 GCF_041439375.1 Vibrio crassostreae | reverse complement strand
TAGGGGTGTAGCTCCAATTGGCAGAGCAGCGGATTCCAAATCCGCGTGTTGGGAGTTCGAATCTCTCCACCCCTGCCATATACTAAAGCCTCAGCAGAAATGCTGGGGCTTTTTTACGTCTGTTGCTTCTGAAAAGTAATGTTGGGATAGCTAGGCGCCCCTGGCATATTTAAGGCTCCAGACTACGCGTCTCCGCAGAAAACTTGGAATCTTTTTGCTTTCTATTTATTCGATAATTCCTATCTTTAACAGAACTTAGCCTTAAAAGTGTAAGTGCTTACTTATCTCAGCTTCTTTTATAAACAATCGATAGCACAAACCAAACTTCTTTATGAGAATTATTCTCAATATTTTGTTACATTTTGGTCGTTATTACTAAAAGGCAACAAATATGGATATTTCCCGTCGTAAGTTTATTCAATCATCTCTCGCTATATCTGCACTAACCGTCCTGCCGGCTTGTTCAATGAAGCAGTCTGTTGATGAGCAAGGAAAGTTCGTTTATGACTTAACTGCTGAGCCCTCAACTGCTGAGTTGGTAAAGGGGTTTAATACTAATGTTTTAGCCTTTAATGGACAGATTCCAGCGCCGATTATTCGCTGTCGACAAGGCGAAAAGGTAACGATCCGATTTACCAACAAGCTTTCAGAACCGACGACAATTCATTGGCATGGACTGAGAATTCCAATCGAAATGGACGGGGTTCCTTTCTTAAGTCAGCCTCCTATTATGCCCGGTGAAACGTTTGTCTATGAGTTTACCCCACCAGATGCGGGTACTTTTTGGTATCACCCACACATGAACAGCGTTAAACAACTGGGTATGGGCTTAGTCGGCCTTATTATTGTTGAAGAGAGCGCGCCAGTTCAGTTCGATGAAGAGCATGCTCTGATGCTTAAACATTGGCATATCGACAAACAAGGTCAGTGGAAAGACTTAATGATTCCCCGCCTCAGCGCTCGTATGGGCACGCCAGGAGAGTGGAGTAGCGTTAATGGAGTACATGAACCTATCTATCAATTGAAGCAGCATGCAACGACTAGGCTCCGTATCGCTAATGTTGATAACACGATTACCTATCCGATTGCTATTGAAGGGGCAGAAGCATGGGTCATTGCCATTGATGGTAACCCTGTAAAGACACCTTATAAGCTGACTCAACATAAAATTGGCCCAGGTATGCGTGTCGACCTTGGGCTGATTGCTCCTAAGGTGGGCGAGCAAGTGAGTGTCCTTCAAATGAAGGGGCGTTTTCCGTTCTCCTTGTGTGAGTTTGAGGTTGTAGATTCAACGTTAATAGAAGGCCAAACACTTCCTTCATTGCCTCTGAATCCCGTGCCTAACTTAGATCTCGCCAACGCAGAAGAAATCGATTTTGTGTTTGAGTGGGAAGGGGCGGTATCACCAGTATCTAAAGATGGTAAGTCCATGCCTAAGTTTTGGCTTACTAATAAGCGAGCATGGGAGGGAATGAGCAAAGACAATATTCCAGAGCCGTTGGCGACTTTAGAGTTAGGTAAGACTTACATATTCGATCTTAAGAACGTCACTCAATATCATCACCCGATTCATATTCATGGTCATACATTTACTGTATTGGAACTTGATGGTAAAAAAATTGAAGAACCCTTCCATACCGACACTGTGTTACTTGGGAAAAATGGTCGAGCGAAAGCTGCGTTTGTTGCAGACAACTCTGGACGTTGGATGTACCACTGTCATGTCATTGAGCACATGAAAACGGGACTAATGGGATATATTGAAGTTAAGTGACACCTGTAACGTTTAATTTTTGCGCATGCATTCTTAGTTCTACCCTCGCTTTTATCGGCGGTAAAGCTAGAATATAGGGACTGTTATTTGGGAGGATTCATGGGTCAGCTATCTATTTTAGGTTTTATTGCCATTGGTGGCGCATTTGGTGCTTGTTCGCGCTATTTGATTTCAGAGTTATGTGTAGTGATGTTAGGGCGTGGCTTTCCTTACGGTACGTTGGCCGTTAACGTGATCGGCTCTTTGATTATGGGCTTGCTCATCGCCGCATTCGAAAATGAGATGATTGCGACTGAACCATGGAGACAGATCATTGGCCTCGGTTTCCTTGGAGCACTGACTACGTTCTCTACATTTTCGATGGATAACGTGCTTCTTATGCAGCAGGGCGCTTTCTTTAAGATGGGGCTTAATGTGTTGCTCAACGTGGTTCTCAGTATTTCAGCAGCATGGATCGGCTTCCAACTTTTGATAAAGTCTTAAAACTTTCTTACGATTTGTTAACAACTCGGCTTGGTTTATCCAAGCCGTTTTTATATACTCGATCGAACTTGTCGGAGTGCCATATGGCTGAGACCGTTAACTCGGGATCCGTTGAACCTGATCAGGCTAATACCTGCGAAGGGAACAAGAGTAGATATCTAACTAGAATCCTTCTAGAGATCTATCTCCAGATCACAACTGTATTTCTTACCGTGATCCCTCTTGTAGCATCTAATCCGTCAAGCATTTTTATCCCAATAAATAATGGCTAAAAGCCAAGGAAAAATGCTATGTCGAGTCGTAAACAAGCAAGACTGGAAGCGAAGAATTTCATTGATTCTTTATCCGTACAACCCTATCCAAATTCAAAAAAAGCTTACATCCAAGGATCTCGAGAAGATATCCAAGTCCCTGTGCGAGAAATATCACTCGCAGATAGCCTTGTCGGTGGCACCAAAAAAGAGCCTGTATTCGAATCTAATGAGCCTATTCATGTCTACGATACCTCCGGTGTTTATACCGATCCTACGCATGAAATAGACCTTTATAGCGGCCTTCCTAAGTTGCGAGAGCAATGGATTGAAGAGCGTGGCGATACGGAATTGCTCGATGATGTAAGCTCTGTTTACACCAAAGAACGTTTAGAAGATGAAACCCTAGACGACCTTCGTTACGGAAACCTGCCTAGAATTCGTCGTGCTACTGGCGACCAATGTGTAACTCAACTGCATTATGCTCGTCAGGGTATTATCACTCCTGAGATGGAGTATATTGCGATACGCGAGAACATGGGACGTCAGAAGTTTGCTGACGAACAACTTAATCACCAACACCCTGGCCATAACTTTGGCGCCAACCTACCTAAAGAAATTACCCCTGAGTTCGTGCGTAAAGAGGTCGCTGAAGGCCGAGCTATCATCCCTTCGAACATCAACCACCCAGAATCAGAACCTATGATTATTGGCCGCAACTTCTTAGTGAAAGTGAACGCCAATATCGGTAACTCTTCAGTTAGCTCTTCGATTGAAGAAGAAGTTGAGAAGCTAGTATGGTCGACTCGCTGGGGCGGCGATACCGTAATGGACCTTTCCACTGGCCGTAATATCCACGAGACTCGTGAATGGATCCTACGTAATAGCCCGGTGCCGATTGGTACGGTTCCTATGTATCAGGCGCTTGAGAAAGTGAATGGCGTAGCCGAAGACCTTAACTGGGAAGTGATGCGCGATACCTTGATTGAACAAGCGGAGCAGGGCGTTGATTACTTCACTATTCATGCCGGTTTGCTTCTTCGTTACGTTCCTATGACGGCTAAACGTGTGACTGGCATTGTCTCTCGTGGTGGATCTATCATCGCGAAATGGTGTCTTGCACATCACCAAGAAAGCTTCTTATACACACACTTCCGCGAGATCTGCGAGATCTGTGCGAAGTACGATGTTGCTCTTTCACTAGGTGATGGCTTGCGTCCTGGCTCTATTGCAGATGCCAACGATGAGGCTCAATTCTCGGAGTTACGTACTCTAGGTGAGTTAACTAAAGTGGCTTGGGAATACGACGTTCAGGTGATCATTGAAGGTCCTGGACATGTACCTATGCACCTTATTAAAGAGAACATGGACGAGCAGTTAGAGCACTGCCATGAAGCGCCTTTTTATACATTAGGTCCACTGACTACAGATATCGCACCGGGTTATGACCACATTACCTCTGGTATTGGCGCGGCGATGATTGGTTGGTACGGCTGTGCGATGCTTTGTTATGTAACACCTAAAGAGCATTTGGGCTTACCAAATAAAGAAGATGTGAAGACTGGCTTGATTACTTACAAGCTGGCAGCACATGCAGCAGACTTGGCCAAAGGACACCCAGGTGCACAAATCCGAGATAATGCATTATCAAAAGCTCGTTTTGAATTCCGTTGGGAAGACCAATTTAATCTAGCTTTAGATCCAGAAACAGCACGTTCTTTCCACGATGAAACTCTGCCACAAGAGTCGGGCAAGGTTGCTCACTTCTGCTCTATGTGTGGACCTAAGTTCTGCTCGATGAAGATTTCTCAAGAAGTTCGAGAGTATGCGAAAGACACAGAACAAGTAGCTGCAGATCAGGCTATAGAGATTAAGATGCTAGATAACCCGTTGGAGGGAATGCGTCAAAAATCGCAAGAGTTCCGTGATACTGGCTCTGAACTTTATCACCTTGCTGTAGGCGCAAAAGAAGCTCAATTAGAGGAATAATGACAGTGAAGATTCTCATCCCATCTCAATACATCGAGTTAACGGGGGAGGTTCAAAACTGTCTATTGGTTGCTAAGCAACAAGGTTTAGCAACTGATGCAGTTGAGTTGGGTGTAAGCCCAACTCAATACTTCTCTATCGTTTATGCTCAACAAGCATTATCTATTGGCTTTGCTCGTGATGTTGATTCATTGGCGGAGTGTCAGTTAGCGCAACTGAGCCATGTTGTTGATTACAGTAATTCAGTTGCGTTGACCGATGTGTGTTCTGCTTTGACCCAAGCTTCGAACACCGTCTATATCGGAGTCTCCGATGATTCAGATGTGTTAGATATCTGGTCACACTTAAATGCTAATCGCGTTATCAAGAGTGACACTACAGCTCATCAAGAATTAGATAATCGTGGTCACTTCGCTTGGTTACTTACTTTATTGGCGTTGGAATTTCCATTGGAAGACGTGCTGGTTTTAGCTCGCGCAGCATCAAATGTTTCACGTGGAACATGGCCAGCACACTATCAAAATTTTCCTATCCCAGTTCTAGAAGATGAACGACTGGATATAAGTGTCGGTTGGGCCAACCAAGGGACATCACTTTCCTTCCCTGAGTTGAGCAAAAATAGCCTCGGCTTATATCCGGTTGTTGATGATATTGAGTGGATCGAAAGGCTGCTCAAGCTTGGAATCAACACTGTCCAACTGCGTATTAAGAACCCTCTACAAGCCGACTTGGAGCAACAAGTTGCGCGATCTATCGAACTTGGTCGAGAACATAACGCTCAGGTTTTTATTAACGATTACTGGCAGCTTGCGCTCAAGCATGGTGCTTTTGGTGTACACCTTGGGCAAGAGGATATTGAGGAATCAAACCTTTCCCAACTGAGCCAAGCGGGTATTAAGATCGGTCTATCGACTCATGGTTATTACGAGTTGCTACGTATTGTGCAAATCAACCCAAGCTATATTGCGCTGGGGCACATCTTCCCAACAACAACTAAACAGATGCCATCGAAGCCTCAGGGTTTAGTTCGTTTATCTCTGTACCAACAGCTAATTGATACCATCCCATACACAGAAAAGCTTGTTGGTTATCCGACGGTTGCTATTGGCGGTATTGACCAATCGACAGCTGCGCAAGTTTGGAATTGTGGTGTATCGAGCTTAGCGGTTGTTCGTGCGATTACATTGGCGGAAGACCCACAAAAAGTGATCGAATTTTTCGAAAAACTGATGACGCCTAAACCTCCGACTACCAAAGAAGAGGTTATGCAGGAGCCTAGCTATGCTGAGTGACTTTGAGTTCATTCGTTACCAACGACAAATTGCATTACCTGAGGTTGGTGAGCAAGGGCAACGAAACCTGTTAAACAGCCATGTGTTGGTGATTGGTTGCGGCGGTTTGGGTAATGCCGCTGCTCTTTATCTCGCAGCTTCTGGTGTGGGAAGAATTGTGTTGGTCGATGATGATTGTGTTGATTCGTCCAACCTGCAGAGACAGGTGGCGTTTAAGGAGAGCCAATTAGGTTCACCTAAGGTCGAAGCACTTAAACAACAACTGAATGAGCTCAATGGGCGAAGCCAAATAAGAACCATCAATCAACGAATGAGTGAAAGCCAACTTGAATTAGAAGTAATGTTGGCTGATCTCGTGTTGGATTGTACTGACAACTTCGAGTCACGCCAGCAGGTTAACCAGGCATGTTTCAGCGCGAAGACCCCTTTGATTTCTGGTTCTGCAATCGGTTGGAAAGGCCAGTTTATTGTATTTGACTATCAGAATCAGAAAGGGTGCTACCACTGTTTGTTCCCGTTCAGTCATCATCCACAAACGACTCGTTGCAGCGATAGCGGCATCATAGGCCCGGTTGTTGGCACCATAGGTAACCTTCAAGCTTTAGCTGCTATTCAACGTTTAACTCGTGGTGAGTTTCAGGTCGCAACACATCAACTCAAACTGTTCGATGGTCAGACGATGAATTGGCAAAACCTTATGGTTACTCAAGATAGTGAATGTCCCGTGTGCAGTGCGTCTGCAGTTAAGCATTTAGAAGAAGAAACCCAATGAGCCATATAACGATTTCGATAAACGAGCAACCAGAACAGGTAGCGCACTCGTCGTCTCTAACGGACATTATCCACGCTTTATCACTACCTGACTTGGGTTGTGTATTTGCAATCAATAATGCGGTTGTCCCACGCAGCCAGTGGCAACAAACGGTCGTCAATGAAGGCGACGCTATATCTCTTTTCCAAGCTATTGCAGGGGGCTAACCATGTTAACCATCGCAGATAAAACGTTTCAATCACGTCTGTTCACTGGAACCGGCAAGTTCGCAAACAAGCATTTGATGGCGAGTGCTATCGAAGCTTCCGGTTCTCAACTGGCAACCATGGCACTAAAGAGAGTCGATATTCGTTCTGAGCAAGATGATATTTTACAGCCAATTATTGATGCTGGCGTTAATCTACTTCCGAATACCTCTGGTGCGAAGAATGCAAAAGACGCCATCTTTGCTGGGCATTTGGCTCGTGAAGCGTTGGGCACAAACTGGCTCAAACTGGAAATTCACCCAGATCCAAAGTACTTGATGCCAGACCCTATTGAAACGCTTAAAGCCGCTGAGCAACTGGTCAAAGATGGCTTTGTTGTGTTGCCTTATTGCCACGCCGACCCTGTATTGTGTAAGCGCTTAGAAGAGGTTGGTTGTGCTGCTGTGATGCCACTCGGTGCACCGATTGGTTCCAATAAGGGTATTGCGTCTGCAGACTTCTTAGAGATCATTATCGACCAAGCGAATGTCCCTGTGATTGTTGATGCGGGCATTGGTGCTCCGTCACATGCAGCACGTGCAATGGAAATGGGCGCAGACGCAGTGTTAGTGAATACCGCGATTGCTGCTTCTCAACAGCCTGTTGAAATGGCGATTGCTTTTAAGTTGGCAGTTGACGCGGGGCGTATGGCTTACCTCGCTGGACTTGCAGGAAAAGTGTCTCATGCGGTTGCTTCAAGCCCGTTAACTTCATTCCTAGACGAGTAGTATTGCTATGACGTTTGTTGATCGATTTAAACAGCTCAACTGGGATGACATTGGTATGTCCATCTTTAGTAAAACGGCGGCGGATGTTGAACGCGCTCTGAGTAAACCCAAACGTGACTTAGAAGATTTTAAGGCTTTAATTTCTCCGGCAGCAGAACCTTACTTAGAGCAGATGGCACAACAATCGTTGGCGCTAACACGTAAGCGGTTCGGTAATACGATGTCGCTTTATATTCCTTTATACCTTTCTAACCTGTGCGCTAACGCGTGCACGTATTGTGGTTTTTCAATGGAAAACCGTATCAAGCGCCGCACGCTTACTTTGGATGAAATTGATGCTGAAAGTGCGGCTATCAAAAAGATGAAGTTCGATAGTGTTTTGTTGGTCACCGGTGAACATGAAACCAAGGTTGGGATGAATTACTTTCGACAGGTGTTGCCGAATATCAAAAAGCAATTTAACTACCTTGCGATGGAAGTGCAGCCACTTGGTCAACAAGATTACGCTGAACTTAAAACTCTCGGTTTAGATGCGGTGATGGTTTATCAAGAGACCTATCAACCAAGGACCTACGCTGAGCATCATCTACGTGGCAATAAAATGGATTTTGAATATCGTCTTGAAACCCCTGATCGCTTGGCAAAGGCGGGTATTGATAAGATAGGTATTGGTGCTTTGATTGGTTTGGAAGATTGGCGAACCGACTGCTTCTTTGTTGCTGCTCATTTAGATTACCTGGAGCGTACTTATTGGCAGACACGTTACTCGATTTCATTCCCACGTCTTCGCCCGTGTGAAGGTGGGGAGTCTAGTGGAGGCTTACAGCCTAAGTCGGTCATGAACGATAAACAGTTGGTTCAGCTTATCTGCGCATATCGACTCTTGAATCCTGAGGTCGAGTTATCTCTATCTACTCGTGAGTCGGCAATCTTCCGCGATAACGTGTTGCCGCTAGGTATCACTAGCATGTCTGCTGCGTCAAAAACTCAACCGGGCGGTTATGCTTCGGGTGAGGAAGAGCTTGAACAGTTTGAGATAAGTGATGAGCGAAGTGCGGCTGATGTTGAGGCTATGATTCGTCAACGCGGGTTTGATCCAGTGTGGCGCGATTGGCATAGCGCTTACTCAGGCTAATTAACATCTTGGCTGATGTTCCACGTGAAACATCAATGATGTGAAATCGACAAACAGAAACGGCTACCTAAGGGTAGCCGTTTTAATATCTAACTGAGCCAACTAGTTTTGGCTCAGTTACCTGCCTAGCAAGGCATTAAGCGTGAGCAAGTGGTGTTGTTGATTGGCGTAACCATTCCAACGTATCACCTTCAACTAATGGACTGACATCGTTCCATACTTTCTGGTGGTAATCGTTCAGCCACGCAAGTTCAGGTCGTGTCAGTAAATCGACGTTGATGTTGCGCTTATCGATAGGGCAACGTGTTAGCGATTCAAACGTTAATACGGAGAAGTCACCTTGAGTTGGTAGCTCAACAACCAATTCTAGGTTCTCGATACGAATACCAAACTCATCAGCACGGTAGTAGCCCGGCTCGTTTGATAACACCATGCCTTCAACAAGAGGTACGTCGATAAGCTTCTTAGAGATGCTTTGCGGACCTTCATGAACACTTAGGAAGTGACCAACACCATGGCCAGTACCGTGGTCGTAATCGAAGCCTTCTGCCCAAAGGTGCTGGCGCGCTAGGATATCCAGTTGGAAACCACGAGTGCCTTGTGGGAAACGAGCTCGTGCGATACCGATATGACCTTTCAGTGCGAGAGTGAACTGCTGAATCATTTCGTCGCTTGGTTGGCCAATCGCGATAGTACGAGTGATGTCGGTCGTACCATCTAGATACTGGCCGCCTGAATCGACTAGGTACAAAGTATTCAGTTCTAACTGACCTGGTTCAGGTTGGTTCTCGTGGTTGTAGTGACACATAGCTGCATTTCCGCCTGCTGCAGAAATCGTATCAAAACTTAGGTCCATCAGCGTCGGGTCTTGCTCACGGAATGATTGTACTTTGTCAGCCAATACCGCTTCGTTGTGCAGGTTACCTTGCGCGACTTCGGCATCAATCCAAGATAGGAATTTCGCCATAGCAACGCCATCACGAATATGACACGCTTTCATGCCCGCGATTTCAGTTGCGTTCTTAGCGGCTTTTGGCATTAGACATGGGTCTGCTGCTTCAATGATATGAGCGCCAGCGTTTTGTAGAACCAGTGTGTACCAAGCATTGCTCGTGCCTGAATCGACAGACACATTATTTCCTTCTAGAGACTGAAGACGTGCTTCAAGTTCTGATGGGTGAGAAACGCGAATACCATTACCAACGTGAGCTTCAAAGCCTGCCGGGATGCGTGCTGGGTCTAGGAAGAAGTCGACGCTTTCATCAGCGTGGATGATCGCGTTGGATAACACAACAGGTAGGCGAGATACGTCCAAGCCACGAATGTTAAGCAACCAACATATTGAGTCAAGCTCGGTCAGGATAGCGGCGTCCGCACCTTTTGCTTTTAGTAAGCCAGCGATCTCAGAGCGCTTACTCTCACTTGATTGACCAACGGCATTTGTTGCCATTAAGCGCACATCAGACACGACAGGCTCAGGGCGATCAGACCAAAGCTCATCAATTGGATTCGAAGAGAGTGTCGTTAGCTCAACTTTCTCTGCTAGTTTTGCTTGTGCGCCTTTCAACCAAGCTGCGGTGTGCATGCGTGGGTCGAATGCAACCTTACTGCCTTGTGGCAATGAATTGATGATCCAATCTAAAGCCGGCTCTTCAATAAGGTGGCGATACTCAAATAACTCCGCTGGTACTTGCTTACGAACCTGAACGGTGTAGCGACCATCAACAAAAATAGCAGCAGTTTCACGAGTAATAACAGCAGCACCTGCAGAGCCAGTGAAACCTGTTAACCAGTGAAGTCGCTCGTTATGAGTGGGAACGTATTCACCTAGATATTCGTCTTCGTGTGGAATGATAACGGCATCTAGGTTGTTTGTTTTAAGCCAAGCTCTAACCGCAGCAACGCGTTCAGCAGTGATATTGTGCATCTGTCTTTATCCTTATTGTTAGGGTCCTTGTTAACACTCACAGTCGATATACCTATGAGGGGACTTATTAGGTCAATAAGCTAGCGCTTTTGTTCGTTTGCTGCAAACGCTGTACGCCATTTTTATCTAAGGTGCAGAGTTTTTTCTTTGATGATATCTCGCAGCCAAGTTAAGGCTGGGTCATTTTCTCTGTCACGGTGCCAAAACAGAGTGTATGCCATTGGCGGGAATTCCATTGGTAAAGGAACAACCACCAAGTCGAGTTGCTTGGCAACGAGGTAAGTAAAGTGGCTTGGTGCCGTAAACACAAAGTCGGTGTAGGTGCACAGGCTTGCAGCGCTATTGAAATCTGGAACAGAAATAGCGATATCACGTTGATGGCCAAGATCAGCCAGTTTGTAGTCTAGTAACCAACGATCATTACCATCACATCTTACTTGTACATGACGTTGTGCAAGATAGGTTTGCAGATCCCATTTACCGCTCAGAGCAGGGTGGTTGCGTCTTAATACACACATCTGTGCATCACGGTAGATCTCCTGTTCGCAAATATCATCTGGCGGCAGCATGGTTAAACGCGCGTCGTTGATGTCGATGTCTCTACCTGTGAGTCCGATATCGAGCTCACCTAGCTGTAATTTCTTAAAGGTTTGCTCAGTCCAAGCGTGGGTGTTGATATTCACTTTAGGGGCTTGTCGAAATATAGCCGGTAAGAAGTGGGGAAGAATCAGCGGGTACACACTTTCAACAGCCGCAATGTGAAAACTGTGGTCACTGTTGTTGGGAATGAAGGTCTCAGGCTGAGTGATCAGATCAAGTTGGTTGATCAACGTTTCTAACCGAGGCTTAAGGAAAACAGCTTTCGGTGTTGGTCGTAGGCCATGAGCACTTCGTGTAAAAAGGGGGTCATTAAATTGTTCACGAAGCTTGGCTAGCGACTTACTCACCGCTGACTGGCTCAAGCATAATCGATGTGCGGTGCGAGTGACACTCAGCTCTTCCATCAGTACCTGCAAGCAAACCAATAGATTGAGGTCGAGGCGTGATAGTTTCTCGATATTCATGTGAGTTTCCTATTTGGAATAATGCTAATGAGTATATGCCATTTTTGTTCATATCTTTAGTTGGTTATTATGCACCTAAATTAACTCATTCGGAGAATCTTGTGCCTTCTAACGCGCTTCCAACCCCTAGTAAACTGCAGGTTGCTTTATTGGCAATGCTGGTTCTATTTAGCCCTTTGGCTATAGATATTTATCTTCCAGCTCTGCCACAAATTTCAACAGCGTTTCACGTGGAACACGCATTAGCACAAGATACGATTACTTGGTTTTTATTCGCCATGGGTGTCGGGCAATTATTTGCAGGTCCTTTGGCTGATAAGTTAGGACGTCGAACCGTTGCATTGGGAGGTGTTAGTATCTATGCATTGAGTGCTTGCTTGGCGTGGGCAGCTCAATCGATTGATATGATGCTAATAGCTCGGCTGCTACAAGGCTTAGGAGCTTGTGCGACTTCTGTAGCAGCCTTTGCGACAGTTCGCGATCTATTTGGCCCGGAGAAAAGTGGCCGTATGATCAGTTACCTTAACGGTGCAATTTGCTTTATTCCTGCGCTGGCACCGATTCTGGGTGCTTGGTTAACTCATCAATTTGGTTGGCGTTCGAACTTTAGTTTTATGGCAGGCTTCGCAGTCGTTGTTGGCACTATCTTATTCTTCCAAATGAAAGAGTCCAACCCTGCGACAGAAAAGGTTGCGGTGTTCAAGCTTGAGCGATACTGGTCAGTATTGAAAACACCATCATTCCTTTTCCACGCAACCTTGTGTCTGATGGCGATGGCGGTCATCCTAGCTTATGTAACCTCGGCACCGGTTGTGTTGATGGAGAATCTAGGCTTGACCATGAAAGAGTTTACTTTCTGGTTTGGTGTTAATGCAGCCATCAACATCGTAGCTGCGTTTACTGCACCTAAATTTATGGACCGTTTTGGTACCTATAAAGCACTGGTCGTTGGTATCTCAACGCTAGGTTTAGCGGGCGTGATTATGTTAGTGCTTGCAGAACACGCTAGCCCAATCGCATTCATGCTGCCAATCTTCTTATCTTCAGTGGGCTTTGCTTGGATTCTCGGTGCCGCAGCTGGTAAGGCGCTTGAACCTTTTGGTGATCGTGCGGGTACCGCAGCTGCGTTGCTTGGCTTGTTCCAGATGAGCGGTTCAGGATTACTTGTTGGTACCATGCAGCGTCTTGATTTAACGTCGCAAGTGATGATTGCGCTGCAAATGTTCCTTATTGTTCCGGCATTATTAGTGCTTGCGAGCAAAGCAGGTAAGTCGTGGCACACGACGTTTGCCAAGGCGTAAGTCTCAAGGGTGACAAAATATACAAATGGCGGTTTGCGAAACGTTAAAACATGGTATATTTGTCACTCATTGAAACGTTAGTCCCCAACGGAAAATACTGTAATGTCATTAACAACCTACGAAATGGCGCGCGTCTTAGAACAAATGGAAGATGCACCTGAAAAGGTCATGTTTGGTAAACTGCTTAAAGAGCTAGGCAACCAAAGTGAAGAGCGTATTCGCAGTGCGGCAAAACAAGTTCCAATCGATACTTTACGAGACATCATTTACCAATTTCAGCGTGTGGTAGAGTCTCGTAAGGGTGAGCAGGTTCAGCTACTCGCAAAAGAGCTAGCCGAGCAAGGTATCTCTGCTGAAGAGCTACAAGCTTTTCTAAATAAATAAGCTGACGCCAGTTAAAAAAAACCGCTCAATTGAGTGGTTTTTTGCGTTTTGAATCTGCGGCGAAGACTAGTTGCTAAATTGTTTCTTCAAGATTCTATCAAGTGAAAATGGTCCGGCTCCCCATACCACAACGATAAGAATCATTAATCCCCACAACTGATGATCATAGAAACCTTGTTCCCACAGCACCGGGTAAGACACGACAGCTATGATGTTGAACACGAACAGCACTGCGGCCATCGGTCGTGTTAATAAACCGAGTGCTAAAAACACTGGCAGAATTAACTCAGCGGCAGTACCCATGTAAGCTGCTAATTCCCAAGGTAGCAGTGGTACTTGGTATTCCAACTCAAACAAGTAAAGAGTGCTATCCCAAGTTGCTATTTTGGTTAACCCAGAATTAAAGAAGACCCACGCCACCCATAGGCGGCAAAACAGAAGTAGGACAGGAACAAAAAGTGCCTGTGATTTCTCAATCAAATTGTCGTATTGAGCCATCATGTTCGTGACTGTGTTGTTATCCATATTATGTCTCCAATTCGGCATCGATTGAAAAACCTGAGATGACGTTAAGCGCCATGACAGTATTCAGGTGTTGTAGTAGTGAAGGGGCAATCTCAGCGAGCGTTTGACCCGATTGCAATTCAGTTAATAGTTGGTGGCATTCTTCTGTCAAACAATGACTCTCAACCTGTGAATTCTCGGCTCGGATTAACACCCCAAATTCAGGTTGGTTGATGTCTAACCCGTCGAGTTGTTGCTGATAGATAGCTTGTTCAAGCGCGATAATCGTGTAACTAGAGCTAATTAGCGTTATTGAATTTTTGAGGTGAAAGACTAAAGCGCTTTGTTGCTCTGGTGGCACATCGGCTAAACAAGAAAGAGGACGTTGGTCGACATGTGATTCTGAAGCGCACCTCATCAGGTTATCTTTCTGCCATTCATACAACGCCACTTCACTGAGATAAGGTGCAGCCTCAATAACGGCAGTAAAGGCTTGGATAGTTTGTGCAAAGTGTTCACCGTAACCACTGACATCACCAGAGGTCGATGGATAACTTAAGACATGTTGACGAGCCATCTGTTGGAAGCACTCCTCTCCAACCAACATTTCAGTGAGTGGGTAGGTTGCTGCCACAACTTCGCTCAAGCTGATGACAAAGTTATTGCGGTAAATCTGGATTCGCTGTTCATCGGTAAAATGGTCGCTCACTATGTCGCAGTGCTCACCATTGTTTTGATAGCGCAGGGCGTTAGCAAACTCCAATTGAACATCTGCTAGGGAGTGGCTCATGATGCGCGACTCCTTTGGTTGAACTTGTCGTGTTGATACAAGATGTCACTGGCTTTGGTTGCTTCAGCCAATAAAACTTGTGGCTCTGGGATATCGAGATCCCACTCAATCAAGGTATGGCGCAAACCATGTTGTGCTACCCAGTCAGTGTAGAGTTTCCACACTTCGTCACAGACAGGTTTACTGTGTGTGTCTATCCAGATCTCACCTTGCTCAAGCTTCTTTTTGGTAAAACCTGCCAAGTGAATCTCTTCCACTTTGTCTGCAGGTATTCCGCTTAAGTACTCTTCACAACTAAAGCCATGATTAAAAGATGAGACGAAAATATTATTGAAATCGAGCAGTAGGCGACACTCAGTACGCTTTTGTACCTCAGCCAAAAACTCCCACTCAGGGATGGTTGAATGCTTGAAGGCTAGATAACTCGATGGATTTTCAATCAGCATCGGGCGTTGCAGGCTGTCTTGAACCTCGATGACATTACGGCAAAAGACTTCTAACGCCTCTTCGGTATAAGGCAGCGGCAGCAAGTCATTGAAGTAATGACCGCCAGTCTGACTCCAGCTGAGATGATCAGAAACCAAGAAGGGGTCGATATCATCAATCAGATCTTTTAACTGCAGTAAGTGATTTGGGTTGATGCGCTCAACAGAACCGAGAGACAACCCAACACCGTGGCAACTTATGCTGTGTGCGTTACGAATTTCTCTGAGTTGTTGGCGTTGCGGTGATTGAGCTAAAAAGTAGTTCTCGCTGTGAACCTCTAACCAACTCACTAGAGATGGATTTTGGCTAAAGAAATCTAAGTGCGGTGTTCTAAGGCCAACCCCTGCATTGGGGTGAAGAGTTTGAGTCACAACGGTTCTCCTAATTGGAAGTGGAGGTGAGCTGAATGTCAGCCCACCATACTAAGCAGCTCAATTATGATGATTGGGTGCTACCACCTGATAACTTGCCACATAGTCCTTTAGGAACGACTACGAATGCATCTGATTGGTTGTCTTCTTTTGCTGTACCTGCACATGAGCTTGTTTTGGTTGCACAATCATTTTGGCCAGCTTTTGCCACGCCGTAGCATTTTTCTTTCGCTGCTGCTTCCGCAGGTGCTGATGTAAGAACTGCACCGCCGAACGCTAGTACACTTGTGATTGCAGCTGTAACAGCAAGATTAGAATTTTTCATAGTCATTCCCTCTAGGACTTAATAGTATTTTTATATCGCAGGTTAATAAGTTGTTAACTTGCTTACTAAAAAGGATAGGAAGAACTCGGAAATAATTTCACTGCATTATAAAAAATATCAATATTAATGATGTGTTAGCTATTAAGTTGCTGATTATATGATGTTATTTTTTGATTGTTTTTTCTTCTTATTATCCTAAACGCAGCCTAGTGTTTAGGTTATAATCAGCTTTTATGTATAAATACCCAGTAGTGAGCATATCCAATGATAGATCCTTCGCTTTTACTCGATGGCCTAAACGATAAACAACGTGAGGCGGTCGCAGCACCTTTAGAAAACCTACTTATTCTGGCAGGTGCTGGCAGTGGTAAAACGCGAGTGTTGGTGCATCGCATCGCTTGGCTGCAAAGCGTAGAGCAAGCATCGCCGTTCTCTATCATGTCGGTTACCTTCACCAACAAAGCGGCAGCAGAGATGCGTGGTCGTATTGAAGAGCTGATGATGGGCAGCTCGTCAGGCATGTGGAACGGCACCTTCCACGGTATTTGTCACCGCATCCTTCGTGCTCACTACCTCGATGCAAAACTGCCAGAAGATTTCCAGATCATAGATTCTGATGATCAGATTCGTTTGCTACGCCGCTTAATCAAGGCGCAAAACCTTGATGAAAAGCAGTGGCCTGCCAAGCAAGCTTCTTGGTGGATCAATGGCAAGAAAGACGAAGGTCTGCGCCCAAGTCACATTGACGCCTACCATGATCCAATAACTCAAACGTGGTTAAAGATCTATTCTGCTTACCAAGAAGCGTGTGATCGTGCTGGCTTGGTCGACTTTGCTGAAATCTTGTTGAGATCGCATGAATTATTGCGCGATAAGAAACACATCCGCGAACACTACCAAGCTCGCTTTAAGCACATTCTTGTCGACGAATTCCAAGATACCAACAACATCCAATACGCTTGGTTACGTATGATGGCTGGCCCGGATTGTCGTGTGATGATCGTGGGTGATGATGACCAATCTATTTATGGCTGGCGTGGTGCGAAGATCGAAAATATTCAGAAGTTCTTGGATGAATTCCCAGGAGCTTCGACGGTTCGACTCGAACAAAACTACCGTTCAACCAAAACCATTCTACAGGCGTCGAATGAGCTTATCTCGAACAACACTGAACGTATGGGTAAAGAGCTGTGGACCGATGGTAACGATGGCGAGCCAATCTCTGTGTACTCAGCATACAACGAGCTCGATGAAGCGCGTTTCACGGTCAGCAAAATCAAAGAGTGGCAGGAGAAAGGCGGCGCGCTAGAAGATACGGCAATGCTTTATCGTAATAACGCCCAATCGCGTGTTCTTGAAGAAGCTTTGATTCAAGGTGGTCTGCCTTACCGAATCTACGGCGGCATGCGATTCTTCGAGCGTCAAGAAATCAGAGATGCTTTGAGCTACATGCGCCTAATGAGTAATCGCAGTAATGATGCTGCATTTGAGCGTGTCGTCAATACGCCAACGCGTGGCTTGGGTGATAAAACGTTAGAAACGATTCGTCTTGCAGCTCGTGATCGTGGTGCAACCATGTGGGAAGCAAGTGTTGCTTTGATAGAAGAACAAGTGCTCCCCGGTCGTGCTGCGGGTGCATTGAGTCGCTTTATCGAGCTTATTAATGCGCTTGAAGATGATACGCTAGAACTTAGCCTGCATGAACAAACCGACCATGTGATTAAGTCGTCGGGTCTATTTGCGATGTACGAGCAAGAGAAAGGCGAGAAATCGAAAGCGCGTATTGAGAACTTGGAAGAATTGGTAACGGCAACTCGTCAGTTCGAGAAGCCAGAAGAAGCAGATGAAATGAGCATGCTAACGGCATTCTTGACTCATGCAGCTTTGGAAGCGGGTGAAGGTCAGGCTGATGAGTTTGATGATGCGGTTCAGTTAATGACCCTGCACAGTGCCAAAGGCCTAGAGTTCCCAATAGTATTCATGGTTGGCGTTGAAGAAGGCATGTTCCCAAGCCAGATGTCTGCAGAAGAAGCGGGGCGTTTAGAAGAAGAACGTCGCTTGTGCTATGTAGGCATGACCCGTGCGATGGAGAAGCTTTATATCACTTACGCTGAGATGCGTCGCTTGTACGGTCAGGACAAGTACCACAAACCATCACGCTTTATACGTGAACTACCAGAGACATGTCTGGATGAAGTTCGTATGAAAGCGCAAGTGAGCCGTCCAGCAAGCAGTGGGCGTTTTAGCCAAACTGCCGTGAAAGAGAATTTCAACGAAACAGGCTTTAGCTTGGGATCTCGCGTTAAGCACCCTAAATTTGGTGAAGGTACCATCATCAACTTCGAGGGAAGTGGCCCGCAGAGCCGAGTTCAAGTCGCGTTTAACGGTGAAGGCATCAAGTGGTTAGTAACGGCTTATGCTCGTTTAGAACAGTTGTAATTTGCTACTTCAGCATGTAGAAAATAGTTCGATATCTGAAACTATTCAGCATTGAAAAGTAATCCGTATAAAAAACAGAAAGAGCAGCCAATGGCTGCTCTTTTTTATTGCTCGGTACTGTGCTGAATAGGCTGAATCGAGCTTAAGGCATTTCTGCCTAGGAAGGAGACTTACAGTGCAGCAAGTGCCGCTTCGTAGTTTGGTTCTTCAGTGATCTCTGCAACCAACTCGCTGTGTGTTACCACACCTTTTTCATCAACAACGACAACTGCGCGTGTTGTTAGGCCTGATAGTGGGCCTTCAGCGATCGCTACGCCGTAGTCTGATGCGAATGCAGGAGAACGGAAAGTTGAGGCGTGTTGAACGCCTTCAATGCCTTCTAGTTCGCAGAAGCGACCCGCAGCAAACGGTAGGTCAGCAGAAATACAAACAACAACCGTGTTCTCAAGCTCTGCCGCTTTTGCGTTGAACGTGCGTACGCTCGTTGCACAAGTGGCTGTGTCGATGCTTGGGAAGATGTTTAGAACCACTTTCTTGCCTTCAAGGGAAGCAAGAGTCAGTTCAGAAAGATCGCCTGCAGTCAGTGCAAAACTTGGTGCCTGTTCGCCAGTTTGTGGGAATGTGCCAGTTAGCGGTACAGCAGCGCCTTTGAAGGTAACGTGTGACATGAATTTGTCCTTATTTTAATTATGGTTATGAAACTAGTTGAGCCTAGTAAGACTTACGTTACTCGGAAGTGGTTAAGAAGTGAATGGTTTAAATGTCAGAATTGTAATCAAAGGTCTTTGATTTGTTTGTTTTAGGGGAAGAGATGGTGGGACGACAGATAAAGAAAAACCCCGAGAGCTTGCGCTCATCGGGGTCTATAGTCTTACTCGCAGCAATCCGGCTACTAAGTGTGCTCCATGCATCAAATCCATGATAGTGTGCTGTTATCCTTCAGCGTATTCCTTTCGTCGCCTTCCTAGCGGTGTCCTTGATCTTATCCTGATCTGCCAACAATCCTCGTTAGCGCGCGTCACTTGTTCCTTGAGCGGTGTCCTTTACATCATCCTGATGTTCAGTCCTTTCCTCATCCAGAGGTGTCCATTGTCTTTCCTTAGTAGTAACCATCCTAGTTACTATTGCGTCCATTCAATGTCCATTTCGCTATCCATGCCGATTATTCATCCTGAGTAATCGAATCTTCATCCTGAAGATAACCAAGTCCTTGGCGTTTCCTGTTCCGTGTCAGCATCCTTCCGACACCACTCATATTACCGATTCCTTATTTATCAGCAATGGTGCATAAGCGAATTTCTATATAATTATTTGAATGATAAATGTACGTATTGTTTAATTTCAATTGGTTACAGTGTATGGGTGCTTAATTTCGCAGTTAAATGTCGATATTTACTCACTGCCTTGTGAGAGATCTCGCACAAGGCAGCGAGTAAAAAGGGAGAATTATTCCCTACTGACCAATGGCTGCACCTTCACGACGAGGGTCTGCAGCGCCTTCTAGACCATCTTTTGTGAGACGAATAGCGTGTAAACCGGAGTTAAGATCGCGAACGTTGACCTCAAATCCCATCTTTTCTAGCTCAGGTTTGAAGTTTTCCGCTGATGTTCCTTTTTCCAAATCTAAGGTTCCGAAACGGTTTAGGAAGTGTGGTTGGTTGATCGCTTGCTGAATATCCATGTCCCACTGGGTATGGGCAATGATTGCTTGTGCCACGTAACCTATGATTCGACTGCCGCCCGGAGAACCAATCGCCATGTAAGGCTTATCGTCTTGCATGATTGTGGTGGGTGCCATTGAAGAGCGTGGACGCTTGCCCGGTTCAAGTCGGTTGGCGATAGGCTTACCATCGTTGTGCGTCTTGAATGAGAAGTCCGTTAGCTCATTGTTGAGTAGGAAGCCTCTCACCATCAAGCGTGAGCCAAAGGCATTCTCAATCGTGGTAGTCATCGAAACGACATTGCCATCGCTATCAACAATATTGAAGTGGCTGGTGGACGGCAGTTCAATAGATACATCTTGGCTGCGCAGCATTGCGTGATCCCACGGCGGGGTGCCTGATGGCGCACTCTCTAGTGCCTTACCTGCGGTAATTAACTGGGCACGTTCCTGCAAATAGTCAGTATTCACTAACCCTTGAGTTGGCATTGGTACGTAATCTTGGTCTGCCATGTACATCCCTCGGTCTGCAAAGGCTAGGCGAGAAGCGTCCGCTAACACTTGCCAAGATCTCGCATCGTTAGGCCCCCAGGATTTGAGGTCAAACTGCTCGGTCATCGCTAAGATCTGTCCAACCGTTAATGCGCCTGAACTTGGTGGTCCCATTCCACAGATATCGTAACTCTCATAAGCGGAACAAACCGGTTCACGTTGCTTAATTGAATACGCATCGAAGTCTTTTTGTGCCAAGACGCCCGGGTTACCTTTAGCCGTTTGCACAGTGTTGATGATGTCAGTAGAAATCTCGCCTTGATAGAAAGCCTTAGCACCATCCTTTGAGATAGCGTTTAACGTTGCAGCGTATTCTGGGTTCTTAAGTAGAGTACCTGCAGTTTTCGGGCTGCCATCGGCATTGAAGAAGTAGGCTTTAGTTGTCGCAAAGCGGCTTAGTCGCTCTTGGTCATGTTCAATCAAGGTCGCTAAACGTGGACTAATAGTAAAACCTTCTTCAGCCAGCTGAGCAATAGGCTTAATCAGTGATGCCCATTCGAGCTTGCCGTACTTCTGGTGAGTGTCCCACAGCAATTGGACTGTTCCCGGTGTAGCAACAGAGCGACCACCAACCACAGCTTCGTAAAACTTAAGCGGTTGTCCGTTTTCGTCTTGGAATAGACGTGGTGTGGCATCAAGTGGTGCAGTTTCACGGCCATCGTAGGTTTTGAGTTGCTTGTCCTTGCCATCAAAATAAACAAGGAACGCGCCACCACCAATACCTGACGATTGCGGCTCAACTAAGCCAAGCATCAGTTGCACGGCAACCATGGCATCAATCGCGTTACCACCACGAGCAAGTACATCGGCACCTGCTTGGGTCGCCAGAGGGTTAGCCGCGGTGACCATCCAGTCGTTAGCTTTTACGAGTTGTTTGGTTTCTAAACCACTACTTTGTTCGGGAGCGACGGAATCGGCAGCTTGATTTGCCCAACTGACGTGAGAGGCAAAAAGTAGGGTAGAAGTGGCGAGGGTTGTTAGTTTTGTTTTCCACTGCATGATCTTCTCCTTTTCATATGCAGAGCTAGATTGGCAGTGGAAAGATAAGATAGCCAGTGCGTTGTTAACGAATTGTAATCTTGATTCGAATTTAAGCGATTAGACCAGACAGCGACTGCCAAAGAATACTGACGCCAATTAGGCTGAACACCACGCCACATAAGCCATCAATGTAGACCGTCGCTTCACTCAGCTTCTTTTGTAGTGCCTTCGTAGAAAGCATCCACGCTAATAGAGAGAACCAGAACAGTGATAGGCCGAACAGGATCAGCAGTGCAAACCCTTTGCCTGAAAGTGACATGTCGGCAGGCACTAAGCTTGACATCAAGCTGATAAAAAACACCAAAGCCTTTGGGTTGAGAATATTGGTCGCAAACCCTTTCGAAAATGCCTGACGCTTATTCGTGAGAATCAGATCTTTGGAATTGACGGTATCGGCGTCATCGTCGTGGTTCTGAATGAGTTGCCAGGTTGCTTTTAGTGCACCGTAGCCTAAATACAGCAAGTAGCTACCGCCAGCCAATTGGATAATGGCAAATATGGTTGGTTGCTGGTGGACTAGATAACTGATTCCCGTCAGGCTCAGCAATGAATGCAGTAAAATCCCACAAGATAGGCCAAGCGCGATGTACAAGCCTGTTTGTCTGCCGTGACGCGTCGCATTTTGCACGACTAACGCAAAGTCAGGGCCGGGGCTCATCAAAGCGATGAAGTGGATTGAGGCGAGGGTGATCAGTATGGTGACTTCATTCATGTTAGCTCTCAATAACGCTGCCGCTATTTTTAAATAAGTAATCGTATTGAGCGTAGCTTACCGTGATTTGAAATCGAGCAATTGTAAATTATCAACACTTAGTTGATTTGTGAGGGCGGGACGCCGAATGTAGTTTTGAATGCTTTGGAGAAGTGTGCTTGATCATAGAAGCCCACTTGGTACGCGACCTTGGTACCACATATCCCAGATTTAATCAGGCGCATGCTCTGCTCCATACGTAAGCGGCTCAGCCATGCGTATGGCGTGATGCCCATTCTGTTTTTAAAGTGGCGTTGGAATTGAGTTGTGGTTAAGCCGCACAGCTCAGACAGTTGTTCTAATCGCACTGGCTGATCCAAATTTGCCATCAAATAGTCTTTTAGCGTATCAATCGATTGATTACCCAATTTGATGTCGCTCTTGGATCCAAATTTCGCATAACGATCGACAATCGTCGTGAATCCCTCGAATGGTAAGCAATCTTGAGCGAGTTGGCTGATGTTTTGATTGATTAACAGACCGTGTAGGTTGCGTAATTTTGAAAATGCAGCTTGATCGGAGAGGATCAACTCAGAAAAGCCTAATGTGTGACCATTTTGCTTGGGATCGGCAAGATCTTGAAACCACTGGGGAGAAACTGCGAACACGCTGACTTGATAACCCGAATCGAGTTTGGAATGCCCATCATGCAGTTCATCGGGTGGCATGATGACAACTTGGCCTGCGCCAACATGATGGCTAGTCCCTTTATAGGCGAATTTTTGCTGCCCTTGGGTAATTAAACCAATGTGAAAGTCCAAATGATAGTGGCGCTGAAAGGCAAACTCTTGGTATTGAGCTTGGATCAGGCTGATATCATCTGTTGGGGTAGAGTAATAGTGGACTTTATCCATGGTACAAAAAAGCTTGGTTAAATAGTCATCAATTCAACCAAGCTTATCTTCGTATTAAGGGATTGTCTTGTAAAAAACGATCAGTGTTACTGCTTAGCGCGTTTGTTCTTTCTGTTGTTACGCAGACCGTCAAAGCTGAATATCACCAACGCTCCCCAAATAAAGGCGAAGGTAATCGCTTTGTCACTGGTAAACGCTTCGCCATAAATCAGCACCGCTAACAAGAACATTAAGCTTGGTCCAATGTACTGGAAGAAGCCGAGGGTCGATAGCTTCAAGCGTGTTGCAGCGCCGGTAAAGCACAGCAGTGGAATGGTGGTAATAACACCAGCAGCAACCAGTAACAGATTGAGTTGCATCGGGTTCATTGAGAAGTCCGAGGTTGGGCTATCAGCAATAAACAGTAGGTACGTTGCTGCGAGAGGCAACATAACCAAGGTTTCGATGAACAAACCGGTTTGCGCTTCTAAGCTCACCTTTTTACGCAGTAAACCATAAAAACCAAAGCTAAAGGCTAGGGCAATGGCGACGATCGGCACTGAACCGAAGGCAACTAATTGGATTAATACGCCAATCGCAGCAAGAGCCACTGCAAACCATTGCAGCTTACGTAAGCGTTCGCCGAGGAAGAGCATACCGAGCAACACGTTAATTAGCGGGTTGATGTAATACCCCAAACTGGCATCAAGCATGTGATTGGAGTTGACCGCCCAGATAAAGATCAGCCAGTTGGCACCCACTAAAGTAGAGGTCGCTACCAAATAGAGCATTTTTGGTTTTGATGTCAAGGTGTCGCGCACTTTACGCCAGCTGCGGCCAATGTGTAGTAAAAAAGCGAGTAGGAAAAAAGACCATACTACACGGTGGCTAAGGATCTCTAACGGGGAAACGTCACTTAAAGATTTGAAATATATAGGGGCGATACCCCACATGGTGTAAGCACCGATAGCAAGCAAAATACCTTGGCGCGTACGTTGTTGTTCTTCTGGAGTCATGCATCTTTCTCTAGCACAGAGTGCTTATTAATAAGATTTATAAGAGAGTTGGTCAGTATAGGAGCGATAACCCTTTTCACCTAACAATTTGCGGTTTAATTCGCCAGCGTTCCCCTCTACAATGTGCGACTTGCTTGCCGAAGATGCTTGCTGATTTCATACCTCGATTAGGAACCACAATGACCGCCACTCTGATTGCTGAGCAAATACCAACTCCCGCGAATGATGCGCAAACCATCTTACAAGATGTGTTTGGTTATCAAAGCTTTCGCGATGGTCAGCAAGAGGTCATTGACCTGGCCGTTGAAGGCCGAGACAGCTTGGTGATTATGCCAACCGGTGGTGGTAAATCACTGTGTTACCAGATTCCTGCTTTGGTTCGTCAAGGGCTCACTCTGGTTATCTCACCGTTGATCTCTCTTATGAAAGACCAGGTCGATCAATTGAAGGCGAACGGTGTTGCGGCTGAGTGCATTAACTCTTCAATGCCACGAGACCAACTGATGAGTGTGTTCAATCGCATGAATTCGGGCCAATTGAAGATGGTTTATGTGTCGCCAGAGCGTGTGTTGATGCGCGACTTTATCGAACGTCTTCAAGGTTTACCGCTTTCGATGATTGCGGTGGATGAGGCGCACTGTATCTCTCAATGGGGTCACGACTTTCGCCCTGAGTACGCATCATTAGGTCAACTTAAACAGTATTTCCCGCATGTGCCTTATATGGCGCTGACGGCAACCGCTGACGATGCAACACGTAAAGATATTATCTCGCGTCTGCAGCTGGTGGATCCACATACCTACTTGGGTAGTTTTGACCGTCCTAACATTCGCTATAACCTAGTTGAGAAGCATAAGCCCGTGTCACAGGTGGTTCGCTACTTAGAAACACAAAAGGGCAATTGCGGCATCATCTACTGTGGTAGTCGTAAGAAAGTAGAAATGGTGACCGAGAAGCTGTGTAACAACGGTATTCGTGCTGCGGGTTATCACGCAGGCATGGACACCGATGAGCGCGCTTACGTTCAAGAAGCCTTCCAACGTGATGATATCCAGATCGTTGTTGCAACCGTGGCGTTTGGTATGGGTATCAACAAACCCAACGTTCGCTTTGTGGTGCACTTTGATATTCCACGCAACATTGAGTCTTACTATCAAGAGACTGGCCGTGCTGGTCGTGATGGCTTGCCTGCTGAAGCCATGATGCTGTTTGACCCTGCTGATATGGGTTGGCTGCGTCGTATGTTGGATGAGAAAGAAGAAGGCCCGCAAAAACAAGTTGAGATGCACAAGCTGAACGCGATGAGTGCCTTTGCTGAAGCACAAACCTGTCGTCGTCAGGTTCTGCTTAACTACTTTGGTGAATATCGTGAGAAGCAATGTGGCAACTGCGATATCTGTATCGACCCACCTAAGCATTTTGATGCGACCCAAGAGGCGCAGAAGGCATTGTCTTGTGTGTACCGTGTGAATCAGTCGTTTGGTATGGGCTATGTGGTTGAAGTGATGCGCGGTATGCAGAACATCCGTGTCCGCGATAATGGTCATGACAAGCTGTCTACTTACGGCATTGGCCGCGATCACAGCCACGACTACTGGATCAGTATCTTCCGTCAGTTAATTCACAAGGGCTTGTTGTTCCAGAATATCACCCGTAACTCGACGTTACAGTTAACAGAAGAAGCCCGTCCGCTACTGCGTGGTGAGATGTCTTTGGAGCTGGCAGTGCCTCGTTTAGACACGGCAGTGCGCAATGCTAAGTCCGATAAACTGAGTAGCAAGAATTACGATAAGAAGCTGTTTGCCAAACTGCGTAAGCTGCGTAAGTCGATTGCTGATGAAGATGGTTTGCCACCTTATGTGGTATTCAGTGACGCGACTCTGATTGATATGGCCGAAGTACTGCCAACCTCATACGGTGAGATGTTGGCGGTTAACGGTGTTGGTCAGCGTAAACTCGATAAGTACGCAGATCCATTCTTAGATTTGATTCAAGAACACATCACGACACACGGTTAGTTTGCAGAATCATTTAACTTCTAAAAACGACTAGGTCATAGAAAAAGAATAAGGTTGATAGGGACATGACAACACAAACAGAATTTGGCTTAAGAGAGTATTTAGCTGAGGAAGGGCGTTTATTGATTACGTCTCCAAGTTTTGATTTTGATTCTTATGAAGTGTTAGGTGAAAAGCTGGTGGCGTTACTGTCCGCTTCTGTGGTTGAAAAACAATGGGACGCTGACATGCACTCTTGGTTGATTGATTTTGAAGGTTGTCGGATGTTTTTAAAGTCTGAACATTACAGTGAATCAATCTGGTTTGAGTCGCTAAACGCTGAAGAAAGCCGAGAAGAGTTTGATTATCTCGCGACGCTTTTCAAACGCGGTTTTTAACTTCGCTCACCAATAAAAGTGAGAATAAACGTTTGCGTCTGTTCTCACCGTTGCAGCCAATATTGATTAATGTATAATCGCCCGCCGCTCAGTAGAGCAATTTTTTGATACATTTTTTAATTCACATTATTGGTAAGAGCTTTCTTAGATTATTCGAAGAAATGACTCGATTTGGGTTCCCTCACCCCCAAACCAAACTAAAAAGGTACAGCATGAGTAACTTTACCCCTGCGCAACAGCGCAAAGCCCTAGCATTATTAGTTTTGTTCCATTTAGTCATTATTGCATCAAGCAACTATCTGGTTCAGCTACCTTTTACCGTTTTCGGTATGCACACCACTTGGGGTGCTTTCACTTTCCCGTTTATCTTCCTAGCGACCGATCTGACCGTACGCATTTTTGGCGCGCAGCTTGCTCGTAAAATCATTTTCTTAGTGATGCTACCTGCACTGGCCGTTTCTTATTTCTTGTCAGTGGTATTCTTTGAAGGTTCATTCCAAGGGTTTAGCCAACTAGGCGAGTTCAACCTGTTTGTTGCACGTATCGCCGCGGCGAGCTTCATGGCTTACTTGCTTGGTCAGATCTTGGATGTGCATGTTTTTAACCGCCTACGTCAGCTTAAACAATGGTGGGTTGCCCCAACATGCTCAACGTTATTCGGTAATGCTATTGATACCATCGCGTTCTTTGCGATTGCTTTCTACCAAAGCCCAGATCCATTCATGGCCGAGCATTGGACTGAGATTGCCTTAGTCGATTACGGATTCAAACTTATCATCAGCTTAGGTTTATTCGTGCCTATGTACGGCGTGCTTCTGAACTACATTGTTAGAAAGCTAACGGCTGTGAACCCTGACTTTAAAGCGACAGGCGTGAACGTTTAAGGATCAGATTAGAAACGCATTAATGCAAAGATAAGAAAAAGCCCAAGTTAGTCTACTAACTTGGGCTTTTTTAATTCCTAGCGTCAGGTACTAATATCAGAGGCATTCAATATTCAATGGCCAGCCAATATCGGTTTGTCTATTCGACTCGATCTCTAGCTCAGCAGCGGTCAGCGGGTTGTCTGCTAGCCATTGCTTAGAAAGCGTCAAGGTCAGATTGTTACCATCGGTTGCAAGCTTAAACTCAGGCTCTAGTGCTGGATTGCGACGGTGAGTCAACAAAATAGCTAAACGCAAAATACGTAAAATACGCTTGCTGCTGGTGCCTGAGATAGCGTGCTGCTCTGGTAATGAGGTTAACTGTTCACGGTAGCGACGAGTTAACTCACCCAAGTAGTGCTTTTGCGCTCGAGTAAAGCCTGGTAGGTCTAAGTTCTGCAGTAGGTATGCGCTGTGCTCACCGCCTTTTTTGAAATCGATGGTTAAACCAATCTCATGAAGCTTAGCTGCCGTTTGCAGTAGCACACCAGCTTGAGGTTCTGAAACCCACGCTTCGGCGCCTGCTTGCTCTAGCAGCGTTTGTGCGACTACAGCAACTTGTTCACCGTAGCTTACGTCCATTTGGTAGCGTGATTGAACACTCTTAATGGTACGTGCACGAATGTCTTCTTGGCGCAACTCATCAACCATCTCGTAGGCTAGGCCTTCACGGAGTGCACCGCCTGCGAGTGTCATTGAATCAATTTCAAGCAGCTCAAAAATAGCAATAAGAATTGAAAGTCCACTCGGGAACACCAATGCGCGTTCAAGAGTCAGTCCTTCAATTTCTAGCTCTTCCAAGCGCTCAGTAATCATCGCTTGTTTCTGTAGGCGCTTAAGTTTGGCATGAGTAATTACTTCATCCATGCCTTGAGCCAACATGATTTCTTGTAGTGCCTGAACGGTACCACTGGCGCCCACACACACATCCCATCCGATATCAGTGTAGCTATCGAGGATAGGAGCCAACGTCGACTTCGCCGCTTCAATAGCGTTGTTAAAGTTGGTTGCGGTTAATTGGCGATCTTTAAAGTGGCGTTCAAGCCAAGTAACACAGCCCATCTTTAGGCTGGTTAGTGCTTTCGCTGAGAAGCCTTCACCAATGATCATCTCGGTGCTTGCGCCACCAATATCAACAACCAGCCGGCGGCCACTGCCACCAGAAGTGTGTGCTACGCCTTTATAGATAGTCGCAGCCTCTTCTTCACCGGAGATAACATTGATGTCGTAACCAAGGATCTGGTTCGCTTTCTCAAGAAAGATATCCACATTGATAGCGGTACGTAGGGTCGCTGTACCGACAATGCGGATATTTTCTTTTGGAATATCTTGCAGTCGCTCTGCAAAGAGACTCAAACAGTCCCAACCGCGCTGCATGGCTTCTGTACTAAGCGCATTATTTTCATCTAAGCCTGCAGCTAAACGCACTTTGCGCTTAATTTTAGCCATGGTTTGTACGCTGCCATCGATATGACGCACAACGAGCATATGAAAACTGTTCGACCCGAGGTCGATTGCAGCGTAAAGCGGTGGTGACACTGTTTGACTCATAAGCGACTAAGCTTCCTTGTTATGACGCGGTTGGCGTGGGCGACGGTTCTGGTTTGGTTTACGGTTACCGTTGCGTGGGCCATTGTTGTTCGAGCGGCGTTGTTGCGGGTTACGTGTGCGTAAGCGCAATGGTGCTGGTAGATCTTCTAGCAGTGCAGAAGCATCGTAGTCAGACACTGGGATCGCGTGCTCAATGTATTCTTCGATTGGTGGCAAGTTGATTGCGTAATCTTCGCAAGCAAAGCTGATTGAGTGACCACTTGCACCAGCACGACCGGTACGGCCGATACGGTGAACGTAATCTTCACAGTCATCAGGTAGGTCGAAGTTGAATACGTGTGTTACTTGAGGAATGTGTAGGCCACGTGCTGCAACGTCGGTTGCGACAAGTAGGTCAACATCACCTTTAGTGAATTGCTCAAGAATCTTTTCACGTTTCTTTTGAGGAACATCGCCAGTTAGTAGGCCAACACGGTGACCATCTGCAGCTAGATGACCCCAAACAGACTCACACTTGTGCTTAGTGTTAGCGAAGATGATAGCGCGTTCAGGCCACTCTTCTTCAACTAGCGTCTGCAGAAGTGCCATTTTGTGTTCATTTGATGGGTAGAACAGCTCTTCCTGAATACGGTGACCTGTTTTACGCTCTGGCTCAACAACAACATGCTCTGGGTTGTGCATGTGTTCGAATGCTAGCTCTTGTACGCGGTAAGACAATGTCGCAGAGAACAGCATGTTCAGACGATCTTTTGGCTCAGGCATACGGCGAAACAAGAAGCGGATGTCTTTGATGAAACCAAGATCGAACATGCGATCAGCTTCGTCAAGAACAACGGCTTGAATGTGGTTAAGGTTAAATACCTTTTGCTTGTAGAAATCGATGATGCGGCCAGTCGTACCAATTAAGATATCTGCGCCTTCTTCGATCTTACCTAGTTGCTTGTCGTAGCTTTCGCCACCGTAAGCAAGTGCTGCCTTGATACCTGTGCTTTCAACCAGAGAGTCAGCATCGTTGTAGATCTGAATCGCGAGTTCACGCGTTGGTGCCATAATAATCGCACGTGGCTGGTTAGGCTTACGCCCTTCATGCTCAGGTGTTTTTAGCAGGTGGTTAAAAGTAGCAGTAAGAAACGCAAGCGTTTTACCAGTACCCGTTTGGGCCTGGCCTGCAATGTCTTGGCCGGTGAGCAGTACCGGGAGCGCCAAGGCTTGGATAGGGGTACAATAATCGAACCCTTTTTTCTCCAATCCTTCAATGACTTGCGGAAGTAAATCCAAGTCGGCGAACTTTTGCTCTGTGATATGCGTCTTTTTCATTGCTATAGAATATCAGCTTAAGCTTGCAATACGAAAGTAAATACATTCCAATAGGGCATCTATTTACTGGTTATCATCCAACCAGTTCTAAAAAATACATTGGAGTGGAAGATGAGTGATAAGATTTTGCAGCTAACTGATGACGGTTTTGATAACGATGTAATCAACGCTGCAGGCCCTGTTCTTGTTGATTTTTGGGCAGAGTGGTGTGGTCCATGTAAAATGATTGCGCCGATTCTTGACGAAATCGCAGACGAGTACGAAGGCAAGCTCACAATCGGTAAATTAAATATCGACCAAAATGCTGGTACTCCACCAAAATTTGGTATTCGCGGTATTCCAACGCTACTTCTTTTCAAAGATGGCGGCGTAGCAGCGACTAAAGTTGGTGCACTATCTAAAACTCAACTTAAAGAGTTCTTAGACGCTAACCTTTAATAAGGTCAGCATTTGAAAAGAAACCGTGCAGTTAACAAATGCGCGGTTTTGTTTTTTCTAAGCTATGGACTAGTCTTAGTTTTAGTGCTAATTTATCGCACGTTAATTGAACGAATTTCTCTTCTTGGTCGATCCTGTGACCAAATCCTTCTTAACTTAAGAAAACAGATCCTATTTTGACTAAACAAACTTCCACCACTATGAATCTTACTGAACTGAAGAACAGACCTGTGTCTGAGCTTGTTAAACTTAGCGAAAGCTTAGGTCTTGAAAATCAAGCTCGCCTAAGAAAACAAGACATTATCTTCTCCATCCTTAAAGCGCATGCAAAAAGTGGTGAAGACATCTTTGGTGATGGTGTTCTAGAAATTCTTCAAGACGGTTTTGGTTTCCTACGTAGCGCCGACAGTTCATACCTGGCTGGCCCAGATGATATCTACGTATCTCCAAGCCAAATTCGTCGTTTTAACCTTCGCACTGGTGACTCTATTGGCGGTAAAATCCGTCCACCTAAAGATGGCGAACGTTACTTTGCACTGCTTAAAGTAAACACGGTTAACTACGACAAGCCAGACAACGCTCGTAACAAGATTCTTTTCGAAAACCTTACTCCTCTTCACGCCAACGAACGTATGGTGATGGAAGCGGGTAATGGTGCGACTGAAGATATTACGGCCCGTATTCTTGACCTTGCATCTCCAATTGGTAAAGGTCAGCGTGGTCTGATTGTTGCTCCGCCTAAAGCGGGTAAGACAATGCTTCTGCAAAACATTGCTCAAAGCATTGCTCGTAACCATCCTGAGTGTGAACTAATGGTTCTACTTATAGATGAGCGTCCAGAAGAAGTAACTGAGATGCAGCGTCTAGTTAAAGGCGAAGTAGTTGCTTCAACATTCGATGAGCCAGCATCTCGCCACGTACAAGTTGCAGAAATGGTTATCGAGAAAGCGAAACGCCTTGTTGAACACAAGAAAGACGTGGTTATCCTGCTGGATTCTATTACTCGTCTAGCTCGTGCTTACAACACTGTGATTCCTTCATCAGGTAAAGTTCTTACTGGTGGTGTTGACGCGAATGCTCTACATCGTCCAAAGCGTTTCTTCGGTGCGGCACGTAACGTAGAAGAAGGCGGTAGCTTAACGATCATCGCAACAGCACTGGTTGATACTGGTTCTAAGATGGATGAAGTTATCTACGAAGAATTCAAAGGCACAGGTAACATGGAACTACACCTTAACCGTAAGATTGCGGAAAAGCGCGTATTCCCAGCGATTGATTTCAACCGCTCTGGTACTCGTCGTGAAGAGCTTCTTACGAAGAACGATGAACTACAGAAGATGTGGATTCTGCGTAAGATTGTTCACCCAATGGGCGAAATCGACGCAATGGAATTCCTTATCGATAAGCTAGCAATGACCAAAACGAACGATGAGTTCTTTGACGCAATGCGTCGTCAGTAATATTGATTAGCTGATCGTTATTTAATAAGCGCTGCCTTCGGGTGGCGCTTTTTATTTGCATTTTGTAGCGACAGCTTGCAGAATGATCAAAAGTGTTACAAGGAAGTTAAAATGCAACATGGACTGTTGTCATCATTACTCCTGTCTACTTCACTGTTATTTTCACCGGTTGGTATGAGCTATGCCACCGAGATGTCTCCATTTACAGTAGAGTCTTGGCTTGAGAATGATCAAGTAAAACTGAAAACTGCTGAACTACTCGAGCTTGTCGTACGTGACGAAGTCAATTCGCTACGTTTTGCACTTGAGCGCCTGACATTTCCCCAACAAGAGGTGGCTCGTTACCAACTCTTGACGAAGCTCGAACAGCAAAAAATCGTACTCACACCTAAGATGTCCATCTTCATCGAGCAGCAACTCGCTATCACGCCCACTTATCAAGTATTAGAGCGTGGAGATGGCTACGAGTTTACGGTACCTGCCTTTAATTATCCTTCAATAGCTAATCGTCTCATCAAACAGTGGCGTCAAGATCAGAAGACACTGGTGTTTGTACTAGATGCAGAGAAGCAGGAACTCGACCTAAAAGAGTGGTTATCTGGATCTGAACATCAAGTTCAAACGCGAGAAGCGCTGCTCATCAGAGAGTTAGGCAGTTTGTCTCCTGAAGCGGTTGATTACCTAACTAAGCAGCTCACTGCATCTTCTATTGTTAGTTGGTTACCTTCTACTGAGGTGGTGGTTCGATTAGCGCAAGTGAGCGAAGACCCAGAGGTCTACAAAATTCTATGGAGAATGAAGGCCGATTATCATAGCCAAGCTGAGCTAGTGCGCCTTGCTGGAACCAAACAAACGTTCGCACTTGAACAGGTGATGGCGGCGACCAAAAACCCGCGTTTGAAAGATGAAGCGATTACTTTGCTTACCAAGGTTAACCCGTTATCAGAAGAGGTGAAGCAGTTTCTTGTCTCTAGGATGGCGATTGCCGATGAAGCGCCTTTAGTCGCGCGTGAACTTGCCAAACAAGGTCATACGCGATGGTTGCAAGATCTCGTCAATGATAACCCTCAGGTGAAGAGCTCTTTGATCGAGCAAGCATTACCGTAAAGTGGATTTTGCCTTTCAATAACCACACTAAAAAGGGGGATCTCAGCGTCACCCTTTTTGATATACTGAGCGCAGAATAATCAGCATGTAGAAGCCCTATGAGTTTTAAAGATTTACGTGATTTTATCGACCATCTTGAAAGTATTGGTCAGTTGAAACGCATTTCTCACCCAGTCGATCCAGACTACGAAATGACCGAGATTAGCGACCGTACTCTACGTGCTGGTGGCCCGGCTCTTTTGTTTGAAAATCCAGTAGGCTACGACATGCCTGTTTTGACCAACCTATTTGGTACACCTAACCGGGTTGCTATTGGTATGGGGCGTCAGGAAGTCAAAGAGCTGCGTGAAGTGGGCAAGTTGCTTGCTTACCTAAAAGAACCAGAGCCACCAAAAGGCTTTAAAGACGCTCTTGATAAACTGCCCGTGTTTAAGCAAGTCTTAAACATGCCGGCTAAACGCCTTCGCAAAGCGGCTTGCCAACAAGTGGTATGGCAAGGCGATGACGTCGACCTAGATAAAATTCCGGTGATGAGCTGTTGGGCTGACGATGTCGCACCATTACTAACATGGGGTTTAACGGTTACTCGTGGTCCAAACAAGAAACGCCAAAACTTAGGCATCTATCGCCAGCAAAAAATCGGTAAGAATAAAATCATCATGCGTTGGTTAGCCCACCGTGGTGGAGCGCTGGATTTGCGCGATTGGATGGAAACCAACCCTGGTAAACCATTTCCGGTATCGGTAGCGTTTGGTGCCGACCCAGCTACCATTCTTGGTGCGGTTACGCCAGTTCCGGATACTTTATCTGAGTACGCGTTTGCAGGCTTACTACGTGGTAGTAAAACTGAGGTCGTTAAATCAATCAGCAACGACTTAGAGGTTCCTGCAAGTGCGGAAATCGTGATGGAAGGTTACATCGACCCGAATGAATTTGCGGATGAAGGGCCTTACGGAGACCATACTGGTTACTACAACGAGAAAGAAAAGCACCATGTGTTTACTATTACTCATGTAACCATGCGCGAGAACCCTATCTATCACAGCACCTATACTGGCCGTCCACCGGATGAGCCTGCGGTATTGGGGGTTGCGCTAAATGAAGTGTTTGTTCCTATTCTTCAAAAGCAGTTCCCAGAGATTGAAGATTTCTATCTACCGCCTGAAGGTTGTTCGTACCGAATGGCAGTAGTGACCATGAAGAAGCAATACCCAGGTCACGCTAAGCGCGTGATGATGGGTGTATGGTCTTTCTTGCGTCAATTCATGTACACCAAGTTTGTATTGGTGTGCGATGAGGATGTGAACGCACGTGATTGGTCTCAAGTAACCGCAGCGATGTGCGAACATATGGATCCGTCACGCGATAGCCTGATGATAGAGAACACGCCGATCGATTCATTGGATTTTGCCTCACCCGTGGTTGGGTTAGGTTCTAAGATGGGCCTAGATATCACTAAGAAGTGGGACGCAGAGTTAGCGCTATCGCCAGATGTCCAAGCAGCACCTGTAAATAGTGAATATATAGAGGGTAGCTTGGCTGAGCTAACCAAGGCTCACCCTGAAATTATTGATATTCACCTGCAAAACGACAATGCCAGCATGATTGTGGTGTGTATTGATAAGCAAGCAGCCGGTAATGGCAAGAAAATCATGGAAGCGGTTTGGTCTCAATTTGATGAGAACAAGTTTGTTATCGTGTGTGACGGCGATGTCAATGTGAGTGATTGGAATGACATCATTTGGGCGGTAACGACAAGAATGGATCCGGCCAGAGATACGTTATTCCTACAGAATGAAACTGGACACTCAAAAATGGGCCTCGATGCGACCAATAAGTGGGAAGGTGAATGCTTGCGTGAGTGGGGTGTACCAATCACAAAAGATCCTGATGTTGTGAAAAAGATTGATAGCATCTGGGAACAGCTAGGAATTTCATGAGCTACCAAGTAGTCTTATACCCAGAAAACATCAGTTTCACAGTAGAAAAAGGGCAAACGGTCTTGGATGCTGCGCTCAACAGCGATATCTATTTCCCAAACCGTTGCCAAGTTGGCGCATGCGCAATGTGTATGTGCAAAAAATTAGAAGGGCAAGTGAGTTACCACCTTGAACCCATGCTCACAGAGAAAGAGCAGCAACAAGGCTGGATTTTTGCTTGCCAAGCATTTGCAGAAAGTAATTTAGTTCTAACCTTTGCCGATTAAGGGTTAGTAAGAGGAAGAACATGACTATTAAATGTAAAGTGAAGTCTATCGAGCCTTTGGCTTGTAATACTTACCAAATCCTACTTCACCCAGAAACACCGGTCGCTTTTAAAGCGGGCCAGTACCTGATGGTTGAAATGGGCGAGAAAGATAAGCGTCCATTTTCGATTGCAAGTAGCCCTTGTCGCCATGAAGGCGAGCTTGAGTTACACATTGGTGCAGCTGAGCACAATGCTTACGCTTCAGAAGTCGTTGAGGCAATGAAGAAAGCGCAAGCTGAAGATGGCGATATAGCTATTGATGCTCCGCACGGTGATGCGTGGGTTAAAGAAGAAAGCGATCGTCCTCTGTTACTAATTGCTGGTGGTACTGGCTTTAGCTACGTGCGCTCTATTCTCGATCACTGCATCGCGCAGAACAGTAAAAAAGAGATTCATCTATACTGGGGTGCAAAAGATGAGTGTCAGCTGTATGCGAAAGAAGAGCTTGTCGACATTGCAGCAAAACACAGCAATGTGCATTTTGTACCAGTAGTAGAAGAAGCACCTGAAGTTTGGCACGGTCAAACGGGTAATGTATTAGAAGCAATCACGCAAAGTTTCGAATCATTAGCTGATTTCGATATCTACATTGCGGGTCGTTTCGAAATGGCAGGCGCTGCAAGAGACATGTTTACTCAGAATAAAGAAGCAAAGCGTGACCATATGTACGCAGATGCTTACGCATTTATCTAAGAATTCTTTTGGATTTTGAGCGAAAAGAGAGCAGAAATGTTCTCTTTTTTCTGTTTAGGTGAACTATTAGGCAGTTAACCCCTATTTATTCATTTTTTATGAAAAAGTAGTTGCTAAGCTGAGTGGGTTCCCTATAATGCGACACCACTGAGACGGCAGACGCCACAAGGCTTCAGCAACAATCAGTCAGACGGAAAGCGACAAAAAATTAATTTTCAAAAAGTGTTTGACACTGAATGTTAATTCGCTAGAATGGCCGTCCACTTAGAGAGGCTCCTTACTTAAAAGGAACGCTCAACAAGTGAAGCTCTTTAACAATTTAAACCTATCAATCTGT